>JAIXXN010000014.1 GCA_027490725.1 Oxalobacteraceae bacterium
CCCCCTATCCCTTTTTGGATCCGATAAAAATGCAAAAGACCCTGATCGCGCTCGCCATCCTGAGCGCTTCCGCCCATGCCGATGAAGGCATGTGGATGCCGCAGCAGCTGCCACAAGTAGCCAAGCAACTGAAAGCCGCCGGCCTGAAACTCGATCCTGCCAACCTCACCAAACTGACCGAATTCCCGATGGGCGCCATCGTCAGCCTGGGCGGTTGCTCGGCCTCGTTTGTCTCGCCACAAGGTCTGGTTGCGACCAACCACCACTGCGTGTACGGCAGCGTGGCGCACAACTCGACGCCAGAGCGCGATCTGCTGGCCAATGGCTTCCTCGCCCATAATTTCGGCGAAGAACTGCCAGCCGCACCGGGCAGCCGCATTTTCGTCACCAAAGCTGTCACCAATGTCAGCAAAGAAGTGGTCAACGCCGAGGTCGCCAAACTGAGCGGCAAAAAACGTAGCGATGCCATCGAGAAACATGTCAAAGCAATCCAGGCCGAGTGCGAAAAAGACGCCGGCCACCGCTGCACCGTCTCGTCCTACTACGGCGGGCTGGAATACTATCTGATCAAACAGCTGGAAATCCGTGACGTGCGTCTGGTGCACGCACCACCGGCCGGGGTCGGCAAATTCGGTGGCGACACCGATAACTGGATGTGGCCACGTCACACCGGCGACTACGGTTTCTACCGCGCCTACGTCAGCAAAGACGGCAAAGCTGCCGACTTCAGCAAGGACAACGTCCCTTATATTCCCCAGCACTACCTGAAACTGGCCAAAGAAGGCAGCAAAGAAGGCGATTTCGTGATGGTACTGGGCTACCCTGGCCGCACCAACCGTCACCGTCTGCCATCGGAAGTGGCGTTCACCTTCGACTGGAGCTATCCGGCGTTCGTCAAGTCGTCGGCAGAGAGTCTGGCCATCATCGCCGAGACCACCAAGGACAACAAGGACACCGCGCTGAAGTACGCTTCGCAAGTGGCCAGCATCAACAACTACTACAAAAACCGTCAGGGCATGCTGGACTCCTACGCCGGCAGCGACATGCTCAAGCGTAAAACCGCCGAACACGAAGCCCTGAAAACCTGGATCAACGCCACCCCGGCCCGCAAAGCCGAATACGCTGGCGATATCGAACTGGTGGAAAAACTGATCGCCCAGCGCGACGCAGAAAACCAGCGCGACTACTTCCTGTCCTCGTCCAAGCCACGCCTGCTGAACACCGCACGCATGCTGTACCGTCTGGCCAATGAAAACACCAAGCCGGATGCCGAGCGTAAAGCCGGTTATCAGGTACGTGACGTGCCGCGCATCAAAGCGTCGGTGGCCGCACTGGTCCGCAACTACGACGAGAAAGTCGATCAGGCACTGGTGATGAATAGCCTGAGCAAATACGCTGCCCAAGCTGCTTCGCAACGCAACGCTGCCTTCGACGCCGTATTCGGCATCAAAGACGGCATGAGCAAAGCCGAACTGCAAACCGCGCTGGAAAAAATCTACGCCGGTAGCAAACTGGGCGACGCCGCCGAGCGCGCCAACTGGGTCGGCAAAACCCCTGCCGAATTCCAGGCCAGCACCGACAGCTTCATTCAGGCTGCCGTGGCGCTGTACGAGCCAGGCATGAAAGAAGAAGCGCAAGAGGAAGAACTGGGCGGCAAGCTGCAGCAAGCCTATGCCAACTACATGAAAGCCAAAATCGCCTTCATGCAGAGCAAAGGTCAGGCTGTGTATCCGGATGCTAACGGCACTCTGCGCGTTACCTTCGGCAAAATTGCCGGTCGTGACCATGGCGCCGACGGCACCACCTGGACCGCCTTCACCACCGTCGCTGGCGTCGCTGCCAAAGCGACCGGCGAAGGCGAGTTCAACGCACCGAAAGCCCAGCTGGAAGCCATCAAGGCCAAAGACTTCGGCCGTTACGTCGATCCAGTGCTGAAATCGGTACCGGTTGCCTATCTGGCCACGCTGGACATCACCGGTGGTAACTCCGGTTCGGCTGCCCTGAACGCCAAAGGCGAATGGATCGGTCTGGCCTTTGACGGTACGCTGGACTCCATCATTTCCGACTGGGACTTTAACAAAGCCAAGACCCGCGACATTCAGGTCGATCTGCGCTACATCCTGTGGAACATGAAACACGTCGACCACGCCGACAACCTGCTGAAAGAAATGAACGCGCTGTAAGACCAGCGCGCTCACACCAGACCACGCCCCGGCAACGCGGCGTGGTTTTTTTTCAGCCCTTCTTTGCGCCGCGCTGCGACGCGCTACGCTTGAGCGAACTGCGCTACCATAGACGCTCCTTTGTCACTGTCAGGAGTTGCCATGTCCGCTTATAAAATTGCTGTGATTGTCGGTAGTCTGCGCAAGGATTCGATCAACCGGAAATTTGCGCTCGAGCTGATGGCGATGGCGCCGCAAACGCTGGCGATGCAGATCGTGGAGATCGGCGAACTACCCCTGTACAACCAGGATCTCGAGGAAGACGGCGCCACCGCGCCGCAAGCATGGCAGCAGTTCCGTCAGCACATGCAGGGCATGGACGGGGTACTGTTCCTGACGCCCGAATACAATCGCTCGGTCCCGGCCGCGCTGAAAAATGCCATCGACGTCGGCTCGCGCCCTTACGGCGCCAGTATCTGGAGTGGCAAGCCGGCCGCCATCGTCAGCGTCTCGCCCGGGGCGACGGGCGGCTTCGGCGCCAACCACCATTTGCGCCAGTGTATGGTGTTCCTCGATATGCCGCTGCTGCAACAGCCGGAAGCCTATATCGGCGGCGCCACCAAGCTGCTCGATGAACACGGCAAAATCAACAATGACAGCAGCCGACAGTTCCTGCAGAAATTCGTCGACACCTTTGCCAACTGGGTAGCCACCACGGCACGCCGCTAATCAGCACCGTCTATCAGCGCCGCACCGGCACAAACTGCTGGCCGCTGGGCGTTAGTGCGGTTGGCGTGCTAACGCGCTTGCCTTGTAGCGCCAGCACTTGCGGGACCTGCCGGTCCGGCAGCAAGGCCAGATCGGCACCCGGCAAACGCTGCGCCAGAGCCTGCGCGGCACCGGCAGCGAGCATGCTGCAACTCACGTACAGACGATAGGACGTGCGGCCATTGCCCATATCCAGCATGAAACCACCCACCTGCGCGCTGCCCGGCTGGTCCGGCAAGGCCGTCACGCGCAGGCGGATCTTGCCCTTGTGCAGATGCAGCGCCTGCCATAGCTGCAAAGCATATAGCGGTGGCGTGCGGCCCTCTTCCTGCGGCGTCGCCGCCAGTATTACCGGCAAATCCCCCAGCGTCGCCAGCGGTGCCACGCCGCTATAGCGTCCGCCATCGGCCGACGTGAGCAGCAGCAGATCGGCGGCTGGCCAGTGCGCCATCGCTTCGCGGCTATAGGCTTCCGCATCGACACCCAGCGTCAGGATGCGCAAGCCTTGAAAGCTAATCAGTGTCAGCCCCTTGCCCGCCAGTTGCAACTGCCCCGGCGCGGCAGCCTGTTGCGCCGTTCCGCGCCCATCCAGCGCCAGCACATAGCGCGGGCCGATTTGCGCCAGCCCGAGCCGGCAGCCAAAGATCAGCAGCGCCAGCACACCCAGCGCCCGCCAGCAGATCCACCCACTGCCGCCGATGCGCCGGCGCCACCTGCTCCACAGTCCAGCTAGCCTTGTCATGCTGCACTCCCCCAGTCGTCCGGAGCACCAGTAGACCACTGGCGGCGCAGGCAAATCTTGAAGCGAAGCAATGTTGGCCGGCGTCTGCCCTGCGATCGCTCAAAAAGTGGGCACGAATGATACAATTCTGGCCGCAGCAGCGTCGCAATCGGCTCACGAGGCCGGCGGCGCCTTTTTCCCACCACCCCGAGATCCAGAACTGCCATGCACCCAGAAATGCCCACGCCTTACGAACTAGGCAATCAGAATCAAACCACCTTGTGGTCGGAATGCATTGCGTTCTACCAGACGCTGGCCCAGCGTTTCCCGCAAGTGCTGCGCTTTGAGCAGATCGGTGTTTCCGATGGCGGCGTGGCGGTGCATGCAGGCGTGGTCAGCGCCGACGGCGAATTCGACCGCAGCGTGATCAAGGCCAGTGGCCGCCCGGTCTTCTTCAATAACAACGGCATCCACCCGGGCGAACCGGAAGGCGTAGACGCCTGCATGGCGATGGTGCGCGACCTGTGCTACCAGCCGGAATTGCTGGCCGCGCTCGGTGACACGGTGCTGCTGTTCGTGCCGCTGTATAACGTTGACGGCGCCCACAACCGCGCCAATACTTCGCGCGTGAATCAGGATGGGCCGGAACAGTTCGGCTTCCGCGGGAATAGCCGCCACCTCGATCTGAACCGCGATTTCATCAAATGCGATAGCCTGAACGCGCAACTATTCAATCAGCTGCTGAGCAGCTGGGATCCGGACGTGATGGTCGATACCCACACTTCCAACGGTGCCGACTACCCGTACACCATGACGCTGATCCACACCCAGGCAGACAAGCTTGGCTATGGCCTCGGTCCCTTCCTGCGCGACACCATGCTGCCGCACATCTATGCGCAGATGGATGCGCGCGGCTGGCCGACCTGCCCTTACGTTAATCCCGTCAAGGACTCGCCGGACGAGGGCATCGCCGAATTCCTCGAAGTGCCACGCTTCTCGACCGGCTACGCCGCCCTGCACCATGTGATCGGCTTCATGCCGGAAACCCACATGCTCAAGCCCTTCAAGGATCGCTACGAATCGATGCGCGCACTGGTCGATGTCACGCTGGCCTTCACCGTGCAGCACGGCGCGCAGATCCGCGCCCTGCGCGCCGCAGCGCGCGCTCAGGCCGCCGCTGCCAGCGAGTGGCCTGTGCACTGGCAGATGGATGAAAGCCAGCCAGCTACCTTCCGCTTCAAAGGCTATGCCGCGGTGCGCAGCCCTAGTCTGCTGGGCAACTACCAGCGCCTGTCCTACGACCGTAACCAGCCGTGGGAAACAGACATCCCGTACTACAACCGCTTCGTCGCCGACACCAGCGTGCGTGCGCCGAAAGGCTATGTGATCCCGCAAGCATGGCGCGAAGCCATCGAGCGCCTGCAATGGAACGGCGTAGAGATGGCGCGTTTCGACGCCGTCACCAGCATCGAAGCGCAGTACTACCACATCGCTGCGGTGCAATCGCGTGGCCACGCTTACGAAGGCCATATGTTCCACGACGAAGTGACGGTAGAAGCGCGCACCGCCAGCTTCACTGTACAGCCGGGCGACTACTTCGTGCCACTCAAGCAGGACAAGGCACGCTACGTCGTCGAAACGCTGGAACCGCAAGCCCACGACTCGTTCTTCCGCTGGGGCTTCTTCAACAGCGTGCTGGAAAAGAAAGAAGCCTATTCCGACTATGTGTTCGAAGATCTGGCACTGGAAATGCTGGCCGCCGAGCCCGCACTGAAAGCCAGTTTCGAAGCGTGGAAAGCCGCCCATCCGGAACTGCTGTCGGACCAGACAAAAGTACTCGACTTCATCTTTGAAAACGGCGCCCGTCACGCCGAACCGGAATGGCGTCGCTATCCGGTGCTGTCGGTGTTCTGATGCCGTTGTAAGCCAACACGCTTTCAATAACGCCTCTCACAACGACCTGTTAGACCCACTGTACGCTGCGGCGATCCCGCGGCGTGCATGCTAGCTGCCCACCGGATCACAGCCATGCACTACGCACTCAACCTGCGCACCTTCTTCTATAGCCATTACTTCTATCTCGGCCTGCGTTTCGCGGCCGGGCTGGTCGGCGTCACCCTGATCACGCTGCTATTCGCCAGTCTGGAAACGGCCATGACGGTCTGCATCGGTGCACTGTGCACGGCGCTGATGGACATGCCCAGCCCACTGCGCCACAAGTTCAACGAAATGAGTGCCTCGGTCTTGCTGTGCAGTGCCGTGACCTTGCTCATCAGCCTGTGCGCGCCGCTGCAATGGCTGCTGATGGCGATGCTGGTGGCGATCAGCTTCCTCGCCTGCATGATGATCGTGTATGGCAAAAAGTCCATGCCGCTGCAACTGGCCACGCTGTTCATCATGACCATGTCGATGGAACATGCGATGACGGCCACCCAGGCGTTTATCCATACCGGCTTATTCACGCTCGGTGCGCTGGCCTATCTGGCGTATGCGATGGGTATCTCGTGGCTGCTGCGGCACCGCATCAAGCAGCAGGTGCTGGCCGAAGCCCTGTTCGAACTGGCTGCCTACATCGACATCAAGGCCGATTTCTACGATAGCCGCTACAACCTGAGCGAACAATTCAACAAGCTGATTCGTCATCAGAGTCTGCTGGCTGACCGCCAGCAGGCGGCACGTGATCTGATTCTGCGTAGCCACCAGAATCGCAAAGATGCCATCGTGGTGCAGACCCACGTCTGCATGCTGGACCTGTATGAACTGGTGCTGTCCACCCACACCGACTACGCACAACTGCGCCTGCATCTGGCCGACAGCCCGGTGCTGAAAACCCTGCACGATCTGGCCTACAAGGCAGCCCGCGATATCGAATCGGTAGCCTACGACGTCACCCGTAACAAAGCCTCGTACCCGGAAATGAGCTACGCGCCCGAACTGGCGGCCGTGGAACAGGAACTGGCGGCCCTGCAGCGCCGTATCGACGAAGGCAAACCGGCACAGGAAGCGCTCGCCGTGCTGCGCGCCCAGCGCAACAAGATCCGCGCCATCATCCAGATGATCGGTGAACTGCACACGGCCAGCCAGAAAGTCTCCGACAGCACCCCGTTCTGGGTCGATGCCGACATGGGTCCCTTCCTGTCGCAGCAGAAGTACGAACTGCGCATGATCTTCTCGCACCTGCGTATGGACTCGCCGATCTTCCGCTTCTCGCTGCGGGTGGCGATGGCGATCAGCGTCGGACTGGCTGTCGCAGCGTGGCTGCCGTATGCAGCGCACAGCTACTGGATCGTGCTGACCATCGTGATCATCCTCAAGCCCAGCTTCAGCATGACCAAGCAGCGCCGCAGTGACCGCATCGTCGGCACCATCATCGGCTGCGTGATTACCGCGCTGATTCTGCGCTATCTGAACTACCCGGCCGCGATACTGGGCTTGCTGATTCTGGCCACCGTGGCCACGCCCACCTTCATCTACCTGCGCTACCGCTACGCTGCGATTGCCGTCAGCGTGATGATCCTGCTGCAGATGCACCTGATCGCACCGGGCAACCATGAACTGATCATCGAGCGACTGGTGGACACCTTCGTCGGCGCCGCCGTGGCCACCGCCTTCAGCTTCGTGCTGGCCAACTGGGAATATCAGTCGCTGCCACGCCTGATCAAAGAAGTGCTGACGGTCAACCTGCGCTATATGCAGGCCAGTTTCGATCTGCTGCAGGGTAAAGGGCGCGACGATTTCGCCTACCGCATCGAACGCAAACGCCTGATGGATAGTCTGGCAGGACTGAGCAGCGCGCTGGTACGCATGCTTGACGAACCGGCCAGCAAACAGCGCGCCGTGGAAGACATCAACCTGTTCATCGTGCAGAACTATCTGCTGGTGGCGCACGTGGCAGCACTACGCGCCATCGTGCGACGTCATGTCCGCGAGATTCCAACGGAGGCACTCAACGCCATGCTGGTCGAGAGTCACCAGCAGGTGGTCGCCATGCTGCAGCACGCCCTGTCGCCACAGACAGCGCCGCTATTGGCTGGCGCGTCGGCAACGCCGGCGGCCGTCGGCGTCGCGGGCAGTTTGCAGCACGTGGACTGGTCGGGCTGGCCGCTGGTGCAGCGCCGTATCGGCCTGCTGCAAGCCGATGCCGCCCGCATCGTCGTGCACAGTGGCGCCATACTGCACAACGCCAGATAAGGCCGGTGCCGGCAGAAAATGCGCCAGACTGTTAAGATCAGGCGCATGACTTCCTCCGCACCGCCCGCCTTTAGCCGTACCGACCTGTTTTCCGCCTTGTTAGTCGTGCTCATCTGGGGCACCAACTTCGTCGCCATGAAGATCGGCCTGCGCGACCTGACGCCGTTCCAGCTCGGCGCCGCCCGCTATATCTTCGCCGTCCTGCCGCTGATCCTGTTCCTGCGCCCGCCCAAGATGCCAGCGCGCTGGATCATCGCCTACGGTCTGTGTCAGGGCGTCGGCCAGTTCGGGTTACTGTTCCTGTCGCTGCGGGTCGGCATGTCGGCCGCGCTGGCCTCGGTGATCCTGCAGACGCAGGTCTTCTTCACCGCCTTCTTCGGCTTCGCCCTGCTGCACGAGCGTGCCAGCCGCGCCCTCAAAGGCGGCCTGCTACTGGCCGCCCTCGGTCTGGTCTGCTTCGCCATGAACTATCTGGAAGCGGGCCACGCCGGCGGCACCAATGCGGCCGGCTTCGCCCTGTGCCTGTCGGCGGCCGCCATGTGGGCAGCTTCCAACATCGTGGTGCGGCGCGCCCAGCAAGCCACGCCGCAGTTCGACGTCGTGAACTTCATGGTGTGGTGCAGTCTGGTCCCGATTCTGCCGTTTATCGGCCTGACGCTGGCCTTTGATCCGCCCGAGATGCGCTGGCACTGGCTGCAGGCGCCACTCTCCACCTGGCTCTCCGCTGCCTATCTAGGCTGGATGGCCACCATCCTCGGCTACGCGATGTGGACGCGCCTGCTCAAGCGCCATCCGGTCAACCGCGTCGCCCCGTTCAGTCTGGGCGTCCCGGTGGTCGGCATCGCCGCCGGCATGATGGCGCTGGGTGACGTCATCACTGCCTGGCAGTGGGCCGGCATCGCACTGATCGTCGCTGCCCTGCTGTGCACCATGTTCGGTGGCCGCTGGCTAAAATCCTAACACCGCGGCCAGCGCTGCCTGCCGGTGGCGACTGCGCTCCGGCGTCCTCCCAGCGCGTCCCGATGCCGGCAACGCCGCGCCATTGAGCGCGCTTGCGCCCCTTTAGTGTTATTCGCTTTCTGAATACCATGCAATAACAATCCCGTCTAGCAGTATATCCTCCGACTTTTTTTAGCGCCAAAAAGTATCCCCATGAAATCACTTTTCCATAGGGGAAGGGCATGAGTTATACCGTTTTTTTATGCCGAGTATCACAAATTGAAAGTTTATTTATTACTGAAATGCCGCCATACTGCAACGCAACAAACGAAGATATGGAGCTAATCATGAGCACGAGCAAACTGACTTATACCGAATTCGCTACCGCTGGCTATCTGAGCAATGTGGCAAGTGCCACCCGCCAGTTGCTGGCTGCGCTGCTGGCTGTCAAGCCACGCACCGCTGCAGCGGCCGTCACGGTAATCGAGCAGCCTGTGTCGCGTTCCTGGTTGCATGCGCTGGCAGAAGATTGCGAGCGCCATTCCCCTAACCTGTCGGCCGAGTTGCGCTTCATGGCGTCGCGCGGTTAAGTCCCACCACTTACGGAGAAAACTATGCTGACCATCATCGAAAACCTGCCTGCTGCCATCGCCCTGTCCGGTCTGTTGCTGCGCCTCTACCTCGGCGCAGAACCAAAAACCGACGAGTAATGCAAGCGCCGGAAACGGCCACCTAGCACCCAGAAAAAATGCCGCCAAGTTCACACTGGGCGGCATTTTTATTTTCTGGCTGACCACCGCGTCAGTCGATACGTTTTCTCACAAGAAGATTCGATCAGTTCAAGTTCGCCTCGTCATTAGCGCCAAGCTATTGCCTCATCGCAAAACACATTTTCATACCACGCCTAATCTCCATTTGTACTAGGCAACAGGGAGGCAATATGGCGACGTTCTATCATTATTTCCGAGAAAACATGCAATCACTCGGGCTACCAGCCCCGGAGTCTTTATTCGGGACACTACAGATGCCGCTCAGTTCTGCGGCAACCTTCATCGGCCATATCGACAAATTTGGCAAACGCGTCACCATCCGGGAGTTGATTGGCGCGGGCTTACGCATTGAGAAACTCAGTATGATTGCCACACTGTCGGCCGCATTTTATGTCGGTGCTGTAATTGGCAGTATTGCCGTTGCAAGCGGGCGTACGCTAAGTGACGGTTCATCACTAGCCGATGTCCTATGGAACCTACAATGCCGCGGGCTAAACAGGCATTGGCTCGCGGAAATCATGCGCCGTCATCCTGTAGTTTATGATAAAACAATCGTTGGGCGAAGCGCCTACCGTTCACGGATGATGCGATGATGAAAGATCAGATCTGGCTTATTTTCTGCGCGCTCGGCTGTGCCGCAGCGGCGTGGGCATTCTGGCATTATCTGGATACCCATGCCGTCAGTGTGCTGGCACTGATTGCCCTGCTTTCAGTGGTGGCAGATAACTTGCGCCTGCGCCGCAAATTGCGTGCGGCGCAACGCGGCGCTTGATCCGATCAAGCGCCGACTCTTTCTAACTTGCCTGATTCAGGCGCGAATGGCGCATGCCGTACAGCAGATAGGTCACGATCGCTGCACCCATCCAGATGATGAAGATGGTGTAGGTGGTCATCGACAGACCGAACATCAGATACAGGCAGGCGCCGATACTCAGGCCCGGCACGACGTAAGGGCCGAACGGTACACGGAAACCGGCCTCCACCGCTTCGCCGCGCTGTGCTGTGCGACGACGCATCACCGGCACCGCCAGCGACACCACGATAAATGCCGTCAGCGTGCCCATGCTGACCATATCCCACAGGAAGGTCGCGTCCACGAAACCTGCGACCAGTCCCACCACGACACACACGATCAGCGTATTACGCGCCGGCGCACCGGTGCGCGGGCTGACCTTGTTAAACGAGGGAGAAATCAGGCCATCTTTGGAAATGGCGTACAGAATCCGGGTCTGACCGTAAATCGTCACCAGCGTCACGCTGAACACGGAAATCACCGCACCTGCCGACAGCACCAGCGCTGGCCAGGTCTTGCCCGTCACATTCTGCAAAATCACGGCCAGTCCAGCTTCCTGACCGGCAAATTTGTAAGCGGGCTGCGCGCCCATCGCGGCCACTGCCACCAGCATGTAGAACAGCGTCACGATGCCCAGTGCCGCCAGAATGCCGATCGGCACATTGCGCTTCGGATTGCGCACCTCTTCACCCGCCGTCGCTACCGTATCCAGACCGATGAAGGAGAAGAACACTGTGGCAGCCGCCGCCGTCACCCCGGCCATGCCGGTGATGTGCGCGCCGTTGTCCGGGCTGAAGAAGGGATGGAAGTTGTTAATGTCAAAGCCCGAGAAGGCGATCACCACGAAGAAAATCAGAATCGCCAGTTTAATCAGCACCATGATGGCATTGGTGGTGGCCGATTCCTTGGCGCCGCGCAGCAGCAAAATACAGCACAGGCACACCAGCAGGATAGGCGGCAGATTGATATGCCCGCCATGAATCTCGATGCCCTTGGCAGTGGAAACAATCATCGGCGAGCGCAGAACATCGGGGATATGCCAGCCAAACGCATTGCTGAGGAAGTTATTCAGATAATCCGACCAGCCGATCGCCGTGGCGCTGGCCGCCAGTCCGTATTCGAGCAGCAGACAGGCCGCCATGATGAAGGCGAGGAATTCACCGACGGTGGCGTAGGCAAACGAGTAGGACGAGCCGGAGGCCGGGATGCGGAACGACAGTTCGGCATAGCACAGCGCCGTCAGACCGGCGGTAATCGCCGCAATCAGGAAGGACAGAATCACCGAGGGGCCAGCCTTAGGCACGGCTTCCACCATGGTGAAGAAAATCCCGGTACCGATGGTGGCGCCCACCCCGATCATGGTGAGGGGGAATAAGCCTATCGAACGATGTAAGCTGTTGCTATGGTTAGAAGCAGTTTCTACGTGATGACTGACCGACTTGGTACGGGTCAGTTTCTGGACCAACGTTTGGTTCACAGGCATTCCTTGTGGGAGATATATACGGGCAAAAACACGACGATTATAGGCGTTTCCGGCCTACAGCCCTAAGTTTTGTGTGTGTTAAAAAACAACTCACACGCTCCCATTGCAAGCAGGCAACCGCTCGGTTACACCTGCTTACTTCTGATACAGCGCAATGTCTAGATTGGCAGCAACACAACCATTAACCTAGAGACACTTTTTACCCAGTCCCGAGGAGCCCACCATGCCTATCCAGAAAATCCCTACCGTTTCCCGCCGTGTGACGCCGGTAATGGCTAGCGCAGCAGTGGTGTTGCTCGGTCTGGCCGCCAGCGTGGCTGCCATCCTGCTGCGCTCCTAAGCCGCCCGCGCGGCACGCGCTGCAGGTTGTAGTCGCTCGGGTAGCGCTATGCCGACGCAGCGCGTCCGCGCAGCCTCCCGACGATCCCCGTCGGGAAGTAATACACGGACAGCACCAGCAACACGCCCATCCACAGCGACCAGCGATCGGCATGGATTAACCGTGCCAGCAGCGCCAGCAGCGGTTCCAGCGCGGAGCCGGCCTGCGCTGCCGCGCCCTGCGCCAGCGCGCCGCTGGCCAGTTTCATCAGATCGATCAGATAGGTTTGCGCCACGATGTACAGGGCACTGCCTAGCACCGCGCCATACAGCGTGCCGCGTCCGCCGATAAAGGTAATCAGCAGCACGTTGAGCATGATGGCGAACGACAGCGTGGTATCCGGCCCCAGATAACGCAACCACAGCACCAGCATGGCGCCAGCCAGCGTTGCCCCCAGCGCACCGAGTACGCTACCCAGCGTGCGGTAGGCGGCCGTGTGGTAACCGATCGCCTCGGCGCGGAATTCGTTTTCGCGTATCGCCTGCAGCACCCGCCCGAACGGCGAGGCGACAATCCGCAGCATCAGCAGGAAGGCCAGCAAGGCCACCACAAACAGCAGGTAGTAGGTCAGTACTTTGCCATTAATAACTTTACCGAGCAGCGGTTCTTCCAGCAGCCGGAAGGCAGGACTGAGTAATTCCGGCACCGGGATGGTCAGCCCATCGTCGCCGCCCGTCCACTCGGGGAACTGGCTAGTCATCACGCCCACACAGCTGGCAATCGCCAGCGTCACCATGGCATAGAAAATCGCCTGCACGCGCAGCGAGAACAGACCAATCAGCAAGGCCAGCGCCAGCGACACCAGCATGGCTGCACCCAGCCCGATCAGCACAGAACTGAAGCTCGGCCCACGGTGCAGCAGCGCCAGCCCGACCCCGTAAGCCCCCACGCCGTAGAACATGGTGTGGGCGAACGAGATGATGCCGGTGTATCCGAGCAGCAGATCATAGGAAGCGGTCAGCACCACAAAAATGCAGATGGTGGCGGCCGCATTGATGGCGCGCGCGCCGGGAAACAGAAACGGCGCCAGTGCTAGCAACAGCACGATCGTGACCAGCGCCCAGCTCAGGCGCCGGCTGCGTGGTAATTCGTTGGAAAGCAGTTGGAAACTCATAGTCGTTCTCGATAAAGGCGAAATGCAGACTGAATGCAGGCTCAGTGGCTACTTGGTCGTCACTCAGTGCGTAATCGGATACAGGCCGCGCGGGCGCCATGCCAGCACCACCAGCATCAGCCCCACCTCGGACAACAAGGCCGCCTTGGGCGCCAGAAAACCGACGTAATTACTGGCCAGCGCCACCAGCAGGGAAGCGAGGAAACAGCCGCCCACCGAGCCCATACCGCCGATGATGATGACGATCAGGATCGATACCAGACTGCTGGCGCCGATGCTGGTAGTGAGTTCCTGGCGATACAGTCCCCACAGCACACCGCCCATGCCGGCCAGCGCGGCACCGGCCACACTCACACCGACGAACAGGGTACGCACGCGGTAACCGAGCGCCTGCACCATCTCGCCATTGGCGACTCCGGCGCGTACCAGCAGGCCGATACGGGTGCCATGCAGGATCAGCATCATCGCACCGAACACCAGTAGACCGGCAGCGGCGCACAGCACGCGGAATTTCTCGATCACGGCATCGCCCAGCACCCACGCACCATCAAAGGCCGCAGGACGGGTCAGCGCAATCAGTTCCGCGCCCCAGATGGCCGTGACCAGTTCCTGTAACACGGTGGCGGCACCGAAGGTAATCAGAATCTGCATCAGCGCATTGCCATACACCGGACGGATAATCAGTCGCTCGTAAAGCCAGCCCAGTGCTGCCGTCACCACAGTTGCCGTCAGCAGCGCCATTCCTAACGCGGCGGCGTTCAGACCAATCTCGGGAGCCTGCAGCCAGTCCTGCAGACGCAAAAGCACCAGCGTGGCCGAATAGGCGCCCACCGTGATAAACGCGCCGTGACCGAAGTTCATTACGCCCATCAGACCGAACACCATGGTCAGGCCGCTGGCCATAATAAACAGCAGCATGCCCATCGCCAGTCCGGCCACGGTCAGGGTCAGCCACGTGGCGCTCTCGCCTACCCATAGCCAGGTCAGTACCAGAATCGCAGCCAGCACAAACCACGGCTGGTAATCGATGCGCTTGCGCGGCAACATCATCTCGGCCGCGGGTGCGGCACTCGGCATAGCCGTCATCGTATTCCCCTCTATTGATGCGCTGCGAGCGAGAGCCCCAGCAAACGGGTTTGCAAATCCTGATCGGCCGCCAGTTCGGCCATGCGGCCGCTGTGCACGATCACCCCGCCATCCATCACGGCCACCGAATCACCGAGCCGCGCCACGAATCCGAAATTCTGCTCGACCAGCAGAATCGTGGTGGCGCTGGCCTTGAGCTGCACAAACGCTTCGGCCAGATGCTCGATGATGGCCGGTGCTAGTCCCTTGGTTGGTTCGTCCACCAGAATCAGACGGCGCGGCTCGACGATGGCACGAGCAATCGCCACCATCTGTTTCTGTCCGCCCGACAGGGTGCCGGCGGGCTGATGCCAGAAGCGTTTCAGCGCCGGGAATATCCCGAAGATCCAGTCTAGCCGGGCAGGGTCAGGCTTGCCGTTACGGCAGGCCAGCTGCAAATGCTCCTGCACCGTCAACTGGGCGAAGATGCCCATGTTCTCGGGAATATAGGCGATGCCGAGACGGGCAATATCAGGCGTCTCCCTGCCCGCCAGTTCGCGGCCGTCGAATTGCACGCTACCGGCGGATGCGCGCCACAAGCCCATGATGGTGCGCAGTGTGGTGCTCTTGCCGGCGCCATTGCGTCCCAGCAGCACGGTCAGTTCGCCGCGTGGCACGGTAAGATCCACGCCATGCAGAATATGGTATTGCTCGATGTGGGTATGCACGCCGCGCAGTGTCAGTAAGGACTCAGTCATGGCGCATCCCCGTCGATCCTAAATAGGCTTGCTGCACCAGCGGCAGCGCCATCACTTCCGCCGGTACCCCATCGGCCATCAGGCAGCCCTGATGCAGCACGATGATGCGGTCGGCCAGCGCCCCGATCACGTCCATTTTGTGCTCGACCAGCAGCACCGTCTTGTCGCGCATGGCTTTGATCTGATGAATCAGATCGAGCAGCACCGGCACTTCATCGACACTCATGCCGGCAGTCGGTTCATCGAACATGAAAATTTCCGGATCCAGCGCCAGCAGCATCGCCACTTCCAGCTTGCGCTGGTTGCCGTGCGAAAGCGTAGCGGCGATCTGGTCGCGCAGCGGCCCCATCGCCACCTGTTCGAGCACCTCGGCAGTGCGCTGGTTGACGCTTTTCTGCTCCGACCATACCGACAGCAGGCGGAAACCGATTCCGGCGCGGCTCTGCACCGCCAGCCGGATATTCTCCTGCACGCTCAGTTGCGGGAACAGATTAGTCAGCTGGAAGGCGCGCCCGATACCGAGCCGGGTACGGCGTGCAGCGCTCAGCGCTGTCACATCCTTACCATGTAGCTGCACCGTGCCACTACTGGCTTTTAGCTGGCCGGAAATCAGATTGAAATAGGTGGTCTTGCCAGCGCCGTTGGGCCCAACGATGGCCGTCAGTTCACCGGCGCGGAAACTGGCCGTCACGTCCTGCACCGCCTGATGTCCGCCGAAGCGGATCCCGAGGCCAGTGGTGGCAAGCGTGACGCGATGATGCTTACTCATGTGGTTCGCGCTTATGGCTTGTTATTGATCGGAATCGGCAACTGCGCAGCAGGAATTTCGCGCACCAGTTCCAGCAGGTCCCACTCGTTTTTCTGCTTCTCTTTGGCCTTGATGCGGAAGTGGTACATCGACTGCATGGCCTGATGATCTTCTTTACGGAAGGTCATGGTGCCCTTGGGCGTTTCGAAATTCATCCCTTCCATCGCTGTGATCAGGCGTTCCGTCTCGCTGCTGCCTTTGGTGGTACGCAGCGCCTGTACCACGGCACTCGCCGCCGCAGCACCACCGGCAACGAAGAAGTCCGGCGGCATACCGTTAAAGCGCTTCTTATGTTCCGTCACCAGCCAGCGGTTCATCGGATTGGTAGGGAAATCATAGTAGTAGTACAGCGAACCTTCGGAACCGGCGTAGGCACTCCAGCCCTTCATCACGGGCAGCAGATTCCCGCCCGGTACCAGCGTAATGTTGTAACGTCCCGGTTGCAGATTGGCCAGCTTGTTAATCGGGCTGCTACCGGCCCATGCCACCACCAGGAAGCGCGGCTCCGGTGCTTTTTTCAGCGCGTCGATCAGGCGCTGGCCCGGTGCAGTGAAATCGGTGCTGGCCGCTGGGGCATATTCTTCATGCACCACCTTGGCCTTGCTACCCATTTTGCCCAGACAGTCACGCGCGGCGGCAATGCCGTCCTTGCCGAACACATTGTCCTGCGCCAGAAACGCCAGACTGGCCGGCGCCATGGTGGCGGCCGCACCGGCACAGGCGTCGTGATAGGAATTGCGCGAGGTCTTGAAGATGTAGCGGTTATAGAATTTGCCCGTGATGTCGGCCGCCACGGCCGCTTCCACCACCAGTATTTTCTTCATTTCGGCCGCCACCGGCAGCATCGCTAACGCTGCGCCAGAGGTCGACGTACCGACCGCGATATCGACGCCGTCATCCACATAAGCTTCCGTCAGCAACGCCTTGGCCATATCCGGCTTGCCCTGATCATCCTTATTGATGACCACGATCTTGCGGCCTTCCACCATCATGGTGCCCTGCGTCAGATATTCCAGCCCCAGCATAAACCCCGCTTCGGTCTGGCGTGCATAGGCTTCATAGGCCGGATGGCTCTTACTGGTAATCAGTGCGACCTTCAGTGGCGCAGCCTGCGCCAGCAACGGCGCGCTGAAACAGACCAGCAAACCCAATGTGGCGCGAATGGTGTTACGCAGCTTGTGCGGCATGGCTAACTCCTGTTTGATTGGGGAAGTGAATCAACATCAGCGACTGGCCGACCAGCGCCGGACGCTCCTGCCCTTCGATTTCGACACTGCAGTCTAATCCTACCAGCACCCGTCCGCCCGGTTTAGCGAGCGCAGAACGCAACACGATAGCGCTACGCACCCGGGCACCGCAGCGCACCGGCGCCAGAAAACGCAGATTCTCGACGCCGTAATTGAGCACCTCGTCGGCACCCAGCACATCGAGCAGCGCATGCAGACAGCTAGGCGCCAGCATCGACATGGTGAGGAAACCATGGGCGATGGTGCCGCCCAGCGGGCTTTCGCGCTGCGCACGCACGGGATCGGTATGCAGCCAGTAATGGTCGCCAGTGGCAGCAGCAAAGCCGTCGATGCGGGACTGCTCGATGCAGACCCAGTCCGACAGCCACAGCCGCTCACCCACGCGCGCCAGCACAGGTGCCGCGTGGTCTTCGAAAATCATACTCATGGTCGCGACTCCCGCTTAAGGCACGTGGGCCAGGAAGGCGCTCAGTGCAGCCTGCGATGCGGGCTCGTCGAGCATCGGCGCATGGCCCACATCCGGCACTTCCACCACCCGCATCTGCGGCGCGTCGGCGCGCATCGCGGCGATCTCCGGTGCCTCGATCAGATCCGAAATCCCCCCTACCAGCAGCAGGGTCGGCACGTGACGGGCCAGTCGGCGGAAAGCCCAGCGTGCCATCAGCGAACTAGTCTTGACCTTGCCCTGTTTGATCGCAATCGCGATGCCCGGATCGTATTGCGGACGGAAGCTACCATCCTCGTTCTGGGCGAAGGTGCGGCGTGCCCACAGCAGCCAGTCCGCATCGGTGTGATGCGGGAAAGCCACTGCATTGATTGCCTTGCAGGCTGCCGCAGCAGCGTGCCAGCTATCGACCGGTACGCCGGTGCCGACATAGCCGGCAATCCGTGACAGGCCTCGTTGTGACAGGCGCGGGCCCACGTCATTCAGCACTGCCGCGGCAATCAGGTGACGGTGACGCATTGCCAGCGTCATGGTGATGATGCCGCCCATCGACGTGCCGATGAACACTGCACGCGCAATCCCCAGTTCTTCGAGCAACTGTGCCACATCGCGCGCATATACCAGCGGGTTGTAGTGACTGTGGTCGCTATCGTATTCGGATTTGCCACGCCCACGGATATCCAGCGCCAGCACACGGCGCCCCTGTGCCGCCAGCCATGGCGCCACTGTTTCGAAGTCGGCGCTGTTACGGGTCAAGCCGTGGATACAGACGATCGGGCAGCGCGCCGGGCCCGCTGCGGCGGCGTAATCGCGCGCCATCAGACGCAGGCCATCATGGCTGCGCCAGCTACGTTCTACGTAGGGAAGTTGATTAGCAATCATAAGACTCCGTGCGGAAAAACCAGAGCGGCGCTACAGCACCAGTGCTCCGTGCGCCGCCCCTTACCTGAAACGCTCTTTAGAACTTCATCGACAGCGAAGCTTTCACCGTACGTGGGTCACCGTAGAAGGTGGTGATGGTGTTGAAGAAGCCCGCGAAGCCATAACCGGCAACCTTGTAGCGCTTATCCAGCAGGTTGCGGCCATTCAGTGCCAGTTGCAGTTTGCGGTCGCTGCTGGTCCATACCAGACCGGCATCCCACAGACCATAACCTTCCTGCATCAGCATCAGATTCTGCGGCACGTTTGCATCGATCGAGGCCACCCCGGTCATGCGTACCATTTCGCTCTGATACACCTTGCTCTTGTACGACACCGAGTTATTCAGCGACAGGGTACCGCTGCGACCAAAGGCGGTCAGTGGCCAGTCGTAGGTAGCGCTCAGATTGGCGGAAGTCTTAGGCGTGTTCTGGAACTCGGCCTGATCGGCCACGTTCACCAGCGATTTGCCATTCGCGACCATCCATTCCTTGTACTTGGCATCGATGGCGCTGAACATGGCGCTCACGGTGAGCTGGTCGCTTACACGGGCAATCGCTTCCAGTTCCACACCGGCGATCTTGGCCTTACCAGCGTTGGTCAGCGTACCGGCAAAGCCGTTCACGCTGCCGTCTGCTGCGAAGGTCGGAATCGAGCCTGGAATCTGCACGTTCTTGTAGTCGCTATAGAAAGCTGCCACATTGGTTTGCAGACGGCCACCGTTCAGATTCGACTTCAGGCCAAGCTCGAAGGAGCTCACCTCTTCCGGTGCCACACCCTGACGCTTCAGCAGCGAAGCTGCGCTAGTTGGGCCACCGGATGCCGTCAGATCCATACGCGGATCGAACATGCCGCCCTTGAAGCCCACCGAGTACGTGGCATACAGATTGTTCTGGCGATCAATCTTCCAGCCCAGTCCCAGCTTAGGCGTGAACTTGGTATCGGTGCGATTCAGATCGTTCTTGCTCATATCGGTGTTCGGTGCGCCGCCGACTGCCGCAGGATTACCCAGCGTTGGCGAACCTTTCAGGCCGAGGTAGGTACGCTTGTAGATCGCTGCCTGACGTTCGTCATTGGTGTAACGGCCACCGATGTTGATGTTGAAATCATCGCTAACGTTATAGCTGGCGTCCGCAAAGGCAGCCCAGGTTTTACTATCGATATCGTCACGGGTGTACAGCGACAGACCACCGGCGGCGTTGTACAGCACATCGAATTCATTGAAGGCGTTGGTCTTCATGTAGAACAGACCTGCCACACCTTGCCAGCGCGAGCCGGTATAGGTCAACTGGAGTTCCTGACTGGCCTGACGGTCGGTGTAGATGGCCGGTGCTTCGAACAGCGGGGTCGCCAGCGAATCGAAGTCAATCGGTGCATACGACTTGCTGCTGCGGTAAGCGCTAATCGATTTTACCGACAGGGTCGGATCAATCGTGTATTCCACCATCAGGCTGCCGCCTTCGGTGGTCACCTGCTGCTGATGACCCAGCACCGTGTACAGATTCGCGCGGGTATCGTAAGGGCCGGACAGCGGCGCTTCGCTGGTAGGAGCCGGACCGGCGGTCAGCCGGTAGCCCTGCTTCGGCAGCGAATCGTCGACCGTACGGTCAGCCGAGAAGCGCACGAACAGGGACGACGATGGCGTCAGTTCTGCACTGACGCGACCAGCCACCACTTTCTTGTTGTAGTTATCCAGACCATTCAGCACGTTCTTGCCGTAGCCACCGTGATTGAAGGTGGCCAGCGTGCCACCGATGCGCAGCATGTCGGAAATTTCGCTACTGCCTTTGACCACCAGATCACGCTCGCTATAGCTACCTAAGGTGCCTTTCACATTCAGCGTATTGCCGGTAGCCAGACGGCGCGTCACGTATTTGACGGCACCGCCAATGGTGTTGCGGCCATACAGCGTCCCTTGCGGGCCACGCAGCACTTCGATGCGTTCCAGATCGTAGATGTCGGTCAGCGCGCCTTGCGGGCGGGCCAGATACACATCATCCAGATAGATGCCCACGCCCTGCTCGTAACCGGCAACCGGATCCTGCTGGCCGATACCGCGAATGAAGGCGGTCAGCGTGGTGTTGGTGGCACGCGAAGTTTTCAGCGTGGTATTCGGCAGCAGATCGGCCAGACCGGTAATGTCGGGGATGCCTGCTTTTTCCATCGCCGCGCCGGAAATCGCGGTGACCGAACCTGGCACATCCTGTATCAGTTCGGCGCGACGACGTGCCGTCACGATCACTTTTTCCGGTTCGTTGGCTGCCGCCACCGGGGTAGCGTCGGCAGCGGCAGCATCGGCGGCATCGGCAGCAGCAAACGCCTGCCCTGCAGCCAACCCTGAAATCGCCGAAGCAGCCACCATCACTGCAACGGAACGACGTAGCACCAGCGTGCTTTGTTTAGACATACGCATAGCATCTCCTCCAGATATTTTTAGTATTTATATGACCGTTGACGGACATTGCGATGCAGTGTGCCCGTTCTGCAAACTTAGTTAAAGATGAAGCCATGCACGGCATATGTGCAGAAATGCACAGCCCCTTCCGACGTTGCCGCAGCGTACTAAATCACACGCTCACGACCTTCCCAATACGGCGCGCGCAGTTCGCGTTTCAGTATTTTTCCTGCGGCGTTACGGGGAAAACTGCTCACCAGTGCCACCGCACTGACACGTTGATAGCGAGCTGCAACCCGCACATTGATCCAGTCCCGCAATTGCTCGGGTGTGCAGCCAGTACCGAAAGCCTGTTTCATTTGCACCACAGCGAACGGTGTCTCCCCCCATTTTTCATCGGGCACACCGAACACCACCACCTCGGCGACATCCGGATGGGTGGCGATCACCTCTTCGATATCGCGTGGATAAACCTTCACGCCACCGCTGTCGATCATGTCCTTCTTGCGATCGACCAGATACAGATAGCCGTCTGCATCGATGCGGCCGATGTCGCCCGAATACAGCCAGCCATCGCGGATAGTCTGCTCGGTCAGATCGGCGCGCTGGTAGTAGCCGGACATCAGCAGCGGACCGCGTCCGGCAATCTCGCCGGTCTCGCCCACCTCGGCCTCGCTGCCATCTTCCCGCACGATGCGCAGCTCGAAGAATGGCGGCGGCACACCCACCGAGCCGAGTTTGCGCTGCGTATCGCGGCGGTCGAGCACCGTGACAAAACCCTCGGTCAGACCATACAGTTCGTGCAGACGTCCGGGCAGCAAGGCTTCCAGTGCCTGCTTGCGTGCCAGCGGCAACGGCGCACCCAGCGACAGCACTACCTGCAGGGACGCCAGTTGTAGTGGATCGAGATCCGGCAGGTCGAGGATCGCGCCGATCTGTGATGGCACCAGCATGGTGTGCGTGACTTTTTCACGCGCCACACTCGCCACGAAAGCGCGTGCATCGAACTGCGCATGCAGAACGTAACGAGCGCCCTGCGCAAAAGCCGGCATCATCATCACGTAGGCGCCGTTGAAAACAATCGCGCCCGTATGCAGCACCACCGATTCCGGCGACACGCGGAAGATGCTGGCCATCAGCGTGGCGTAATGGGCACGCACCCGGTGCGTGAGCAGAATGCCTTTGGGCTGGCCGGTAGTGCCGCTGGTGTACATGATGTTGCAGGGATGATCGGGGACGATCGGCGCTACCGCCAGCAGTGGCCCGTGTGCAGCGACCAACTCCGCGTAAGTCTGCGCGCCATCCAGCGCAGCCGCCGTGCCACTCGCACCGACGCAGACCAGCCGCACAGGCTCGGTTGCGGCAGTGCCGCACTGGCTCACCGCAGCGCGTACATCGGGCAAGGCTGCCACACTGGTAAATACCATGCGTGGCGCGGCATCCTCGAGCAGCGATTGCAGTCCGCTGCGCTGCAGCAGCGGCGACAGCGGCACCGCTACCGCACCCAGATCGGCACAGGCCCAGTAAATCAGCAGCAGTTCCAGGCTATTCGCCAGCACGGTGGCAACCCGGTCACCGGGACGCACGCCCGCCTGCGCCATGGCCTGCGCCAGTTGCGAACTGCGCGCCGCAAAGCTGCGCCAGTCCAGCCGCTCGCTCTCGAACACCACCGCCGTAGCGGTAGGCTGATAGCGCGCGTGGTGCGCCAGCAAGCCGGCAATACTCAAGGAATCCATAACATCCTCTAAGGTGGGAGCTGAAGGGAAAATTCGTGTGTGCGGATTTTAGTGACAAGTAACCACGCCGGAAACGGGAATTCTTGCCAACCCATTGTGCGTTGTTGCACAATCAAGCGCATGAATAAACTCCCCGAGTGGACTGACCTACGCTATTTCCTCGAGCTAGCCCGTGCTGGCACGCTCACTGGCGCAGCACGCCGCCTCGCGGTGGACCACACCACTGTGGCGCGTCGCATACAGCGACTGGAACAGGAGTTCGGTACGCCGCTGTTCGATCATCGACGCGAAGGCTACGAACTGACCGAGCAGGGACGCGCGCTGATTCCGCACGCAGAGCTGATGGAATCGGCCGCCATGTCGGCGCTGGAACAACTGGCCGGAAAAATGCAGGGCGCACGCGGCGTAGTACGTCTCGGTGCGCCGGAATTACTTGGCTCGGTGCTGGTGGCGCCACATGTGCAGAAGCTGGTGAGTGTCAACCCGGAGCTGCATCTCGACCTGTTGCTGCTGCCGCGCTTTGCCAATCTGGCCAACCGTGAAGCGGATCTGAGCATCACGCTGGATGCCCCGGAAACGGGGCGCTACATGGTGACGCGCCTGAGCTGCTTCCGTTACTACCTGTTCGGTTCACGCAGTTATCTGGCGCAGCATCCCACCATCACCCGCAAGGAAGATCTGGCCGAGCACCTGTTCATCGACTACGTACAGACGCAGTTGATGAGCACAGGTTTGAACTATCTCGATGAAATCGGCATCGTGCCGAAGCGGCGCTTCTGTGCCACCGGCATGCTGGCGCAATGCGAAGCGGCCAATGCCGGTATCGGTCTGGTGATGGCGCCGCCGTATGCCGCGCGCAAATATCCGGATCTGGTGCCGGTGCTGCCGGAGATCGTGTATGCCCACCGCACCCTGTGGCTGGTAGCGCCGTCCGACCTGTTTGGCCAGAAGCGCGTGCGTACTGTGTGGGACTGGCTGCGCGCCACCGTCGAGGGACAGAACGATCAGCTGTTCTTGCCCTCGCCGTATGCACCGCTCACGCCAGAGACGCGCATGGAGCCGGTGGCGATCAATATCTGAGCAGGTTTGAATGCATCAGCCGATGCGATGCACCATCAGACCGGCGCGTAATCCGACCCTGACATCGGGATTCGGAAACACCACCAGTTCTTCCGGATGCTGCACCGTGTACACGGTATCGCCATCACGCGCAATTTCTTCGCCCTGACGCATCGCCGTGAAGTTATGCGTTTCGCGGCCGAAGGCCATGCGGAAGTTGTCACTGAGTTTGATGATCTGGCGGGCCGTCGCAAAGATGTGCGGCTGACGCGCCAGCGTGGCCGGTGCCACGCCACGCAGCAGGGCATCCAGCGCTGCCGACGCATCGGCAAACTGAGCGATGTCGTTATTGCCCAGCGTACCAATGCGCCCCAGTTCGATGGTCGTCCCGGCGGCCTGATGGTGCTCGGCCGAGTAGTAGCTGTAGGTGCCGACCGAAGCCGGATTCATAATCACCGCACCGACCCCGGCATGTCCCAGCCACGCCAGCAATTGCTGTCGCGGCGCGTCGGCGATCAGCTCCGGCACAATGGCAAACGCCGGATACACGGAAGGCCGGATTGCCGTGTGCAGATCCAGATGCCAGCGCTGCGCCGACGCGTTCGCAAAGAACGCGCTGGTCGCAGCCACCATCACATCGGCGCGTGCGGCTTCAGCGGTACCAGCCAGCGTACCACGCTCGCTGCGGAACATGCGATTCAGATCCGCATCGATAAAGCGCTTACCGGCACGGATTGCATCGATATTCCCGACACACAGCATCAGGTCCACCGCCAGCGCCGCCGGATTAACGGCGACATCCTGCGACAGCTGATCGAGCAGATAGGCCAGTACTTCAATCGGCCCGGTCTCGTCACCATGCACACCGACCGACAACAGCACGGCCGGACGCGGGGCTGCAGCAGTAGCAGCAGTTGCAGCAGTTGCAGCAGCGCCCTGTATCGTCAGTATCCCGTCGGCCGCTTGCGCCACCGTATAACCGGCGGCCGTGAAGCGCTGCGCGACCACGCTGAAATCTGCTTCAGCGAGGGCGCGCACTGCTGGCGGCAAAGTCTGGCTAATTTGCCCCATTGCCTCAGGCAGCCAGCGGCGCAGCGGTCGCTTCGGACAGTGCCCATACATCCAGCATGGCCTGTTCCAGATCGGTCGCCACGGCATAGCCGGACAGACCCAGCGTGTTGACCACCACTTCGACCGCTTCGCTAGCAGCATGGGTGCTGTCAGCATGGCGCAGCACTTGCGACAGCAGACGTTGCTGGGTACGACGCAGCGCGTTCTGTGCATAGCTCCGCAGCTGTTCCTGCGAACGGTTCTGGGCTGGCAGTTTCAGACCGCGTTCCAGCGTATCGATGCCGACCTGCGCACGCAGCGCCATGCCCACCTGCAGGAACGCTGGCAGATCCATACCTTGCGGACGGGTCACCGACAGCGCTGCAAACACGAACGCTGCAACCGATTCGATCGCATCGACCGCCTGCCAGGCCTGCATGAATTCCGCACGCAGGCCGGCCGTCAGTTCGGCATCGGACTGACCATCGGCTGGAATCATTTTCGCCAGCGTTTCCGGTTGAGCGAACAGTTTGCTCAGTTCCGCGACACCGGCACGCAGCTGGTCGGCTGGCACCGTCAGCACGCCTTCGATGACCGCTTTCTGCAGCACGCGGGTGCGGCCATCGACCTTGATCGAGACAGCGCGCGGGATCTTCAGCGCATCGGCGTCGAGCGTGTCGAACACCGGTGCCAGATTCAGCGCCGACCATGCCTGACCCCAGGCCAGAATCACATCGGACTCGCTAGCGCCATGCTCGGCCGCCAGCTGACGCAGCATCAGCGGACCGCAGCGGTTGACCGATTCATTGGCCAGCACGGTCGCCAGAATCGCATTTGCCAGCGGGTGTGCCAGCGCGGAGCGGGTAGCCACCAGCAGCTCAGGGAAGTAAGGCTTGAGCACCGACTCGGCCCAGCCCAGTTCCGTCAGCGGCAAGGCCGACAGAATGCGTTTGTAACGGTTCTTCACGTTCGCGACCACCACCGCCAGTTCCGGCGTGGTCAGGCCACGGCCATCGGCTTTGCGACGTGCCAGTTCGGCCACGCTAGGCAGTTGTTCCAGTTCGCGCGACAGCGCGCCTTCTTCTTCCAGACTGGCGATCAGGGCGGCATAGCCATCCTGCACGCCGGCATCCACCTGCGCCTGGGCTTCACGCACCAGCAACTGGGTCTGCAGGGTGTTATCGCGCAGTACCAGACGTTCGATGTCGGCGGTCATGTCGTTCAGTACGCGATTACGTTCCGCTTCGCTGAGCTGGCCGGCATTCATTTCCACGTCCAGCCACATCTTCGCGTTCACTTCATGGTCGGAGCAATCCACACCGGCCGAGTTATCGATTGCATCGGTGAAGATGCGACCGCCGGTCAGCGCAAATTCGATACGGCCAGCCTGCGTAGCGCCGAGGTTACCGCCTTCGGCCACCACTTTGCAGCGCAACTGGTTACCATCGACACGGATATTGTCGTTGGCGCGGTCCTTCACCTGTGCGTGGCTTTCGCTGGACGCTTTGATGTAGGTACCGATACCGCCGTTGTAGAACAGGTCCACTGGTGCCAGCAGAATGCGGTGCATCAGTTCTTCCGGTGCCAGCGAGGTCTCGGCGATATCGAGCACCGCACGGATTTCCGGCGACAGTTCGATGGAGCGCACATTGCGCGGGAACACGCCACCGCCTGCGGAGATCAGATCCTTGCTGTAGTCCTCCCACGAGGAACGTGGCAGCGCAAACATGCGGGCACGTTCGGCAAACGATTTTTCCATGTCCGGATTCGGATCGAGGAAGATATGACGGTGATCGAAGGCTGCCACGATTTTCAGTTTGCGCGACAGCAGTGCGCCGTTACCGAATACGTCGCCGGACATATCACCGACACCCACCATGGTCACCTGCGTGGCATGGATATCGTGATCCATTTCGTAGAAGTGACGCTTGACGGCTTCGAACGCGCCCTTGGCGGTAATACCCATTTTCTTGTGGTCGTAACCGTTCGAGCCACCCGAGGCGAACGCATCACCGAGCCAGAAGCCGCGCTGCACAGCGATGCCGTTAGCGATGTCGGAGAAGGTTGCGGTGCCCTTGTCGGCCGCCACCACCAGATACGGATCGTTAGCGTCGTAGCACACGGTATCGGCTGGTGCGACGATTTTGCCGAGCACGCGGTTGTCGGTCACTTCCAGCAGGCTGGCGATGAACAGACGATAGACTGCTTCGCCTTCCGCCGCAATGATTTCACGGGCAGCGTCTTTCGGCATCTGCTTGCAGACGAAACCACCCTTGGCACCGGCCGGTACGATCACCGCATTTTTCACCATCTGCGCTTTCACCAGACCCAGCACCTCGGTGCGGTAGTCTTCCATACGGTCCGACCAGCGCAGACCGCCGCGAGCGACCGGGCCGCCGCGCAGGTGTACGCCTTCGAAGCGACGCGAGAACACGAAGATTTCGCGGAACGGACGTGGCTCCGGCACCAGCGCCAGATTGCTGGTATCGAATTTGAAGATGATCTTGTCGCCCTGCTGGGCATTCTGGAAATAGTTGGTACGCACGGTGGCGCCCATCAGATCGGCCATCGCGCCCAGCACTTCTTCGCTATCGGCGTGGTTAATCGCCGGCAGACGGCTCTTGATCGCCGCCAGCGTTTCCAGCGCAGCAGCGCGGCTTGCGTCGTCCAGCGCAGGGTCGAAGCGTTGCAGGAAAGCGTCCACCAGTTGCTTGACCACTACCGGCTGCTTGCGCAGGGTTTCAGCGATGTAGCGCACCGAGAAGCGGCTGCCGGTCTGACGCCAGTAACTCATGTAGGCGCGTACCAGCTGGATGTGGCGTACGCTCAGGCCACCTTCCACCACCAGCCCGTTCAGACGGCCGTCTTCGGCTTCGTTGTTCAGCAGTGCCGCGAACAGTTCTTCGGACACGCCGACGATATTTTCACGCGCCAGCACCGCCGCACTGGCAGCATCCACCGCCAGACTGGTGACAAAGTGACGCTGGCCATCGACACGCAGCGAGTGCGTCTGTTCGCGATCCACCAGCACGCCGGCATTATGCAGCGCCGGCAGAATTGCCGACAGCGCCGGCACCCGGTCCACCGAGTACAGACGGATGGTGGTGCCGCTTTCGGCGATCTGCACGCGCACGTTAACGCGGGTGGTATCGGTGCGACGCAGAATCACGCCCAGATCGAGGAAGGCTGCCTGCGGCGTGGTGGTCGCCACGTAATCGACTGGCAGGGTTGCGCACATCTTGCGCAGACTGGCGCGCAGCGCCACGTCTTCCACGGCATCGGCCTGTGCCGAGAACTGGTCATGCCAGCCATCCAGCACCGACAGCAGCGGTTGCTGGATATCGCTTTCCAGATCGAGTGGATAGCGTGCAGCGTGGGCAATCAGGTAGACGCGGGCCAGCGGGCCATCGGCCACCAGCGTTTGCGAGCTGACATGGCTGGCGCCGGAACTGGCCTGCAGTGCGCGGGCCAGCGCCGACGCGACACTGGCGCTGTAACGCTCGCGCGGCAGGTAGACCAGCACGTTCAGGTGACGGGCGTACACGTCGCGGCGTGCAAACACTTTGGTGCGCGGCTGCTTGTACAGCGACACCACCGAACCGCAGACTTCTGCCAGCCATTCGGCTTCGCCTTCCAGGGTTTCGGTACGCGGCAGCGATTCCAGAATCTCGATAAATTTCTCGGCGCGGAAACCTTCCTGACGCACGCCGGCAATACTCAGCACCTTGGCCACACGGCCACGCGCGAACGGCAGACGGTTCAGCGGGGTAGCGGTCGCAGCGCGGGTGAACAGACCGACGAAGCAGTATTCGCCCAGAATCGCGCCTTGCGCGTCGGTGTGGCGTACCCCGATAAAGTCCAGTTGCTGTTCGCGGTGCAGCGTGCCTTCCACGTCGGCTTTGACGATGGACAGGGCACTGGCGCGTTTCGACAGGGTGTCGAAATCGCCGGGAATATTGGCCAGACAGGTGCCATACACCGGATGCGAGGTATCCTGCAGCACGCCGATGCGGCTAGGGATATCGCGTTCCAGTTCGCGCACGCCGGGTTTCACCTGATAGTAGGCGTAACCGAACGGCTCGAAGCCTTCGCTACGCGCCCAGTCGAGGAAGGCAGCAACTTCCTTGCCTTCATCGCCCTGCGCTGCCGCTTCGACGCCGATGCGCTCGAACTGGGCCAGCATGGCAGCGGTATCGCGGCGCACCACGGCAGCGTCGCGCGACACCATTTCCAGACGTTCCACCAGCATGCCCAGTTCCGCTTCCGGCAGATCTTCCGTCAGCAGGCACAGTACATACGATTCCAGCTTGTCGCCCGTCTGGCCAACCGCCGTTACGGCGCCCTGCGCGTCGCGCGCTACTGCCAGCACCGAGTTCAGTACCGCATTCAGACCTACCCGCAGTTTGCGCGCTGCCATCACGATCGAATCGACCAGATATGGCATGTCGTCGTTCAGAATCAGCAGCGCGGTGGCCATACCACCGCGGCCGTCGTCATAGCGCAGGCGTGCGATTTGCGCGCCGCTGCCGCGCCGTTGCGAAGCTTGCGTGAAACCATCCCACAAAACCGGCGCCAGACTGGCAGGCACGGTGCCCGCCAGATCTTCGTCATCGAGGGTGCCCAGCCAGGCGCTGATCAGCGCGGCCACATGGGTGCTCCCTGCTGCGGCTGGCCGCGAATTGACCAGTTCCAGCGTCTGTGCGCGCAGGTCTTGTGACATTTGTTTCATTGTTGCTTCTCCAATACGTTATGAGTATTTTTAGTTGCAGAGCCGCGCCGGCTTGTGGCTGCGCGGCGGTTACGGAAGTTCAGGCTCCGTCCCATTAGACACCAAATGTTAGATGGGGGCAAAATCCTGTCTTACAAATCATACAGCCCGGGCAGACCGAGAATGCGGCTTAACGCTTCCAGCGCCGTGTGCACCTCGATCGCCAGCGCCGGATCGGCCAGGTCGGCCGGTTCCAGACGGTCGCGATAATGCTGTTCGACCCACGCCACCAGCGTGTGGTACAGCGCTTCGGTCATCACCACGCCTTGATGCATAGCAGCGGCTTCGGCATCGGTCAGCGCTACTCGCAGACGCAGGCAGGCAGGCCCGCCACCGTTGCGCATCGACTGGCGCAGGTCGAAATGAATCAGTTCGTCAATCGCGTTACCGCTGGCCACCAGCCCTTGCAGATAGGCTGCAACGGCAGCGTTTTCCTGACATTCCTGGGGGATCACCAACGCCATCTTGCCGTTGTCCTTGCTCAGCAACTGGCTGTTGAACAGGTAGCTGGCCACCGCATCGGCCACCGACACCTGCGCCGTATCGACGCGAATTGCGTTCAGCTGGGCGCCCACACCGTCCATGGCGTGACGCAACTGTTCCAGACTGCTGGCGGTATCGGCAAACGCCTGCTCGTGATAGAACAGCACATTCGCATTACCGACCGCGATCACGTCGTTGTGGAACACACCCTGATCGATTACGTCGGGATTCTGCTGGATGTACACAGTACGGCCAGCCGACAGGCCATGCAGACGCGCTACTGCCTGCGACGCTTCCAGCGTCTGGCGGGCCGGATATTTTTTCGGTGCCGGTGCAGCGGCGTCGAACTCGGAACGGCCATACACGAACAGCTCGACGGCCTCACTGCCATGCTCGCGGCACAGGCGGGTATGATTGGCCGCGCCTTCATCGCCAAACGCCGGCGTACCGGGCAAGGCATCGTGCACGGCGAAATGACGCTCATCCTTGAAGATGGCACGCAGCGCGCGCGCCGACTGGGCATGCTCGAACGCGCGGTGCAGTTTGTTATTCAGATTAGCCGCGGTGAAATGGGTGCGGCCATCGGCACTGTCGGCCGACGGGCTGACGGTGGCCGCATTGGCAGTCCACATGGGCGAGGCCGAGTAGGCGCAGGCCAGCAGCACCGGCGCTTCTTTGGCAGCACGTGCCAGCACCTCGGCGTCGCTGCCGGTGAAACCAACGCTGCGCAGCATGCGGAAGTTCGGCCGGTCCTGCGGCGGCAGCAGCGCTTGCGCAAAGCCGCGCTGTGCCAGCGCACGCATTTTGGCCAGTCCCTGCAGGGCTGCCAGCTTGGGATTGGAGGCGCTCTTGACGTTGCTGAACGAGGCCACATTACCGAACGACAGACCAGCGTAGTTATGCGATGGACCGACCAGACCGTCAAAATTGAATTCGCGTGCGCTCATGGGTTTTCCTTAGAAGTGCATGCCGGGCGACAGCTTGGCCGGCATTTCCAGTAGATTGTTTTCGATCGAAGCAACCGGATAGGCGCAGTAATCAGCCGCATAGTAGGCGCTCGGACGGTGGTTACCCGACTTGCCGACACCACCGAAAGGCGCACTGCTGGCCGCACCGGTAGTCGGGCGGTTCCAGTTGACGATGCCGGCACGGGCACGCACCTGGAAGATTTTCCAGAGTTGCTCGTCGTTCGAGATCAGCGCGGCAGCCAGACCGAATTCGGTCGCATTCGCCGCTTTCAGGGCGGCATCGAAATCCGCCACGCGGATTACCTGCAGCAGCGGACCAAACCACTCTTCATCCGGAATGCCCTGTGCAGCGGTGACGTCGACGATACCGGCCGAAACGAAACCGGTGTTCTCGTCGAGCTGGCGCATCGCCAGCAGACTGGTACCGCCCTTGGCAATCAGGTCAGCCTGCGCCTGCAGCAGACGCTTGGCGACCGCCGCCGAGACGACTGGTCCCATGAACGGTGCCGGTTCGGCAGCGGAGGCGCCGATAGTCAGGCGGCTCGCCACATCGACCAGACGGGCGATGATGGCATCGCCTTCCGCGCCTTCGCGCACGATCAGGCGACGCGCGCAGGTGCAGCGCTGGCCGGCCGAAATGAAGGCCGACGAAATCGCCATGAACACGGCCGCGTCGATATCTTTCACGTCCCACACCACCAGCGGATTGTTACCGCCCATTTCCAGCGCCAGCATCTTGCCCGGCTGGCCGCCGAACTGCTTGTGCAAGGCGCTGCCGGTCTGGCAGCTACCGGTGAACAGCACGCCATCGAGCAACGCATTCTGGCCCAGTGCCACACCGGCATCACGACCACCATTGACCAGATTGATCACGCCTTTCGGTACGCCGGCCTGTTCCCACAGCTGCACGGTTTTCACGGCAGTGCGCGGCGCATACTCGCTCGGCTTGAACACCACCGTGTTACCGGCGATCAGGGCTGGCACGATGTGGCCGTTCGGCAGGTGGCCGGGGAAGTTATACGGACCGAACACGCCGAACACACCGTGCGGACGGTGGCGCAGTACGGCTTCGCCGTCAGCGACCTTGGCATGGGTCTCGCCGGTACGGGCGCCATACGACTGCACCGAGATATCGATCTTGTTGGCCATGGTGGTCACTTCAGTGCGGGCTTCCCACATCGGCTTGCCCACTTCTTCGGCGATCAGCAGCGCCAGTTCTTCGGCATCCTGTTTCAGCAGATCACGGAAACGGGTGCACACGGCGATCCGCTCTTCCAGCGACGTCAGTGCCCACGCTTCGAACGCAGCGTGCGCCGCAGCACAGGCCTGCTGTACATCCTGCGCAGTCGATTCGCGACTGGCCCAGGTCTGTTTGCCATTCGACGGATCGATGGTCACCAGTTCGGCACCGCTACCGGCGCTCCAGACGCCGTTGATGAAATTACTCAGGACATTAGACATGGGGATTCTTCCTCGGATTGAGAGTCAGGGTACGCACGGCATCGCCGGGCTGGCAGTGCAGCAGTTGTTGTTCGTCTGGGGGCAGCGCGATGGCACCATTCACAGGCACCGCATGCGACAGAATCATGCGGAAGTCGCCCAGCGTGGTATTCGACACCAGTACTGGCTCGTTCACCTCGGCCGGCGTGGCGGTGCAGGCCGAATCACTAGCCGACACCGGACCGATATCGGCCAGCGCGCTTTCGCGCATGGCACGCAGTTCCGAGACTCGTGCCTGCAGCACCGGACCAGCGTCGAAAATATCCACATAGCCTTCGAAATACAGACCTTCCTGCTCCAGTAGGCGGCGCGCAGGCGCGGTCGAAGCATGGACCTTGCCGATCACGTCCTGCGCATCCTGCGGCAGATAGTCGACATACATCGGCTGGCGTGGCATCAGTTCGGCGATGAAGGATTTCTTGCCGACCGCCGTCAGCGCATCGACATGTTCGAAATCCATCTTGAAGAAGTGACGTCCCAGTCCTTCGTAGAACGGCGAGCGACCATCATCTTCCTGATAGCCGCGCATTTCCGCGATCAGCTTTTCAGTGAACAGGTGAGGGAACTGGGCAATGAACAGGAAGCGGCATTTGGACAGCAGCTTGCCATTGTTACCGGTGCGGTAATCCGGATGCAGGAACAGCGAACACAGTTCGGTGCTACCGGTCAGATCGTTCGACAGGTACAGCGTTTCCATGCGCGTGAACACATCGATCTCGCGGCTGGAATGCACCAGTGTGCCAATCCGGTAGTTATAGAACGGTTCGGTCAGGCCGACTGCACCCTTGATGGCACAGACACCGGCGATACGGCCGTTATCAGTGTCCTCCATCACGAACATATAGTCGCGCTTTTCCGGTGCAATGGTTTCCGCGAACGAGGCAACGGCTACCGCCAGGCGGTCGCTCATCATCTTCATGTCGGGTTTCAGGGTGGTCATGCCGCTGCCGACCTGAGTCGCCATGACGTACAGGGCATCGAGATCGTTAGCGGTGATAGCGCGTACAACTAGCATATGGTTTCCACCCTTAGATACGGACACAGATCACGGTATCGCCTTCGGTCACGCGCAGCGCCTGCTGCACCTCGACCGACAACGCCACGTTCACCTGCGATTCCAGCGCCGCACAGTGGGTAATCACTGCACGGAATTGATGTTCGGCGCCGGCCGATACGGCATAGCGCACTTGCGGCTCGCGGCCCCGGTCCGGCAGATCGTCGGCCAGTGCGACGCGGCGCTGCAGCGCACCGGTAAAGGTACGCAGCGAATTCTTGTGCGCCTGCAGAATCGGCCCACCGTCGAAAATATCGATGTAGTCGTCCGCTTCAAAGCCTTCTGCAGTCAGCAGATTGAAGGCCAGTTCGCCGGACGGATGGATTTGTCCCATCGCTGCCTGTGCATCGCCCGGCAGCAGCGGCACATACACCGGATAGTGCGGCATCAGCTCGACGATCAGGGTGCGGTTACGCGCCCCGCCGATGACGCGCTCGGCATCGAGGAAATCCATCTTGAAGAATTTGCGGCCCAGCGCATCCCAGAACGGCGAGCCGCCGTCGCTATCGGTCACACCGGCCAGCGGCACGAAGAAACGCTCGGCGAAGCGATGTGGTGCCAGCACGGCAAACATCAGCCGCGCACGCGACAGCAGCGCCGCTTCCGGCGTGCCATGTTCGCGCTCGCCCACATAGAAGCTCGATAACTGCGAATAACCGGTCAGCTCGGAGCACAGCGTCAGCGCATGCACACTGTGGCTGATGTTCAGGTCACGCGAGACCTGCTGCACCACGTCATTACGGAACGAGAAATAGGTACCGTTGGAGCCGGCGGCGGCAAAAATCGCCGCCGTGCCGACGATGGCATTTTCGCCCGGTGCTTCCAGCACCAGCAGATACGCCTCTTCGCTGGGAATATCGACCTGCGCGGCAAACGAGGCGATGGAACTCTCTACCATCGCGACGATTTTCTCGCGCGTTTTCGGCAAGGTGTGCACACCCGGCATGGTCACCGCCGCCAGTGCTTCTAGCGCGGCAATATCCGTCAGTTCGACCGGACGAACTACATACATGTGGACTCCTTCGTGCGATGCTTTGCGCAATCCTGAAACTCAATAAGATCTAGCCCGGCAGCACCGTGCCGGGCCCAAATGAAACACGGCGGAACCAGTCCGCCGTTACTATTTCGTGCAGTGTTACGCTGCTGCTTTGATCAGATCATCGAGCGACAGGCGCAGGATGCGATCAGCTTCGGCGATTTGCGCGTCGCTGACGATCAGTGCTGGCGCCAGACGCAGCACGTCCATACCGGCGATCAGCACCATCAGGCCATGGGCTTCGGCAGCGCGCTGGATGTCTTTCGAACGGCCTTTCCAGCCTTCGCTGGTCACCAGACCCAGCAGCAGACCGGCACCGCGTACCTGTGCAAACACCTGCGGATAATCGGCCGCCAGTTTTTCCATGGTGGCGCGCAGCTTGGCACCGGCTTCTTTGACGCGGGCCAGGAAGGCTGGCTGGTTGATGGTTTCCAGCACGGTCAGTGCGACGGTAGCCGCCAGCGGGTTACCGCCGTAGGTGGTGCCGTGGGTACCGACGTTGAGGGCCTTGGCCAGCTCGTTGGTGGTCAGCATGGCGCCGATCGGGTAACCATTGCCCAGCGCTTTGGCCGAGGTCAGGATGTCCGGGGTGACGCCGTAGGTCATGTAGTGGAACAGATCACCGCTGCGGCCCATACCGCACTGGACTTCGTCGAAGATCAGCAGCGCGCCGGTCTGGTCGCACAGTGCACGCAGCTCTTGCAGGAAGGCTGCATCGGCTGGCACCACGCCGCCTTCGCCTTGCAGTGGTTCGACCACCACCGCGCAGACGTCATCGCCAATCGCGGCGCGGGCGCCTTCGATGTCGTTGAATACAATGTGATCGATCGCTGGTGGCAGTGGCTCGAAGCCTTCGGTGTATTTCGACTGACCGCCCACCGACACGGTGAACAGGGTACGGCCGTGGAAGGCCTGGTAGCAGGACACGATGCGCGATTTCTGTGCGCCGAATTTGCCGTGCGCGTATTTACGGGCCAGCTTGAAAGCCGCTTCGTTGGCTTCGGCACCGGAGTTGCAGAAGAAGGCGCGGTCAGCGAAGGTGGCTTCGGTCAGCGCAGTGGCCAGACGCAGCACAGGTTCGTTGGTGTAGCCGTTACCCAGATGCCACAGGGTGTTGGCCTGACGGGTCAGCGCCTCGACGACCACCGGATGGCAGTGGCCCAGCGATGCAACCGCGATACCCGAGGTGAAATCCAGATAGTGCTTGCCGTTCTGATCCCACAGGTCCAGACCGGCACCGCGCACTGGCACCATCGCTGCTGGTGCATAAGTTGGCACCAGAACTTCGTCAAAAGTCTGACGCGTTACAGGACGGTTGGCGATGGTGGAGTCTAGCTTGGCGTTCATGGCAATCCCTATGAATGTTGGGTCAGGTGCGGCACAGCACCGAGTAACCCATTATAAAAAGCGGAATGCTAAAACTCTTTTCTAATGGCGACAAGGATTTTCACTTTTGGCCGCCCAATTAAACTTGCCAGAAAAGCCAGCTATGCCGACGGTGCAAGCTTGCGCTGACGCTCCTCGCGCGGGGTATTGCCGAACAGGGCGCCAAAGGCCGTGGAAAAATGCGAGCCGGAGGAGAAACCGCACATCAGCCCTACTTGCACAATCGAATGATTAGTTTCCAGCAGCAATTGGCGGGCGCGCTGCAAGCGCAGCTCCAGATAGTAGCGCGACGGCAGGCTGCCCAGATACTGCTTGAACAGGCGCTCCAGCTGGCGCCGCGACAGCCCCACCAGATTGGCAATGTCGTCGGTCGACAGCGGCTCTTCCAGATTGGTCTCCATCAGCGTCACCGCTTCGGACAGGCGCGGCTGCAAAGCGCCAAAACGCGCCTGCAAGGCCACCCGCTGCCGCTCGTCATGGCCGCGCACCCGTTCCACGCACAGGCTTTCCTTGATGCTGGCCTGCAGCGTGGCACCAAATAGCGCTTCAATCAGCGTCAGCGAAAAATCGATACTGGCGGCACCACCGCAGCAGCTCAGGTGACGCCCATCGAGGGCAAACAGATTCGGCGTGAGCACAGCGCGCTCGTGAAAGCTTTCCGTTTCCGCGTACAGCGACCACGGCAGCGCTATCTTCACCCCCGCCATCGCCCCCGCAGCAGCCAGCCATAGCACCCCCGCCCCGACGCCGCCCCAGTAATCGGCCGAACGGCAGCGCTCGATCACCGCGCGGATCAGTTCCGGCGCCAGCGGGGCCTGCTGCTCGTCCGCCACCAGCAGCGCGATATGCCAGCCCGGCTGGGCCAGCACCACCTGCGTCGGCGTCATGATTTCCAGATGCAGCGCCTCGCGCCCCAGCGTGCTGGCGGCCAGTCGTAAAGGCTGCACCAGTCCGGCCCAGCTAATGGCGTCGGCCTCGCCTGCATTGACCAGCAACATGCGCAGCGGCCGTTGTCTGGCCAGCGCAGCAAGGGTTTCGAATGACATCGCGGTGCGCGCTTATTCCGGTGCCAGCGCAGCGGCCGGACGTTGGGTACTCCACTGGCTGACGATCATGCCCGCAATCAGCAAGCCAGCGCCCAGCAGGCCATTCCAGGCCAGCGTCTCGCCCAGCCAGAAGTAGGCGAAGATCGCCGCGCAGCCCGGTTCAAAGGCATAGATCACCGCCGCCTCGTTGGCCGTGCTGTGGCTCTGCCCCCACGTTTGCAGCGAAATAATCGCAGCCGTCGCCACCGTGCCCAGATACAGCAGATTCCAGCCGTAGGTCTGCAGCGCGGTGCGAATGTAGGCTATGTAATTTGGCAACTCCTCGGCCTGCTCGGCCGTCCCCAGCGGCACTTCGCGGATCAGCAGCCAGATCGCCGCGCACAGCGCCACGGTCACGATTTGTGCCGCCGTCAGCGTCATCAGGCGTTCCACCTTACGGGTGGTGGTTTCCATCAGCTTCACATAGATGCCGAAGAACAGCGCGCACAGCAGCGCCAGCGTATCGCCATGCCCCCAGTTGAAGCTGCCTTCCCAGCACAGCGCGAACAGGCCGGCCAGCGCCAGTACCAGCGCAACCATGATGCGGCGCTCCAGTTTAGCGCCCAGCAGCACACCCAGCAGCGGTGGCACCATCACATTCAGACCGGTCACGAAAGCGTTGCGGTTAGAGCTGGTCAGCGCCAGCCCCTCGATCTGGAACACGTAGCACAGAAACAACACCCCACCCGCCATGGCACCCCAGCCGAGGTCGCGCGCGCGGGCCCGCCACAGAAATGGCAGCAGCAGGACGCTGGCCAGCGCAAAGCGGCACAACACGATCCAGCTGGCAGACAGGGTGCCCGTCATGTCCTTCATTGCAGGGAAAGTCGTCCCCCAGACCAGGGTGACGATGAGTAAAGCGATAATGCCTCGCAAGTGTTGTGACATCTGTGGCAACCCATAAGAACGGAGTCAACATTGTACGCCGCAGCGTTTCACTTGGCGATGCGGCTATAATCATGGCCTATGGGTGAACGATTCTTGAAGAGCATCCGGCTACTGGCCGAATGTATGCAGGGCTATGAACGCCTCTCTGGCTGCTATGTGCGCCAGAGCGGTCTGACGCATGCCCAGTTCGACATTATCGCCACACTGGGCAATACGGTCGGCATGAGCTACAAGGAACTGGGCGATAAAACCCTGATTACCAAGGGCACGCTGACCGGTGTAATCGAACGGCTGGAGCAGAAAGGGCTGGTAGAACGTCAGCGCAGCGACTGCGATAAACGTTCTTTCTTCGTCCGCCTGACGGCCGAAGGCGAACAGACGTTTGCCTGCGCTTTCCCCCTCGTCGTGCAGCAAAGCAGTAAAGCGTTTGCCCACTACAGCGAGGAAGATTTCAGTGCGCTCGAAGCCAGTCTGGGCGCTCTCAAGGCGGCCATTACGGCCAGCTTGCAGGAATGTCCGTCCACCCCTGACTCAACCAAGGAAAACATTTGAAAACGACTCTGCTCGACGGCAAAAAGCCGGCCAAATTCGACAAACACATCATCGGCAATCTGCTGCTGAATCAAGCTACGCCAGACGAAGTGCGTCAGGAAAAACTGCTGATCGGCGTACGCAACGAAGCCGGTGACATCTACCGCCTGATCGGCGCGACCAAACCGAACAGCTTCATGAACGCCGTCGAAGAACTGGGCGAACTCGGTCTGATCGACGAACTGCAGGACAGCGACGACCCGCAGGATGGCTACGACGCCATCTTCCGCGAAGTCTAAGCCTGCCGCTTAGGCATCCTCCGGAATATTGTGCTCGGCGCGCCAGCTTTTCAGCAGCACGCCGCGCCGCACCGGATAGCGTTGCTCCAGCGCCTGCACGGCAGTGATACGGTCGATGCGGAAATGGCGGTAGCCGGAGCGTAACTCGCACCACGCCGCCAGCAAACGGCAGCCCTGCAGAAACGCCAGGGCAAACGGCCACACAACGCGTTGCGTGGGACGGCCCTGCTCATCCTGATACGACAATTGCAAACGCTGCTGGTAGCGGATCGCTTCCCGCACCGGCTGCACGTGTACATCGCTGACGCTAGCGGCATCCGGGCCTAGCGGCACCCACAGACTGGTCTCCGCCATATCGTCGCGTAAATCACGCGGCGTGGCAGCCGCGATGCGCGCCAGCGCACTACTGGCGGCCACGGCGAGCGCCGCATCGCCCTGTCGCCGCACCCAACGCGCGCCCAGCACCAGCGCTTCCAGCTCATCGGTATTAAACATCAGCGGCGGCAGAAAGCTGCCCGGCTTGAGACGATAGCCAATCCCCGCCTCGCCTTCGAGCGGTGCACCGAGTTCCCCCAGCGTTTTGATGTCACGATAAATCGTCCGCTCCGACACGCCGAGCTGCTCGGCCAGTCGCGCCGCCGTGACGGGATGACGGTAGCCGCGCAAGGTATCCATCAGCACAAATAAACGGCCACTCCGGCTCATCGCCCCTCCTTTTTTAAAGCCCCAAAAAAAATCCCCCGGTGAACTGTGCGCTCAGCGGGGGATGTCTGCTACCGTGGGCGTTTAGACTACTGCGCCGTCGGTTTCATCTTTCTCTTTGACCGGCTTGATCAGATCTTCGCGTTTCACGCCCAGCCACATCGCTACTGCAGCAGCAACGAAGACCGAGGAGTAGATACCGAAGCAGATACCGATGGTCAGCGCCATTGCGAAGAAGTGCAGCGTCGGGCCACCGAGGAACAGCATCGACAGCACCATCATCTGCGTGCAACCGTGGGTGATGATGGTACGCGAGATGGTCGAGGTGATCGCGTTGTCGATCACTTCCTGCACCGAAGCTTTACGCTGCTTGCGGAAGTTCTCGCGGATCCGGTCGAAAATCACCACCGATTCATTCACCGAGTAACCCAGCACAGCCAGCACACCGGCCAGCACGGTCAGCGAGAACTCCCACTGGAAGAAGGCGAAGAAGCCCAGAATGATCACCACGTCGTGCAAGTTCGCGACGATAGCGGCCACCGCGAATTTCCATTCGAAGCGAATCGCCAGATAGATCATCACGCCAACCACCACGGCCAGCAGCGCTTTCAGACCATTCTCGGTCAGCTCGTCACCCACCTGCGGGCCAACGAACTCCACCTTTTGCAGTGCTACCGCTTCGGCACCCGCCGTATCGGCACAGCTCTGTTTGACCACGTGCTCGCCCTTGGCGGTCACGGTATCGATCTGCTTCAGACTACCGCTTTCGGCTTTGCACAGTGCCTCGAAGACCTGCGACGATGCATCTTTTGCCGAAATATTCTTCACCACCGGCAGACGCAACATCACGTCGTGCGCGGTGCCGAAGCTGGTCGCCTCAGGCTGTTCGTAACCGATCTTCTCTAGCGTGCTGCGGATCCGTTCCAGATTCGCAGCTTGCTCGTAGCGCAGTTCCATCACCGTCCCGCCCGTGAACTCCACCGAAAAGTGCAGTCCCTTTTGGACCAGGAAGAACACGGCTGCGACGAAGGTCAACGCTGAAACCAGGTTGAACACGAGCGCATGGCGCATGAACGGGATGTCTTTTTTAATGCGGAAAAATTCCATGATTACAGTCCCTGATTATCTCTGACTATTTCTGACCCGGTACCCAGACGGTACCGATGGCGATCGATTGCAGCTTTTTCTTACGGCCGTACCACAGGTTCACCACACCGCGCGAAACAAACACGGCCGAGAACATGGAGGTCAGAATACCCAGCGTATGGACCACGGCGAAGCCGCGTACCGGACCGGAACCGAATGCCCACAGTGCCACACCGACGATCAGGGTGGTCACGTTGGAGTCGATAATGGTGGCCCAGGCGCGCTCGAAACCGGCAGCAATCGCGGCCTGCGGCGAAGCACCCGAACGCAGCTCTTCACGTACCCGTTCGTTAATCAGCACGTTGGAGTCAATTGCCATACCGAGCGCCAGCGCAATAGCGGCCATACCCGGCAGCGTCAGCGTCGCCTGCATCAGCGACAGCAGCGCGACCAGCAACAGCAGGTTGACGCCCAGCGCCAGCACACTGAAGAAGCCGAACATCATGTAGTAGACCAGCATGAACACGGCAATCGCAGCAAAGCCGTACATGGTCGAGTGCATACCTTTGGCGATGTTCTCGGCACCCAGTGCCGGGCCAATGGTACGTTCTTCGATCACTTCCATCGGTGCCGACAGGGCGCCGGAGCGCAGCAGCAGCGATAGTTCAGCCGAATTCTCGGCATTGCCCATCCCGGTGATCTGGAAGCTGCTACCAAACTCACTCTGGATGGTGGCAACCGACAGCACTTCCGGTTTGCCTTTTTCGAACAGCACAATCGCCATACGCTTGCCGACGTTATCGCGGGTCAGGTCACGCATTCTGCGGCCACCATCGCCGTTCAGGGTGATGCTCACGGCCGGTTGCTGATTCTGGTCGAAAGTCGCCGTGGCGCTGGAGATGTAATCACCAGTAATCACCACGTCTTTGCTCAGCACCACAGGTACGTTACGCCCGACGGTGAACAATTCCGAGTTGTAGGGAATGGCCGCCGACAATTCAGTGCCCGGGGTAATCGAGTCATCCGTCATGCGCACTTCCAGCGTCGCGGTACGGCCGATCACGGCACGCGCGCGCGCCACATCCTGCACACCCGGCAGCTGCACCACGATGCGGTCAGGGCCTTGCTGCTGGATCACCGGTTCCGCCACGCCCAGTTCGTTCACACGCTTGGACAGGGTGGCAATATTCTGTTTGACGCCATCGTCGATGGTCTGTTTCAGCGCCACCGGTTTCAGCGTTACCGTGGTTTTCAGGGCATCGCCCTCGCCGCTATCGACGAACAGCAGATCGGCTAGCTGGCCTTGCAGCACGTCTTTCGCCTTCTGGCGGGTCGCATCGTCACGGAAGCGGATTTCGATCCCGTCGCCAACGCGGTCAATACCAGCGTGACGCACATTCTTGTCGCGCAACTGGCTACGCGCGGCGGCCTGAATACCCTGCACGCGCTTGTTCAGCACGGCCTTGGTATCGACTTGCATCAGGAAGTGCACACCACCGCGCAAGTCCAGACCGAGGTACATCGGCAGGGCGTGCAGCGATTGCATCCATTTCGGGGTATCCGATTGCAGATTCAGGGCGACCAGATAGGTCGGATCGGCCGGATCGGCGTTCAGACCTTTTTCCAGCACCGACTTGGCGCGGAACTGGATATCGGGATCGGCAAAGCGGGCGCGTACGGACGCGTAGGTGCCGGTGCCGTCGAACGCAATGCCATTGTTGGCAATGTTCGCAGCTTTCAGCACTTCGTCCACTTTGGCCACCATTTCGGCCGACATCTTGACGGTGGATTTACCACTCGTCACTTGAACCGCAGGCGACTGGCCGAAGTAGTTGGGCGCAGTAAACAGTGCGCCCAGCAGCACAGCCGCGAGGATCAGTATGTATTTCCAGAGGGGGTAGCGATTCATATTTTCAACGTTGTAGTGTGGCGTTGGATACAACACGGCCCCTGAGGGCCGTAGGCAATTACAGCGCCTTCAGCGTGCCCTTAGGCAGCAGCATGGTGACGGAGTTTTTCTGCACCACCAGTTCGGCGCCGCTCGACACTTCCAGCGTCACGTACAGGTCGGTCACTTTGGTGACTTTGCCCAGCACGCCACCAGCGGTCACGACTTCGTCGCCCTTGGCCAGTGCGTCCATCATGGCTTTCTGTTCTTTTGCGCGCTTCTGCTGAGGACGGATCATCAGGAAATACATCGCAACGAACATCAGGATCAGCGGCAGGAAGCTGCTGACATTACCGCCCAGGCCGAGTGCGTCGAGCGGGGAAGCGGATTGGGCATAAGCGTTAGAAATGAACACAGGTGACTCCGGTAATAGTTAAAAAAATAGCGCTGTATTCTAGCACTGGCCGGGAGGCGCTACGACTTCCGACCATATGGGCGACATAAATCTTTTTACAAGACTCAACATTCAATAACTTGTTGTTTAAACACCACGGGCGCGTTCAGCATGGAATTGCAGCGTCCATGCGTGGAAACGGTCCTCATCCAGCGCTTCGCGCATCTGGCGCATGATGTCGAGGTAGTAATGCAGGTTGTGGATGGTATTCAGACGCGCGCCCAGAATCTCCTGCGTGCGGTTCAGATGGTGCAGATAGGCACGCGAGAAGTTACGGCAGGCGTAGCAGCTGCAAGTGCTATCCAGCGGTTCCTTATCATCTTTATAACGCGCATTCTTGATTTTGATGTCGCCGAAACGGGTGAACAGCCAGCCATTGCGGGCATTCCGAGTAGGCATCACGCAGTCGAACATATCGACGCCATTGGACACACCCGCCACCAGATCTTCCGGCGTACCCACGCCCATCAGGTAGTGCGGCTTGTTAGCCGGCAGTTTCGGGCCGACGTGGGCCAGAATCCGCATCATGTCTTCTTTCGGCTCGCCTACCGACAGGCCGCCGATGGCCAGACCGGGGAAATCGATCTTTTCCAGACCTTCCAGCGATTCGTCACGCAGCATTTCGAACATGCCGCCCTGCACAATGCCGAACAGCGCGTTCGGATTCTCGCCACGGTGGAATTCGTCATGCGAACGCTGCGCCCAGCGCAGCGACATGCGCATCGACTTGGCCGCTTCATCGAGCGTGGCCGGACGCTTATCGATTTCATACGGGGTGCATTCGTCGAACTGCATCACGATGTCGGAATTGAGCACGCGCTGGATCTGCATCGACACTTCCGGCGACAGGAACAGCTTGTCACCATTGATTGGCGAATTGAAGTGCACGCCCTCTTCGGTAATCTTGCGCATGGCGCCCAGCGAAAACACCTGGAAACCACCCGAATCGGTCAGGATCGGCTTATCCCAGCCCATGAAATCATGCAGACCACCAAATTTGGAGATCACATCATTACCGGGACGCAGCCACAGGTGGAAGGTATTGCCGAGAATGATCTGGGCATCGATTTCCTTCAGTTCCAGCGGCGACATGGCTTTGACGGAGCCATAGGTACCGACCGGCATGAAGATCGGGGTCTGCACCACACCGTGGTTCAGTTTCACGGTGCCGCGACGGGCTTTGGTCAGACCGCTGCTATCGGTCTTGATGAGTTTAAATTCCAGCATGATGATCCTTATTGTGCACGGGCTTGCGTAGTCAGCAGCATGGCATCGCCATAGCTGAAGAAGCGGTATTCATTGGCGATCGCGTGGGCATAGGCCGCGCGGATCGCTTCAAAACCTGCGAAGGCCGACACCAGCATGAGCAGGGTCGATTTCGGCAGGTGGAAATTGGTAATCAGACGGGTCACCGTCTTGAACTGGTAGCCGGGCGTAATGAACAGCGCCGTATCGGCACTGCCCGCTTCCAGCTGGCCGCTCTGCGACGCCGACTCCAGCGCGCGTAGACTGGTGGTGCCCACCGCCACCACGTCACGACCGGCAGCACGGGTGGCACGCACGGCATCCACAGTTTCCTGCGGCATGGTGTACCACTCGGTATGCATCTTGTGCTCGGACAGCACTTCGGCACGTACTGGCTGGAAGGTGCCAGCGCCCACGTGCAGGGTGACATAGGCGAAATTCACGCCCCTGGCTTTCAGCGTCGCCAGCAGTTTCTCGTCGAAGTGCAGACCGGCAGTCGGCGCGGCCACCGCACCGGGGACCTTATTGAACACGGTCTGGTAACGGGTTTCATCGAAGCTGTCGGCATCGTGCTCGATATACGGTGGCAGCGGCAGACGGCCATAAGCTTCGATCAGCTCAAACACATCGCCATCGAAGTGCAGCGTGAAGAACTCGCCAGCCCGTTCGCCCACCGTGACGGTGAAGGCATCGGCCAGACGGATTTTCACACCGGGGCCGGGCGACTTGGACGCTTTCACCTGCGCCAGCACGGTACGCGCATCCAGCACCCGCTCTACCAGCGCCTCGATCTTGCCGCCGCTCTCCTTGACACCGTAGAAACGCGCTTTCAGCACACGGGTATCATTCATCACCAGCAGATCACCGGCCTGCAACAGATTAACGATGTCGGCAAACTGACGGTCAATGATCTGCTCGCCGTCCAGATGCAGCAGGCGGGAAGCGCTGCGATCAGGCAGCGGGAATTGCGCAATACGCTCTTGCGGCAAGTTAAAATCGAAATCGGAAAGCGAATACGCAGACATAAGCGGCAGACTTCTGGAAACTGTTAACAAAAATACGGGTAGGCCCGGATACGGTGCTAGCCTTACAATACTGGCGGCCAACCCTCTATTTTACGCTAGCGCCCGAAAATTGCTCGAATATGCCAGTTGCAAGTCCAAAATCCGGCTCCACCGCCAGTCCCAAAGCGGTCCGTAAAACCGTCAGTCCGCAAGCGCGGCTGGCCAAGCTCGGCCTGCATACCGACATGGATCTGGTGCTGCATCTACCGATGCGCTACGAAGATGAGACGCAAGTCATCAGCATCGAAGAGGCCTGCCTGCACGGCGGCGAAACCTCGCAAGTAGAAGGCGTGGTGGTCAAGAACGAGATCGCTTTCAAACCGCGTCGCCAGTTGCTGGTGCATATTGCCGACGAGACGGGCGACCTGCAACTGCGCTTCATGAACTTTTACGGCAGTCAGGTAAAGCAGCTGGCCGAAGGTACGCGGGTGCGCGCGCGCGGCGAACTGAAACACGGCTTCTTCGGCGCCGAAATGGTGCACCCGAACTACAAGGTCATCAACGAAGGCGCACCACTGCCGACTTCGCTGACGCCGGTCTATCCGTCCGGTGAAGGACTATCCCAGCCGATACTGCGGCGCGCTATCGGCGACGCCATGAAACGCATCGACTGGACCGACACCCTGCCGGCGCCACTGCGTCAGCGCATGCAACTGAGCGATTTCGAACCGGCCGTGAAGCTGCTGCACTATCCACCCCAGCAGGTCGATGAACACGCGCTGGCAGATCGCTCGCATCCCGCCTGGACGCGCATGAAGTTCGACGAACTGCTGGCGCAGCAGCTGTCACTGAAACGCGCCCAGCGTGCCCGGCGCGCCAAAGGTGCGGCAATCCTCGATGTGATTGGCGATCTGACGGAACGCTTTCAGGCCAGTCTGCCGTTCAAACTGACGGGTGCCCAGCAACGCGTGCTCAACGAAATTCGCGCCGACCTGCGCCATCCTTACCCGATGCAGCGGCTGCTGCAGGGCGATGTAGGCAGCGGCAAAACCGTGGTCTCGGCACTGGCAGCCACGCAGGCCATCGACAGCGGTTTTCAGGCCGCGCTGATGGCGCCGACGGAAATTCTGGCCGACCAGCACTTCCGCAAGATCGCCGCGTGGATGGAACCACTGGGCGTGAAAGTGGCATGGTTGACGGGGAGCCTGAAGAAGAAGGACAAGCTGGCGGCCTATGCCATGATCGAATCGGGCGAAGCACAACTGGTTATCGGCACCCATGCGCTGATTCAGGACGCCGTCAATTTCGCCAACCTCGGGCTGGTAATCGTCGACGAACAGCACCGCTTCGGCGTGGGCCAGCGCCTGACCTTGCGCAACAAGGGCGTGGAAGGCGCCGTGCCGCACCAGCTGATGATGTCGGCCACGCCAATTCCGCGTACCCTGGCGATGACCTATTACGCCGATCTGGAAGTATCGGTGATCGACGAACTGCCGCCCGGGCGCAGCCCCATCGTCACCCGCGTGATCGACCAGAACCGCCGTGACGAAGTGATCGAGCGGGTCCATGCGGCCGCGCTGGAAGGACGGCAGATCTACTGGGTCTGCCCACTGATCGAAGAGTCGGAAGCGCTGCAACTGCAAACCGCCACCGACACCCACGCCCTGCTGGCAGAAGCCTTACCGGACCTGCAAGTGGGACTGGTGCATGGCCGCCTGAAAGCCGCCGAGAAGCAGCAAGTAATGGATGCCTTCAGCGCCAACCAGTTACAGGTACTGGTAGCGACCACCGTGATTGAAGTCGGGGTGGATGTCCCGAATGCCTCACTGATGGTAATCGAACACGCAGAACGTTTCGGCCTGTCGCAGCTACACCAGTTGCGCGGACGGGTGGGACGGGGATCAGCCGCCAGCGTTTGCCTGCTGCTGTATCAGGGGCCGCTGGGTGGCGTGGCCAAACAGCGCCTGATGACCATGCGTGAAACCACCGATGGCTTCGAAATCGCGCGACGCGATCTGGAGATACGCGGCCCCGGGGAATTCCTCGGCGCGCGCCAGTCCGGGCAAGCCATGTTGCGCTTTGCCGATCTCGAGACCGATGGCTGGCTGGTGGATCAGGCGCGCGACGTGGCGCACGATCTGCTGCACGCCAACACGCCTGAAAAGGCCGCCACCGTGGAAGCGCATCTGGCCCGCTGGTTAGGCGGGCGCGAAGAATTCCTGAAGGTGTAAGGCCTACTTGTAGATGCCGCAGCCCACGATCAGGTCTTCGTATTTTTCCACATAGGTGGATTTGGACTCGACCGATGCAGTCACCGGATTAGGCCACTGGTAGTTGATCCAGCCACTACCTTTGCTCTTGGCGGTTTCCACAAACTCCTTGATGATGAAAATGCCATTCGCATCGCGCAGCTGGATCAGATCCTTGCCGATCAATTTAGCATTCGCACCGTGCGCGAGATTCGTACCCTTCATGTCGTACACCATGATGTACAGATCACGGTCCTTGAACTGGCCATTCGGATTAGCAAATTCGGCGAAGGCCTTCTCGCGCCCATTGGTCTTGATATAGTCGACTGCCTTGCGCACCAGTGCGGTCGCCTGCTCTGCCGTGCCACGCTCGGCCGCCATCACATTGCCCTGCAGTCCCAGTGCCAGCAGCACCAGCGTCATCAACCGGAAAAATGTCGTCATGATGTCTCCCTTGTTTTTGCGACATCACAACATAGCGATGCCGCTTTTGTGGAAGTCATCAGACTAGCACTGTTCATTGCGCCGCACATCTGAAAATGGCGAAATTGCTGAAATCGTGACCTTAAAAACACATATAGAAACGGTTGGCGAGATCAATCAGGAAAGAAGGTTGTAGATATGCCATGAATACCAGCGCCAGCAGCGCCGCGCCGGCCAGCCGTAGCAAATAGCCTCGCCACATCAGGCAGCCTTCAGGGTATCGCGCTGCAGACTCGCTTCCTTGATCGGCAGGTTAATCAGCCCCGCCATCACACCCAGCGCAATCGCAATGCCCCAGACGATATCGTAACTACCCTGACGCGCAAACAGATAGCCGCCCAGCCAGACGCCGAGGAAGCTGCCCACCTGATGCGAGAAGAACACCACCCCGGCCAGCATCGACATATGCTTGACGCCGAAAATCCCGGCGATGATGCCGTTGGTGAGTGGCACCGTCGAGAGCCAGATCAGGCCCATCGCCGCCGCGAAGATGTACACCGAATACGCCGACAGTGGCGCCAGCAGGAACAGACTGATCACCACCGAACGGGTCAGATAAATCGATGACAGCAGATAGCGCTTCGGCAGCCGGCCACCGAGTTTGCCGGCGTAGTAGGAACCGATGATATTGGTCAGCCCGATCAGTGCCAGCGCCATCACCGCCACGCCGGGATCCATGATGCCCTTATCGCGCAGGTAGGCAGGCAGGTGCGCACCGATGAACACCACCTGGAAACCGCACACGAAATAGCCCAGCATCAGGAACAGGAAGGAGCGATTGCCGAACGCCTCACCGAGTGCCTCGCGGATACTTTGCTGCGGCCCGTGGCTGTGCGTCACCGCCGGTTCGCGCAGGAAGAAGGCCATCGGCACCAGCGCTACGATCACCAGCGCCGCCAGCAGATAGAACGCATGCTGCCAGCCGGCGGCCGAAATCAGCTGCTGCTCGACCGGCATCATCAGGAACTGGCCGAAGGAACTGGCGGCACCGGAAATCCCGAAGGCCCAGGAACGTTTCTCCACCGGCGCAACGCGGCCGATAATTCCGCTCACCGCACCGAAGGCCGTACAGGCCAGCCCGAAGCCGATCAACACCCCCGAGCCGATCACGAACAGCGTCGCATCGGTTACCAGCGCCATCCACAGCAGCCCGGCCATATAACTGACCGCGCCGGTCAGCACCACCCGCATGGTGCCGAAGCGATCCGCCGCCATCCCGGCGAACGGGCCGAACACGCCCCACATCAGATTCTGCAGCGCCAGCGCCAGCGAAAACGTCTCGCGGGTCCAGCCATTGGCCTGCGAGATCGGCTGCATCCAGAAGCCCAGCCCGTGGCGTACGCCCATCGCCAGCGTCAGCACCACCCCGCTCGCCAGCAGCACGGTTTTCAAAGAGGGAGCGCTACGCGTATGCGGCATGATGGTTTCCTAACAACAAATTGGGGACGCAACGGCACTTCAGGCAAGGGAAAACCGTTGGGGTGAGGAATGATTCTACCTAGTTTGCGGCATCGGCGCTGTAGACCAGTCCGATTTGCTGGCGGATCTGGTCCAGCGTTCCCATGATGGCGAGCGTTTCGTGGTGCGGCATGACGGGACTTTCGATCAGGCCGGCACGCAGGCAGCGTCCCACTTCCTGTGCTTCGTGGGTGTAGCCGTTGCCGCTCAGCGCTAGCTCGATCGACCGTTCGCTGCGCTGCTGCCCATCGACCAGCGTGACACTCAGTCGGCTGGTGTTGTGGAAACGATCGTGCAGGCGCACAAAGCCTTTGCTGCCGGAGATGGTCAGCTCGGTCGGGGTGCGCGAACGCAGGCTGCAGGCGCAGCTGGAAACCCCGCCTTGCTGATGTTGGAGCGTGAAGACGGTCTGCAGATCGACGCCGGTCGGGCCGATTTCTGCCTGCGCCTGCACTGCCGTGACGGGGCCCAGGAAAAAGCTGGCCATCGACAGCGGGTAGATGCCTAGGTCGAGTAGCGCGCCGCCACCCAGTGCGGGATTGTAGACCCGGTGCTCGGGTCCGAATTCGGCCGTGAAGCCGAAATCGGCGCTGACGTTGGCCGGCACCCCGATCTCGCCACTGTCGATGATGCGCTTCGCCTCGACCATGGCAGGAATGAAGCGGGTCCACATGGCTTCCATCACGAACAACTGCTTGCTGCGCGCCAGCGCGATGATCTGTTCGGCCTGCCGGCGGTTCATGGTGAACGATTTTTCCACCAGCAGCGCTTTGCCGCCGTTCAGACACATCAGCGCATTCTCGTGGTGCATGGGATGCGGCGTGGCGATATAAATCACATCGACGCCAGCATCATCGGCCAGCGCCTGATAACTGCCATGCGCCCGCTCGGCGCCAAATTCGCCCGCAAATGCGGTCGCGCTGTCACTGTTGCGCGAAGCCACGGCGACCAGTTGCGCATCGGGGGTGATTTGCAGTGCGGTGGCAAAGGCTTTGGCGATTTTTCCGGTGCCGAGTATGCCCCAGCGGATTACTTGCGTCATGGTGAGCTCTTTCTGCCGCCGCGAACGGCGCTATGAAGACGATGCGGTGATATTACTGACCGGCCTGACGCTTGGCGCGGAACACGCTGCTGTCGGCATAGAACGCAGCATCCTGCTGCGGCCACCAGCCCGGCACACCCAGCACCTGCATCGGCATGAAATCAGCCGTGCTGAGACCGTGCTCGGCCAGTTCGCGCGACACTCTGGCGTCGATCCAGTGGCGCCGGCCGGTATGCTCCAGCGTGAAGAATTCGTCATCGGCCAGCACCACCCGGGTATGCGCGGTGATCGCCTTGCGCGGCGCCACCAGCTTCTCCATCAGCGCATGACCAAACAGCCAGACTTGCGCATCCGGACCGAAATGCGCGCGCATCTCGAGGAAGGCGGTCTGCCACTGATGCTCGCGCAAAGCGCTCACCAGTGCCTGTCCGGCAGGACCATCGCGCACCACCAGTAAAGCGGCATTTTCGTCGAAGATGGTGGCGCCGTCGCGCGCCGGGCCGCGCGACTTGCCCACGCCATCACGGGCAATCTGCGCGGCCTGCAAGGCATTCAGCTGGACTTTGATTTGCGGGAAAGTCAGCCACACCAGACCGTTGAAAAAATCGTGCAGATTCTCGCGGGTCGGCACGCCGCCGGTAGCGCCGATGTAGGCTTCGTAGGCGGTACCGTCCGGCAGCGCTGCCTGCGGCACAAAATGGGTCGCCAGTCCGGCATGGTTCCGCAGGCCCAGCGCTGCGGCCTGCTGGTTCAGCGTATCGATGAACGGCACCCCGGCTGACAGCAAGCCAGCCGCGGTGCGGATCGAGTCATACCACGGACGCGACCAGTCTATCGTTGGCAGCACGCTTTATACCATTTTCCAGTTGATGGTTTCACCGGCATTGAGGGGCACCACCTGCTGCTCTGCCAGCGGCAGGGTTTCCGGCAGCGTCCATTGCTCGCGCTTGAGGGTGATGGTGCCGGTATTGCGTGGCAGGTTGTAGAAAGCCGGACCGTTGAAACTGGCGAAGGCTTCCAGCTTGTCGAGTGCACCGGCGCGCTCGAAAGCTTCGGCATACAGTTCCATGGCGTGCAGCGCGGTGTAGCAACCGGCGCAGCCGCAGGCAGCTTCCTTGGCACCCTGCGCGTGCGGCGCCGAATCGGTGCCGAGGAAGAAGCGTTCGTCGCCACTGGTAGCCGCCGTCACCAGCGCCAGACGGTGCTCTTCGCGCTTGAGTACTGGCAGGCAGTAGTAGTGCGGACGGATCCCGCCTTTGAAGATGTCGTTACGGTTGTACAGCAGGTGGTGGGCCGTGATGGTGGCAGCGATCGGACCTTCCGCTTCGGCCACGTACTGGGCAGCGTGCTTGGTGGTGATGTGCTCGAACACGATGTTCAGTGCCGGGAAATCGCGGCGCAGCGGGCGCATCACGCGCTCGATGAACACCGCTTCGCGGTCGAACAGGTCGATATCGGGATCGGTCACTTCGCCGTGCACCAGGAAGGGCATGCCCACTTCCTGCATGGTTTCCAGCGTCTTGTAGCAGTGCGACAGATCGGTCACGCCGGCATCCGAGTTGGTGGTGGCGCCGGCCGGATACAGCTTGACCGCATGCACGATGCCGCTTTCCTGCGCGCGCAGAATCTCGTCCGGCGCCGTGTTATTGGTCAGGTACAGCGTCATCAGCGGATCGAATTGCATCCCCTCAGGCAGCGCGGCCAGAATCCGGCTGCGGTAGGCTTGCGCTGCAGCGGTGGTGGTGACCGGCGGCTTCAGGTTCGGCATCACGATGGCGCGGCCGAACTGGCGTGCGCTGTGCGGCAGCACGCTGGCCAGCGTTGCGCCATCGCGCAGGTGCAGGTGCCAGTCGTCTGGACGGGTGATGGTGATGCTGTCTGGGGTGGTTTCGAGATTGGACATGGCGGCGCGCTTTCAGGCTAAAAGTGGCGAATGCCGCTATTTTACCGCGTCGCTGCGCCGCTCTGGCAGCGAATAGCCCGACTCAGTGAATGATCCGGGCCAGAAAATCACGCGCGCGTTCGGAGCGCGGGGCGTCAAAGAATGCCTGTTTGTCGCTATCTTCGATGATCTGGCCCTGATCCATGAACAGCACGCGGTTCGCGACCCGCCGCGCAAAGCCCATTTCATGGGTCACCACCATCATCGTCATACCTTCTTGCGCCAGCCCGACCATGACCTCCAGCACTTCATTGACCATTTCCGGATCCAGCGCCGAAGTGGGTTCGTCGAACAGCATGGCGATCGGATCCATCGCCAGTGCACGCGCAATCGCCACCCGCTGCTGCTGGCCGCCCGACAGCTGACTCGGAAATTTGTCCTGCTGCGCCAGCAGACCGACCCGCTCCAGATATTGCAGGCCGCGCACCACTGCTTCCTCGCGGCTGCGTCCCAGCACCTTGATCTGCGCCAGCGTCAGGTTGTCACGCACCGATAAATGGGGGAATAGCTCGAAACTCTGGAACACCATGCCGATCCGCGCGCGCAGCGCCGACAAATCGGTTGCGGGGTGGTTAACCTGCACGCCATCGACGCGGATTTCGCCCTGCTGCACCGCTTCTAGCCCGTTCACGGTCTTGATCAGAGTCGATTTGCCGGAGCCGGACGGCCCGCAAATCACCATCACATCACCTTTTTCCACCCGCGTCGAGCAGTCGGAAAGCACTTGAAACTGGCCATACCACTTACTGACGTTGTTAACTTCAATCATGTTTCGATCAACTCTGGGCTGGATAAATAAATGGTCTGCACGGCCGGGAAAGTGGCACGGCAAGCGCTTGACAGCACTCCAGACCACAAGGATACTGCGAAACTTGTCAATAGTTTCAACAGCCGGACCATAAAATACCAGCTGCCGCCTACGCCGTAAGCCTGCCACCGCGGTCACCCCGCCTTCGGCGCAGGCCCAGAGAGACACTACCACAGGAAACTCACAACATGCACAAACAAAGCCGATTGACCACTTACATCCTCGTGGGCCTAGCGCTTGGCATTCTTGCCGGCTACCTCGCCAACGTCAACATGGCCAAACCGGTGGAGTTTGCCGACTACATGGCGCTGATCACCACTCTGTTCCTGCGCCTGATTAAAATGATCATCGCGCCGCTGGTGTTCGCGACGCTGGTATGCGGCATCGCCAAAATGGGCGATGTTTCGGAAGTTGGCCGTATCGGCATCAAGACGCTGGGCTGGTTCTTCGTCGCTTCGGTGTTATCGCTCAGCCTCGGTCTGATCCTGGTAAATATCTTCCGTCCGGGCGACGCCCTGCTCGGCCACATGGCCGCGGCCACCGGCAAGGTCGATCTGGCCACCTCCGGTCTGACGCTGAAAGAATTCGTTACCCACCTGGTACCGTCCTCCATCGTGGACGGCATGGCCAAGAACGAAATTCTGCAGATCGTGATCTTCTCGCTGTTCTTCGGCTCCGCTGCGGCAGCCGTGGGCGACAAGGCCAAGGTGATGGTCGACGCACTCGATGGCGTGGCGCACGTCATGCTGAAAGTCACCGGCTACGTCATGCAGTTCGCACCGATCGCTGTATTTGCTGCCGTTTCCGGCGTGATTGCCAAGAATGGCCTAGGCGTACTGTCCACCTACGGTGTGTTCATGGCCGAGTTCTACTTCGGCATTGCGCTGCTCTGGTTGCTGCTGATCGCGGTCGGTTTCCTGTTCCTGAAAGGCCGGATCTTCTCGCTGCTGCGCGAACTGCGTAGCCCGACCTTGCTGGCCTTCTCCACCGCATCGAGCGAAGCGGCCTATCCGAAAACGCTGGAAGGTCTGGAACGCTTCGGTGTGCGCAACCGTCTGGCCGCTTTCGTGCTGCCGATCGGCTATTCCTTCAATCTGGATGGCTCGATGATGTACTGCACCTTCGCCACCGTGTTCATCGCACAGGCCTACGGCATCGAAATGTCGCTGGGCCAGCAGATGACCATGATGATGGTGCTGATGCTGACCTCCAAAGGCATGGCTGGCGTTCCACGCGCCTCGCTGGTGGTGATCGCCGCCACGCTGGGTCAGTTCAACATTCCGGAAGCCGGCATGCTGCTGTTGCTGGGTATTGACCACTTCCTCGACATGGCACGCTCCGCCACCAACGTGATTGGTAACGGCGTCGCTACCGCCGTGGTGGCCAAGTGGGAAGGCGAGCTGGCTGCGCCGGGCGAAACCGATCTGGTACGCGCCCGCTAGAGCAGCGCTGTTGAATGGGGCGCCTTAGCGCGCCCCCATATAACAAAGGCCACTTACATGGCCTTTATTTTTTCCGGCGCCACGCAGAGCGCCCTTGCAGATCCAGCCGCTTACGGCTGGCCAGCGTAGCTGCGCACCAGCTGGTACAGGAAACTACGGCCTTCCATCAGCGACTGCACGCCAATGTACTCGTTCAAGCCGTGGATGTTGCCCAGATCCGGCGTCAGGAAAATCCCGCTGATGCCATAGGTAGGAATTCCGGCCGCATTCAGGAACTGGCCATCGGTCGCACCGGATTGCAGAATTGGCAGTACCGGCACACCCGGCCACATTTTCTCAGTCAGCTTTTCCACCGGCTCCATGATGGCGCGGGTCAGCTCGGGCGGTGCCGAATTCTCGCCGCGAATCTCCAGCGTCTCCACCTTCACAGCAGGATCATTGATCGCCTTTGCCAGTGCCAGTCGTACTTCTTCCTGCGAGACACCGGGGAAGATACGGCAGTTGACGTTTGCACGGGCACGCTGTGGCAGTGCATTGGTGGCGTGGCCAGCATCGAGCATGGTCGCCACACAGGTCGTGTGCAGCATGGTGGACCAGCTGATATCCCGGCTATCGAGCAGCGCAACGGCCTTCGCATCCTTCGGGTTCTTCTCGACTGCCAGCATGGCTTTCGCCACATCCGGATGGCCTTCACTTGCCTGCATCCTGGCCATCCCTTTCAGGTAGCCGCGGCTGCCGTCCGTCAGCTGATTCGGGAAGCTGAAGGTTTCGATTTTTTTCAGCGCACCGGCCAGCTGATAGATGGCATTGACCTTCTGCGGCCGCGAACTATGGCCGCCGCGATTGGTCACTTCCAGCCGGTAGTTCTGCGCCACTTTCTCGCCCGCCTGCACCGTCATCGACACCCGTCGTCCCGCAGCATTCAACTCGCCACCAGCGCCTTCGTTCAAAGCGAAACCGGCATCGATCAGTTCACGGCGATTCTTGGTCAGCCACTCGGCACCGTTGAACGCACCGGCGGTTTCTTCACCGCAGGTGAGCGCCATCTTCAAGGTGTGACGCGGCACATAGCCCTCGGTCTTGAAGCGCACCAGCGTATCGGCCCAGATCGCAGCTTGCGCCTTATCGTCGACCACGCCACGCGCGAAGAACTTGCCGTCTTCCTCGATCAGCGTGAACGGATCGCGGGTCCAGTCTTCGCGCCTGGCTTCCACCACGTCGATGTGCGCCAGCAGCAGGATCGCTTTGGCTTTCGGATCACTGCCCGGCAGCAGCGCTACCAGACCGCCCTCTTTCGGGTGCGCCGGATCGGCAAACAGGTGCAGGTCCGCGTCCGGGAAACCGGCCGTTTTCAAGCGTGCGGCGATGCGTTCGGCCGCCAGCGTGCAGCTACCGGACGACAGCGTGGTATTGGTTTCCACCAGTTCCTTGTACAGCGCACGGAACTGCGCCTCGGTCGGATCGGCATACGCGCTTTGCACGCAGGCCATCATCACACCGACTGCTCCCAGCATCATACGAGACTTCATCATCGCTTCCTTATTTAAGTGAGACTACCTGATCCGCATCGCTGGTCGGCGAAGCGTCATTTTCTTCGGACGAGGCCTGCTGGCGCTGCCACATCTGCGCATACAGACCATCGGCAGCCAGCAGGCTCTGATGCGTGCCACGCTCGACAATCCGGCCATGATCGAGCACCAGAATCTGCTGCGCATCGGCCACGGTGGACAAGCGGTGTGCAATCACCATGGTGGTGCGGTTGCGCGCAATCTCTTTCAGCTGCTGCTGGATTTCCTGCTCGGCCTTGGAGTCGAGCGCCGAGGTGGCTTCATCGAAAATCAGAATAGCAGGATTCTTCAGCAGGGTGCGAGCAATCGCCACGCGCTGCTTCTCGCCACCCGACAGTTTCAGACCGCGCTCACCGACCATGGTGGCGTAGCCGTCCGGCAGACTGACCACAAAATCATGGATCGAAGCCGCACGCGCCGCCGCCACAATCTGCTCGTGGGTGGCGCCGGGTTGGCCGTAAGCGATGTTGTATTCGATGGTATCGTTGAACAGCACCGTATCCTGCGGCACGATACCGATCGCGTGGCGTAACGAGTCCTGGGTAATCTGCCGCAGATCCTGCCCGTCGATCGTGATGCTGCCCGCATTCACTTCGTAGAAGCGGAACAGCAGTCGCGACAAGGTCGACTTGCCGGAGCCGCTGTGACCCACCACGGCGGTGGTGGTGCCGGCCGCGATGGTGAAATCGACGCCGAACAGAATCTGCCGGTTTGCTTCGTAGCTGAACGCGACCTGATTGAAGCGCAGCTCGGCACCAGTGGCCTGCAGGGGCAGCGCATCCTTAGCATCGGCCACTTCGCGATTCTGCTCGAGCAGCGCGAACAGCTTTTCCATATCGGCCAGACTCTGTTTGATTTCGCGGTAGATCACGCCAAGGAAATTCAGCGGGATATACAGCTGAATCATGAAGGCATTCACCAGCACCAGATCACCGAGCGTCATTTTGCCGTCGATCACACCCTGCGTGGCACGCCACAGAATCAGCGTCACTGCCGTAGCGATAATCAGCGACTGGCCTGTATTCAGCAGCGACAGCGAAGTTTGCGACTTCACGGCCGCCGCTTCGTAACGCTGCAGGCCTTCGTCATAGCGGCGCGCTTCGTAGTCTTCGTTACCGAAGTACTTCACGGTTTCGTAATTGATCAGCGAATCAATGGCCTTGGTATTGGCCTTCGAATCCAGATCATTCATGGTGCGGCGGAAGTGGGTGCGCCAATCGGTAATAAAGATGGTAAACGATATATACGTGACCAGCGCCACCACCGTAATCACCGTGAACCAGATGTCGTAATGGGTGACCAGATAGCCCAGCACCAGCGCGATCTCGACCAGGGTTGGCAGAATGTTAAACAACGTGTAGGAAATTAGCGAACCCACGGCGCGCGTGCCACGCTCGATATCGCGCGTCATGCCGCCGGTCTGGCGGTTCAGGTGGAAGCGCAGCGACAGCGCATGCAGATGGCGGAATACGCGAATCGCGATGGTACGCACCGCGCGCTGCGTCACCCGCGCAAACAGGAACTCGCGCAGCTCGGTGAAGAAGGTCATCGACACACGCAGTACCCCATAGGCCACCAGCGCACCCAGTGGCAGCACCAGCATGGCCTGCGGGTGCGATGGCGTAACGCTGAGCTGGTCGATCAGGCTTTTCATCACCACCGGCACGCCGACATTGGCCAGCTTGGCACCAACCAGACAGGCCAGCGCCAGCAACACGCGCCATTTGTACACCCACAGATAGGGTAGCAGCGTGCGGATGGTAGCCATATCGCTACGGCTGCCTGCTGGCTGATTTGCCGTCTGGCTGGCGGGTGCTGGAGAGGAATTAGAATAGCGGCGCATGGCGAAGGTCGGCTTTTTATGGTTCAATCCCGTTAATTGTAGCCCTTCAAGAGAATTCACGATGACCACCCCTGAAATTACCCCAAGCGCCGCCGTTCAAACCGTCAACCGTGGCCTGCCCGCCGGGAAGATGCCGGAACTGCGCATGATGCCGGCACCTTCCGACGCCAACGTGTATGGCGACGTGTTCGGCGGCTGGATCATGGCGCAGGTTGACATTGCCGGTTCGCTGCCCGCCACCCGCCGTGCCAACGGCCGCGTTGCCACCATCTCGGTGAACTCCTTCGTGTTCAAGAACCCCGTCTTCGTGGGCGACCTGCTGTCCTTCTACGCCGACATCGTGCGCGTCGGGAATACCTCGATCACTGTCAACGTCGAGGTATACGCCGAGCGCAACCGCCTGCAGGCCGACACTGTCAAAGTCACCGAAGCGACCCTGACTTACGTTGCTACCGACTCAGACCGCAAGCCGCGCAAAGTGCCGCCGATCGAAACCCTGCTGCACGCCTGACAAGCGCAGCACTACCGGCTCTCATGCTAGGCCGAGAATGCCCCGAATTAGCCGCTCACTCAGATTTAGCTTTGGCACATGCCAACATTGCGTCGCCAATTAAATTCTTCCCCTGACTGTTGAGCATCTGACCAGCGTTTTGTATGTCCCGGGCTTCTTTATTTTGGCTTAGCTTGGATTTTCCGACCCAGCGAGTGATGCTGATTTCAAGGCCAACGATTGCCTTGAGCATCGTGTCGATGAAGTCGCTAGAGCTATCCATCATTTTCCACGGTATTGGCTGAGAAGCCTCATGGGTTCGAGTGAGTCTGGCAACCACACCTCGGACGAAGCGCTCATCATCCTTGACAACGATACGTCCATACGCATGGACGACCCGGTAATTCCATGTCGGAACCTGTCGATGAGCTTCATGCTTAGACGGATACCAGTTGGGTGAGATATACGCGTCACCGGCTCGAAACACAACAAGTACCTCATCCCCGTTAGATAGCTCCCGCCATAGCGGGTTCGCCCTCGCGACATGGGCATTCAATACGCCCATTTTTCCTTGGGTTGGATCAAATTCGAAAGGGAGATGGTTAGCGTCGAGCCCACCTAAACCGTGAGTGACCAGCATGCCAAACGGGTTTTGCTTGATAAGGTCATGCAGAATTTCGGTATTAGACTCATCAAAATGTGGTGGAACATACATATTTTTCTCCAGTAGGATGGGCTGTCTGGGGCCGCACTCTGCCAATGATAGCGACAAAACATAGCAAGTCATGCGTGGGCAATGCCCGCCGATTGCCCACGCCCCTGTCAGAACATGCTATTGCGATTCTTGGCTCGTGATGGCAGCGCTTGCTCGACGTCCCAGTGCTCGACGATACGACCATTTTCAATCCGGAAGATATCCATGACGGCACTGCCTCGATCGCGACCGTCGGCCGCGTTCTCCTTGCAATGGTTGTGCACAAGCACTAGCTCTTCTTCGGCAATCACACGCTTTATTTCGCAACGGAATGCAGTCTTCGTAAGGGAGAGGGACTAGCCCATCTGGCTTATCACCAGTTGCTGGCAGAATCGATCAAGTTAACACGCGTCGATAATGCATGCAGGGCGATGGCATGTAGCATCTCGCTCACTGTGGTGCACGCATCGGTAAGTACCGTCACTCGCTCGTAAGCGTCAGCTTGCCGAGACAGCGCGGTGTGGGTGACACAGTTCTGCGTCATCATGCCGCACAGTACCAGTTCGGTAGCCCCAAGCGCCTGCAGTGTCGAGTGCAGATTGGTGCGTTCGAAACTGTCGGCGAAATGCTTGACCACCACGTGTGCATCCGGCGCGGCCGCCAAGATGCGTGGATGGATCTTCACGCCTTCGGTGTCGACGTTGAAGAAAGGAGCAATGCCCTGCTTAGCATCGGCCACGTGCTGTACATGGATCACCGGCAAACCTCTTGCTTGCGCATAGCGGATCGCCCGTTCAATAGCCTCCATAGTGGCCTCGGTATTGGACAGCGCGAAGGCACCGCCCGGAAAGTAGTCATTCTGCAGATCGATCAGTAACAAGGCCGGTTTGGACATTGGAGTTTTCCTGAGTAATGTTCGAGGTATTCAGTTTGGCTAAAAACGGAATAATCGGCCATAGACCCGATAGCCAAACATCGGTAAAATCAGGCCAACTTGTTTTTTGTTCCAGCCCGATCGATGCCTTTGAAATCAGCACCCGCAGGGCAACATCTGCGCCGCCGCGTTGCGGTGGTGGTGTACGCTGGTATCAGCCCCTTTCACCTGTCGGTGCCTTGCGTGGTGTTCGGCGAGGGCTTGCAACCAGACAACCCTTTTAAACTCGTGGTGTGTAGCATTGATCCGGCCCCGGTGCGAACGAGCGCAGGTTTTTCCTTGACTGCCCTGCCTTCGCTGCGCGCCCTGCACAAGGCGGACGTGGTCATCGTGCCGAGTTGGCGCAATGTCGACGAACGGCCACCGGAAGCACTATTGCGCGCCCTGCGCGCCGCGCATGCACGCGGTGCCATGATCGTCGGGCTTTGCCTAGGTAGTCACGTGCTAGCCGAGGCTGGCCTGTTGGCCGGCGGCAGGGCCACCACCCATTGGGAATACGCTCCCTTGTTTGCCCAACGTTTTGCGGACGTCAGTGTCGAAGCGGACGTCCTTTACGTACAGGAAGGACGCATATTGACCTCGGCAGGCACCGCTGCCGGGCTGGATGCATGCCTGCACCTGGTGCGACAGCAATTGGGGAGCGAGCGCGCCAATCAGTTGGCGCGGCGGCTCGTGATCCCTCCGCACCGGGAGGGGGGGCAGGCCCAGTATATTCAGCAGCCATTGCCAAAAGCCCGCAGCGGCACTCGAGTGGGAAGACTCATGGACGAGGTAGGTGCGCAGCTTCATGAACCGCACAGCCTGGATTCCTTGGCAGAGAAGGCCGGCCTCAGCCGGCGAACCCTCACACGACAATTCAAGGCCTTAACCGGCACAACCGTGCAGGTCTGGTTGCTGGCAGAGCGCGTCAAACTTGCGCAGCGTTTACTTGAGTGCGGAGCCCTGAGTATCGAGCGCGTGGCCGAGCAGACTGGTTTCGGCTCTACTGAGGCATTTCGCCTGCGGTTTCGCCAATCCGTTGGCGTGACGCCTAGTCAATGGCGAAAGACGTTCGCGGCAATCTGACGATTATGATGATCACGGCTTTCCCCGACTTACCTTCACGTTGTGCCAATTGAAGTGCGCCGCCGGTTGCTGGCGCTAGCAACGGGCGCCAGTCTGCTCACTGGGGGCTTGGGGTTGTAAGCCCGCCTCGAGCAGCCCATGCGCCGTGCCCAGCGTGGGATGGCCGGCATCTGCTCGCCGGTGAGGCCGTCCGCATCGAGGATAACGACTAGTGAATTGCCCTGCAACGGGACGCAAGAGAAGACATCGATTTGTTTGAACGGGCGGCGCATCCGGAGCGCGCAAAAAACAATCGCCTGACGATGCAGGCGATAGTTGAGTGCTGGCCGCACAAGCGGAGCGGCGGCCTTTCGAGTAGCTGAGCGACTAATTTAGGCAGCTGCCTTCTCGTCACGCAGCTGACGACGCAGAATCTTGCCCACGTTAGTCTTCGGCAGTTCATCGCGGAACTCGATGTACTTAGGCTTTTTGTAAGCCGTCAGTTCATGCTTGCAGAAATCCAGCAACTGTTCGGACGTCAGGTTCGGATCTTTACGCACCACGAACAGCTTCACGGCTTCGCCCGAATGCTTGTCCGGTACGCCGATGCAGGCCACTTCCAGCACGCCCGGATGGGATGCGATCACGCCTTCCACCTCGTTCGGATACACATTGAAGCCGGACACAATGATCATGTCTTTCTTGCGGTCGACGATGCGGGTAAAGCCCTGCTCGTTCATCACACCCACGTCGCCAGTCTTGAAGAAACCGTCTTCCGTCATCGACTTGGCGGTTTCATCAGCACGGTTCCAGTAACCAGCCATCACCTGCGGGCCACGGATGGCGATCTCGCCTGCCTGACCCAGCGGCACTTCCTTGCCATCGTCGTCCAGAATGCGCAGATCGGTCGAAGGAATCGGCAAGCCGATGGTACCGGTAAATTCCTTGATATCGACGCGATTGACCGTCGCCACTGGCGACGTCTCGGACATACCGTAACCTTCGATGATCGCCTTGCCGGTCAGCTTCAACCAGCGATCGGCCACCGCCTGCTGCACGGCCATCCCGCCGCCATTGCAGACCGAGTAGGACGAGAAGTCCAGCTTGGCGAAATCAGCGTTATTCAGCAGCGCGTTGTACAGGGTATTCACGGCCGGGAACACCGCCACGCGATACTTGGCCAGTTCCTTGACGAAGCCGGGAATGTCACGCGGATTCGGAATCAGCAGATTCAGACCGCCCATGCGCATGCCCATGAAAGCACTGATGGTCAGCGAATAGATGTGATACAGCGGCAGTGCGCACACAAATACCAGTTGCTCGCTCTGCGGTTTGAACTGCAGCCATGCTTCGTTCTGCAGCACGTTAGCGATGATATTCCGGTGCAGCAGTACCGCACCTTTGGACACGCCGGTGGTACCGCCCGTGTATTGCAGGAAGGCGATGTCGTCATGGCCCTGTTTTACGGGCTGCAAAGTCAGGCGCGCACCTTCGGCCAGCACGCGCTTGAACGACACGGCCGTCGGCAGCGAATAGGCCGGTACCATCTTCTTCACCTTGCGCACCACCAGATTCACCAGCGCGCCTTTGAAGGTGCCCAGCAGATCGCCCATGGTGGCCACGATCACATGCTTGACCTTGGTATGTGCCAGCACCTGCTCTACCGTGGTGGCAAAGTTTTCCAGCACGATGATGGCTTCCGAACCCGAGTCCACCAGCTGGTGCTGCAACTCGCGCGGGGTGTACAGCGGGTTGACGTTCACCACCGTATAACCGGCACGCAGAATGGCCGCCATCGCTACCGGATATTGCAGCACGTTCGGCAGCATGATCGCTACCCGTGCGCCCGGATGCAGACCTTTGCTCTGCAACCATGCGCCCATCTGCTGCGACAGTTTATCCAGCTCGCCATAGGTGAGGAACTTGTCCATGCACACATAGGCATTCGCGCCGGCGTACTTGCTGAACGACTCTTCCAGCAGGTGCGTCACCGAACGGTAATGGTGAACGTCGATCTCGGCAGGAACGCCTTCCGGGTAGGATTTAAGCCAAATCTTTTCCATATGTTATGCAGCTTTCTGATTCTGGCCGGGTGGTTCATCACGCAGCACGCGCCGCAGGATTTTCCCGACATTGGTTTTGGGCAGCTCCTCGCGGAACTCGATATATTTTGGCTTTTTATAGCCGGTAAATTGTTCTTTGCAGTAGGCCATCAGCTCTTCGCGCGTCAGATTCGGATCGCGGCGCACCACGAACACTTTCACGGCTTCGCCAGAATGTTCGTCGGGCACGCCGATGCAGGCGCACTCGAGCACGCCGGGGTGGGCCGCAATCACGCCTTCCAGTTCGTTCGGATAGACGTTGAAGCCGGACACCAGAATCATGTCTTTCTTGCGATCGACGATGCGCACGAAACCATGTTCGTCCATCACCCCGACATCGCCCGATTTGAAGAAGCCGTCCGGCGTCATCACCTTGGCCGTTTCATCGGGGCGATTCCAGTAACCAGCCATGACCTGCGGGCCACGGATCGCGATTTCGCCCGCCACGCCGAGCGCTACCGGATTACCGTCATCGTCGAGAATCGCAATATCGGTCGACGGTACGGGCAGACCGATGGTGCCAGTGAAGCTCTTGTTATCGGCACGGTTGCAGGTCGCCACCGGCGATGTTTCTGACAGACCGTAACCTTCGATAATCGACACGCCGGTCACTTTCAGCCACTTGTCATTGACCGCCTGCTGCACGGCCATGCCGCCACCGTTACAGATCTTCAGGCCGGAGAAGTCCAGCGAGCCGAAGGACGGGTGATTGACCAGCGCGTTATACAGCGTGTTCACAGCGGGCAGCATATTAAACTTGTACTTATGCAGCTCCTTGATGAAGCCGCCAATATCGCGCGGATTCGGAATCAGGATATTCAGTGCGCCCACCCGGGTGCCCCACATGGCGCAGGCCGTCAGCGCAAAGATATGGTAGAGCGGCAGTGCGCAGACAATCGTGATCTGTTCTTTGACCGCGCCCAGCGCCGGCGCCGACCACGCTTCCGTCTGCAACAGATTGGCCACCACATTGGCGTGGGTCAGCGTCGCGCCTTTGGAAACGCCCGTGGTACCGCCCGTGTATTGCAGGAATGCAGGATCACTCGCTTCCAGCGCGACCGGCGTCAGCTTCATGCCGCCGCCCTGCGCCAGCGCATCCTTGAAGCGCACGGCATTCGGCAGCGAAAACGCCGGCACCATTTTTTTCACATGGCGCACCACGAAATTGACCAGTGCACCTTTCAGCAGTCCCAGCATTTCACCCATGCTGGCGACCACGATATGCTTGACCGGGGTGCGCGTCAGTACCTGCTCGAGCGTGGTGGCAAAGTTCTCCAGCACGATAATGGCTTCACTGCCGGAATCATTGAGTTGATGTTCGAGCTCACGCGGCGTGTACAGCGGATTGACGTTGACCACCGTATAACCGGCGCGCAGCACTGCCGCAATGGCGATCGGATATTGCAGCACATTGGGCATCATGATCGCTACGCGGGCGCCCTTTTTCAGGCCGCGGCTCTGCAGCCAGGCGCCCAGACGGCGCGAATAGGCATCCACCTCGGCGTAGCTAAGGTATTGGTCCATACACACATATGCCTTGCGGTCGGCATACTTGTGGAAGGATTCTTCCATCAGTTGCACCAGCGAACCGTATTGACCGACATCTATGTCGGTTGGCATGCCGGGCGGGTAGGACTTCAACCAGATCTTTTCCATGCTGTGCCTCGTGTCTCGAATTATCGTTATAAGGTCCCGGCGCACAGTGCCGGGGACAGGCCTGCGTGTCGTCGATGCGCACTTATGCAGCCTACTTATGACGATGCTATCGGGCAGCAAGCTCGGACGCAAGCGCATTTAACCATATTTGAAGAGCGCTTCTAACGGGTATTTTTTGCTGCAATGCCGCATCAATGCCGTGCTTCGGGCGCTGCAACCGTTTGCGGGGTGGTGTCGCCATGCAGCATTACCGTCTGGCTCAGTTGCTGCAGCCGCTGCTGACGCTGAGGTAAATCAAGCAATGCTAAATTTTGCACTGCAGCATAAAATCGTACGAACGTTCGTTCTTGCTTCATGAGCGTGCGGAAAGCTGGCAACAGTTCGTGGTAAGTTCCCACCGCACTCAGGTGTGCGTTACTCAGTGGCTCGGCAAACCAGCGGTCATAGCCGGCGTAGCCGCCCCAGCTGATTTTCAGTTGCTGATAATCGCTTTGCAGGTGCTGGAAAATGCGCGCCTTCTGGGCACGCTGGTGGCGCACACTGGTTTTTCCGGCATACAACTGCTCGAGCATGCTGCGGTGCCGTAGCAGCAAGTCCAGAAAGTCCTGCCGCCGCGCCGTGTACTGGACGTAGGCCAGTCGCATGGCTTCGCTGCCATACAGTTCCAGCCAGCGCGCCACGCCCGCCTCTTCGACTGCGGTGGCAAAGCTCTCGTTGAAAGTGCTATCACCGGGCACATACACCACCTGATGCGCTAGTTCGTGAAAAATCATGCGCGCCAGTTCGGCGTCGGAAAAGTGGATAAAGGTCGACAGTAACGGATCGCTGAACCAGCCCAGCGTGGAATAGGCGGGCACGCCGCCCACCTGCACGTCATTGCCCTGCTCGCGCAGACCGGCCGCGTAATCCTGTGCATCGTCTTTGCTGTAGTAGCCGCGATAGTTGACGCAGCCCGCGATGGGGAAACACCACTGCAGCGGCGTCAGCGACAACTCTGGTGTCGCCACCACGTTCCACAGCACAAAGGGACGGCTCAGCGCCGCGTAATTGCGGTAACTGGCATTGTCCGGCAAGCCCAGTTCCTGCACGGCAAAGCGGCGGATCAGCAGCGCTTTTTCCAGCCGCGCCTTGAGCTGCGGATCGGTGGCCGGATCACCGAGCCAGTCTTCGATGGGACGGGCATCCGACCACAACGCATACTGACCATGCGCGGCCTGCACGTAATACTGCAGCTGGGCGCAGCCAGCCAGTAGCAATGCACCGCACCAGCCTGCCAGCCGGTATCCGGCAATCCCTTTACGGCGGCTGGGCAGGTGCATACATCACTTTCAGGTGGCGACTCTTTCGACTTGGACCAGTGTATCGTAAAAGGTCGGCGCACGGCCCATGTCGGTCAGGCGTTGGCTGGTGACTTCATTGGCGTTCTTGCCGTCCGTGGCGAGCTTCTTCCACCACACCGACAGGCCTACCACCAGTCCGGCACGGGCCTTGTCCGTGATGCGCGCTTTGGCGACGAAACTGCCGCGGTCATTAAAGATGCGCACCATCTCGCCATCGGCAATCCCGCGCGCGGCGCTATCGACCGGGTGGATGTCCAGATGCGGCTCACCCTCTGCCGACCGCAGACTCTTGACGTTGACGAAGGTCGAGTTGAGGAAGTTACGGGCCGGTGGAGAAATCATCGCCAGCGGGTAGCGCTGCGCCAATGCCGGATCACTGGCCACCGATTCATACGGCGCAATGTACGCTGGCAGCGGATCGAGGCCATCGGCGGCCATGCTGGCCGAATAGAACTCGCACTTGCCCGATGGCGTAGGGAAGCCCCCCTGCGCAAACGGCGCGTCGGGCATCACCAGTTTCTGCCAGCCCTTCTGCTTCAGGGACTCCCAGTCGAAGTGAATGGCACGCGCATCCTGACGGTTGAAGGCCACCGACGCCAGCTGGTCATCGCTATCCTGGAAGCATGGATCGGTAAAGCCCATGCGCGCCGCCAGCAGCCGGAAGATTTCCGTATTCGGCTTGGCTTCGCCCATCGGCGCAATCGCAGCATTATTAGCCATCATGTACAGGTGGCCGTAGGAAGTGTGGGCGTCGACGTGTTCCAGCTGGGTGGTCGCTGGCAGCACGATGTCGGCGTAGTCCACCGTATCGGTCTGGAAGTGTTCCAGCACCACCGTGAACAGATCTTCGCGGGCGAAGCCGGCCATCACTTTCGACGAGTCCGGTGCCACCGCCAGCGGATTGGAGTTGTACACGATCACCGCTTCCACGGCCGGACCGAATTCGGCCGAGGTCGGGCGCAACAGATCGTCACCGATGGTGCTCATATTGATGGTGCGTGGCTGCTGGGCCAGCAGGTCGGGGCGCTGCAGCGCGGCCTTGTTAGTCGGGAAGCTGCCGCTGGACGACAGTTGCACCCCCCCGGCAGGGTGGCGCCAGGCACCGACCAGCGCTGGCAGACAGGTGATGTTACGCACCGCCATGCCACCGCCGTGTACCCGTTGCACGCCGTAATTGGTGCGGATAGCGACCGGCTCGCCGGCCTTGGCCATGCTGCCATACAGACGCGCCAGTTCTACCACTTCCGTGACCGTGATACCGCAGGTGCTGGCGGTGCGTTCCGGGGTCCACTCGGCCACGCGGGCTTTGAGTTCCTCGAAGCCCAGCGTGTACTGGGCAATGTACTCATGGTCGAGCAGATCTTCCGCCACCAGCACATGCATCATGCCTAGGGCCAGCGCCGCATCGGTACCTGGCAGCAGCGCGATATGCTGGTGACATTTCTCGGCCGTCAGCGAGCGGTAGGGATCGATCGCGATCAGTTTCGCGCCGTGTCGTTTGGCTTCCTGCGCGCGGGTCCAGAAGTGCAGATTCGAGGCGATCGGATTGCCGCCCCAGATCAGAATCAGTTTGGCATTCTGGAACTGCTCGAGATCGGTGCCGATGGTGGCGCCGATGGTGTATTTGTAGCCGGTAAAGCCGGCGTTGGCACAGATGGTGCGATCCAGCAGCGACGCACCGAGCTGGTGGAAGAAGCGCGACGACATCGATTCGCCCTGCACCAGCCCCATGGTGCCGCAATAACTATACGGCAGAATCGCTTGCGGATCGCGTGCGGCAATGCTGCCCAGCCGGCTGGCGATGGTATCCAGCGCTTCCTCCCAGCTGATGCGCTCGAACTTGCCTTCGCCTTTTTGGCCGATCCGGCGCAGCGGGTACAGCAGACGCTCGTCGTGATAGGTGCGCTCGGCATAGCGGGCAACTTTGGTGCACAGCACCCCAGCCGTGGTGGGGTGATCGGGATCGCCTTTCACCGCCGTGGCTACGCCATCTTCCACCGTCACCAGCAGGGCGCAGGTATCGGGGCAGTCGTGTGGGCAGGTGGCGCGAACTTGTATGCTTGTCATGTCTTCAATCCGGATTTACAGCGTCAGAAACCCGTATCGTAGCCGATTCTGGCGTCTCTGGATTTGTTTGCCTGACAAGGGCTACAATGGCTGCTCTCGCTACCCACGAGGTGGGCGAACCCAATACTGGAGACGCAGATGAATTTAGTTGATCCCATCATGGCATTTCAGGCGGAAATACAGCAAATCCGCCGCGACCTGCATGCCCATCCTGAACTGTGCTACGAAGAGCAGCGCACCTCCGACATCGTCGCCGCCAAACTGAGCGAGTGGGGCATTCCCGTCATCCGCGGGCTCGGCAAGACCGGCGTGGTCGGCATCATCAAGCATGGCCAGTCCAGCCGCGCCATCGGTCTGCGCGCCGATATGGATGCGCTGCCCATGCAGGAAATCAATACCTTCCCCCATGCCTCGCAGCATGCCGGCAAGATGCACGCCTGCGGCCATGACGGGCATACCGCGATGCTGCTCGGCGCTGCGAAATATCTGTCCGAACAGCGCAACTTCGACGGCACCGTCTACCTGATCTTCCAGCCAGCCGAAGAAGGCGGTGCCGGTGCGCGCCGCATGATGGAAGATGGTCTGTTCGAGCAGTGCCCGATGGATGCCATTTACGGCATGCACAACTGGCCCGGTGCCGCCACCGGCACCATGAGCGTGGTGGCCGGGCCGATGATGGCGTCGAGTAATGAGTTCTACGTCACCATCAAGGGCAAGGGCGCCCACGCGGCGCAGCCGCATAAAGGCATTGATCCGGTGATGGTCGCCGTGCAGATCGCCCAGAGCTGGCAAACCATCATCAGCCGGCAGAAGAGTCCGCTCGATACGGCAGTGCTGTCGATCACCCAGATCCACGCCGGCAGTGCCACCAATGTCATCCCTGACGAAGCCAATCTGATCGGCACCGTGCGCACTTTCACCCAGCCGGTGCTGGACATGATAGAACAGCGCATGGGCGAGGTGGCACGCCACACCGCCGCCGCCTTTGGCGCCGAAGTGGACTTCAAGTTCCGCCGCAATTATCCGCCGCTGGTTAACCATGCAGCAGAAACCCGCTTTGCCGTGGAAGTGATGAAAGAGGTGGTGGGCGCGGACCAGGTCGATGATCAGGTCGAGCCGACCATGGGTGCGGAAGACTTCGCCTTCTTCCTGCAAGCTAAGCCGGGTTGCTACGTCTTCATCGGCAACGGCGAAGGCGAGCACCGCGACGGTGGTCACGGCCTCGGCCCTTGCGTGCTGCATAACGCCAGCTACGACTTCAACGATAAGCTGCTGCCAATCGGTGCCAGCTTCTGGGTACGGCTGGTGGAAAAAGGCCTGCCACTGGCTTAAGCCGAACTACGCCAGACGATCCGGGGCCGTGCCCAGCCGCTGTCCCGGATTCAGTGCTTCCAGTCCCAGCAAGGCCGCCGCGTGATCCGCCTGCGGTACACGCTCCACCAGCGCCTGATAGCGCTGCGTCACCAGTTCCGTGAACGGCAGTTGCAGCCCTGCCGCTGCGGCGGCCGCCAGAATATTCTGCTGGTCTTTCAGCTGCGTCTTGACCTGACCACCCGCAACAAAATTACGCTCCAGCATACGCTGGCCATGCACGTCCAGAATCTTGCTTTCGGCAAAGCCGCCACGAATGGCCGCGCGCATGGCCGCCGGATCGGCGCCGGCCGCCTGCGCCAGCAACAGCGCTTCCGCCACAATATTGATGGTGGCACCGACGATCAGTTGATTGCACAGCTTGGCCACCTGGCCGCTGCCGGCCGGCCCGACCAGCGTCGGACGTCCCATCGCCTGCAGCACTGGCGCCACCTCGGCAAAGTCTGCCGCCGTGCCGCCTGCCATAATCGCCAGCGTTCCGGCCGCCGCACCGCCAACACCACCCGACACCGGCGCATCGATGAAACGCTGTCCGTGTGCCGTCAGTAGCACGTGGAAATCTTGCGCTTCCGACTGCCGGGTCGAACTCATATCCACCCACAAGGCATGCGGTGCCAGCGCTGGCAACGCGTCGTGTAGCACCGCCCCCACCACCGGGCCCGCTTCCAGCATCGAAATGACCAGCCCGGCCCCGCGCACGGCCGTCGCCAGCTCCGGCGCCACCTCGGCACCGGCCGCCGCCAGTGCCTGTGCCTTGGCTGGCGTACGATTCCATACCGTCACCGCATGGCCAGCCGCCAGCAAGCGCCGCACCATCGGGTCGCCCATCAGGCCAATGCCGAGAAACGCAATTCGTGTCGCCAAAACCTACTCCCAAAAAATCCCATCACAGGGTGCCGGAAATATTCCGCAAACACCGGTACAATCTTCTCAGCCGTATAAATTTTTAGATACAGCATCACTTCAGCAAGGATACTATGTTCACGAAAAAAGTTTTAGCGTCGCTCGCCACGCTGCTGGCCATGCAGGGCGCCTATGCCGGTAACGATCAACTGGTCGATTCCGTGTCGGTCGATTTCGGCAGTGCTGCCAAAGTGCAGATGGTGCGCCTGAGCGCGGCCAAGGACTGGGATGTGCGCTGGTTCCAGTCGAATGGCACCCACCTGAGCGGTTACTGGGAAGCTAGTGCCGGCGCATGGAAGGAAAGCCAGTACAAAAACATTTCCGGTGCCAGCGCGCACCTGTGGGATGTCGGCTTCACGCCGGTGTTCCGCTTTGAGAATGACAACAAAAAAGGCCTGTACTACGAGGGCGGCATCGGCGTGCACCGCCTCTCCAAACTGTACGACAACGATACCTACCGCCTGTCGACCCACTTCCAGTTTGGCGACCATATCGGCATCGGCTATGTGTTCGACAACCACTGGGAGGTCGCCGGCAAGATCCAGCACTTCTCCAATGGCGGCTATAAAAAGCCTAACACCGGGGTCAACTTCCTGGAGCTCAAAGCGGCTTACCGCTTCTAAGTATTACTAGCCTGAAAAAAAAGCCCCTTAAGTTCAAGGGGCTTTTTTTATGACAGATTCGACTCGGCGACAATCTTCCAGTTCTTACCCTCGCGGGCCCAGTACTGCTTCTTGCGCACCGCATGGCGGAATTTTCCCGCCACAATCTGCTGGGTAAAACTGCTCACGATCATTTCTTCCTGACTAGGCTGACGGAAAAACGCCGTATCCGTCACCGTCACGCTGAAATTCTTCACGCCAGGCAGGTAGCGGTTCTTCTCCAGCCAGGCATTCACATCGCCTTCGTTAGTGGTCTTGAAGCGTGCCGAGTACAACGAACGCAATGCCGCTTCATCCCGGCTCTCGACATCACGGCGCCAGTTCTCCACCAGCGCACTAGCCACGCGCAGATCGCGCTCGACCTGCTCCTTGCTGACGAACTCCACCAGATCACCAATCAGCACCGGCGTCTTGCCCACTTCCACGATACGGGTCAGCAGGTTCAGGTCATCATTGCTGACCACCACGCAACCGTCGGTCGACAGTGGTGGACGGCTGAATGTTTCATTCGGCACACCATGCACCCAGATACCGGAACCACCGCGGCCTTGCACCTTGTCCCAGTCATTCGGGTAGTCGAGCGGCAATGCTCCCTTACCGTACAAATCGGGCAGCTTCACGCCGGGTAGACGGCCAATGATGTTGTACACGCCGACCGGCGTGCGCATATCACCTTCCTTGAGCTTGTTAATCCCCAGCTTGCCCTGACTGACGTAGAAGTCTTGCAGCAGGCGGATCTGGTCGTTACGGTTCTCGTACAGATACAGGCGCGAATGCTTGGCATCGACGATCAGCGCGTGACGCTGATCCTTGCGCATCTGCAGCAGCGCACGCGGCAACAGCGCTGGCGATGGCCGACCTGGCTCAGCCTGCATCCGCACTGCCGCCTCACGGCGCAAATCCGCCAGCTTGGCATCAGTGCCGACCGCCGCCACCGTTCCCGGCGTCGCCGCCACGAGCGCAGCAGCGCCAAGTGCAGCCACCGGACGGGTGTGCATCAACAGAATATCGCCACGAATCAGATGACCGAGACGGAAATTAGGATAAGCGGCGACCAGTGCGTCGGCTTTTTGCTGGGCAGCGCGCAAATTATGCTGAGCCAATTCCTTGTGGATATCGGACAGCATCGTTTCCGGGTTCGCCTTGGCGGGCGCAACAGCGTGCACGGGCTTTTTCGCCGCATAGCTCGCTGCGCCTGCCAGGAGACCGCAAAAAACGACGGACAGCGCAATGCGCGTCCGCCAGCTTGGTGTAAATCTTGAATGTGACATCAGCTACCCGAAGACTCCTGCTTGATCTGCCATTTTCCACCATTTTTGGTGAGCACGAGCACTTTACGGCTTCTGGCCGTCAGTCGGTCCGACTCATAGGTCTGACGGAAGGTGACTTTCGCCGTGTTCCCCGTCACCACCACTTCAGGCGAGCTGATTTCCACGCGAATCCGGCCCTTGCCTTCAATGCGGCTGCGACGCTCCTCAGCCCAGGCTTTGTGGCTCATCCCCTTCGGTGGTTCGAAATCCCGGCCATAGTAGCCGAGATAGGAATCGACGTTCTGTGCCGCCCAGGCCTTCGCCCAGCCATTCACCTGTGCCAGCACCGCATCACGGTCCGTGGTGTCCGGTTTAGCCGGCTTTGGTGCTTCCGGCTTGGCTGGCTTAGGCGCTTCGACTTTCGCAGGCTCAGGCTTGGCCACTACCGGTGCAGGCGCGGGTTTGGCAGGCTCGACTTTTGCCGGTACCGGGGCTGGCGCCGGTGCCGGCGCTACCGGCTTAACTGCTACCGGTGCCGGAGCTGGTACTGGTGTCGGAGCAGGCTTGGCAGCCACCGCTGGCGCAGGTGCTGGCGGCGTGACCGACAGAGCCGGAATCCGCGTCAGCATGGTATTTTTACCGCTGTCCGCCGGGATCTGCGAAATCAATGGCGGTGCGCCATTGCCTGCAGGACGCGGCGCTTGCGCCACTTGCGGAGCAGGTGCAGGGGCAGGAGCTGGCGCCGGAGCCACTGCTGGTAATTCAGGCACACTACCCTTGACACCGGTGGTGCTGGAGAAACTGCGCAGCAATGTCAGACGCGACTTGGAGGGCGTATTGTTGGCACCCAGTGCCAGCGCCTTGTCATAGGCCTGGCTGGCCATCTTGCCATACACGTCGCCCAGATTTTCATAGGCCGTCATATAGCTTGGATTGGTGCGGATCGCTTTTTCCAGCGCGATGCGGGCCTTATCGTACTGGCCAGTAGCCGCATACAGTACCGCAAGGTTATTGTATGGTTCTGGCAAGTCTTTGTAATCTTCGGTCAGTTTGGTGAAGACAGCGATCGCTTCTTCAGACTTGTTCTGTTCCGTCAGCAGCACGCCTTTCATGAACCGCATCTGCGGATCCGCCGGGCGCTTGGCGAGGAATTCGTTGGCTTTACTCAGCGCTTCAACAACCTTGCCAGCTTTCGCTAGCTTACTTACATCAGCAATCTCGTCGGCAAAAGCCGGGGTGAACATACAGAGGGATACCACAATGCCTGCGGCGTTCAGGGCACGGTACAGCGATCGCTGGGCTGTCTTATTTTTCATCAGGATGGAAAGAAAGCACGAAAGACCACATGGTACACCTTTAGTTTCTCTAACTCAAAATCTAGCGTGCAAGCACAATGTATTTTTTTCTACACACATGCAAAAACGCCCAGAAATGCAAAAAGCCCCAACCAGATCACTGGGTGGGGCTTTTTCATATAACTAGCCTGACGATAACCTACTTTCACACTGGTTGCAGCACTATCATCGGCGCAGAGTTGTTTCACGGTCCTGTTCGGGATGGGAAGGGGTGGGACCAACTTGCTATGGTCATCAGGCATTGACTTGTACGAGCTGCGTTCACACGAACGTCGCTCAGAATCTGGAATCAGTAAGTAATCAGTATTGTTTAATACTGGGGTAATGAAGTTGTATCAACGAACGTTTCAACGTACTTCTTATTCTCTATAACCTACTAAGGTTATAGGGACAAGCCGTACGGGCAATTAGTATCAGTTAGCTTAATGCATTACTGCACTTCCACACCTGACCTATCAACGTCCTGGTCTCGAACGACCCTTCAAAGAGCTCAAGG
>JAIXXN010000054.1 GCA_027490725.1 Oxalobacteraceae bacterium
AGACGCCACGCTTTGCGGGAATTTCCACGCGCCGCTGGCGCCCGGCACGCTGTTGCTGACGCTGCCGCCGCAGGCACTCAGCCCTGCGCCGGTGGCCACCGAGGCCGTCATAAAGCTGCCGAATTTGATGAATTGCCTTCTGTCCATGATCTCTCCGTGTACTGTTATTTTGGTTATAAGAAAGGAAATGTTATCAGTGGAAAATGACACTGGCGCGACAAAAAATCGAGGCTTCCCTCTAAGCCGCGCTCTGGTCACTGAGCGGCCAATGCGCGGCCACTGAGCAGTCACTGGCAGGCCGCTGCAGCGGTGGGAGCCGGTCAGCCTATGCTAAAATACTGCCCTCACCGCATACCAACGAACTTGCAACCGGACCCGCAGGCAAACTTGCAGCCGGATTGCAACGAACACCGCCGAAGGAAGAGCAAACATGGCTGGACACAGTAAATGGGCCAATATCAAGCACAAAAAGGCTGCTACTGATGCAAAACGTGGCAAGATCTGGACCCGTCTGATCAAGGAAATCACCGTGGCTGCGCGCATGGGCGGCGGCGACATTCAAACCAATCCGCGCCTGCGTCTGGCGGTGGACAAGGCGGCCGACGCCAATATGCCGAAAGATAATGTGCAACGCGCGATCACCCGCGGCACCGGCGGCGAAGACGGCGCAGCCTACGAGGAAGTACGCTACGAAGGCTACGGCATCGGCGGCGCTGCCGTGATCGTCGACTGCATGACCGATAACCGCGTCCGTACGGTTGCCGAGGTACGCAATGCCTTCAACAAAAACGGCGGCAATATGGGCAACGAAGGCTCGGTAGCCTTCATGTTCAAGCACTGCGGCCAGTTCCTGTTCGCACCGGGCACCAATGAAGACGCGCTGATGGAAGTAGCGCTGGAAGCAGGCGCCGAAGACGTCATCGCCGATGATGAAGGCGGCTTTGAAGTACTGTGCGGCCCGCACGATTTCGCCACCGTCAAGGACGCGCTGGAAGCGGCCGGTTTCAAGGCCGAAGTGGCCGAGATCATCATGAAGCCTGCCACCGAAACCGTGTTCAGTGGCGACAACGCCGTCAAGATGCAGAAGCTGCTGGACGCGCTCGAAGCACTGGACGATGTGCAGGAAGTCTATTCCAACACGCTGATCGAAGACTGAGGACTTATGAAAATTTTGGTAGTCGGCTCTGGTGGCCGTGAACATGCACTGGCCTGGAAACTGGCCCAGTCCGAGCGCATCCAGATGGTCTACGTTGCTCCGGGCAATGGCGGCACTGCACGCGATAGCCGTCTGGTCAACGTCAACATCACCGATCTGCACGAACTGGCCAATTTCGTCGAACAGGAAAACATCGGCCTGACCGTGGTTGGTCCTGAGACCCCACTGGCAGGCGGCATCGTCAACCTGTTCCGCGCCCGTGGCCTGAAAGTGTTCGGCCCGACCAAGGAAGCTGCCCAGCTGGAGTCCTCGAAAGACTTCGCCAAAGCCTTCATGCAGCGTCACGGCATTCCGACTGCCCGCTACCAGACTTTCTCCGACGTCGCCGCGGCGCACGCCTACATCGACGCCAATGGCGCACCGATCGTCATCAAGGCCGATGGTCTGGCCGCCGGCAAAGGCGTGGTGGTTGCCCTGTCGCTGGAAGAGGCGCACCGCGCAGTCGACGATATGCTGGCCGATAACCGCTTCGGCGACGCCGGTGCCCGCATCGTCATCGAAGAATTCCTGGCCGGCGAAGAAGCCAGCTTCATCGTCATGTGCGATGGCAAAAACGTGCTGCCGCTGGCTACCAGCCAGGATCACAAACGCCTCAAGGACAACGACGAAGGCCCGAACACGGGCGGCATGGGCGCCTACTCGCCGGCACCGATCGTGACCCCTGCGATGCACGCCCGCGTGATGCGCGAGATCATCAACCCGACCATCGCCGGTATGGCCAAGGATGGCATCGTGTTCACCGGCTTCCTGTACGCCGGTCTGATGATCGACGCTGCCGGCAATCCGCGCACGCTGGAATTCAACTGCCGCATGGGCGATCCGGAAACCCAGCCTATCATGTCGCGTCTGAAGACCGATCTGGTGGCGGTGATGGAACACGCCGTCAACGGCAGCCTCGATCAGATCGAACTCGAGTGGGATCGTCGCACCGCCGTGGGCGTGGTACTGGCCGCTGCCGGTTACCCTGACACCCCGCAAAAAGGCGCAGTGATCGACGGAATTCCGGCCGAAACGCCGGAAAGCGTCACCTTCCACGCCGGTACGGTGGAAAACGCTGGCCAGTTGCAGGTCAGCGGTGGCCGCGTGCTGTGTGTGGTCGGTCTGGGTGACAGCATCAAGATGGCGCAGAAGCAGGCTTACGAAGTGGTCGACCAGATCAGCTTCGAGGGCATGCAGTGCCGTCGCGATATTGGCTGGCGCGGCCTGAAGCACTAAGTTTAGCCTCAGCAGGAACAGTCGGCGCGGCAACGTGCCGACTGCGGGGCAATGGGTATCACAAAAACGCACAACAGGGTACAATCCACCCTCACTTTTTCAATTGTGCCGCTTTATGCCCTCCTCCCCGAATCCCGAAGCCGTCAAGGCTTACCTGCTCGAACTGCAACACCGCATTGTTCAAGGGCTGGAGTCGGTGGACGGCCTGCCCTTCCTGCGCGACGCGTGGGACCGGCCGGAAGGCGGCGGCGGGATTTCCCGCCTGATTGAAGAAGGCAATGTGATCGAACGGGGCGGGGTGAATTTTTCCCACGTCACCGGCGCCAAGCTGCCACCGTCGGCGGCTGCTTCGCGCCCCGATCTGGGCGGCAAACCGTGGGAGGCCATGGGCGTTTCGCTGGTAATCCACCCGCGTAACCCGTATGCGCCAACGGTGCACATGAATGTACGCTTTTTCACCACCACCAATGCTGCCGGTGAGCCGGTCTGGTGGTTCGGTGGCGGCATGGATCTGACGCCGTACTACGGCAATGTGGACGATGCGAAGCATTTCCACCGCACTTGCGCCGATGCGCTGGCGCCCCATGGCGCTGCGCTGCACCCGCATTTCAAGAAATGGTGCGATGACTACTTCTACCTGAAGCACCGTCAGGAAGCGCGCGGCGTGGGCGGCGTGTTCTTCGATGATTACAACGAAGGCGGCTTCGAGGCCAGCTTCGCCATGATGCGCAGCGTCGGCGATGCCTTCCTCGCGGCCTACCAGCCGATACTCGAGCGTCGCAAGGATACGCCGTATGGCGAGCGCGAACGCGATTTCCAGGCCTATCGCCGCGGCCGTTATGTCGAATTCAATCTGGTATTCGACCGTGGCACGCTGTTCGGCCTGCAGTCCGGTGGCCGTACCGAAGCGATCCTGATGTCGATGCCGCCGATCGTCAAATGGCGCTATCGCTGGGAACCCGAAGCCGGCTCGCCGGAAGCGGCGCTGTACAGCGACTTCCTGCCCCATCGCGACTGGCTCGCTGCGTGACGATGGCGTGCCGAATCGCACTGCTGGGAGGCAGCTACGATCCGGTGCATAACGGTCACGTCGCGCTCGGTGCCTATTTCGCCCGGCTGCTGCAAGCGGACCAGTTACGTGTGCTTCCGGCCGGCCTACCATGGCAGAAAGCCAGCCTGCAGGCGACGCCGCTGCAGCGAACAGAAATGGCAGCGCTGGCGTTTCGCGGCGTCGCTGCCAGCGTCGTGGTCGATCCGCAGGAGATCGAACGCAGCGCGCAAGGCCAGCCGACTTACACGATCGATACGCTGCGCCAGATTCGTGCCGAACAGGGCCCGGACGCTTCCATCAGCTTCATCATGGGCGCCGACCAGTTACAGCGGCTCGCTAGCTGGCGCGAATGGCGGGTGCTGTTCGACTACGCGCATATCTGCGTAGCGACCCGCCCCGGCTATGACGTTGCCGCCGCCGGCTTACCGGCAGCGGTGGCCGAGGTGTTTTCCAGCCGTCTGGGAACGCCTGAACAAATCCGTAACACGCCGCACGGTCTGACTTATCTGGCACAGGACTTCGCGGTGGATATCTCTGCCACTGAATTACGTGCGGCATTACAACGGGGGGAAGCGGCAAACTCGCTTATCCCGCCGCTAGTGCTAGACTATATTGAACAACATAATCTCTACAAAAGCTAAATGGACATCAAAAAACTGCAAACCCTCGTCGTTGACGCCCTCGAAGACGTCAAGGCCCAAGATATCGCCCTGTTCGATACCACTCACCTGACTAGCCTGTTCGACCGCATCGCCATCGCGTCCGGTACCTCGAACCGCCAGACCAAAGCGCTGGCCGCTTCGGTACGCGACAAGGTAAAAGCTGCCGGCGGCGAAGTCTACGGCATGGAAGGTGAAGACACCGGTGAATGGGTACTGGTCGATCTGGGCGACATGATCGTCCACATCATGCAGGCACCGATCCGCGCTTACTACCGTCTGGAAGAAATCTGGGGCGACAAGCCGGTCAAACTGGGCGCCGCCAAGCGCAAGTCGACCAAAGAAGGCGAAGAAGCGGACGCACCGAAGAAAGTCAGCAGCCATCTGGCCGCTGGCAAGAAAGCCGTCGACGCCAGCCCGGTGATCGAAAAGAAAACCCCGGCCCGCAAAGCCGCTGCAGCCAAACCGGCTGCTGCGAAAAAACCGGCCGCCAAGAAAGCTGCTGCCGTACCAGTTGGCAAAACCATCAAGGTTGGCAAAACCAAATCGGCCGTAGCCGCTGCAGAAACCCTCAAAGCACTGCCGCCAAAACGCAAACCGGCCAAGCCGAAAGCGGACGAAGCACCGGTGAAAACCGTTATCAAGCGTATCAAAAAAGTCGAAGAGTAAGTCCGCATGCAGCTCATTATCGCTGCGGTCGGACACAAAATGCCGGCCTGGATCGAGGCCGGCTACGCAGAATACGTCAAGCGTATGCCGCCGGAACTGAAGATCGTGCTGAAAGAAATCAAGCCGGTCGAACGCTCCGGCAGCAAAACTGCTGCCACCGCAATGGCGCTGGAACGCGAGCGCATCGAAGCGGCCCTACCCAAGTCGGTGCGCATCATTGCGCTCGACGAACGCGGCAAGGACCTGACCTCGGTCGGCCTGTCGCAGCAGCTGGAAAGCTGGCAGCAGGATGGTCGCGATACGGCCTTCCTGATCGGCGGCGCTGACGGTCTCGATCCTGCCCTGAAAGCCCGCGCCGAAGGCCTGATCCGCATCTCCAGCATGACTCTGCCGCACGGCATGGTGCGGGTGATGCTAGCCGAGCAGCTGTATCGCGCGTGGACGATTACCCAAAACCATCCCTACCACCGAGTCTGAGGTCCGCCATGCAGTCAGCCGAAAACATGATCTATCTTGCCTCCAAAAGCCCGCGTCGTCGCGAACTCCTGCGCCAGATCGGTGTCGAATTCGAACTGCTGCAACTGCGTAGCGATGGCCGGCGCGGCATGGACGTGACGGAAGAAGTGCTGCGCGGCGAAACTCCGGAAGTCTATGTGGCGCGGGTGGCGCATGAAAAAGCCCACTTTGCGCTGCGCATGGTACGCCTGCGCAATATGGCGCCACGGCTGGTGCTGAGCGCCGACACCACCGTCACCATCGACGGCCGCATCCTCGGCAAGCCCGGTAGCGTCACGGAAGCGCGCGGCATGCTGGAACTGCTGTCGGGCCGCACCCATCAGGTGCTCACCTCGGTGGCCGTGTGCTCGGAAACCTTCCAGGCCCAGATCACCCAGGTCTCCGAGGTACGCTTCGGCGTGCTGACACCGGAAGCGATTGCCGCCTACTGCGCCACCAAAGAACCCTTCGACAAGGCCGGTGCATACGGCATTCAGGGCATGGCCGGCCAGTTCATCGAACACATCTCCGGCAGCCATTCCGGCATCATGGGCCTGCCCCTGTACGACACCGCGCAGCTCCTCAAGCAGGCAGGTTTGCCGCTACTCTAGGCGGCGTGTATGATCGTCGTTCATCACCCTATGCAGCGCCTCGGAGAAATATGAACGAAGACATACTGATCAACATCACCCCGCAGGAAACCCGCGTCGCCCTGATTCTTCAGGGCGCCGTGCAGGAACTGCACATCGAGCGCACGCTCACGCGCGGCCTTGCGGGCAACGTCTATTCCGGCAAAGTGGTAAGGGTGCTGCCCGGCATGCAGTCGGCGTTCATCGACATCGGTCTGGAACGCGCCGCTTTCCTGCACGTGGCCGATATCTGGGAAGCCCGTCCGCACGACGGCAGCCAGAACGCCGCCCCGACGCCGATTGAAAAAATCCTGTTCGACGGTCAGGTGCTGACCGTGCAGGTCATCAAAGACCCGATCGGCACCAAGGGTGCGCGCCTGTCGACCCAGATCTCGATTGCCGGGCGCATGCTGGTGTATCTGCCGCAGGATAGCCATATCGGTATCTCGCAGAAAATCGAAAAAGAAAGCGACCGCGAAGCGCTGCGCGCCCGTCTGCAAAGCCTGCTGCCGGCCGATGAAAAAGGCGGCTACATCGTGCGCACCCAGGCCGAGGAAGCTTCCGACTCCGACATCGCTGCCGACATCGAATACCTGCGCAAAACCTGGGGTGCGATCAGCCACGGCGCCCGCACCAAACCCGCCACCACCCTGCTGCATCAGGATCTGAGTCTGGCCCAGCGCGTACTGCGCGACTTCGTACACGACGACACCGCCACGATACAGGTGGATTCGCGCGAAAACTACCTGAACCTGCAGCAGTTCGGTCAGGCCTACACCCCTAGCGTACTGCCACGCCTGCAGCACTATACGGGCGAGCGCCCGCTGTTCGACCTGTATGGCGTGGAAGAAGAAATCCTGCGCGCACTGGGGCGCCGCGTCGACCTAAAATCGGGTGGTTATCTGATCGTCGACCAGACCGAAGCCATGACCACCATCGACGTCAACACTGGCGGTTTTGTCGGTGGCCGCAACTTTGCCGACACCATCTTCAAAACCAATCTGGAAGCGGCGCATGCGATTGCGCGCCAGCTGCGCTTGCGCAATCTGGGCGGCATCATCATCCTCGACTTCATCGATATGGAAAACACCGAGCACCGCAATGCGGTGCTGCTGGAGCTGAAGAAAACCCTGTCGCGCGACCGCACCAAAGTGTCGGTGTCGGGCTTCTCGGCACTGGGACTGGTGGAGATGACGCGCAAGCGCACCCGCGAATCGCTGGCCCACATTCTGTGCGAACCATGCCCGGCCTGTGCCGGCAAAGGTCAGGTGAAAACCTCGCGCACCATCTGCTACGAAATCCTGCGCGAACTGCTGCGCGAAGCCAAGCAGTTCAACCCACGCGAATTCCGCATCCTCGCCTCACAGGAAGTGGTTGACCTGTTCCTCGAAGAAGAATCGCAGCATCTGGCCATGCTGGGTGACTTCATCGGCAAAAAAATCTCGCTGCAAGTGGAAACCGCCTACCATCAGGAACAGTACGACGTGATCCTAATGTAGTGCTGGCGAGCCGCTTGTAGGGTGATGTAAGGCCGTCTAGACAAACTAGACGATGCTACTATCTACTGTATCGTTCACTTCAATAAGAGAGAGGGAATCATGCGCAAACCATCCATGTTGGTACTGGCGGCCTTGCTGGCAGTATCGGGAGGCGTGGCTGCGGCCGAAGACAAGGCCGCCCATCCGCACTGGAGCTATCAGGGCCACGGCGGGCCGGAACACTGGAGTGAACTCGATCAGGCCAATACCGCCTGCAGCATCAGTAAAGAGCAGTCCCCCATCAATATCGACGAGAAGCAGGTCAAAAAAGCCCCATTGGCCAAGCTCGATTTCCAGTACGCGGCCGGCACGGCCGAGGTAATCAACAATGGTCACACGGTACAGGTCAACCTGCCAGCCAATAGCAGTTTCACTGCGGGCGGCAGCGTTGCCAACCTGCTGCAGTTCCACTTCCACACGCCGAGCGAAGAAAAAATCAACGGCGTCAGTTATCCGATGGTGGCGCACTTCGTCCACAAGACTGCCGAGGGCAAGCTGTCGGTCGTGGCCGTGCTGTTCAAACAAGGCAAGCCGAATCAGGCGCTGGCCAGTGTCTTCAAAGGCCTGCCGGCCGAAGGCAAAACCGTCAAACTGGACAGCTTCGATCCTGCCGCAGTCTTGCCTAGCGAGCGCGCCTACTTCAAATTCATGGGATCGCTGACCACGCCACCGTGCAGCGACGGGGTGCAGTGGCAAGTGCTCAAGCAGCCCGTCGAAGTCTCGGCAGGCCAGCTTGCCGCCTTCCGCAAGCTATATAAAATGAATGCCCGTCCGGTGCAGCCACTGAACGGCCGCACGGTCGAACTCAGCGAATAAAACACCGCTGCGAGTCACCGATCAGACTGCACCCCGCACCCTGGGGTCAGGTCGGGCAAAGTGCAGTCTGATCCATTCTACCGAGGTGGTATTCCCGCAAAAACCGGCTAAACTTGGATAACGCCAGAACTCTGCAGGAGAGCGGATGACTAGCCCGACCACTCACAGTGCCGCACCGCCCAGCGATGGCCGTCTGCTGGCGCGGCCGTCGCTGTTTCGCAACAGTGGCCCGGCCGCACTGGCACTGCCCGAGGGCATCCACAAACTGGCCTTCCCCGCTGACCGGCAAGCCCTGCTCTACGTGCCGCCGGCCCGCAGCGGCGGCAGCGCGCTGATGGTGCTGCTGCACGGTGCCCGCGGCCAGCACGGCGGTGCCGAAACCAGCGCCTTGCAATACGCGGTTCAGCAACAGGTGCTGTTGCTGATCCCCGAAGCACGGGGCAGTAGCTGGGATATGTTCCGCGGTGGTTACGGGGTCGATCTGGCTTTCCTCGACCAGATTTTGATGTGGGTGATGCGTCGCCATGACGTGGCGACGGACGCCATCACACTGGCCGGTTTTTCCGACGGTGCTTCCTATGCGCTATCAGTAGGCTTGATGAATGGCGAACTGTTTAGTGATATCGTGGCCTTTTCACCGGGCTGCATGCTGCCTAAGGCACGCCATGCTGCACCGCGCATCTTCATCGGCCATGGCACAGGCGACGCGGTACTGCCGGTGCAGCGCGGCCAGCAGCTGGCCAGACAACTGGCAGACGAAGGGTATCTGGTGCGTTATGCGGAATTCGCCGGCGGCCATGTAGTGCCGCCGGCACTGGCGCAGGCAGCATTCGCACTACTCGGGCCGGGACAGGCGCCGGGCCAACGACAGGAGCAGCAGCCCCTGCAAGCGCCGGCGCTGCAAGACCTAGCTCAAGGACAAGAACAAGAACAAGAACAAGGACAAGAACAAGGCCAAGGCCGAGGCCGAGGCCGTGGACAAAGTCACGGCTAGCAGCCGGGCAGCGCTAGCGCCCTGCCAGCATGGGCTGCAGGCTTTGCCACACCAGTTGTGGCGTCAGCTTCACCATGCAGTCCTGATGACCAAGCGGGCACTCGCGCTGCTTGCACGGTGCGCACGCCAGCCGCAGGGAAATCGACGCGGCCAGATCGGAAAACGGCGGCGCATGATCGGGATCGGTCGGGCCATATAGTGCCACCACGGGGCGGTTCAGCGCCGACGCAATATGCAGCAGACCGGAATCATTCGCTACCACCGCGCCACTCACGGCAATCAGGGCAATCGCTTCGGCCAGACTGGTGGCACCGGCCAGATTGAACACGGCCGCCGCGGGCATGCCGGCGGAGAGTGCCACCGCCACTTCGCCGCAGGCGTCGCGGTCTTTCGGTGAACCCAGCAGAATCACCTGGGTGTCCGCCTGCTGCGCCAGCACCGCTTGCGCCAGCGCGGCAAAATGCGCCGCTGGCCAGCGCTTGGCGCCGCCGAATTCTGCGCCGGGTGCCAGCGCCAGCACCGGCCGCGCCGCATCGATCGCCAGCCGCTGGCATACCGCCGCCTGCTGCGCCGGACTGACCTGCATGCGCGGCTTGGGCAGCGCCTGGCGCTGGGCCGCGCTCTGGCTGGCCTGCGCCGGCGTGGCCAGCGCAGCGTAGAACGCCACCATCGGCCGTGGCGGGGTTTCGTCATGGTGCATGCAGTTGATCAGACCATAGCGGCTCTCGCCCTTGTAGCCGACCCGCTGCGCGATCCCGGCCAGCCAGGGAATCAGCGCATATTTGAGGGTATTCGGCAGCACATACGCGTCCACATAGCCACGCTGGCGCAGCAGCCGCGCGTACTTCCAGCGCTCCCTGAGCTGCAAGGCGCCGTGGCGGAATGGCGTTTCCAGCACCTCGGCCACTTCCACCATCTGGCGCCAGACCGGCGACACGGCCGGTGGCGCCAGCACGTCGATGGGGCGCTCAGGATGGGCTGCTTTCAGTTGCTGTAACAGGGGCTGGGCCATCACGGCGTCACCGATCCAGTTCGGTGAAATCACCAGAGTACGCAGTTGGCTCATGCCTTTTCTCCACTCGCGGGCGGCAACTGCGTATTCAGACACAGGCCTATCAACAGGAAACACATCAGCGCGTAGAACATGCAGCTACGCACCGACCAGAAAATCACTTCGGTCAGACCGAAACTGAAATAGCTCAGCACCAGTAGCAGCCCGGCCAGCGCCGGTGCCGTGGCACCGTTGCGGCTAGCATTGGGGCAGTTCAGCATCCGTACAAAGAACAGCAGTGGCGCCACCAGCGTAGCGCCCCATACCAGCAAGCCGAGCAGCCCGCCGAACACCAGCGTTTGCAGAATGTCATTGTGGTAGTGGGGGAATTCCAGCACATACGGAGGGACCTGCTGCTGCGCCACCAGCGCTGCCAGTTCGCCGCGTTCGGCGAGCGGATTGGCGCCCAGCAGCGGATGCTGGCGGATCAGTTGCACGGCGCTGCGCCACAGCTCGAAACGGATGCCGACATTGGTGTAGGTTTCGCCACCGCTCAGATATTGTTCGACATCGTGGATGCCCTGATCGACCCGCACCCGTGCGCCCGTCTGGGGAATAAAGAAGGCACTCACCATCAGCGCCAGCGCCAGCAGCGCCAGCCCTTTGCGCAAGCGTCCGCGCAGCACGTGGCTATAGCGCAGCAGCACCAGCAAGGCAAACACGATGGCGATCCAGCCGCCGCGCGTGCCGGAAGCGATCGAACCGAACAGCCCGGCCAGCGCACCGATCCCCGGCCAGAGCGCAGCGCGGCCGGAAAAATCCTGCATGCCGGCCAGGCACAGCAAGCCCATACACAGCACGATATCGCCAAAAGTAATCGAATTGATCAGACCACCGGGACGGTCCACCCCCAGCGCCCAGCGCTGGTAGGCAATAAACACCGCACCGGCGATGGCGCCGCCGATCAGCCCCCACCACAGGGCGCGCCGGTTCGGACGCAGCGCCAGCACCGTCAGCATCACGGTGGCGGCAGCCAGCATACGGCTAGGTTTTTCCAGATCGCGCAGCAGCACACCGGGGCTGCACCAGAAATTGAGTAAGGCCAGCAGTAGCGCCAGCGTGAAGGCGATCAGCACCGGGCGCACGGCCGGCAGGTGCGGCTGCAGGGCAGCCCAGGCCGGGCGGCGGTAGAACAGTGCGGCCAGCAGGAAGGCGAAACTGCACAGACCAACGCCGAAGCTGCTGATCAGCGCCAGAAATGGCAGCATGAAAATCAGGCTGTGGATAAAGACAGTGCTGGCGCGATTCGGAGGTGAGCTATTATTCATGCATTTTCATGTTGGATGCGGTGCGACGGGATGGCCCTTCGTGCGCGCGCCATTGCCTACTATGCCATCGCCCACCATTTCCGTCGTCGTCACCACCTATAACCGTCCCGATGCCCTGACTACCGTCATCGAGGCGTGCTTTGCGCAGGACGATCTGGACTTCGAAATCATTATCGCTGATGACGGCTCCGGCCACAACACACAGCAGGCCATCGCCGCCCTGCAGGCGCGCGCCCCCGTGCCGCTGCGCCATGTCTGGCAGGAAGATCTGGGCTTTCGCGCTGCGCGCGGGCGCAATCTTGGCACACTGGCGGCGAGCGGCGACTACATTGTGTTCCTGGACGGCGACTGCGTCCCGCAACGCAATTTTATCAGCCAGCACCGCAAGCTGGCCCAGCGCGGCTATCTGGTCTCGGGCAGCCGGATTCTCCTCTCCGAAGCGGCCACCCTGCGCACCCTGAACCAGCGGATCGATCTGTCCGCCCTGAGCACGGCGCAGCAACTGGCGTGGCGTTTGCGCGGCGATACCAATAAAGTGCTGCAACTACTGGTGAGCTGGCCGGACCTGTGGCGCACCAGCAAACGCTTTACCTGGCGCCGCATCAAAAGCTGCAATCTGGGCGTGTGGCGCAGCGATCTGGAGTTAGTCAATGGCTTCGACGAGAGTTTCCTCGGCTGGGGTCACGAAGATTCCGATCTGGTGGTGCGTCTGTTCAATGCCGGGGTGATGCGGAAAGACGGCGCTTTCAGCACGGAAGTATTCCATCTGTGGCACCGTGAAAACCAGCGCGATCAGGAAACCAGCAACCGCGCCGTGGTACTGCAACGGGCACAGGACCGCACCATCGTCGCCGTGCGCGGCCTGCGCGACCATGAAAAGACCGCGCCCTAAGCTTCGCGATCGAGCAGGCTGATACGCACCAGATCGGCCACATTATCCACGCCCAGCTTGGCCATCAGACGCGCCTTGTGCACTTCCACGGTGCGTACGCTGATGCCCAGCTCCGGGCCGATATCGCGATTATGCCGCCCGGTCACCACCAGCTGCATCACTTCGCGTTCGCGCGGCGTCAGTTCGCTCAGTAGATGGACACTGCGCTCGCGCTGCTCCTGCGCCGAGTGATGGCTGCGCGCCTGCTCCAGCGCTTCGTCGATGGCCGCGATCAGACGGCCATCATCAAACGGCTTTTCCAGAAAATCGATGGCATTGGCGCGGAACGCGGCACGCGCACTACTGACATCACCGTGACCACTCATGATGATCATCGGCAGCAGGCATTCGCGCTGCAGCAACTCCCGCTGCAAGGTCAGTCCATCCATGCCCGACATGCGGATATCGATCAGCAGACAGCCACGCCAGCTGCTTTGCCAGGCTTGCAGAAACGCCTCGCCGCTGGCAAACATGGCGGTGCGGTAACCGCGCACGCCCAGCAGCAGGCCCAGCGCATCACGCACCGCCGGATCGTCGTCGACGATAAATATCGTTAGATCATGTTGCATTGTTCACCTATTTATCCGCCTACTGTTCACGATTGATTCCCTAGCCTTCTGCTGCCAGACTGGCTACACCAGCGCTGCGACAGGCGCTTCATCGGAGCGCACCAGCGGCAAGGCCAGCCGGAAAATGCCGTGCGTCGCCACTTCCGCCCACAGCGAGCCACCATGGGCTTCCATCATGGCGCGACTGAGTACCAGCCCCAGCCCGAGGCCACTGGCCTTGGACGAGACAAATGGCTCGAACAGGCGCACCGCCTGCGCCGCGCTAATCCCGTTACCACTATCCTCCACCGTCAGCTGCATGCAGCCGTGGCGTGCCCAGCCCGCGCGCCGCTGGCCGGCAATCCGGCTCACCGACAGCGTGATGTGGCGCGCCCCGGGTGGCTGTTCCAGCACCGCCTCCAGCGCATTGGCCAGCAGATTACGTAGCACCAGTTCCAGCTGCAGCCGATCGGCCTGCACCATCAGCGCAGCCGACGGCAACACCGTCAGCACCACGCCATGCTCCTGCATCGGCGCCAGAAACTGCGCCGTGACATCCGCCATGATCTGACCGATCTCCAGCGCTTCGAGCTTGATCGCGCCGGTGCGGAAAAAGTCGCGCAAGCGCCGCACCACATCGGCGGCACGGCCCGACTCGGCAATCATGCGCTGGATCGCGCCCTTCATCACCGCGCCCGTTTCACCCCGTTCCAGAAGCAATTCGCATGCCTTGCCATAGGCGCCCAGTGCCGTCAGCGGCTGATTCAATTCGTGCGCCAGCGCCGCCGCCATTTCACCGGCGGCCGCCAGCCGTAGCGTGCGTTTCAGCTCATTCGACGCCTTGCGTAACTCATCGACGGCAATCCCGATGGAAAAACCCACCAGCGCCAGCACCGCATCGAGCATCTGCAGCTCCGGCACCGCGATATCGACCGCGTTATTCCACTTCACCATGGCACCAATACAGGCCTGCAGGGTGAACACCAGCAGCGCCGTGCCGTACAGTCCCTGCCGGAATGCCGCCCAGATCAGCGGCAGGAACAGGAAATAGAAATGCTTGAATTCCGAGGTGGCGATCGAGCCGAACACGAGAAACAGCACGCCCACCATCAGGCCCAGATAACCGAGCGTCTCGGCCCGCCAGACGGTGGCGATCAGGCGCTGGCGCCCCGAGGAACTCGACAGCATCCAGAACAGCGGCATCGACACCAGCACCCCCACCACATCTCCGATCCCGAAGCGCAGCACCGCCGCGCCCCACTGCCCGGCCGGAATCAGCCCGGCCACGGACAGCAGCGAGATATAGCCTAGATCGTTGAGCAATGCTCCCAGCACCACGATCAGCACCCAGCGGAACAGCCGGTCGCGGTTATCGAAGACGCCGCTATCGCCAAAATAGCGGCGCAAGGTCGCGCCCAGCAAGCCATAGCCGAGGGTCAGCCACAGCGAACTGAGTAGGGTCATGCAGGCGCCCATCGGCAGACCGCGCACCAGCAGTTCGCCCGCCACCAGCGCCACCAGCCAGGGCACGGCGGCACGCCAGCCGTGCCGCAGCCAGAACACCAGGCCCAGCGCCGGATCGGGATTCCACGGCGTGATATTCAGGCCGTACAACGGATCGACGTAGGTGGCCCAGTCAAATAGCAGATACAGCGCTATAAAGACGGGGAATTCCAGATAAGTGGGGCGGACCTTGTGCATGCCGGGCTGAGGTTTCTGCTGGTGATCTGCGAATGAACTGCGTATGTATCGTTTTGTAGCATTATGCATTTTCTTATAGCAACAATCACTGCTTTTTTTCGTAGGTGTTTCCCTTAGAAGTCAATGACTTGCAGAGTGAGGAGCGGGCTTTTTCAGAGCGTCATTATTAAGGGAAAGGCGTAAGTCTTTACACCAATTTACATTGCGTTACATGCCACGTATGATACTAAGTTGATCAAAATGTAATGGATGTTTCCTGATGGTGCACTCGATAACTTTACGTTCCGGCGTGGCCGACTTTCGCGGCCTGAAGCGCCTGCGCGAGTCGCTGAAACTATCCCTGCGCGGTTTATGGCACCGCGATGCCACCAGCGACTGGCTGGCGCTCCTGAATTCCCACCCGATGTTTCTCGATCTGGTGCGGGCGAGGCCGCGTCTGCTGGTGAAAATCTACCGCCCCTACCTGAGCAACACGGCCTGCTGCCGCACCCGCGTCGGCCTGATGCAGCAACATTACGGCTTTATTTTCCGTCAGGGTCTGGGTCCGCTCACCGTGCGCGCCGCGCGCGCTCCGGTGATGCTGGGCCAGATCGCCGGCAAGACCGGTCTGCCCTACCGCATCCAGTTATCCGCCGTCGAACCCATGGAGCGCGAAGGTGAACTGGTGCTGCAACTACTACAAGGCGAACACCTGATCTATAGCTGCGCCTTCTCCTTCCTGCAGGCTAGCCGTGGCATGCTGCTCGGCATCGGCTGTATGCAGGGTCCAAGAGGTGAACAGGGTCTGCAACGGATCAAGGATGCCACCCGCGAACTGCATGGCCTGCGCCCGAAAAACCTGATGGTGAAATTACTGAGCCAGATCGGCCACGATTACGGCTGTGTAGAAATGCGCCTGGTCAGCAACGCTAACCGCGTGGTGCACAGCGCAACCCGGCAGGGCAAGGTACATGCCGATTACGATGCACTGTGGCAAGAGCTCGACGCCAGCCGGCGCGCCGACGGCGATTACCGCCTGCCCTGCTCCGCCATCGCGGCGCCGGATCTGGCCGCCATCGCCTCGAAAAAACGTTCGGAAGCCCGCAAGCGCTACGAAACTCTGCTGGAACTGGCGCAGCACATCCGCCACGGCCTGCATGCGCCACGTTTCGAAACGGTGGTCACGCCACTACCCCAGCGTTATCCGGAACTGGCAGCGCACCACGAGGCTAACTGCGACGAACAGTACGCGCTCGCATGAGCCGGCTCACCTTGCCCGGATTGGGCATGACTAGGGCCATCACGACCACGCTGCGTCGCTTACCTTGAGGCAACGCAACACGGCGGCGCAAGGCCGTGCGCTACAATGACGGATTAGGCAGTCGCCACGAGGATGCTGCTGTAACCGTTTTGATCGTAACAACATGCACCTCCCTCTTATTCTCAATCTCGCCCCGACGGGCATGGTACCGTCGCGCGCCGACTCCCCGCTGGTCCCGTTAAGCGTCACAGAAATCGCCGATGACGTCGCCGAATGCGCGGCACTCGGTGTCTCCATGGTCCACCTGCATGCACGTGATGCTGACGCTGTGCCCACCAGCGAAGCTGCTGCCATCGCCGAACTGATTACGGCAGTCCGGCGCCGCGTGCCCGGAATCGTCATCACGGCCACGACCAGTGGCCGTCGTGCCAGCGATCTGCAACAGCGTGCCAGCGCCCTGACGCTCCAAGGTGAAGCAAAACCCGATATGGCCAGCCTGACCCTGGCCTCGATGAATTTCGCGCGCGATGCCAGTGTCAACTCGCCAGACACGGTGATGCGGCTGGCCGAGATCATGCTTGAGAACGACATCAAGCCGGAGCTGGAAGTGTTTGATCTCGGCATGGTGAATTTCGCCCACATCCTGATTGACAAGGGCTTGCTCAAGCCGCCCTATTATTTCAACCTCCTGCTAGGCAACCCGGCCACCGCCCAGGCCTCGCTGTTGCATCTGGGGATGCTGGTGAATGATTTGCCGGCCGATTCCGTGTGGGCGGTGGCCGGCCTAGGCCGCTACCAGACTCGCGCGACGGCGCTGGGCGTGGCCATGGGTGACGGCGTACGCACCGGACTGGAAGATAATCTGTGGTTCGATGACGCTCGCACTGTCCTCGCCAGCAATGCCCGGCTGGTGCAGCGGGCCGCCGCGCTGGCCCACGCACAGGGCCGCCCGCTGGCCAGCGCACAGGCGGTGCGCGCCCGTCTCGGCTTACGGGAGCTGTCATGAGCGGTCTGGTCATTTTCGGTGCCAGCAATATTATTTCCGATCTATTCGACTGTGCGCTGGCACAGGGGCTGCGCATCGATCAGATCGTCACTCACCTGCCAGAGCCGGAAGACGCCCGCAGCATCCCCCTGCCCCAGCGGGTGGCCGCGCTGGCGGCCCACGGCATGACGCCGTCCATCGTGCCACTCGAGCACTTTGTACCGCAAGCGGGACAGCAATACCTGCTGGGCCCGACCACGCCTTCGCGGGCTGCACTGGCGCATTTACTGGAGCAACGTTTCGGCCTCGAATTCTGCACGCTGGTACACCCGAGCGCCTATGTGTCGCCGCTGGCAACGCTGGGACCGGGCGTGTTTGTCGGCGCCAACAGCGCGATCGGTCCGGGTGCCCAGCTGGCATCGCACGTGTTTGTGAACCGTGGCGTCAGCATCGGCCATGACACACGGATCGATGCCTATTCACGGGTGCAACCGGGGGCCAACGTCGGTGGTCTGGGCGAGATCGGCAGCGCGGTTACCATCGGCATCGGCGCCACCGTGCTCGAGCGCATCAGGATAGGCAACGGTGCGTTCATCGGCGCCGGCGCCGTCGTCACGGCCGATGTGCCAGCGCACGTGCTGATGGTGGGCGTGCCGGCCCAATTCAAGAAACGTCTGGCGGCCTGAGTTCGCGCAGCCTTAGCGCGCTGCTGCGCGGCGCAGCCCATACCGGTGCTGCGCCAGCGCACAGGCCGCCAGCAGGCTGGGCGCAGAAGCGGCCAGATCCAGCGCCTGCGCAAAATGCTGGCGCAGCGCAGCGCCGGCGACGGCACGGGCCGACGGATCGGCAATCCACTGTGCCAGTTGCGCGAAATAGGCATCCTCATCTTTGACGGCAGCGCCGCCCAGCTTATCCCCGCCATCGCAATCCGCCATGCTCAGCACGGGCAGCCCCAGCGACATGGCCTCACTGACCGACAAACCGCCGCCCATCATCGGTGGATTCAGGTAAATATCAGCGCTGGCCATCAGTTCCATCGCCGCATCAGTATGCGCCATGCAATGCACCCGGCCCGCAGCATAGTCCGCCAGCGCGGGCGGCAACTGGCCGCGACCACCCAGCAACAACCAGTGCACCTGCGGGTGCGCTGCCAGCACCGCCCCCATGCGCTGCGCCCAGCGAGCGTCGAGCTGTTCGGCTAGGCGATTGCCGATGCTAATCATCAGGACTGCGCCGTCGGGAACGGCCAGCGTGTGGCGTGCAACGGCCGGGCCGCACGGCCGGCGCCGGGCACGGAAGGGATGATAGAAAGCCGCGCTGGCCGGCAAGCCAGCGTGCCAGAAATCGCCCACCACACCCTGCAGCGCCGACTGGGCCGTCAGCCACACATCGGTCGGCACCAGTGGTGCTACCGAGTTGGTCGCCAGCCCTAGCACCGGATAGCGCTGGTACAGATAAGCGCACAGGCCGGCATGCAGGCCGACCAGCATCACCAGATCGGGCCGGGCGGCTTCGATCAGGGGAAGCATGCCCTGCCAGCGCCGCATCAGACTGTAACGCTGATCGGACACGGTCACCTTGATCTGCGGCCCGGCAGCAGCCAGCCACTCGTGCAACTCGACCGCGCGGCCCGGCAAATCCCCGCCCTGCCCCAGCAGGTAGGCCGCGTCGGGCAGCACCGTTTCCTGACACGAAAAAATACCCACGGCGACACCGGCGCGCGCCAGTACTTCCGCCTGGTCAAGTACCATGCGGGTCGGCGGATGACGCGGTGACAGCAGGGTTGGCGCCAGCAGTGCTACGCGGCGCAGCGGCCCGGCCGGCGGCGCTGGCGCAGTGACTGCGGCAGCGGCGATATCGGCCGGATAGCCGGTCAGGCGCGTCAGGGACGGCACGCCCATGGCGTGCAGATTGCGCACCAGACCAGGCCGGTCGGCGGCATACAGCAGCGCGCGCTGCAGGGAAAAATGTAGAAACGCCGTCAGCCGGTCCTGATCGCGCGGTTGCAAGTTCGCCAGTAAGGCCGCGGCCTGACCGGCATAACGGAAATCGCCAGTCACAATATCAAGGTAAGCGGCGCGGTAAAAGCCGCCCAGTCCACTGTCGGGAATCCGCGCCTGCACCTGCGCAATCAGCTGCTCCAGCAGCCCCGGTGCTGTGACCGCCCGCGTCTGCGCCGTCAGATTCATCCAGCAATGGCTGCTGGCAGGATTTGCTACCGTCCGGTCCAGCGCATCCGACAGCAACAGCAGCGCCTCGTCAGCTTGCGTCATAAGTAAAGAAGGTCCGTACTGTTGCAGCGCAGCGCACTGCGCTGGTCTGCGTAAAATTAGTATTCGATGGTAACTTCGCTAGCACCCAGCACCTGCTGCAGCGCCATTTGCAGATCGTCCGATGGCGCAACCCGCCAGCCTTCGCCGAACTGCAACACACAGGCCACGCCCTGCGGCATCACCCGCGCAGCCACCGGCAAGCCATCGGCCTGACGGTGCGGCGCCAGCAGATCGGCCATCTTGCGCACATCTACCGTGGCCGGCAGGGCCATCGCCAGCTGCTTGCCGTAATTGACGCGCGCCGTAACGATGTCGAACACGCGCTCGGCCGAAATACGCAAGCCGCCATTGAAGCGGTCTTCCGAGACCTTGCCCACCACGGCGAGGAACTCGTCCTCCTTGAACATATGCTTATGCTCTTCGAACACTTCGCTGTACACCGTCACTTCTACCACCGCGCTCTTGTCGTCGAGCGTGACGATCAGGATTTTGCCGCGCTGGGTCATCTGCGGACGGATGCCGGTAATCACGCCACACAGCATGCGCGGATCGCGCGACGGCTCCAGCTCGGACAGTTTGGTGCGCGCAAAGCGGCGCGCTTCCGGCGCGAAGGAATCGAACATATGGCCGGACAGATAGAAGCCCAGCGCGATTTTTTCTTCGGCCAGCCGCTGACGGTCGGTGAACGGCGCCGTCTTCACGTAGTCCGGTGGTGCCACCAGATCGCTGTCATCACCACCGAACAGGCTAACCTGATTGGCGGCACGGGCTTCCTGCTCGGCGCACTCCATGGCAAAACCGACGCTGGCCAGTAACACCGCACGATCGATCTGCAGACAATCGAAGGCACCGGCACGGATCAGCGACTCGATGGTGCGACGGTTGATCTGTTTCTTGTCGACCCGCTTGCAGAAATCGAACAGGCTGGTGAACGGACCACCGGCAGTGCGCGCCGCGATAATCGCTTCGATCGCGTTCTGCCCAGAGCCTTTGACAGCACCCAGACCGTAACGGATATTAGTAACCTTCTTGCCCGTGACGGAAGGCGCCGGGCCTTCCGGCGTAAAGCGGTAATCGGAATGGTTGATGTCCGGCGGCAGTATCGTCAGGCCGCAGATATCGATGGCATCTTCGACCAGAATCTTGACCTTCTCGGTATCGTCCATGGCCAGCGACATATTCGCGGCCATGAAGGCTGCCGGATGGTGCGCCTTCAGGTAAGCAGTGTGATACGACAGCAGCGCGTAAGCAGCAGCGTGCGACTTGTTGAAGCCGTAGCCCGCGAACTTTTCCATCAAGTCGAAAATCTCGTCGGCCTTGGCCTCGCTCAGACCGTCCTTGGCGGCACCGGCGCGGAAGATGGCGCGGTGTTCCGCCATCTCCTCGGCCTTTTTCTTACCCATCGCGCGACGCAGCATGTCCGCACCGCCCAGCGAGTAACCGCCGACGATCTGCGCCATCTGCATCACCTGCTCCTGATACACCATGATGCCGTAGGTTTCCGACAAAATGGATTCAGTGCGGGGATCGGGATACTCGAATTTCTCGCCGTGCTTACGCTTGCAGAAGTCCGGGATCAGGTCCATCGGACCCGGACGGTACAGCGCCACCAGCGCGATAATGTCTTCGAAACGGTCGGGACGTGCGTCTTTCAGCATGCCCTGCATGCCGCGCGACTCCAGCTGGAACACGGCGACGGTTTTCGCCTTGGTCAGCAAGTCATACGATGCGCGGTCGGTCAGCGGCAGCGCCGCCAGATCGAAGTCCGCCATCGCCGGATCGAGTTCCTTGATGTACGTGACAGCGCGGTCCAGGATGGTCAGCGTGGTCAGGCCCAAAAAGTCGAATTTGACGAGGCCGACGGCTTCAACGTCGTCCTTGTCGTACTGCGACACCACGCCGGTGTCGCCCGACTGGGTGTACAGCGGGCAAAAGTCGGTCAGCTTGCCCGGCGCGATCAGCACGCCGCCGGCGTGCATGCCGATATTGCGGGTGATGCCTTCGACCTGCTGCGCCAAGTCCAGCAACTGGCGCACTTCCTCCTCGTTTTCCTGGCGTTCCTTGAGCATCGGTTCTTCTTCGATCGCATCGGCAATCGAGACCGGCTTGCCGGGCTTGAACGGAATCAATTTCGACACGCCGTCGCAGAACATATAGCCGAAGTCCATCACGCGGCCGACGTCGCGGATCGCGCCCTTGGCCGCCATGGTGCCGAAGGTGGCGATCTGCGACACCGCTTCGCGGCCATACAAATCCTTGACGTGCTGAATCACCAGCTCGCGCTTTTCCTGGCAAAAGTCAATGTCGAAGTCGGGCATCGAGACCCGCTCGGGGTTCAGGAAACGCTCGAACAGCAAGTTGTATTTGAGCGGATCGAGGTCGGTGATTTTGAGCGCATAGGCCACCAGCGAACCGGCGCCGGAACCCCGGCCTGGGCCGATCGGCACGCCATTGTTCTTGCCCCACTGGATAAACTCCGCAACGATCAGGAAGTAACCCGGGAACTTCATGTTGATGATGGTTTCGTTCTCGAACTTCAAGCGTGCTTCGTAGCGCGGGCGTTCCTGCTCGCGTTTTTCCGGATCGGGGAACAGTTGCAGCAAGCGCTCTTCCAGGCCTTTTTGCGTTTCGGCACGCAGGAAGTCATCGATGGTCATGCCCGGGGTCGGGAAATTCGGCAACTGCGGCTTGCCCAGCGTCAGCGTCAAATTGCAGCGCTTGGCGATTTCCACCGTGTTTTGCAAGGCGCCCGGCAAGTCGTGGAACAGCTCGCGCATTTCCGCCTGCGTCAGGAAGCGCATCTGTTCATTGAAGCGTCTCACGCGCTTGGCGTTGGCGATCATTTCGCCTTCAGAAATACAGATCCGGGCTTCGTGCGCGATGTATTCGTCTTTCGACATGAATTGCACCGGGTGCGTGGCCACCACCGGCAAGCCGAGCCGGCCCGCCAGCGCCACCGACTGGCGCACCTGCATTTCCTGGTTGGCCTGGCCCGCGCGCTGGATCTCGATATAGAAATGGCCGGGGAAAATCTGCGACCATTTGCGCGCATGGGCTTCGGCCAGGTCGATATTGCCGTTGTCGATGGCCTGCCCGATGTCGCCGAACTGGGCGCCGGACAACACGATCAGCGCATTGCGCGGATCGACGCCCGGCAGCAGCGGATATTCCTTGTTGGGCAAATCGCGCAGCCATTCGGTGCGGATCTCGGCACGGCCTTTATAGGTGTTGTTGAGCCACGCTTCCGACAGCAGTTCACACAGCTGCAGATAGCCCATGCGATTTTTCGCATACAGCATGACGCGGTGCGGCTTGTCGCGGTTGTCATCGTTGGTGATCCAGGCATCCACCCCGACCAGCGGCTTGACACCCTTGCCGCGCGCCGCCTTGTAGAAGCGCACCATGCAAAACAGGTTGGCCAGGTCGGTCACCGCCAGCGCGCCCTGCTTGTCCTTGGCGGCGGCCTTGACGACGTCGTCGATCCGCACCAGACCATCGACAATCGAATATTCCGTGTGGACCCGCAGGTGGACGAAGTCCGGGCCCGGAGGGAGTGCGACGGGCGCGACCGCGCTTTGCTGTTCGATAATTTCCATACGATAGAGTGCCGATGCCTGGTTACTGAAGAAAACCTGCTATTTTAACGCCCGCCGGCTTACGCGGTCTTGCCGATCAGTCGCAAAAACGGCCGGAACAAAAATTCCCGCAACTTTTTAGGCTCATCATGCGCGTCCAGTCCCGTGTCGGGCCATTCATCCTTGGCCGGGAAATACGCGGTACCAAACACTTGATCCCACACCGACGTGAAGGAACCGAAGTTGGTGTGGAAATGGCGCTGCTCGAGCGAATGGTGGATGCGGTGGTAGCGGTTGTCCGCGATCACGCGGCGCAGCGGCCCGAGGTGCAACTTGCAGTGCGAATGTTCGTACTGGCCCTGCAAGCCCAGCAACAACCCCACCATGACCGGCACGGCGCCGGAATCGACATGTAACAGCAAGGTCATCGGCACGGTGATGAACGGGATGCGGAAAATCTCTTCCGTGAAATGGTGGTTGCTGTTCCAGGCGCTCATTTCGCGCAGCGCATGGTGTTCGCTGTGGAAGGCCCACATGAATGGAATCGCGTGCTGGGCGCGGTGGAACCAGTAATAAAAGAATTCGCCAATCACCCCGGCCAACACCGGCACCACCAGCCAGCCGATCAGTTTTAAGCCAAAATGCTCGGAGGCGGCAAAGCCGCTCAAATCGAGCTTGAACAGCGGCGTGATGCCAAGGCTGGCCCACAGCTTGTTAAACCACGTGAAGAACAGCACCGTGACGACAATATACGCGCTCCAGAACAAGGCGCCGCGCAAGCGCGACGCCAGCGTATAGCGGTTGCGGCCCCACACCAGTTCAACGGCAAAGAAAATCATCGAGGCGGAGAAAATATGCCAGCCATAGGCTTGCATGCCGGCCAGGGCTTGTGTCAGGTAAGCGTTCATCGGTTGTCAGAGTAAGATAAAACGAAAGGCGCACGCATACATCAAGCCGCGTCGCTGACCAGTTGCACGCCCGGCTTCGCCGCGCCATAGCTGCGGCGCAGGCGCAAGAATGGCTCTTCCACGGCGCTATAGCTGAGCACGGCGATGGCCCACGTGAGGCCATACACCAGCGGCAACAGCAACAACGCATCGGTCAGCTTGTCGCCGGTGATGGCCGGCAAACCAAACGATTTGGCCAGCAAATGGATCACGCCCATGTGCAGCAGGTAAAAAGAAAAACTGATCTTGCCGCCCTGGTCCAGCACACGCTCGAGCCAGGCCGGCAAGCGGGGCGCGGCCGCCAGCCAGGTCACAATCAGGGCGCTCCAGCCAGCCGCCTCCAGCATCGACCACCCAATCCAGAAACGGGCATGGGTGGCCGGATCGAATTTGCCATACTTGCTTTGCAAGGCGCTGTTGAACACCACCAGCAGCACCGACGCGACCAATGCCGGCAGCGCCAGCCGGCCACGCAACAACGCGCCATAACGCGCCGCCAGCACGGCCGCCAGCATGCCGATCAGGAACTGATCGAAGCGTCCCACCAGCGTGCTGAAATACATCAGCGTGCTTTTTTCATTGACGGTAAACGCCGCCAGTTTAAAAAACACCATCAAGGCCAGCAGTTTTAACAGGTAACGCGGGCCCTGCTCCAGCGTAAAACGGGCCAGGAACGGGAACACCAGGTAAAACGTGAATTCCACGGAAATACTCCAGGCCGCCCCGGTCACCGGGGTGTACGACGTCGGCGCCAGCCCGAGGTTGGTCGACAGCACATACAGCACGTCTTGCGGCGCAAACTTGTCGCGCCCGATCGCCGTGGCCAGCATGAAGATGGTTAAGAACAAGGGCAGGATGCGCAGGCAGCGATTGCGCAGGAAATCACGGTAAACGATGGTCTGCTGGTGCTGGGCGATTTGCATGAACAAAAAGCCCGACAAGGCAAAGAACAGGCCCACCCCGGTATGCCCTTCCGTCACCAGCCCGAACCAGTTGCTGGCCAGCGGCACGCCGCCCTGTTCGCGGTAGGCCAGGTAATAGTGGAACAGGAACACCAGCGTGGCCGCCAGCCATCGCAACTGGTCGATGCGGGGGTTATAGGGCAGGTTTAGCGACTTCATTGGTGGTCGGTTCCAGGGACAGCGGGGAAACGAGCATTATACTGTCCGCCACAGCCGTCTTAGCCCGAACCGTAGGCTGGATTAGCGCGCAGCGCGTAATCCGGCAAGCGCGGTTGCGACGCCAGCATGGCGGATTACGCCTCCGGCTAATCCACCCTACTGTCGGCTGAATTATAATGCTGCATTATTCAGCATCAATCGCCCCCATTTGTCATGTCTACCGCTACTCCTTTTGTCAATATTGCCGCCTACAAATTCATCACCTTTAACGACCTGGAAACCGAGCGTCCGCGCTACCAGGAACTGTGTGCCCGCCTGGGTTTGAAAGGCACCATCCTGCTGACGCCGGAAGGCATCAACATGTTCCTGTCGGGCACCCGCGCCAACATCGATGAATACCTCACATGGTTGCGCCAGGATGCCCGCTTTGCGGATATCGAAGTCAAGGAAAGCTTGTCGGCGGAGCAATCGCACAAGCGCATGCTGGTCAAGATCAAGAGTGAAATCATCACCATGCGCATGCCGCTGATCAAGCCGGAAGCAGGCCGCGCGCCGCACGTCGAAGCAAAAACCCTGAAGCGCTGGCTGGACCAGGGTCATGACGACAACGGCAAGCCGGTGGTGATGGTCGAGACCCGCAATGACTTCGAAGTCGATGTCGGCACCTTCACCAACACGGTCGATTACCGCATCAAGAAATTCACCGAATTCCCGGCCGTGATCGAAGCGCACAAAGCCGACTTCGAAGGCAAGACCGTGGTGACGTTCTGCACCGGCGGCATCCGCTGCGAGAAAGCCGCGATCCACATGCAAAATATCGGCTACGACAATGTGTACCAGCTCGAAGGCGGCATTTTGAAATACTTCGAGGAAGTCGGCGGCGACCATTACACGGGCGACTGCTTCGTCTTCGATTACCGCACCGCGCTCAATCCGAAGCTGGAACCGACCGAAACCGTGCAATGCTTCAATTGCCGCGCCGTGGTGACGCCGCGCGAACAGTTGTCGCCACTGTATGTGTATGAAAAATCGTGCCCGCACTGTGCGGTACAGGCCGAGATGGCTGAGCCGGCGGCCGGTGACGGCGTGCACGCGGCGGCGTAAGTTGTCGATTAGAAACAAAAATCCGGGTCAAAAACCCGGGCTTTCTTTACTTAGTCGATCACCAACGCAACAGCCTGACTAGTATGGTCTTCACCGCGCACCGGGTTATCACTGTCGTCAGTGACCGGGCAGCGTTCAAGCACGCCTCTGAAATGATTATTGCCAACCGAAATTCGCTGATACTGGACAATATGGCAGCCAATGTCTACACGCGTAACCTGTTCGGGAAGGATTGAAGGCACATGAACCTGAACATCGACGATGCATTGAACCGTGTCATCGCCAACCCCTACGCCAGCCATTGCTGGATCGCGTTGCGTCGCGCGGCTGGCATCGAGTGGACGGAGCAGGCTCGGAACGAAGTGATGCAGCGGCTGGCTGACGCGGTCCGGCAGCCCGGCCTGCCACAGTTCTTTCGGGCGATGGTGCTGGACGTGTTGACGGGCACCCCGCATTGGCTTGGCGAGGCTGCCACGACCGTGTCGTTGATGCAGCCGCAAGATGTCGACCGCATGGCGGCATTTTTTAACGCCGCCTGGCAACGCAGTCTGTTTCAAACTGTAAACCGAGCGGAATATACCGCGCGCCTTGAATCCATTGGCTTGCCGCGCCTCGCCAGCCAAATTGACGCTGCGGTAGTTGCTCAGTCGCCGCCCCCTCAACCCATGCTGGCGTCGAATGCTCCAGGACGCCCGATTCGGCGCGTGGCCGTACTGGCCGCGCAGTTGCTCACCCCTGGCCATCCGCCAACTCGCATGGCGCTCGACATGGTGGAGGTGCTGACGGCACTCGGTTACGAAACCCATTTATTCAGCGCGAATGACGCGCAGGCGCCCGACAGCGAGCATTTGCTGGGCAACGGCATGGCGCAGCAGCTGGTCGAGACTGACCTCGTCGACTGGCTGCGCACCATGCCAGCCACGACCCGGATCCACAGCTGCCATCCCGTCTATTCGGTGCGCCGCCGCTGCCATGACATGCTGCTCAGTCTGGAAGCGTTCAATCCGGACGCGCTGGTGTTCGTGGGGCTATATTCGCCCATGGTAGCGCTGACCAGGCGGCGCTGGCCGCTGCTCGGCATGGCAACCAGCTCGATTGCTCCCATGGTGTCGACCGATGTGTGGTTGACGGCACAGCAGCACTTGCACGGACAGTGCACAGCTACCTGGGATGGTTCACGGCCGCAACAATTGGCCTTTTACTACCCGTTCCGCCGCCATGGCGACCCGGCGCGGCGTGCGGTACGGGCCGGCGCTGAGGTCGGCGTCGGCGGCCATATCCGCTTTTTAACAGTTGGTAGTGTATTGCACTCCCGCATCAGCGGCGAGTGGGGGCGGCGAATGGTGCAGTTGCTGCTTGACTACCCGCAGGTACAGTGGCACCTGCTGGGCGGCGACGGCAGCATGCCGCCAGCCCTGGCGTCGCTGCCACCCGAGCGGATCCAGGCGACCCCGCACATGATGGACATGACGCCTTACTGGTATCAGTGCGATGTCTACATCAATCCGCCAGGCATGGGTGGTGGCCTGGCAGTGGCCGAGGCGATGGACGCAGGGCGGCCAGTCGTCACCTTTACCAATACGGATGGCGGTGACAAGGTCGGTGCAGACGCGGTCGACAGTCTGGACGATTATTTTGCATTGTGTGTGGCCCTGGTCAAGGACACCGTGCAGCGTGACATGCTGGGCAAGCGTCTTGCCCAGCGCTTCGACCAGGATATCGACCTTGCGCGCGCCGCGCCCGATTTGCGCCTGGCCTTGGAGTTGGCGGTACACCGATTCTCTACCGGATATGATTGAACCACGCAGCTTCCCCACAAGGCCGCACTGAGAGCTCGCCGGACAGGGCAATCAGATCAAACATCCGGCCGAGAACACGACCGGGTCAAGCCATCAGCAGGCGCAATGCGCTCTAACGCGTTTAATGCCTAATGGGTAGCTCGCGGCAACTCCTGCCGCAATGCATTTTGATACGCGAGCTTGGCGGTTGTGTACACCGCCAGCCGCGCCTGCATCGCGGCAATTTCGGTTTCAACAAACTTCAGGTTATTCACCTGCGTCCGCGCCTCCTCGCTCAGCGACGCCACCTTGAAGGTGACGCCGTCGACCGTGACCTCTTCCTCGTCGTCCATAATTAACGGAAATACGCAGCCATTTCACGCATATCGGAGGCCTCCAGTTGGCCTGCCGCGGCGCGCAGCTTCAGGTAGGCCAGGATGTACGAATAGCGGGCCTGGGACAGGTCGCGCTGGGTGACGCTGAGCTGGCGCTGGGCATCGAGCAGGTCGAGGTTGATCCGCACGCCGCCCTTGATGCTTTGTTCGGTGGCCACCACCAGCAGCTTGCCGGACTCGACCGCCTTGCTCAGCGCCTCGATGCGCGGCACGCTGCTGGCCAATTGGTCGTAATCCTTGCGCAACTCGAGACTGGCCTTGTCAATCTCGGACTGCAATTCCGCCTTGGCTTTTTCACGGCCCGCCACGGCCTGGCGCGTTGCCGCGTTCACCGCACCGCCCGCGTACAGCGGAATGTTGACCTGGAAACCGACACTGCGGGTCTTGTATTCGGTGTCGATGGTGGTAACCGACTCCGACAAGCTCTTGGAAAGCGACGCCGTCACATCCAGGCGCGGATAGTGGCCGGCGCGCTGCTTGTTGATTTCCTGCTGGTTGATGTCGACCGCCAGGCGGCGCGTCCGGACTTCGTAATTATTTTCCAGCGCCAGGCGTTTCCACTCCTCGAAGCTGCGCGCCTCGATCGGACGGGCCTGGAAATGCGGCGTCAGCGGATCAAGCACGCCAACCGGGCCGCCCACGATACCTTCGAGCGTGGTGGTGGAGGCGATCAGGTTGTCCTGTGCCTCCAGCACGGCCGCTTCCGCCACATCCAGGCGGGCCCGGGTTTCCAGCATGTCGGTGCGGGTCCCCTCGCCTTTCGCGAACATGCGGTCGTTGACCTTCATGCGTTCGAGATAGGTATCGCGCTCGCTCTGGGCCACGGCCAATTGGTCTTGCTTGAACAGCACTTCAACATAAGCACCGACCACGCGCAACGCCACTTGCTGCTTTTCGCTCAGGAACGCGGTGCCCGACGCTTCCGACTGCAGCACGCCTTGCTTATAGCGCGCCAGCGCATCGAAGTTCACCACGGTCTGGCGCAACTGCAGCACCTGGGACTTGCTGGTGTAGTCGTCATGCGTCGTCGGCGACGGACTACGCGTGATATCGCTGGAATTCCTGCCGCCGCTGACACTGGCCGACAGGCTGGGCAACAAGCCCGCGCGCCCGAGGATCCGGTTTTCCTTGCCGGATTCGTTGGCATAAAACGCGGCGCGATACGCCGGATCGTTCTTCAGGGCCGCTTCATAGGCCTGCATCAGGCCCATGGCCGACGCCCCGGCGCCATGCACCAGGCAAGCGGCGCCAATGGCCTGAGCCAGCAATTTGGATCGCAGAGTACTCACTTTCACTCCTCGGACAGCGACGTCTTGACGCGATCAAAGATCGGTTTCAACAGGTAATTCATCATCGTGCGTTCGCCCGTCTTGACGAACAATTCGACCGGCATACCGGCGCGCACTTCCATCTTGTGCTCGCGCATCATTTTCAGGCCGGCCGGAGACACGCTGGCCGACACCGTGTAGTACGGCTGGCCGGTGCGTTCGTCCGTCAGACGGTCGGCCGAGATCTTGGTCACGCTGCCCGGGATGTGCGGACTGGTATTGCTGTTAAAGGCGGAGAAGATCAGTTCCACCGGCATACCCGCATGCACCCGGTCGATCAGGTTGACCGGCAGGCGGCCTTCCACCACCAGCGGTGCATCCACCGGCACGATTTCCATCATCTTGAAGCCAGGCTGCACCACGCCGCCCTTGGTAAAGACGTTCATGCTGATGATGGTGCCCGCCACCGGCGCCACCACGTCGGTATGTTCCACCGCGTAGGTTTCCGACCTCAGGCGGCTCGACAGCGCATCCGCATCACGCTGCGCCTCGGCCAGTTGGGTGCGCACTTCCTTTTGATAATCTTGCACACGCTGGGCCCGGCGCAGGGTCAGTTCGGCAATCTGGCGCTGCGTGCGGCCAATATTGCCGATGTCTTCCGCAATGGCGCCACGGATTTGCACATGGGTGCGCTCCACGTCCAGCAGACGGGCACGGGCCACATAACCATCACGGGCCAGATCGCGCAAGCTGTCGACCTGCTCCTTGATGATCACCAACTGTTCCTTCTTGCCGTCGCGCGACGCCTGCATGCCTTCCAGGCTCAGCTTGAGACCGGCGATATTTTCGTCAATCGCGCCCAGGTCACTTTTCAGCCCCGACTGACGTGCGGAGAACAATTGGTTTTGCAGCGTGACATTTTCCATCACACGCGGATCGTCACGATACGGCTTCAATTCCTCCGGGAACGACGGCGCGCTCTTGCCGTCACGTTCGGCGATCAGGCGCGCCTCGGCGGCGCGGCTGGCAAACATTTGCACCTTAGAAATGTCCGATTGCGCCGTGACTTGCACATCATTCATCCGCACCAGTACCTGCCCCTGTTTGACAACATCGCCTTCCTTGACCAGGATGTCTTGCACCACACCGCCGTTCAAATGCTGCACGGCCTTGCGGTTGCCTTCCTTGGCCACATCACCGGCCATCGGCACGCCCTTGTCGAGCGGAGCGAACATGGCCCACAACAGGAAGCCGACCACGCCGACCAGCACGATCAGCCAGCCAAGCCGGCTGTATGCGGTGGCATCCGTGTGAATGGTGTCCGCCGTCACATCGCGCGCCACCACGTCGGTGGCCAAAGCCTTGGTATCAATTAATTTCATTACAGCTTACTCCTGTTCCGTGGTCGCTTTGCCGCCCGGTGCCGCTGGCGCCGCCGGCGTGGCGTTGGCGGCGGCCTGCGCAGCTTGTTGCGCTTGCGCCTGGGCGCGGGCCTGTGCCTCGGCCTGCTGTTGCATGGTCAACTGCTGCTGAGCCGAAGCTTGTTGCTGCGCCGCTTGTTGTTGCGCCGCTTGCTGTTGTGCCGCTTGCTGTTGTGCCAGCATTTGCTGCTGGGACTGCTGGGCCTGCTGATTTTGCTTTTGCAGCGCCTGCAGCACCTGATCGGTCGGGCCAAACATTTCCGCCGCACCGTCCCGCAGCAGCAGCAATTTGTTGGTGACGCCGATGGCCGACGTGCGGTGCGTGATCAAGACGATGGTTTTGCCCTGCTGGCGCAAGTCCGCCACGGCGCGCACCAGCGCATGTTCACCGATGTCGTCCAGGTTCGAGTTCGGTTCATCAAGCACGATCAGCGACGGATCGTTGTACATGGCACGGGCCAGGCCCAGGCGCTGGCGCTGGCCGCCGGACAAACCGGCGCCGCCGTCGCCAAGCTTGCGGTCATAGCCATCGGGCATTTGCAAAATCATCTCGTGCACGCCGGCGCGCTTGGCGGCCAGAACCACTTTTTCAGGGTCGACATCACCGAAACGGGCGATGTTTTCCGCCACGGTCCCGGCAAACAATTCGATATCCTGCGGCAAATAACCGATCGACGGTCCCAGTTCCGCTTTATTCCAATGGAAGATGTCGGCGCCATCCAGACGCAC
>JAIXXN010000082.1 GCA_027490725.1 Oxalobacteraceae bacterium
CTCCTGGCTCAACGTCACTACCTCGATTGTTTGCTTGTTCCTAGTCATATGCACAGTCCTATTCCTATCCGTAAGAATAACGCATAGGCTGTGTCCGGTGAATCAGGGGGCTATCTCATGGCAATTTGTCGGCCCAGGTAACATATTCCTCTAGCTCATGTTCCACAGAGCTGAGACCGATGCCAGAATTCGAGCGACGTGCTGACTCAGCAGCTGCAGCAACTCGCATTCGCCAGAACGTCTTCAAGCACTCCAAGTCATTCGACGCGACACACTTTTCTTCTAAGCGCACAAACGTAGCATTCACGTACGCAGTCCGTCCCAGCGCTCGGTTAACTCCAGCAGCAAAGACAAAATAGCTCCAAACGCTCAGCACCAAGATACAAATCAAAACTCTCAATATTGCTCGCCTATGTAACATTTACTGTCCATTTGATTTAAAGCGTACAGTCGTCGGTCAATCTAAAAGGTCCGCTTCTGGCCGAACACGGCCGACGACGTTTGGATAGCGACCAGCCCATCTGCAAAACTCACCAATTCCCACACGTGGCCGCAGCCGCCCCATTGCTGCCCACAAATGTGAGCAGGTCACAGATACCTAGGCTGCGCACTCACGCTAGGGAAGTGACCGTTTCAACCCGTGGCTGTGCCCTATGGCATTACCCTGAAAGTTTGGCTTTTGCCATCGGAATCCAAATATGAGAAAGCCAGAGCGTTAGGCGTCGTTGCCGTCATGTGAGGGTCCCACGCTGGGTCTAAAAGGGCTTTGACTTGGTAGGCATATAGGCCCGGAAGCAATTCAAGTTGCAGTTCAACTCGCACAGAATCTGACATAAGAGGCTGGCTGAACTGATATGCGATGAGCCTACCGCGCGGCGTCAGCTCTACGCCAAATTGTGCAGCGGGCCCTGGCAGAAAGACGTTGAGGAGCGCAAGAAATGCATATATGCTCAACAACGAAGTACCGAGCTTTCCAAGAAATCTATAGGCGACGCGACGCCAACGCACACTTCGCCGAAACAAAGCGAAAGCCAAGTATGCGGATGCGACCGCCTCGAGAAGCGTGTTCAATTTCATACTAGTGGTGGCGAGTCCTGCACCAACGAATAACATTGAATGCCCAAGCGCCATAACGACAAGCGCGGCGGACTCCAAAACGCAACGGAAATTTGAGCGAGGCATAAGAGGCTGCTTCCTTGCTAATAGTGGATCGGGTTATGCATTTGAGAATCGCCATCATAGGGGGCTGGAACACTGACGAACGGCAGCTCTTGGCCGATACCTGCAACGTTTCATGGCTAGCCGCAACCCTTGGGTTAATCCCAAGTCCATGGAGAGTCAACCGCTTCCAATTCGGCGTCAATTCGATGTCCATCGCTCACTGCACGCAGCGATTGGATAAAACTATCCAAGAGAGATGGTTCGGAAATCAAGTAAAGGTTCGCTTCACAAGCGACGTTCTTTTTCCCAAAGTCTGAATATTTGGACTGCGCACGAACGGAAACTAAGAGCTTGCCTCGGTCATGGAAGTGCAGTCGAACATGTAGCGCACCAGAGGCATATTTCCGGTCCGAATTCACCGAAACGCAAATCATACAGGCCGCCGTAGATATGATCCTTGAACGTATTTAGTGCAACAACGACATTGCACAGATCCTGATTGCCCACATACACTTTGTTTGAGAACGTCGATGTGCCATCGCATACCTCGATGCGAAGTTCCACCATGTCGTCATCCTGCCAAATCTTTGTGAATCCTAGTTTCGGTTTCAAGCCTGTTGCTCCAAATTTTCGATCAAACGCAATTTCATTCCCGACCGGCTGCTTCTGGCCGTTAGCGCTCAGATTCAAAAAAATACGAGATACACAACTGGCGCGATAACTTCAACAGCAACCCAGGTTAAAGCGATTAAGTGCCAACGTTTGGGGGCTTGATGGTGCCGTGCGTGTGTGTAACTAAAGAAGATAGCGCCAATGCCAAAACTCAGTAACGCGAGCCCGTAAGAAAATGCTGACATCAACGCTAGGCCAATTGCATCCCCAGTTTGGGGATGCCCTGCGTTGCGTGCCGCAGTCAACTGAAGAAATAAAACGATGAATGCTAATAATGGAAGCCCGCCTAAAAAAACTCCGCCTGCTACAAAATTAGCTAACCTTCCCGTCAATTTCTGCATACGAATCACGCTGTTTCTGTAATGTGTGTTGTTGACCGAACGCTGCCAACCACACTCAGGATAGCAGCTTGCTCAACTGCAAAATCCACACATTCTCACGCCCTTCCGAAAACACCCTGCAGCGGAAGTCTCCGTCCCACGCGCAGCATACTAAGCCTACAAGATCAGCGCCCCGCCATCTATCGGCAAACAGCTACTCCATGAGATTAATGCGTACGCTTGGGCATATTTGTCGATAGCGCCCTTTAATCAGAGGGCGGTTATTTGTGATGCTAACCATTGCCGATGCACGACATCGCGCACCAGAATCTGCACATGCTCGCAGTCCATGTGCGCGAGCGTGCTCAGGTCATGACTTTTACTTGCCTCTTGCGCGATGAGATAGCCTAGATAGTATCCGCGACGTACCGGTAGCGTGGCGGACGACTGCGAGGTCGTGAAAAGTTCGGAGTACAAAGCACCGTCCGTCTTATCCAAGACGGTTTCGAGATGTGCCCATGCTGCGGGCAGTTGCGCCTTTGTGGCAAGCCACATCCCCTTAGGAAAATCAAGCAGTAACTCGCTTGGCGTTGCATGCGGATTGAGCGCCTGCGAGACGTACACGGCTAGTCCCTCTTCCCATAAGTGCTTCCACATTGCATCGCTACCGCATGCGAACTTGGGTTCGTGATAAGTGTGAAACAGTTCATGGTGAAACAGTGGCGCAACGTCCTCGTCGGCGTGCAGTGTCGCCATCATATCCGCGCCAAATATAAGGTCGGTGCGCCCGTCAAAGTCACGTGTGCCGCCGTCCATTTCGCCCAGAGAATGCAAAAGCCAGGTCGGCGTGGCGAGGCGAAAATCCGGGAATGCCACGCGGAACGTCGCGACATGGCGCGGCATCGCATCACCGAAATCGTGCACCTTCTCAAGGTAAGTCTCGCGGATCGCTCCGAACCCTTCAATGCTTCGAGTAAGGCGAGCGCGCCGCCGCTCTGCGCCGCCGTAACGGCTGGCAGCATAGAAATCAGGATATTGCGCTACCAGACTTTTCTCGAACGCCGCTGCACGTTCAGTCATCGGCATGTTCTGGGTGGCGTCCCACATTGTTGCAAAGTCACCAGCTATGTTACGCAGCGGCGCATCCTGGGCAAAGGCGCTTACCTGGACAAGCACAACTAGAAGTGCCGCGATGAGTTTTTTCATATTGGAAGAAATGCGATTACAAGGAAAACTAGACTACATTGAAAGGGGGAAATGGTAAATACGGCGTTTATCCGGCTAGCTAGATAGCACCGAATAGCGCATGCGTGGTGTGGGACGAATATCTGCCGACGACGTTCAGGATAACAGCTTACTCATCTGAAAAACCCACGAATTCTCACGCCAGGCTGAGAAGGCTTCATTGAGAAATTCATCGTAAATTAGCCACTTATCCCCGTGCGCTGATAGGCCCCGAACATATTTACGAAATTGGGGTGGATTTCCGCGCCACGCGAGGTATCGTTTGAAGGCACTCTCTATCACAAGTAAATTATCAAAACAGAGTGTGTTAAATTCTAAAAGATTTCCTCAGGCATATAGTGCAAGAAAATAGCATAGGTCGAAAAAATACCATTTATGAAGATATTCATCCAACCAATCTGTATAAAAATACTATTCATCGTTATGCTTTCGCATATTGCCCCATCAATAGCGCAATCCACGACGGAAAGAAATGAATTTATTGCACAGGACCCATTGCAATATATAAAATTATCATTCGCTGTAGAAGATAGCGAAAAAAATATTATCCATACAATTACGGATGCTAGTACACCCATTGCCTTTTTTGCAAAGGAAGTTTTAGCAACGCACGGCACCACGTCAAGAGAATCTATGACTTACGTGGCAAAGGATAAAAGAGACTCTCTTAGACTTCCTCCAGAAGCGAGCAATGGTACTGATCGCTACGTCTATAGCAATTTCTATTGCTGGAAACTACTAAACCCAACGAGGTTGCAGCTTAATATCGAATGGGCCGATATCACAACACCAGCGCGTTATATCGACTCGTATGTGTTCGAAAAAATAGGAAGCAAATGGATATTTGTAGCGCATGGCGACCTGGAACCGTTCCGATATCAGTTATCGGGTTATAAATTCAAACGCCCTTGCTCACGTTGATTTCTACGCTACACAAATCCAACAGCAGCTATTGGCCGTTATGCAAGGGATTCAATGTCAATGTATACGCGACGTAGCTTTCCATTTTCCAGAGAAATTACATTCTCCATGGCGCTAACCGGTCCACCAAATATTCTTTCCGCATCCGCACGATTCCAGTCGTTTGGCACAAGCAAAACTCGTAAGTCACTCGGGTAGATGATGACGAAATTATCCAAGTCCTTGCAGTCCAACTATCCGACTAGCATCTCCGCCACGGTAAGCAAGACGCTCTCAGATTCTCACCTTGCCGGCAACGCCAGTGGCGGACACTCGCGTACTAAACACTGTGATAGATCGCCACCAATAAAAATATGGCCAGTAGCCCCCATAGTACCCTGCGTATCAGCACATACCGGGCAGCCAATACTGGAAGCAGCAGATTCATGATCAATTCGAAGAACATATTTTTTCCTTAGATACCGTGCGCAGCCTGCGCAGGCCGCTGGTACAGAAGCACTCCCTATCAAATTCACTAGATAAGCAAAATAGCATTCTTGTTTATTTATAAATACGTGAATGATCACGCCTCCACCATGCGGACGATTTCTTAAATCCCGGTGAGGTTAGACTCGGAATGGCCGGACTAGATAGACAGAAAAGTGAAGTCCAGCATTGAGCAGGCCTGAGCGAGATGCTTTGATCATGCATGGCACATGGGACGATGCGAGGCTATCCAGCAAGCGCCTGCTGTCAGGCGAATCTCCGCGCGCCTGACACAAGCTATGTTGTCGCCCGCAGCAGCAATTTTAAAATCCGTGGATAATCGCCGCTCCATTGTTTTCTACGGATCCGACCATGACCACGCTTGCCGACTTCCCGATCACCAAAAAATGGCCTGCGCAATTTCCCGAGCGCATACAGCTGTACTCGCTGCCCACCCCGAACGGCGTCAAAATCTCCATCGCCCTTGAGGAGCTGGGTCTGCCCTACGAAGCCCATCTGGTGAGTTTCGACAACAACGACCAGCTGTCGCCGGAATTCCTGTCGCTGAACCCGAACAACAAAATCCCCGCCATCCTCGACCCGAACGGCCCGGACGGGAAGCCACTGGCGCTGTGGGAATCGGGCGCCATCCTGATCTATCTGGCTGCCAAATCCGGCCAGCTGCTGCCGGCCGATCTGGGCCAGCGCTACGAAACCCTGCAATGGCTGATGTTCCAGATGGGCGGCGTCGGCCCGATGTTCGGTCAGGTCGGCTTCTTCCACAAGTTTGCCGGCAAAGACTTCGAAGACAAGCGCCCGCGTGACCGCTACGTAGCCGAGGCAACCCGTCTGCTGGGCGTACTCGAGCAGCGCCTGCAGGGCCGCGACTGGATCATGGGCGAGCAGTACACCATCGCCGATATCGCCATCTTCCCGTGGATCCGCAACCTGATCGGCTTCTACGGTGCCGGTGAGCTGGTGCAGTTCGAACGTTTCCCGCACGTGCAGCGCGCGCTGGCCGCCTTCATCGAACGCCCTGCCGTGGCGCGCGGCCTGGACATCCCGGCACGCTCTTGAGGTAAGCCAGGGTCAGGTCGGGCAAAGCGCCAAAGTTAAAGTAAACCCTTAGCTTTGTCCCTTTGCTCGACATGACCCCACGGTGGGAAATGGGGTTTTTTGATGCAGATCAAGGACTTGGTGGACGAGAGGCACTAAGATCCGCCACTTTGCGCGCTCCTTTTCCATGCACAGCTCTCCAGAACTCCTCCTGCCAGCCGGTTCGCTGGCCAAAATGCACGCTGCCTTCGACTACGGCGCCGATGCCGTCTACGCCGGCCAGCCACGCTACAGCCTGCGCGTCCGCAATAACGACTTCTCCACCCTCGATGCCCTGCGTGAAGGAATCGACGGCGCCCACGCCCGCGGCAAGCAGTTTTTTGTGGCCAGCAATATCTTTGCCCACAATGCCAAGCTGAAAACCTATCTGCGCGATATGGAACCGGTGATCGAGATGAAACCGGATGCGCTGATCATGGCCGATCCCGGTCTGATCATGATGGTGCGCGACAAGTGGCCGGACGTGCCGGTGCACCTGTCGGTGCAGGCCAATGCCGTGAACTGGGCCGACGTGAAATTCTGGCACCGCATGGGACTGACGCGGGTGATTCTGTCGCGCGAACTGTCGCTCGATGAAATCGAAGAAATCCGCCAGCAATGTCCGGAAATGGAACTCGAAGTGTTCGTGCACGGCGCGCTGTGCATCGCTTACTCGGGCCGCTGCCTGCTGTCGGGTTACTTCAACCACCGCGATCCGAATCAGGGCACTTGCACCAATTCCTGCCGCTGGGACTATCAGGTGAAGAACGCCGCCGAAGATGCGAGTGGCGATCTGAGCCGCATGGAAGTGATTCCCCTCAACTTCCAGCAGGCGATGGATGAGGCCGATAGCCGCCCCTTCTCGACGCTGCATCAGGCGCCACGCCACCCGCTGGCAGACCGTCCTTACCTGATCGAAGAAGCGCAGCGTCCGGGCCAGTTGATGCCGATCCTCGAAGACGAGCATGGCACTTACATCATGAACTCGAAAGACTTGCGTGCGGTCGAGCACGTCGAGCGGCTGGTCAAGATCGGGGTCAACTCGCTGAAGGTGGAAGGCCGCACCAAGTCGCTGTTCTACGCTGCCCGTACCGCGCAGGTGTACCGCCGCGCGATCGATGATGCAGTGGCCGGACGGCCTTTCGATATCGGCCTGCTGGGACAGCTGCAGGGGCTGGCCAACCGTGGTTACACGGACGGCTTCTACCAGCGCCATCATACCCAGAGCCACCAGAACTATATGCGCGGCGCGTCGGAAGCCGATCGCAGCCAGTACGTGGGCGATGTGCTGAGCGTCGAGAATGGCTGGGCGCGCGTTGATGTGAAAAACCGCTTCAGCGTGGGCGACAAAATCGAAGTCATGCACCCGAGCGGCAATCACGACATCACCCTGACGCGCATGCGTTCGGCTGAGGGCAGCGAGATCGAGGTCGCTCCCGGTAGCGGCCACATCGTCCACATCGAGCTGGACGCGGCCTACGAGCGCGCCCTGCTGTCGCGCTACCTGTAAGCCACTGGGCAGACCGGCATGAGCGGCGCCAGCATCACGCTGGCGTGCGGCAAGCTGGTCTGCCCTTTTTTTATACACAGGCGGATTGCCAGCGGCACGGTTTCAGGATATGGTTGCTTTTTAGTTACTTATCCAAAATACATCATGCTACGCACCCTCGCCGGAATTGCCCTCCTTAGCGTATCGCTCGGCGCGGTTGCCGCGACCAGCAGCACGGCCAAAACGGCCAGTCCAGCAACGATTCCGCTTGAACAGTTCTTCCAGCGTCCTGATATCAGCGGCGCCGCCATCTCGCCCAATGGCCGCTATATCGCCCTGCGCCGCCTGTCGCAGCAGGGACGCTTCATGCTGGCGATACTCGATGTCGACAGCAAAAAAGTGCGCGCACTCGCCAACTTCAAGAATGCCGATGTGGCGCTGTTCAGATGGCTCAGCGACGAGCGCCTGAGCTTCAGCACCATTAACGTCGATTATGACGGCGATGCCGGAAAACCCGGCGTTTACGCGGTCAACCGCGACGGCAGCCAGCGCACTTTCCTCGCTGCCAGCGTTGACTTCCCGCGCTCCTTCGCGGCCAGCGATCCGGTCAATCACAACTACCTGTCCGCCATCAGCGTATCCGGTTTTCCGTATGCGCGCGACGAGGATATGTTCGTCATCGCGCTCGGTGTGGACTACGAAGATCTGATGCGCTTGAGCACGCGCACGGGACGCAGCTATCCCACCAAAGCGCCGCGCGACACTTTCCACTGGCTGATCGATGCCGACGGCGAGCCGCGCATCACCATGGCACGGCGCGGCGACGAGCTGCGTAGCTACTTCCACAATGGCGAAGGCTGGCAGGAATTCGAGCGCCATCCTGCCAGCGGCAACGAAGGTTTTAGGCCCTTGCTGTATGCCGAAGACAAATTGTACGTGCGCGCCCGCAATGGTCGTGATGAAGCCGCCATATACCGCTACGACATCGCCAGCAAGACGCTGCTGCAACCGGCGCTGATCGTCGCGCCGGAGTTCGATACGGATGGCTATTTTGTGGTGGGTGCACGCAAGATGCTGGGCTTCCGCTTTAACACCGATGCCGAGAATACGGTGTGGTTTGATCCGGCCATGAAGGCCATACAGCAGCAAGTGGATGAACAGTTTCCCGGACTGGTCAACATCGTCTCGCGCGGCATCCGCAGCGAAACCCCGTACGTGCTAGTCGACACCCACTCCGACATCCAGAGCCATGCCTACCTGTTGTACAACACGGAAACCCGCAGCGTCGACTTGCTGGGCAGCGCCATGCCGGACATCGATACGCAACAGATGGCCAGCATGAGCATGGAGCGCTTTGCCGCGCGCGACGGCCGCAAGATTCCCGTCTACCTGAGCGTGCCGCGTGGCGATCGCGAACAGCCCTACCCGACCGTGGTACTCAACGGCAGCAACGGGCTGGCCCGCAATGGTCTATGGGAATGGAATGCCGAAGTCCAGTTCCTGACCTCGCGTGGCTATGCCGTGCTGCAGGTGAACCCGCGCGGCAGCGCGGGCTTCGGCGTGCAGCATCTGCAAGGCAACAAGGCCGACGCTGCCGCCAATGCCCAGACCGATCTGGCGGACGCGGTACAGTGGGCTGCCGCACAAGGCTATACCGATCCGGCGCGGGTCTGCGTCGCCGGCGGAATCGACGGCGGCTATGCCACCATGAAAGCTCTGCTCAAGCAGCCGCAGGCATTCAAATGCGGCATCAGCTGGTCGACCGTCACCCGCAGCAAGGACGACCCCGACAGTGAGCGCTTCGCCGAGATCCGCCAGCCACTGCTGCTGGGCTACGACCACGACAGCCAGCGCCTAGACTACCAGCAAGGACGTGCGCTATACGAAGCACTGAAACAGCGCCAAGCCCCCGTCACGTGGCTGGAATACCGTCCCGGCGTAGCGGACTGGAAGACCCAGCAACCGCGCATCGACTTCTGGCACCAGATCGAAGGCTTCCTCGCCAGCCAGATCGGACCGGCCAGCAAAGCAGAGCAGGTCTCCAACTAGCCGCAATATTGCCTGCAAAATAGGGACGCAACGCCTTGGGGAATACATCGTATTGTGATTCTCAAAGGCGTTGCGTCCCTTTTTTTGGGGAAATTATTTACCTACGGCGAAAAAAAAGCCCCGGCATCGCTGGCGGGGCTTGGGGCTATGCCGCGCTGTAACGCGGCATTTCTAGAGACTGCTGGTGACTTCTAGTGACGCCTAGTGCCATTTAGTGGCATATCGTGGAATATCGTGGCGTCTCGTGCGATTTAGCGGCGCTTGCTGGCACTGGCGTCGCGAATGGCGCGGAACTCGGCATCCTGCGCCCAGTTCGGCCAGTCTTTCGATTCGGCCAGATCACGTCCCAGTCCATACAGCAGTCCCAGATCGCGGGCCATGCCCGTGAACGACCAGTCAGCTTTCCACTCGTCCGATGGCTGGTGGTAGTTATTGCTCACATAGTCGTCTTCCGATTTGTGACCGGCTGCCAGACCGCCGTCTATCCAGTCATCCCCGGAGCCGTAGGAAATCGCCGGTACGCCACGCTTGGCCAGCGGGAAGTGGTCGGAACGGAAGAAGTGGCCGGCTTCCGGTTTCGGATCGGCGGCGTACACCATATCGAGCTGCTTGGCCTTGGCGATCAGCTGGTCCAGCAGATCCAGTTTGGCGCTGCCGGAAATGGTGAAGTTGCGCGCCGGACCATACGGGCTCAGCGCATCCATATTGATGGCGCCCACCGTTTCGGCCAGCGGATACAGCGGATACGCGGCGTAATATTCGGAACCGAGCAAGCCCTTCTCTTCTGCCGTCACGGCCAGGAACACCACGCTGCGTTGCGGTGCCGCTGCTTTGCCATAGGCGCGCGCCAGTTCCAGCAAGGCGGCAATGCCGGTGGCATTGTCGACCGCACCGTTGTAGATCTTGTCGCCTTTGGCATCCGGCAGGCCGACGCCGAGGTGATCCCAGTGCGCGCTATACAGAACGGTCTGTTCCGGATGGCTGCTGCCCAGTACACGGCCAGCAACGTTCTTCGACACGCTGGTCTGGGCATCCACACCATAGCTGGCGGTCAGCGTTACGCCTTGCAATTGCACCGGCTTGAAGTTACGCGTCTGCGCCAGTTTTTTCAGCGCTTCGAAATCCTGTCCGCCACGCTTGAACAGATCCACTACCAGCTCGCGCTGCATCCACGCTTCCATCGGTGCATGGGCCAGTGCCGGCTGCTTGCGCACGATGTCATACATGACGTTGGTGTTGGAGTTTTTCACCGTCGGCCAGCCATACGAAGCCGGCGCCGTTTCGTGCACGATGATGGTACCCAGTGCGCCACGGCGGGCCATCTCTTCATACTTGTAGGTCCAGCGACCATAGTAGGTCATGGCCTTGCCGCCGAACTCGCCTACGCCCGTTTCGAAGTCGGGATCATTGATCAGCACCACCGCCAGTTTGCCACGCAGGTCGAAGCCCTTGAAGTCGTCCCACTTGCGCTCGGGAGCATTCACGCCGTAGCCGACAAACACCAGCGGAGCATTGCGGAAGTCGACTTTTTTACTGCCGTTCATCGCGGCACGCACCGCCATGTCTTCGCCCTGTTTGAGTTCCTGATTGCCCTTGGCATCGTGCACTTGCAGCTTGACGGGACCTTTGATTTCGAAGCGGCCCAGCGGCACATCCTGGGTCCAGCTGCGCAGCGTCTTCTGGCCTTTCAGCAGATCACCGGCCGGTTGCAGGCCAGCGGCTTTAAATTGTTCGATCAGGAAGGCTACCGTTTTGGTTTCGCCTGCGGTGTTCGGTCCGCGTCCTTCAAATTCATCCGAGGCCAGCACTTTCACGTCTTGCGACAAGCGCTTGGCATCGAACTCTGGCACTGTCGCTGCATGCGCCGAAGCAGCAGCTAGCAGTGAGCAGATCAGCATGGTGTTTTTCAAGTCTATCTCCGTGGTTTTATATGTTTTAGTGCGTGATTAACCGCGCGGCCATACTGACACGAATTCCACAGCGCGGCAACAACCACGGGCGCTAGCGCTTTTTTTGCACTACTGCGGTGCAGCATTGACGCTACCAGGACACACTGCGATACTGATTCATCGCTGCCTTAGTCTGGCACTAACGTCTGGCCCCTCACACTGACCCTATGCCCGCCCTGACCGCCACGCTCAAAAGCAAGGGAAAATTCTCGCTCAACTGGAGCTATCTGAATGCCATCGCCAACGGCGTGTCAGCCATCGATCTGGGCGCGCTGGCCCTGCGCAATCTGCACGACGCCCGTCAGTTCGCGCGCGAATACGGCTTCGATCTGGACCAGCCAGCGGCAACCCAGCTGATCCAGCGGGCCCACAGCGAAGCGCTACAGTTCATCATCAGCAACTTTCTGACGCCCGCACAGGCCGCGTTGATCCCGCCGGAGGTGCGCGCGCCGGACGATCCTTTGCAATTGCTGGTGTATGCCTCGCTGCGCGGCCAGCAGGTGGACGTACGGCGCATGTGGTCGTGCGCCGTACTGAAGGTGATGCACGGCATCTTCTACATTGATAACGACCTCAAGCTGCGCCACTTCCACGCCATCCGCAGTCAGGTGTTCGGTTCGCTCGATGCGGTGATCCGCAGCGAGGGCGCGCAGCATTTCCTGACTGACGGCGAGATCTGTCTGCCGCTGCTGCATTACGACCGCAAGGACAACAAGGGACGCAACAGCATCCTGTTAAAGCTGTTACAGAAAGCGGCGTATCTGGCCGCCGATATCTTCGACCATCTGGGCGTGCGACTGGTATTTGCCACCCGCTTCGAATGCCTGCTGGCGCTGCGCGCGCTGCAACGCGCCCACCTGCTCTCGGTCACCAATGTCGATGCCGGGCGCACCCGCAACACCCTGCTCGATCTGGAAGCGGCCAAGCGCATCTTCAAGCAGTACCGCGAACGGATTGCCGCCTGCGATCACTACCCCGTCGAACTGCTGCGCGAAATGGATGCGCAACTGGCCGAACAGACCCAGCCCCTGACCCGTTGCGACAATCCCCATAGTGGCAGCGGCTATAGCAGTGTGCAGGTAACGGTGCGCAAGATGATCCACATCCAGCAGCTCGACGCTTCGCCCGAACAGGACTACGACGTCGGTTTCTTCTTCGAATACGAAATCCAGCTGATGGATGCCGACAGTTACCAGCGCAGCCTGACCGGACCGGCCAGCCACGATGCCTACAAGCTGCGTCAGGTGGACACCGCCCGCACCCGCGTATTCGGCCGCGAACTCCTGCGCTGGATCGCCGCACAGCCCTGAAACGCAGCGCGCCATGCTGCGGCAACCCGGCAGCGGCATGCCCGCACCGTTCAGCCAGTCCGGCTTGCCAAGTGCGCAGCATGGCCGCATGATGTGGGCATGAAAACCTCCCGCTTCGCCTTAACGGCAACCACCACCCGGCGCGCCCTGCAGCAACTGGCGCTGCTGGCCCTGTGCTGCACCAGCAGTGCCTGCCAGAGCCAGCCGGACAGCGTCAAGCAGCCTGACACGGCACAACTCTGGCAGCAACTGCTGGCGGAAAGCCAGCGCAGCGGCTGTGACCAGGATAGCCAGTGTCATAGTCTGGGCGTCGGCGCCAAAGCCTGCGGCGGGCCGGAGCGCTATCTGGCCTGGTCTGACCGGCAGCGCTCCGACCAGCGCCTGCAGCAACTGGCGGCCCGTTACGCGGCGGCGCGCACGGCCGACGACCAGCGCCAGCAACTGATGTCGAACTGCGCACTGGTCGCCGATCCGGGCGCCGTTTGCCGGGCCGGACGCTGCGAGCTACGCAGCGTCGACCCGCGCGCTCCGGGCAGCACCCCGCTGGCACGCTGACACCCTCGCGTAGCGCACTACACCGCGCTGTCCCATAGAAAAAGCCCGCGCACCTTGCAGTGCGCGGGCTTCTTTTCAGAGCCGTCCGGGATTAGTCGGCCAGCACTGGTTTGCTACGCGAGTTCTGGAACATCGGCAGCGGGTTGGTGGTATCAACATCGATCACCGTGGTGCCTTGCTTGACGCCGCCCACCAGGTAGTTGACCACACCCACATGACGTTTGCCAGTTGGCAGACCCGACCAGCTCATCGCTACCGACGCGGTACCGCCGATGGTCGCTGCGCTTGGCAGCAACACTTTCAGGTTACCACCGGTCGAGGTCGCTTGTACCAACCAGCTCGACAGGGTGTAGGTCTCGTTGCCGCCAGCCGGCGCATAACCGATCACGCAGACTTTGTAGTCACCTGCAGCAGGTGCCAGCAGTTGTACCTTCTCGTTCGAGGTATCGCCACCGCTACTGGCTACGGCCGTCGTACCTTTAACCACCAGCAGGTCCAGGTCAGAGTCGCCATTGCCCAGCGTATCGCTATCGAACAGTGAGAAGCGGGCCAGCATGGTGCCAGCCGGGATGGTGACCGGATGCGCCACCACACCCACACCACCACCGGCAGCACAGGCTGCGGTCAGCGCTGCCGCAGCCGTGTTAGCGGCTTTGGCGATGCTGCGTACTTCCTGGGTCGCTGCCAGCAGGCCGCCTTTGGCACTGCTCATCGCGCCGGCAAAGCCGGTGCCCACGGTCAGGATTTTGCTGCCCGAAGTCGCTTCGCTGTACACCGATGCCGGTGCCGCCAGTGCGCTACCACGCACGGTCAGCGGGCTACGCACGCTGTGTACGCCATCGCTCCATACCAGACGGCCATAGGCCCAGGTATCGATCGGTGCGTTAGTACGGGTGAACTTGACGGTGAAGCTGGCTTTCTGGCCTGCGCCAATCACCAGCGTCGATGGCTGCACGTCCACCGTGTAGCCTGGCACCGAAGCGACTGCGTTGTAGGTAGCGCTGCTGCCACCGACGTTGGTCACGGTACGGGTCAGGGTCATCGAACCGAGAATATTGCCAGCGGTCAGCGATGGCAGATTCAGGTTCTGGGCGGCAATGGCACCACCGGCGGAAGCGCACTGGGCAGCCGTGTAGATCTGGTTCTGGCCGCACAGGAAGCGCACGTAGTCATTCGGTGCGATGTCGTACACCAGGCCCGGATCAGCAGCGCTGGTTGGTGCGATATGGCCAGCACCTTGTCCCCATGGCAGGTTACCGGTGTTCTTGGCGGTCGCATCCCATGCCACGCCGCTGGTCAGACCATCGGTGAAGGTATCGAAGGCGGTGGTCATCAGGGCCGACTTGATGGCCGCTGGCGACCAGTCAGGGTGACGCTGTTTCAGCAGCGCAGCAATACCTGCCACGTGCGGCGATGCCATCGAAGTACCGGTGTAGAAGGCCCAGTCAGAGATCGGCGCTGCACCACCAGCGGCAACCGCATCGCGCTGGTCCCTGCTCAGGCCGGCCGTCACGGCAGCCAGAATATCAGTGCCTGGTGCGGTCAGATCCGGTTTCAGGATGTTGGCATTGGCAACGTTCGGGCCGCGCGACGAAGAACCGTTCATGATCGGTGCTTTGACGGTGGCATCCAGCGCTGCACGCAGATTGCCCAGCGATGCCGTCGCGTTTTCGCCATTGGCAGCCACATAGTTTTTCAGGGTGGTGGTGTTAGCGACAGCAATGTGTACCGTTGATACCGAGTGGGCCTGATTAATAATGGTGGCGGCACTGGTCGGGGTATTCGCAATCACCACGCCGATGGCACCGGCCGTTTTCGCGTTGGCGCTCTTGTTGACCAGTACATTGCTACCGCGGTCGCAGACCAGAATCTTGCCACTGACTTTGGCCGGATCCAGCAGCGGAGCGACACCATCGGCGCCACCGAAGCACAGCAACAGATTGGCGGTGGTTGGTGCAACGCCCGGCAGGCCTGCATCTTTTGCCAGAATCAGCGGTGCCGACCCGGTGTTGGCATTACCCGATGCGCCAGTCAGCGCAACGCCGTTACCCAGGGTGGCATCGGCCAGATAGATACGGTTGTGGGTCGAATTGCCGACCGTGGTCAGCCATGGGCTGATGTGGGAGACAGGTGCAGGGGCGGTTGCAGTTGGACCAGAGTTACCAGCCGATGCGGCCACGAACACGCCTGCTGCGGCAGCACCAAGGAAAGCCTGTTCGGTGGCTTCGTTGAAAGCACCACCACCGGCGCTAGGGCCGATCGAGAAGTTGATGACGTTGACGCCATCTTTCACTGCCTGGTTGATTGCTGCCACACTGTTGGCGGTAGCGCAGCCGTTTTTAGCGGTCACACCGTCGGTCCAGCAGACTTTGTAGGCTGCGATGCGGGCGCGTGGTGCCATGCCGCTGATCTTGCCCATGTTGATGCCGTTCTGGGTCACGGTCACGCCGGCGTTACCGCCTGCGGTACTGGCCGTGTGGTCACCGTGGCCGCCCGAGCCTTCGGTACCGGCGACCGAGTCGCGAGCCGACAGGAATTCCGTCCAGTGCAGGGTCTGGCTGGCGGACTTGAAGAAGCGTGCGCCGATCAGTTTGTTGTTGCAATTGTTGGCAGCGAAGCCTTCGCCCAGATCGCAAGTGCCTTTCCAGTTCGCTGGCGGCGCATCGTAGACGCGCGAACCACCGGCATGGCTAGGATTGCCGTTTTCGTCGACGCGATCGGCAAAGCTAGGCTGCTCTGGCCAGATACCGCCATCGACAATACCGATGACCATATTCTCGCCCGAAGCGCCCTGACCACCCAGTTGCTGCCACAGGCTACCGGCTTTATCCAGACCCAGGAAGCTCGGGGTGTAGCTGGTGTCGAGTTGCATGATCGAGTCGGCCGTGATGGCGGCCACACCCGGATTGCTTTTCAGTGCGCGCACTTCGTCGTCGGTCAGCATCGCGGCAAAACCATTGAACACGACGTCGTATTTGTGGGTGACTTCGGCGGCACTGACCGAGCTGATCACTGCCTGCTGTTTAGCATCCAGATAGCTGATGTAAGCCTGCACATCCGAGGCATCAACATTCAGGCGCTGGCCAGCGGCCGGCATGGTCGCGGACAGACCGGCCACTTGACCGGTGTAGGTGGCGACTGGTTTATCGACCAGTTGCACGATATAAGAGCGCCGCGCTTCATCGGCGAACGCCGTGCTGGTCAGCGTCGACAGCAGCATTAAAACGGCGGAAGTAATTGGACGTAATTTCATGACTAGAACTTTCTCGACTCAAGCGTTGTGGGAGGCGCGACGACGGCGCGACAGCAGACCGATCGCGGCCAGACCCAGACCCAGCATGGCGTAGGTCTGTGGTTCCGGTACGGCCGTCACTTCGATGTTGTCGATCGCGAACTGGGCCTGATTACCGTAAGGGCTGCAACCACCGTTGCCATCAAACAGGCAGGAGCTGAACACCACGCTGCTGTAGGCGGCGGTGCCGAACTGGGCGCTCAGGCCAGCGTGCACGAAAGGCGAAGCGCTGTTACCGTTCAGGGCCGAAAAATCCAGCTCCGCGTAGACGGTGCCACCGCCCACTTTTTCTGCCGAAATCGTCAGCTTGCCCGGCTGCAGACCAGTCGGCAGGCCACCGATAGGCGAGACGAAAGCGTAGTCGATCGCGCTCAGACGGAAGCCGCGCGCATCGCTACCGGTCAGCTTGACCGCGCCGTCATTGAGGCCGGCGTAGTAGCTGCTGTCGTTGCCCGCTGGGCAGACTGCGTTGACGCAGGTGTAAGGGTCGGCGCCGTTGACCAGTGCGCCCGCGAGGCCATCACCAGTGCTAGAGAATGGACTATCGATCACCAGCAGGTTAAAGCCGTGATCGGTAAAGCTCATGCCGCCAGCAAAAATATCTGGGAGTTGCGACTCGAAGTCGATGGTGTCCGCCATGGCGGGCACGGCGCTCATCAGTGCCATAGCCCCCAGCGCTACTGCGCTGAGCTGCTTCAGCCGACGAAAGGCTGGAGCCTGCTGCAATTGGGTCGAATTGTTCATTTGTCTGCCTTGTGGGATAGGGTGATTCCGTGGCCCGCCCGGTCGGTACACCGACTTGAGCCTGTGGTTACTTTATTAAAAGTAGTGGTCAATATATCAAAGGCAGATCATTACAATAATGAAATAATACGGTGTTTTATTTGCAAAATGAAAATTTAACCAAATAATCAACCGCCTACACTATGAACTTCCTGTCATCAAACGGTCACAAAAGCCACTGAAAATAGCTGTATTTCCGTTGTGATTCTACAAAAATAAAAATTTAGACAAATTTATGGAAATGTCTAATTTGAGACAAATTTCTGCAACGTCGCCAAGTTGATGGGGAATTCTCGTCTCCAGGTCGCTTACTGCAGCGATCCTGCTGGCCAAAAAAAAGCCAGCCCGCAGGCTGGCTTGAAAAGTGTAAATTGTGCGGCGATGATTATTTTGCGACTATTTTCTTCATAGCAACGCAGCGCTGGTCTTCCTGATGTGCTACCAGCAATGAACGTAAGGTGCCGGCCGACAGTCCTTTCGTTTTATCGAGGGTGGTCTGCAGACGCGCCACGCTGGCCGGGGTGCAGCCCGTCGGCAGCAAGGTGTTGGCATAGCTGCGCATGAACACCGGACCGCTGCGCTGGTCCACCTGCGGCAACTGTGCCAGTCGCTGTTCGGCAGTCAGGGCACTCAGCGCAAGCTGTTCGGCCGGATACAGATTTTCCATCGCATTGCGCAGCTTGGAGAACGCCAGTTTGCTGTCCGGATCGGTGATGGTGGCTAGCCACGCCGTTTTCACCGCCGCATCGGGCTGGATCACGGTTGCTGCGACGGCCGCCGCCTGTCCGGCATCGGACGGGTCACGCGCCTGCTCGGCCGCCAGCAGCGCTGGCGCGCCCGGGTAGGCGTAACGGTTGAGACGGGTAACAATATCCCAGCGCACATCCTGGCTCACGTTCAGCCCTGCCAGCACCAGCTTGCCGCTGAGGATATCGGCCAGTTGCTGCAGTGCTGCCGGCGTGCTGGCCAGCCCCACAAACGTAGCGAACCAGCGGCGCTGGAAGTTGTTATTGCCTTGCGCCGCCTGAGCCGCCTTGAAGGCCATCTGTTCGAGCTCGGGCACTACCTGCTGGCGGTAGGATGCCAGTTCCGGCCCCATCTGGTCCAGATAGGCTTTGGCCATGCGCAGCTTGCCCGTCACATCACCGAGCAGGGTGTAATCTTTTTCGCCGGGGGCATTCGCCAGCGCGGTTTTCAGGAAAGCATCCAGCGGCAGTTGTGCCGCGCGCACGCTATCCCACAGGCTTTGCCACAGCATCGAACGCAGCAGCGGATCCTCGACCTTGCTCAGCGCAGCCTGTGCCGTGCTGAACGAACGGGCGTCGAGCTGCACCTGGGCGTAGCCCCAGTCCTGATAGTTGGGATACACCAGATCCGGACAGGCCGCGCCGCGCAGGGCCGGCACCGCCGTGACGGCGCCCCGATAGGTCACGGCAAGGTTTTTGCTGAGTTTCAGCCCCTGCGGCTGCTGCTGGAACAGGGCAAGCTGCACGCGCTGTTCACGCAGCGTCGGCATGGCGGCGCTGGCTGCACGCTGATGCAGGGCAAATTGCTCGATCTTGCCGGCGCGGCAGCTAAATTTCGCCTCGATGGTATTCACGCCCGGCTCATACAGCCACTCGCGAGTCCAGCCACTGAGGTCACGCTTGGCGGCCTCGCCGAGGCTGCCGATAAAGTCGTCGAGCTTGGCATTCTGGTAGGAATACTTGACCAGATAGTTATGCACGCCCTGACGGAAGGTTTCCTCGCCCAGCAGGTGACGCAATTGCTTGAGGGTCGATGCGCCCTTCGAATAGGTGATGGCATCGATGTTATCGAAGGCATTCGCGGTCGACGGCACCGGGGTTTCGATGGCGTGGGTGGTGACGCGCTGATCCTGTACATAGGCGGCCTGCTTGCCACCCGAATAGAAGCCTTGCCAGGCATTGGTGAATTCGGTCGACTCGGCCGTCGCCAGCGTGCCCATGAAGGAAGCAAAGCTTTCGTTAAGCCACAGGCCATTCCACCACTTCATGGTCACCAGATCGCCAAACCACTGGTGCGCCATCTCGTGCATGATCACCCCGGCCAGACTCTGGCGCTGTGCCGCCGTCATCTCGTCCTGATGCAGGAAGCGTCCCTCGGCAAAGGTAATCGCGGCCGCGTTTTCCATCGCGCCATACAGGAAGTCCGGCACCAGCAACTGGTCATATTTCTCGAACTGGTAAGGCAGACCGAAATACTGATCGAAGAAGGCCAGCCCGCGACGGGTGTAGTTGAACCAGTCTTGCGGCGCCACCTGCGCGGCCACCGACTGGCGCGCGAACAGGCGCATCGGATACTTGGCACTGTGGTCTTCCCAGACTTTGTACGGCCCGGCATGCAGCGAGAAATTATAGGTGCTCAGGCGTTTGGTACGCGGGAAAGTCCAGCGCCGCGTAGCGCCCTGCTCGGCAATCGCCGACTCGCGCTTGGTCGACGATACCACCCAGTCGGCCGGCACCGTGACGCTGAGCGCATACGTGCCTTTCAGATCGGGCTGGTCGAACGAGGGGAACATCTGGTGCGCGGCAGCCGGCTCGAAATGCGAGTACGTGTAGACGCGCTGATCGACCGGATCGACCATGCGGTGCAAGCCTTCGCCATTGGTGCTGTGCAGGCGCTCGTAACTGATGCTGACGCTATTGCGCCCCGCCACCAGATCGGCCGCCGCGATGGTGACAAACCACTGGTTGTACTGGGTAGTGACGAGCTTGCCATTAACGCGCACGCTGTGCACCGTCGCTTTGTCGAGATCGATGGTCAGCGCGCTGCTGGTATCTTTCAGGTCGAACTCGAGGGTGGTGCTGCCGCTGAAGCGCTCGGCACCGGTGAGCGTAAAGTCCAGCGTGTAATCAACATTGGCGACCCGGGCGGAACGGGCCGCGGCGTCAGCCTGCGACAGATAGGCGTTTTCGGCACGGGCGGTTGCGGCAACCGACGTTGCGGCAACCGAAGTTGCGGCCGAGGCGTAGGTCTGGACCAGGGTCAGGCCCAGCGCCAGCGCGATAGCGCGACAGAGTAAAGTTTTCTTCATGGATTCCTCGCAAGGTACAACGCCCGCAATGGCGGGCGTTGTGGGCTAGATGGTGATTATTTTTTCAGGTAGGTATCGAGCCAGTCGATCACTGTGTGGTGCCAGAGTACCGAGTTGGCCGGTTTCAGCACCCAGTGGTTCTCGTCCGGGAACATCAGCAGCTTGCTCGGAATGCCGCGTCGCTGCAGCGCCGTGAAGGTGCCCAGTCCCTGCGCGGTCGGAATGCGGAAGTCCAGATCGCCCTGTACGACCAGCATCGGGGTTTTCCAGTTTTTCACGGTCAGCGCCGGATTGAATTTCTCGTGCTGCTCCGGCACATCGTAGTAAGGACCGCCGTTTTCCCATTCGGTGAACCAGATTTCTTCGGTCGAATAGGCCATGCCACGGGTATCGAACACGCCATCGTGATTGACGATGCACTTGAAGCCGTCCGACCAATTACCGGCGATCCAGTTCATCATGAAGCCGCCGTAGGAGGCACCCAGCGCACAGCTGCGTTCCCGGTCCAGCCAGGGGAATTTCTGCACGGCTGCTGCCAGACCTTTCTGCAAGTCTTCCAGCGGCTTGCCGCCCCAGTCGCCGCTGATGGAATCAGTGAACTTCTGACCATAACCGGTCGAACCGTGGAAATCGATGAACACGGTGGCGTAGCCGGCACCGGCATACACTTGCGGATTCCAGCGATAGCTCCACGCGTTACCGAAGCTGCCCTGCGGGCCGCCGTGCACCAGGAAGGCGACCGGATATTTCACGCCAGGCTGGGCGTTCCATGGCTGCATCACGTGACCATACACGGTCTCGCCATTCGCGCCGATGAAGGAGAACTGCTCGTAGGCACCGAATTTCACATCGGCCAGAGCCTGAGCGTTCAACTGGGTCAGCTGCTGGGCTTTGTCAGCCGTGCCACCGAACTTGAATTTGAACAGCTGCGCCCCCGAGGACAGATTGGCTTGCGCCATCACGATGCTGTCGCGTGCCACATCGAAGCCGCTGACATAGCCATTGCCGGTCAGCGGGCTGACTTTGCCACTGGCCACGTCGATCGCGAACAGGCGGTGCTGGCCGATATCATCGGCGGTGGCCAGCACGGTTTTGCCGTCCGGGCTCCAGCGATAGTCGGCAATCGAACGATCCCAGCTATCGGCCAGCGTGCGCTTCTTGCCGCTTGCCACATCGAGCAGCACCAGATGGAAGCGGTCCGCTTCAAAGGTTGGCTTGTCCATCGCCAGATAGGCCAGCGTGCGACCATCGGGCGAATAGATCGCCTTGCTGTCCCAGGCCTGATTTTCCGGCGTCAGATTGAGCGGCGTACCGCCGCTGGCCGGCACGCTGTAGATATCGAAATTGGTCGACCACGCTTCGGTCTTGCCGGCGATGCGCGCCGAGAACACCAGCGTCTTGCCGTCCGGGCTGAAGTGGTAGTCATCATGGTCGCCGAACGGTTTGGATGGCACATCACCATCGAGCATGCCGGACAGGCTGACCGGTTCGGCACTGACTTTACCGCTCGCGTCGATCGGTGCGGAATACAGCACATTGTTGCGGCCATCGGCCCAGCTATCCCAGTGACGGGCAAACAGGCGGTCATACACTTTACCGCTAGCCTTGTTCTTGGCTTGCGCATCAAGGCGGGCTTTGCTGCAGGCCAGGTCGGCGCAATCGCGGAACACGGCCAGACTCAGGGCCAGCCGGTCACCCTGCGGCGACAGGCGGAAGTTTTCCACGTCGAGTGGCAGATCCGTCACGCGCAGCGCTTCACCACCGGCCAGTGGCAGACGCCACACCTGTTGCGAGCCGGAGCGTGCCGACAGGAAATAGATCGCCTCGCCATTCGGCGCCCATTCGGGATCCGTGCTGCTCGCTTCGGCCTGGGTCAGGCGCACTGGCGCAGCCTTGGGCGCACGCAGGTCGAGCATCCACAGCTGGGTGTTGCCACGGTTCTTGTCCATATTGGTGGCGCGCACGGTGTACAGCACGCGGCTGGCATCAGGCGACAGCACCGGGCTGCCGACGCGCTCCATGCGCACCAGATCTTCCACGGTGAAGCCGCGCGGCGCGGCCGTAGCACTGGAGGCCGCCAACGCGGTGCCCAGTAGCAACAAAGGTAGTTTCATTCGGTGATCTCCGACATTGTAAGAAAAGACCGGCTCGTGGCCGGCTAGATGGCATGATACCAAGAGTGCGGTGCAGCAATCAAAGCGCAGCGGGATTTGTTACTTACTGATACGTAAGGCCATGGGCAGCAACAGCGCTGGCGGCCAGCCCGTCTAGTGCTAGCGGATGGCGAAACTGGCGATGGCCGGAGGGTAGTAGTACTGGAACCACTTCCACAGCGACCCTCTGGCGGCCTGCCTGAGGATTTGCAACACCAGCGCGCGATCGGCGGGCGTGAGCGAGCGACGTGACAGGTAGACGCCGCTTTCTGTGGCGGGCAAGCCCTCCAGCACGGCGAACTGCACCTGCGCGGCGAAATCGGCCAGTGCCGGATCTTCCGCCAGCGTACTCAGAAAGATGGTCGGCGCCACCACGGTAAAGTCCACCCGCCCCGCTTTCATCATGCGCGCCACCATCAGCGGCGCCGCCACATAGGACATCCTGTGTTGTGCATCAAGTTGCTCGATCAGCTTGTTGTATTCATTCCCAAATACATAGCTGCGCACCACCGCACCACGCCACTCGGGATGCGCCAGCAAATCGCTGACACTGCTACTCCGCAAGCCACTGCGCTTGTTGCTGATCAGTGCCATTTTCAGCTTCATCATGGGCACGAAATCGGCAGCATTATCGCGTTCTTCGCTGCGCGACGCGGGTAGTAACAGATCGGATTCGGCCGAGTTGAGGAACATATAGGTACTGCGAGCCCGCGGCATCACCGGGAACACGAACTCGCAACCATATTGCTTGCCCAGCTCGCGCAGCGCGTCGGGAAAAGCGCCACTGACCTGATCACCCTTGACGATGACGCTGTAGCCGGTCGGCGCAACGGGCGCCACGATCGGCCGGCTGCAACCGGCATGCGCACTCCCGCCCACCATCAGCAGGACGGCGAGCCAGTGACGCAGGCAGCGAACAGGATGTAAAACGAGCGACAAATAGGCTCCGGGACTAGGTTACAGGAGGCTATTCTATCGTGATTTTCAGCAAGTTCCGGCGCTAGGACTTACTCACAGAGAATTTTGTATCCATGCTGGCGAAACCGCCACGAGCGCTGCAGACGGGCGCATAATCTCCCACTCGTAGCCATTTCTGCGCGCTGCCCACCGGCTGGCAAGCCCGCAGGCTAGCGTTCCCTGCCGGTAAGAAATTGTCGTATTGCCTCACAGCTAGTTGTGAACAATTGTAAATCGACGTTGTATGTGTCCGGTACGCCGCTAAGGTAGCAGTCTTCACCTCGGGCGCGTCCGCTATCTGGCGCCTGCCGCGCTACCGAAGTCCGACGAAATACGGGAAACGCCATGCTCACCGCAACCTATGTCTTACTGACGCTGTCCATCGAACAGAAAAAAGAACGTCATTTCATCGCACGGATGTTGCACTACGTGCAGAACATCGCTCGCCGGCCACAGGAAATCGATCCTTTGCAGATCCAGAGCCAGCTACAGGAACTGATCACCTTTGCCGAAACGCGTCACCAGCGCAAGGTCGAAGCCTGCCTGCTGCCCGCCTTGCGCGCCGCCGACGCCCGCAGCGCCGCACTGGTCAAGGATCTGGAAAACCTGAGCCGCATCGGTCATGCCATGTTGCGTGCAGTCCACAAATGCCTGGGGCGCGCCATGCGCCGTAGTGCGTCGCAAGGCAAGTTCCTGTGCCGCACCATTGATCTGTATTGCCAGAATCTGCTGAGCCGGCTCGACAAGGAAGAGCAGGAACTGTTGCCACTGGCACAGAAAGTCATTTCCAGCGACGAATGGTTCGAGATCGGAAGCCAGTTTCTGGAGCAGGAAGACCGGGCCGCACTGGCGGTGCCTGCTGCGCGAGCGTATCCATAACTCGGCGCAGCGCGTCACGTAATTC
>JAIXXN010000019.1 GCA_027490725.1 Oxalobacteraceae bacterium
CCGGCGAAACCGAAGATTCGACCATCGCCGATATCGCCGTTGGTATGAACGCCCTGCAGATCAAGACCGGCTCGATGTCGCGTTCGGACCGCATGGCCAAGTACAACCAGCTGCTGCGTATCGAAGAAGATCTGGGCGACATCGCCAGCTACCCTGGCCGCGATGCGTTCTATAATCTGAAGTAAGTTAGTTGACGCGGCCGGCTCCCCGCCGGCCGCTGTTCATGCCATGCGCCTGATTACCATTGCCCTGACAGCGTTGCTGCTGTTGATACAGTACCCGCTCTGGCTGGGGAAGGGGGGCTGGCTGCGCGTGGCAGATTTCGAGGCACAAGTTAATGCTGCCCACAAGAAGAATGCCGAACTGATCGCCCGCAACGCGAAACTCAACTCCGAAGTGATGGACCTGAAAGATGGTACAGGGGCCGTGGAAGAACGCGCCCGCTACGAGCTGAGCATGATCAAACAGAACGAGATTTTCATCCAGATCGTTGGCAAGGGGCAGGCCGCAGCGCCGCCACCGCTGGCGCCACGTCCCGCTACCCGTTGAGGTCCGTATGCTGATGCACTACGTACTTCGCAGCCTAATGTTCATGCTGCTGGCACTGCATGCTCCGCTGGCGCTGAGTGCCGGTAGTTGTGTCCCCGTGCGGGTCGGCTACATTGACCAGCATCGTCCGCCTTACTGGCTGGGCGAAGGCGAGCTCGTGCCGGAACCGGCCGGTGCTTCCGTTGATCTGATCCGCGCCGCCGTCAAGGGCAGTGGCTTTAATTGCCCGCCCACGCTGATACGGCTGCCCGCAGGGCGCCTGAAGCTGGCGCTGGAAGCCGGCGATATCGATATGACGCCGATCGGCGAACAAGCCAGTTATTCCCCCGAAATTGCCCTGCCGCGCGACCGTGACGGCAATATCGACTTGAATCGCGCCATGCGTAACACCCTGGTGGTGCTGGTACGGGCCAAAGACGCAGTGCCACGCGATGCGAATCCGGTCGAATACTTCCGTGGCAAAGTGCTCGGCGCGGCGCAGGGCAGTGCCATCAATGCGCGGCTGCGCGAGATGGGGCTGACCATCGACGATGGCGCGCGCGATCTGGACCGTAATCTGGCCAAACTGAAGCTGGGCCGTGTGGATGGCGTGGTGGTGAATCTGGTGAGGCCAGCCCATCTGGAAGCGACCCTGAAACGCTATGGTGGTAGTGTCGTGCAACTGCAGCAGCCGCTGATTAATACCCGTTTGTGGATGGCCTTCAACGCCAGCTACTACCGTGCCCATCCCGAACAGGTGGAAGCGCTGTGGAACTGGTTGCATGTGAATCGTTTGCATCTGGGTGAGTTCGTCGCCAAGTACCGAAAGACCCAGTGAGCGCGCTGGCTGCACTGACTGCACTAGCTGCTGCGACCTATCGCACCGCCCACCGGCCTAGCCCTATATTCCCTGTTGATTGTTATCCGGAGCCACTATGAAACTGATCGGCATGCTCGATTCGCCTTACGTCCGCCGCGTTGCGGTCACCTTGCAGCTGATGGGACTGCAGTTCGAGCACCAGTCGCTGTCCGTCTTCAGTACCTATGACCAGTTCCGCGCCATCAATCCGGTCGTGAAAGCGCCGACCCTGCTGGCCGATGATGGCACAGTGCTCATGGATTCCACCATCATCATCCAGTACGCCGAAGCGCTGGCCATGCCGGCCTATCGCATGACGCCGTCGATGCCGACCGAACTGCTGCGCTCCCTGCGGGTGCTGGGCGTAGCGCTGGCCGCCTGCGACAAGGCGGTGCAACTGGTGTATGAGCACAAAGTACGGCCGCTAGAAAAACTGCACCAGCCGTGGGTGGCGCGCGTGACCACGCAGCTGCTGGAAGCCTTCGATGCACTGGAAGCGGAACTGGCGCATCAGCCTTTGCCGCTGCAACGCCCGGATCATGCCGCCGTCATGACGGCGGTGAGCTGGCACTTCACCCAGCAGATGCTGGGCGATGTGGTGGTGGCTAGCCGCTATCCGCTGCTGCAAGCGTTCTCGCTGCAGGCCGAGGCGCTGCCGGCGTTCCGCGCTGCGCCGTATGGCGATGACACGTACCCGGTCACTGCGGGAGCCTGAGATGCCACTGGAACGCTATCTCGAGACCACGCCGCAACTGGCGCAGGACGTGTATCTGCATGCCACGGCGCAGGTGATCGGCGATGTGACGCTGGGCGCCCATAGTTCGGTGTGGTGCAATGCCGTGCTGCGCGGTGACGTGAACCGCATCGTGGTGGGCGAAGGCTCGAATATTCAGGACTTCAGCATGTGCCATGTGTCGCATCGCCGCCCCGACAAGCCGGACGGCGCGCCGCTGATCATCGGCGACTACGTCACCATCGGCCACTCGGTGCTGCTGCATGGCTGCCGCATCGGTAACGAATGCCTGATCGGCATGGGCTCGATCATCATGGATGACGTGGTGATCGAGGACCACGTGATGGTGGGGGCGGGCAGTCTGGTTTCACCGGGCAAGGTGCTGGAAAGCGGCCATCTGTATGTGGGACGCCCGGCCGCCAAAGTGCGCGCGCTGAGCGCCGAAGAAATAGCCTATCTGCGCTACTCGGCGGAACACTACGTGCGGGTCAAGAACAACTATCTGGCCACGGCGGCGGACGCTGCGCCCGCCGCCGGCCAGTAAAGTGGCTGCAGGCCATCAGGCCAGTGCGGCGCGGCCCAGTGCCGGATCGTCGGTGAAGAAGCCGTCGATGCCGGTGGCGATGTAGCGGCGCATTTCCGCAATCGAACCGGCTTCGTGGCGGGCTGCCGGACCGGCCTCGCTGCGGAAGTCGGCTGCGAGGAAATAGTTCTCCGGCCGGAAGGTCCACGGTTCCACTCGCAGTCCGGCGCGGTGGGCATCGTCTACCAGTGAGGTCGCTTCACCCAGTCTGCCATCTTTTTTCAGCGGGATGATGGCACGGGTCGGTGGCGCCACCACATCGGCATAGCGGGCGATGTCGCGCAGCCCTGCCGGGGTGCACATCTGCGCGTAGGTCAGCGTACCACCGGCTGCTGCCACATCCATCGGTCGTACCGGCTCGCTCACCACCAGCTGCATCAGACGCAGATTGGCGCGTTGCCCGAGTTTGCTGCGTAGATATTTCAGATTGCTCACCTCGAAGGACTGGATCTCGACCGGATTGCGGCGCGTGTAATCGTGCGCCGCCAGGATCGCCAGGAAGCGGTCTTCGAGTGGCAGGCCGACGCTGGCGAAATAGGTCGAGCTTTTCAGTTCCGGCACCAGGCCGATCAGGCGTCCGCGTGCTGCCGCTTCCGCCGCCACGAAGTCGATGATTTCCTCGAACGTCACAATCTGGAACATGCCGTTGTAGGCAGCACTGCCGGGCCGCAGTTGCGGCAGGCGTTCAATAGCGCGCAAGGTCTTCAGTTCGGCCAGCGTGAAGTCGTCGACAAACCAGCCTTCGTGGGTTTCGCCATCGATGGTCTTGCGGGTCTTGCGGCTGGCGAATTCGGGACGGCTGGCCACGTCGGTGGTCTCGTTGACGTAGGCGTCATGACGGGCCACCAGCACGCCGTCGCGGGTGCTGACCAGATCCGGTTCGATGTAGTCGGCGCCGTCAGCAATCGCGCGCGCATAGGCGGCCAGCGTGTGCTCGGGCCGCAGCGCACTGGCGCCACGGTGGCCGAACACCAGCGGCTTGCCGCTGCCGTTGCCGAGCGGTGCGACACCGGGTAAGCCGGACAGGTCGGGCAAACCGGGCGTGCCAGCGGCCTGCGCCGCCAGCGCACTGCCCGGCAACAGGGCCAGGCCGGTACTGGCCGCTGCAGCGCCGAGGAAGCCGCGCCGTGTCAGCCGCGCGGAAGTGTTCAAAGCAGTCATCAGAAGTCCGCCATCAAAGTCAGGAAGCCCTGACGTGGTGCAATCGGATAGGTATTGTACGTGCCGCTGGCGGCGCCGACGACCACATTCAGCGGACCTTCACGGTTGGCCAGATTGCTGATGTTGAGGCGGTAGCGGGCATTTTTCACCAGGCTGCTATTCAGGAACGGCAGTTTGCCCGAAACACCCAGACTCATCAGGAAGTAGCTCGGGACGTCGAGGTCATTGGTGTAGGTGGCGTAACGCTTGCCGACGTAGTCACCGATCAGCTGGAACTCGGTATCGGCGAGGTTCAGGGTGGCGACAAATTTGTTCATCCACTCCGGGCTGCCCGGTACCGACTTGCCGGCCGTCGGCACCACGGCGCTGCCATTGTTGTAGTTGTCCGAATAGGTCGAACGGTTGAACGACAGCGCATCGTAGAACGAGAACATACGGCCAAAGTGCAGCGTGCCGGACAGGTCGATACCATCGGTCTTGACGCTGCCGACGTTGGCCAGCACCGGATTGCCACCGATGATGGAGGTAATCACCGGCGTCGGGCTGATGGTCAGCAGACGGTCTTTGAAGTTCACGTGATACAGGCTGACCTGACCGTCGAAGCCGCTGACGGCGCCCAGATCGAGGTTGTGGCTGCTACGCAGACCCAGCTCGTAGGTAATCGAGGTTTCCGGTTTGGCCGTGCTCTTGAATAGGTCAAACGCGGCCTGGCTGGCCAGACTCCATGGCGAAGCACCACCACCGCCGTAGGTGACGAACTGACGCATATTTTTCTGCACGTTGACGAAGGCTTGATCCTGCGCGCTGATATCCCAGCGTGCGCCCACTTGTGGCAGCAGCCATTTCTTGGTGTCGATCTTGCCAACCGGCAGAGCCAGCGAACCGTTGGCAATCGCGCCCTTGGCTGGCTGTACGGGGAACTGGCCGTCAGCAAACTGCAGGCTCGATTTGAAGCCGGCTTGCACTGCCAGCTCCGGTTGCACCCGCCATTCGTCCTGCAGGTGCAGCTGCACCACTTTGTTATCGATCTCGCTGCCGTACTGGGTGATTAGCGGATTGCTCGGACGGTCGTACGGAGAGCTCGGGTGGTTCACATCGAGCGCATACCAGCGCCGGTAGGCCGAGGAACGGTTGTGCTCGAACCACAGGCCAGCCTGTACGGTGTGGTTGCCGAATTCGCTACGCACGCTGGACAGCCAGCCGTTACGGTTGATGGCGTATTCGGTGGTGCGGGTGGCGTAACCGGAATTACCGAACACCTGTTTCAGATTCTGGTTAGGGTAGTACACGGCGAACAGACCGGGCAGACCGGCGACGCCGATCGGGCCGGCCACCACGCCCACGCCGTCATCGTTGTGATAGTAGATCTGGTTGGTCCAGCGGGTGTTCTCGCCCAGATTCATCTCGTACTTGGCATAGCCGAGGTAGTCGGTACGCTGGGCATCGCTGTAGTAGTTGTGATAGTTGTTGCCTTCCGCGGCCGGGGTGGCGCCGGTGGGCGACAGATAGGCCAGTGCCGCGGCGAAGTCCGGGTACAGGAAGGGGCGGGTGTAGGGCTGCGATTTCTCGCTCGCCGAATGCACGGTGGCGTCTTCGTTCGGTTCGATCTTGTCGGAGTAGTTCAGGAACAGGGTCAGCTTGCCGGCATCACCGTTGTGGATGAATTTGCCGTTGACCTGATTGCCACCCTGACGGCCGTTGAAGTCCCAGGCTTTCTGTTCGTGGTGCACAGCCGACAGGTAGGCGCTATTGCCGTCACCAAAATTGCCACTGTCATAGCGCAGGAAGCTGCGCGAAGTCTTGTAACTTCCCAGCGTCTGCTGTGCGGCCAGATTGCGCTCCCGGGCCGGATCGCCGGAGAAAGTTTCGATGGTGCCGCCCAGATTGCTGGTGGAAGCGGTCGCCAGATCACCGGCACCGGAGGACAGAATCACGCGCCCGACGTTTTCACTGATCACGGCGCGCTGTGGCGACAGACCGTTGTAGTTGCCGTACTGCTGGTCGCCCAGTGGTACGCCGTCCATGGTGTAGCCGAGTTGCTGGCCGCTGAAACCGTGCACAAACAACGACAGATTCTGCTCGTTATTGCCCCATGGGTCGGCGGTCTGGAAGCTCACGCCGGGCAAGGTTTGCAAGGCTTTCAGGGGATTGATGCCGGGCAGGACTTTCTGCATATCGGCTTTGCTCAGGGCGACCGAGGAACGGGTTTTGCGGGTCGAGACTTCCACGGTGGCGATCGGCGCCAGCAGGGCGGCTTCAATGCTGGCCTCGGCAGAGGCTGCGCCAGCGACGGCACTGGCTGCCACTGCCGTCGACGCCACGGCATTGGCCGCCACGCTCGTCGCGGCGGTGTCAGCGGAAAATTCGGCCACGGCCGCAGCAACATTGGCAGCCATGGCCAGCATCGGCAGGCTCAGTGCCGCAGCGCATACGGTGGAAAAGCGACGATTCATGATGTACCTTCAAGACAAGTTGGTTGGAATTGCAACTCGGGCAATGATAGTGACCAACTATTACCGGCGCGTGACGCGATTGCGCTACACTGCGCACAGACGAGCAATCTGTGCGGAGAAGGGGGCAGGATGGGACAAGGAATCGGAACGCTGCAAGCTGCGGCGATGCTGGGCTCGCTGCTGGTATTGGCAGCCTGTGGCACCGTGAATCAGGCGGGACTGGGAAATTTTGTGGCGCAAACCGTACAGCCGGGGATGACGATCGACGAAGCGCTAGTGCGTTTGCGTACCGAGGGCTTTGATTGCAATGCCGCTAGCACGGCAGCACTCACTGTCTGTACGCGCCCGCTGGATCGCTTGCTGCGCACGGCCTGCGTGGAGCGCGTGGATCTGCTGCGCAGTGCGCAGTCGGTCAAGCTGGTGGGGACGGTGGAAGTGAAGGAAACCCGCTGCGCCAAATTGTGGAATTGAAACGAGGTGCAGCGGCAAGGCGCGCCACGGCATGCTGCCGGACGCGCCCTCAGGCTTAGTGCTTTGCTTCGCTGGCCGGTAACAGGACTTCCACCGGCGCATTGCCGATGAACAGCTGGGCGCAATCGACTGCATCGTAAGCGTAGTGCTGACCGCAGAAATCGCAGTTGATGGCGACCTGCCCCTGTTCGGCCAGTACGCTTTCGATTTCTTCGCGGCCCAGCATCTGCAGCATATTGCCGACTTTTTCGCGGCTGCAGGTGCAGTGGAAGGATGGATGGAGCGGCTCGAAGACGCGGATCGTCTCTTCCCAGAACAGGCGCTGCATCAGCACATCAATGGTGGTGCTCAGCATCTCTTCCGGCTTCAAGGTCGAGCCGAGAATCACGGCACGGTTCCAGGTTTCCAGCGCATCGTCGGCGCTCAATGGTACGGCTTCGGTGATGCCGCCATGATGCGGCAGTTTCTGCAGCAGCAGACCGCGCGCGCTATGGGCATCGGCAGCCAGCCACAGCTTGGTATCCAGCTGTTCGGAGCGCAACATATAGTTTTCAATCACGGTCGCCACATCGTCGCCGTCCAGCGGCACGATGCCCTGATACGGTTGCTGGCCCGGCAGTTTGTCGGCCGGATCGAGCGTGATGATGAAGCGGCCTTTGCCGTGTGCGTTGAGCAGGTCGTGCAGGCTGGCATCGTCTGCCACCACGGCATTGGCGGCCAGTTTGGCGGTCGCGCGCAGGCGCAGTTCGGCGTCGCACTCGACCACCAGCAGGTGGACCGGACCGTCGCCATGGATCTGCATGATGATGGAGCCGTTAAATTTCAGATTGGCCGACAGCAGGGCGGCCGCAGCCACCATTTCGCCCAGCAGTTTGCGCACCGGCGCAGGGTAGTCCTGACGCGATTGCACTTCGCGCCAGGTGGCGGAGATGTCGATCAGTTCGCCGCGTACGGAGCCATTGTCGAAGATGAATTTCTGCAGGGTGTCCTGAGCGGACAGCGTGGATATGCTCATGGTGTTCCTATCTTTTTGAGTTGCGACTTGAATAACTGGCCGCGTTGTACATAGTTCTCGGCATTGGCGCGCAGATTGGCAGCGTCCTGCTCCGTCAGGGTGCGCACGGCTTTGGCCGGTGTGCCGATGATCAGACTGTTGTCCGGAAATTCCTTGCCTTCCGTGACCAGCGCACCGGCACCGACCAGACAGCCTTTACCGATTTTTGCGCCGTTCAGAATCACCGCCTGAATGCCGATCAGAGCGCCGTCGCCGATGCTGCAGCCGTGCAGCATGGCCTGATGGCCGATGGTGACGTTTTCGCCGACCGTGAGCGGATAGCCCATGTCGGTATGCATCACCGTGCCTTCCTGCACATTGCTGTTGGCGCCGATGGTAATGCGCTCGTTATCGCCGCGCAGGGTGGCACCAAACCACACCGAACTGTTGGCGTGCAGTGTGACTTTGCCAATTACAGTGGCAGTGTCTGCAACAAATGACGATGCATCGATCTCGGGCACGTGTTCGCCCAGTTGATATATAGACATTGGAAACCTTTGTGGGTGTGGGAGGCGCCGTTGGTGCGGAATGACGTGCGCGCCGGAATGTCGCTATTTTACGCTTGTGCAGCTATCGAACGGTCGTGCTATTATTTTGCAGCGCCAGCTGTACTGCGTTGTTTTAGCGATATTGTGCCAATGATGGCTTTTTCAAGGATGACCATGACTTATACGCCCTCCCGAAGCGAGTTCCTGACGATCCGCGGTCTGCGCAGCCATGTGCGGCACTGGGGCCGCGAGGGTGCGCCCAAACTGTTCATGCTGCATGGCTGGATGGATGTGGGGGCTTCGTTCCAGTTCGTGGTCGACGCCCTGCAGGGGGACTGGCACGTGATTGCTCCGGACTGGCGCGGCTTTGGCCAGTCGCAGCGCAGCGGCAGCGATACTTACTGGTTCCCCGACTATCTGGCCGATCTGGACGCCATTCTTGACCATTACGCGCCCGGCGAGGCGATCAATCTGCTTGGACACAGCATGGGCGGCAATGTGGTCAGCCTGTATGCGGGCGCACGTCCGGCGCGCATCCGCAAGCTGATCAATCTGGAAGGGGGCGGCTTGCGTTCCAGCCGTCCCGAGCAGACGCCCGGCCGTTACGCAGCCTGGCTCGATGGTCTGGCCGCGCTGCCGGCGCTGCGCACCTATGCCAGCGAGGCGGAAGTGGCGGCGCGCTTACAGAAGACCAACCCGCGCCTGAGCGATGCGCGCGCCGCGTTTCTGGCGCAGCACTGGTCGGCCCAGAATGCCGAGGGGCGCTGGGAGATACTCGGCGATCCGGCCCATAAGCAGCACGGTCCGCTGCCTTATCACTCGGAAGATGTGCTGGCGTGCTGGAGCGCCATCACGGCGCCGGTGTTGTGGGTCGAGGCGGCCCAGACCGATATGTGGAGCTGGATGGGCGGGGCCGCCGAAGGGCGCACCGAACTCGACTTCCGGCTCGGCCATTTGCGTGCAGTAGAACGCCATATTCTGCCCGATGCCGGCCACATGCTGCACCATGACCAGCCGGAAGCGCTGGCGCAACTGATCGAGGCATTTCTTCAGAACTAGCCGCCTACGTGCAGTCTGTGCAAGAAGCGTACAATGCAAGCTTCCTTGCCGCGTTCCCTGATCACGTATGTTAAAAGTCGATTTGCACTGTCATTCCAATGTCTCCGATGGCGTCCTGACGCCGAGCGCCGTCGCCCAGACGGCGCGTGCTGCCGGCGTAGACGTGTGGGCGCTGACTGACCACGATGAAGTCGATGGCGTGGCTGAAGCGCGTAGCGCTGCACAGGCGCTGGGCATGCAGTTTGTGAGCGGGGTGGAAATCTCGATTACCTGGGCCAAGGAAACCGTGCACATCGTCGGTCTGCAGATCGACGAAACCCATGCCGGGCTGGCCGCCGGGCTGGCCGCTACCCGGGCCGGGCGCGATAACCGTGGGCGCCAGATCGCCGCCGAGCTGGACAAAGTCGGGATTCATGGTGCTTACGAAGGCGCGCTGAAATTTGTCGGCAATCCCGATCTGATGTCGCGCACCCACTTTGCCCGCTATCTGGTGGATCAGGGCATCTGCGCGAATATCCCCGCAGTGTTCAAGAAATATCTGTCGGAAGGCAAACCCGGCTATGTGCCGCACCGCTGGGCCACGCTGGAAGAATCGGTGAACTGGATCCGCGCGGCGGGCGGGATTGCCGTGATTGCCCACCCGGGCCGCTATAAATTCAGTGCGCTGGCGCAGGGCGCGCTGTTCGATGAGTTCAAGCAGCTGGGGGGTACGGCCATCGAAGTGGTCACCGGCAGCCACACGCCGGATCAATATCCGGAGTATGCGCAGCTGGCCAAGCACTACGGCTTTCTGGCCTCGCGCGGTACGGATTTCCATGCACCGGGCGAAGCGCGCGTCGATTTTGCCCAGTTGCCACCGCTGCCGGCCGGTGTGACGCCCGTCTGGCATGACTGGTTTTGAGTCGCACTCTTGAGTCCCACTCTTGAGTCGCACTCTTGGGTCGCACGCTTGAGTCGCACGCTTGAGTCGTTAATCTTAGTTGCACTGTTACCAACGCCCTTGAAAACCGGCGGACTGGGCCGATATATGTGGCGCCGTCCCACCTGGAGACCTGAAAATGAAACGTATTGTCCTGTTTATCCTGACCAATCTGGCTGTGATGCTGGTGCTGTCGATCGTGCTGTCCTTGCTGGGCATTGGTCGCCCCGGTAGTGGTAACACCCTGCAACTGGGCAGTTTGCTGGCGTTTTCGCTGGTAGTGGGCTTTACCGGCGCCTTTATTTCCCTACTGATCAGTAAGCCGATGGCCAAATGGTCGACCGGCGCACGGGTGATTAGCGCGCCGGCGTCTTCGACCGAATTGTGGCTGGTCAACACGGTGGCCACGCTGGCCGCACGGGCAGGCATTGCCACGCCGGAAGTAGCCGTGTATGACGGTGAGGCGAATGCTTTCGCGACCGGCGCGTTCAAGAATTCGGCGCTGGTAGCGGTCTCCACTGGCTTGCTGGAAAGCATGAATCGCGATGAGGTGGAAGCGGTGCTGGGCCATGAAGTGGCGCACATTGCCAACGGTGACATGGTCACTATGACCCTGATTCAGGGCGTGGTGAATACCTTCGTGGTATTCCTGGCGCGGGTGGTGGGCTTCTTTGTCGACAAAATGTTGCTCAAGAACGACGACAGCGAGCGACGCGGCCCCGGCATCGGTTACATGATCACGGTATTCGTGTGCGAAATCATCTTTGGCCTGCTGGCCTCGCTGATCGTGGCGTGGTTTTCGCGTCAGCGCGAATTCCGTGCCGACGCCGGTTCGGCCCGCCTGCTGGGGAGTGCCGTGCCGATGCAGCACGCGCTGGCGCGCCTGAACGGCCTGAGCCCGGGCGAATTGCCGCAGTCCATCGCAGCGGCCGGCATCAGCAATGTGGCGGGCTGGAGCGAGTTGTTTTCCACCCATCCACCGTTCGAACAGCGTATCGCTGCCTTGCGTAGCGTACAATCTTAAGCCTACGTCACAGCGGCTACGGCCAGCGCAACTATGAGTCAGTTTTTCCAGGTACATCCCGTTAATCCGCAGCCGCGGCTGATCAAGCAGGCGGCGCAGATTGTTCATGATGGCGGCATCGTCGCCGTACCAACTGATTCCTGCTACGCGCTGGTCTGTCATCTGGATGATAAATCGGCGGTGGAACGTTTGCGCCGGATTCGTGGCGTTGATGAAAAACACCACCTGACCCTGCTGTGCCGCGACCTTAGCGAAATTGGCGTGTACGCGCGCGTCGACAATCGCCAGTTCCGTCTGCTCAAAGCGGCTACTCCGGGGCCGTTCACCTTTATTCTCGAAGCGACCAAGGTGGTGCCGCGCCGGCTCAGTCATCCGTCGCGCAAGACCATCGGTCTGCGTGTGCCGGAAGACGCCATCGTGCATGCCTTGCTGGAAGTGCTGCAGCAACCATTGCTGGGTACCACCCTGATCATGCCGGGCGAGACAGAAGCGCTGAATGATGCCGATACCATCGTTGAACGGATCGGCAAGCAGATTGATCTGGTGATCGACGGCGGTGCCTGCAGTATGGCGCCAACCACGGTGATCGATCTGACCGGGGCGGATGCGGAACTGATCCGGCAGGGCAGGGGTGATGCGTCGATGTTCGGGCTCTGAGCCGGGCAGCAAGGTGGCGCGGCGCAAGCCCGTCGTCGCCACGCGCTACCACGCCAACACGCATGCGCTACGAAGACAATACTAAGACAATACTAAGGCAATACTAAGCTGATGCTGGCATGGTCTGGTTTTTAACGGGGTATCTGTGCCGGCCCTTGACGGCACTGCTTGGGCATACTGCGCCCTCTGGTAGAATCCCTTCATGAACGAAACCGACAGCCTTATCCAAACCATTACGGTTTATCTGATTCCTGTACTTTTTGCCATTTCCCTGCATGAAGCAGCGCATGGCTACGTGGCGCGCTATTTCGGCGATCCGACAGCCGCCAATGAAGGCCGACTCAGTCTCAATCCGCTACGTCACATCGACCCCTTCGGCACGGTCATCCTGCCGCTGATCCTGAGCATATTGCACCTGCCGGCGCTCGGCTATGCCAAGCCGGTGCCGGTCGATTATGGTCGCCTGCGCAATCCGAAAAAACAGATGGCGCTGGTAGCGGCTGCTGGCCCTGCGGCCAACTTCGTGATGGGGCTGGGCTGGATGACCTTGTGGGTAATGCTCAGCTACGGTCTGGGTTTTCCACAGGATGACTTCTTCATCGAGATGAGCAAAGCCGGTATCGGCGTTAATTCGGCCATGTGCATCTTCAACCTGATTCCCCTGCCACCACTCGATGGTGGCCGGATTGTGACGGGCATATTGCCGCTGCCACTGGCCCGTAAATATGCGCAAATTGAACGTTACGGCATGTATGTGTTCATCGGGCTGATCCTGATGATGCAGTTCGGCCTGCTTACCGATTTTCTGGTTGGTGGCATGCATATTCTGCAGAGCATCTTCCACCTGCTGCTGTTCCCCCTGATTTTCTTACTTCGCTGAGCCCTCTATGTATCCCGATCGTGTAGTTTCCGGCATGCGCCCCACTGGTTCCATGCACTTGGGCCATTATCACGGCGCTTTGAAAAACTGGATCAAGTTGCAGTCCGAACTGCCTTGCCTGTTTTTTGTGGCCGACTGGCATGCGCTGACCACGCACTATGATGACCCGAGCGTGATCGAACGCAGCACCTGGGACATGCTGGTTGACTGGCTGGCTGCCGGTATCGACCCATCCCAGGCCACGCTGTTCATCCAGTCGCGTGTGCCCGAGCATGCCGAACTACATTTGTTGCTGTCGATGGCCACCCCGCTGGGCTGGCTCGAACGGGTCCCGACCTACAAGGATCAGATCGAGAATCTGTCCAACAAGGATCTGGCCACCTACGGCTTCCTCGGCTATCCCTTGCTGCAGGCGGCTGACGTGCTGATCTACCGCGCCAGTCAGGTACCGGTGGGTGACGATCAGGTGCCGCACATCGAAATGATGCGCGAAATTGCCCGTCGTTTTAACCACATGTACGGCAAAGAAAAAGGTTTCGAGGAGAAGGCGCAGGAAGCGGTGAAGAAACTAGGCAGCAAGCGCGCCAAACTCTACAACGAACTGCGCACCGAATACCAGCAGGACGGCAAGGACGAGGCGCTGGAGCAGGCCAAGGCCATGCTCGATGATGCCCAGAGCCTGTCGATGGGCGATCGCGAGCGTCTGTTCGGCTATCTGGAAGGTAGTCGCAAGCTGATACTGGTGGAGCCACAGGCCCGCCTGACGGCCGCCTCGCGCCTGCCCGGTCTGGATGGTCGCAAGATGTCCAAGAGCTATGGCAATGCGATTGCGCTGCGTGAAGAAAAATCCTCGGTGGAAAAGAAAATCCGCACCATGCCGACCGATCCGGCCCGCGTGCGGCGTACCGATGCCGGTGATCCGGCACGTTGCCCGGTGTGGCAATTCCATCAGGTGTATTCCGATGCGCCGACCCAGGAATGGGTGGTCAAGGGTTGTCAATCGGCCGGTATCGGCTGCATCGAATGCAAACAGCCGGTGATCGACGCCATCATCAAGGAACAGGAGCCGATGCACGAGCGCGCCCAGCAATATCTGGACGACCCGTCGCTGGTGCGCGCCATCGTTGCCGATGGCAATGATGTGGCGCGCAAGCTGGCGCTGGAAACCATGCGCGACGTGCGCGAAGCGATGGGACTGGCCTATACATGAGCAGTAGTATGAGTGACCATGTGAGCGAGCCTGTGAGCGACAGTCTGAGCCCTGGCTTGCAGGCTGGTGCGCACTGCGCTGGCGCACCCGTGTCGCCGTGGGTGCAGCGCTATGCGCCGCTGATCGCCGGTGGCGCCGTGCTGGATCTGGCCTGTGGCAGCGGTCGCCACGCGCGCCATCTGGCGGCGCTTGGTCATGCCGTGGTGGCGCTGGATCGCGATGTCGAGGCGCTGGCCGCTGCGGCCGGTCCCGGCATTACCACTACCGCGATTGATCTGGAACAGGCGGGTGCCGTCTGGCCCTTCGGCCCGCAGCGTTTTGCCGGCATCGTGGTCACCAATTATCTGCACCGGCCCCTGATGGCGGCGCTGGCCGGCAGCCTGGCGCCGAACGGCGTGCTGATCTATGAAACCTTTGCTGATGGCAATGCCGCCTTGGGCAAGCCGTCGAATCCGGCTTTTTTATTGCAGCCCGGCGAGTTGCTGGACTGGGCCCGCCAGCACGGTTTGCGGGTGGTGGCGTACGAAGAAGGTGTGGTCGATACGCCAAAAGCTGCCATGGTGCAACGTCTGTGCGCCGTACAGCCTGAATTCCCCCGTATGGCGGCACTATTGCCGCCATTTTGACGGCCGATTTGTCGCCGCGAATGCACCACACCGGCGACCTATCGACTACAATCGTTGTTTTAATTCTTTATGCAGTGGTTACCTATGATTAAGGGCAGCATCGTAGCAATCGTCACCCCGATGCACGCAGACGGTAGTCTGGACTTCGAGGGTTTGAATCAGCTGATCGACTGGCACATTGCCGAAGGTACGGACAGCATCGTGATCGCCGGCACCACCGGTGAATCGGCCACGGTCAGTGTGGAAGAGCATTGCGCGCTGATCAAGGCCACCGTCGCCCATGCGCGCGGCCGCATCCCTATCATCGCCGGGGCCGGTGCTAATTCGACTGCCGAAGCGATCAAGCTGACCCGTTTTGCCAAAGAAGCGGGTGCCGATGCGACTCTGCAAGTGGTGCCGTACTACAACCGTCCTACCCAGGAAGGCATGTACCAGCACTTCAAATCCATCGCCGAAGCCGTGGATCTGCCGGTAATTCTGTATAACGTGCCGGGCCGCACCGTGGCCGACATGAGCAACGACACCATTCTGCGTCTGGCAGCGATCCCGAATATCGTCGGCGTGAAAGACGCGACCGGCAATATCGGCCGTGGCTACGACCTGCTGCGTCTGGCGCCGAAATCGTTCGCCGTGTATTCGGGCGACGATCCGACCGCGATGGCCCTGATGCTGGCCGGTGGCGCTGGTAATATTTCCGTGACGGCCAACGTGGCGCCACGTGGTATGGCCGAGCTGTGCAAAGCTGCCATCGCCGGCGATATCGCCAAGGCGCTGGAATGGAATAACAAGCTGTTCCCGCTGCACCAGAAGCTGTTCATCGAACCGAATCCGGTACCGGTGAAATGGGCACTGGCGGAAATGGGCAAAATGCCTGCTGGCATACGCCTGCCGCTGGTCCCGCTGGCTGCCGATTGTCACGCGGCTGTACGTGCTGCGCTGAAAGAATCCGGCGTCCTGTAATTCCCTACGCAACAAGCCCCGACTTCGGTTCGGATTGTCCCTGATTTGCTGCTTTTCAGCTTTTTAAATAGTAACCACATGACTATTCGCAAGACAGCTTCTATTTCCCCGCAACGCGCCGTGATGGTAGGCGCATTGATGGCCAGTTTGACCGGTTGCGGCATGATTGGTTCCGTGGTCGGTAATGACAAGGTCGACTACAAGTCCGCCAAAAAGGCCAGCACCCTGGATGTGCCACCGGATCTGACCCAACTGCAGAAAGATAACCGCTATTCGCTGCCGGGTTCGACCAACGGCATCGCCACCGCTTCTGGCTATAACGCCAGCAAAGGCGGCGCGGCAGGCAATGCTGCGGCGATCATACCGGGTACGCCAGCGGCTGGCACCGTTGCACTGAACAGTCTGAAAGATATCAAGATCGAGCGTGATGGCAGCCAGCGCTGGCTGGTGGTCAAGCAGACTCCCGAGCAACTGTGGCCGCAACTCAAGCAGTTCTGGGAAGATTCGGGCTTCGTGCTGGCCAAGGAAAATGCTGCGGCCGGCCTGATGGAAACTGACTGGAACGAAAACCGCGCCAAGATTCCGCAGGATTTCATTCGCAACACCATCGGTAAAGTCTTCGATTCGCTGTACTCCAGCGGCGAGCGCGATAAATTCCGCACCCGTATCGAACGTCGCGCCGACGGCAGCAGCGAAATCTACATCAGCCACCGTGGTGCCAAGGAAGTCGCTACCGGCCCGCAAAACGAAACCACCTCGTGGACCCCGCGTGCCAGCGACCCTGGCCTGGAAGCCGAGTTCCTGGCGCGTCTGCTGACCAAGCTGGGTGACGTCGGTGACGTTGCCGAAGCCCGTAGCACGGTCGAGAGCGCCCCTGCACAGGCCCAGCACGCGGCGCTGGTAGGCAGTGGTGCCGAGCGTATCGTGCAGGTCGATGAGGGCTTTGACCGCGCCTGGCGCCGGGTTGGTCTGGCACTGGACCGTGCCGGCTTTACCGTGGAAGATCGGGACCGCACCCAGGGTACCTATTTCGTCCGCTATGTGGACGATTCGGGCGAATCGAAAGGCTTCTTCAGCAAGCTGTTTAACTGGGGCTCGTCGGAAGCGGATAAAGAAGCACAGCGTTACCGGATTCTGGTCAAAGCTGGTGCTGGCAATAGCAGCAACGTCAGCGTCACCAGCAATGCCGGCAAAGCCGATACCAGCCCGGTCGCGGAAAAGATCCTGACCCTGCTGCACGAGCAACTCAAGTAAGCGTGTCCACAGCCGGCATCTGCCGGCTTCAACGCGAAGCCGGCAGATGCCGGCTTTTTTACGTCGGTAGTCAACGGCCCTTCAGCCCTTCAGGGTTAGGTCGGACAAAGCGCAGACACAGCGGAATAAATACGGGGTCAGGTCTGTGAAGACCTGACCCCGCAAAAGTAACAGGCGAAAAAAAACCGGCCCGTAGGCCGGTTTTTTCCGCAGACTGATTACTTCGAAGCAGCAGGAGCAGCAGCGGCTGGAGCAGCAGCAGCGTCCGAAGCGGCTGGAGCAGCAGCTGGAGCAGCAGCAGCGTCCGAAGCGGCTGGAGCAGCAGCTGGAGCTGGAGCAGCAGCTTCAGGAGCGGCTACTGGAGCTGGAGCAGCAGGAGCTTCTTCTTTTTTCGAGCAAGCAGCCAGAGCAACAGCCAGCAGGGAAACGATCAGCAGGGATTTTTTCATGGGTTTTCCTTAGTTAATTCAAAATTAAACACATTGTTGCGATTAATAATTACCGGTAATTATCGCTCTATTAGGTCGTCTTCGAAGGCTTTCGTACCTTGATGGGTGCCTGCCAGACAACGGAAACTTCCTAGGGGAATATTATAGCGATTTTTACTGCGTCGCAATAGGAGAAGCAATCGTTTTGCCAGTTTATTTGCGCTATTGCAACATTGAGATTTCGTACCAAAAAGCTAGTTGCGTTATTTTGACCAATATTCGCTTTAAACAGCCCTAATTTGCACGAAAGTACTCATATTCCTATCGTATCGGCATATAAGCCCGGTCCCGATTCTAACCAAATGGTAATGAAGTGATCATGGAAGGTTTGTGCTTCAAAGGGATCATTTGCCGTCGCGATGCCGCGATAGTGATCAGAATGAAAACGACGTACCAGATGCTGCTGATCTGCCAGGCAAAACGAGTCGTGTAATTGGCGCAGTGCGGGATGGCTGCGCCGGATGGCGACGCGGTGCTGATAGTCCTTGATCAGGCGCAGAAAGCGTGGTGCGCTCTGTTCGGTGGGGCGGCCCTGATGGGCGACCAGTTGCAGCTGCCCGCCGTGATGCAGAAAGCGGCGCAGTGCGGCATCCATGTTGGCACTGCCCAGCTCCCAGCAGGCAAAGTCGGGATCGAACATGCACAGTGTGTGACGGGCCCCGGCAATGCAGAGGGCGAGTTGCTGCTGGAACGCGCTACGTGTGTCGAAAGGCGTGTGCTGCGCGTCCATGCCGGGGCTCCTGTCGGGTTAGTTCAGTTCGACCCAGCCGTCCTGATACCAGGTGTACAGCGCTTCCAGTACGTCGTCCGAGGCGGCCGTAAAAGCGTCACCGTCGAGGCTGCGCTGATTGGCCAGCAACTCCAGTGTCACGCGGTCGGCTTTGCCGACGCCAAACGATTCGCCATTGATGAAGACGTTTTTGCCGCGATAGAGCATCTGCGTCTTACGCGACAGCTTCAGGCCTTTTTTGGTGGCTTTTTCGCTGAATTTGCCCATCGTCAGGGGCTTTGCCGGTCCCGTGAAGAAGACATTGTGCTTGGGCTCGGACATGTATTCGCCGAGGAAGATGGTGATGTCTTCGTCGGTGAAGCGGACTTTGCTGATTTCTTCGATCAGGGTGTCGAGCATGGCACGGGGAATTTCCGCCGGCTTGTTTTGCGGTGCCAGATCCGGATCGCTGTAGCGGCCCGGCAGGTCGATCGAGTCGGCCATGAACTGCAGGAAGGCTTCGCCCAGTTCCTGATAGCAGGGCTGACGGAAGCCGATCGAGTAGGTCTGGCAATCGCCGATGGCGATGCCGTCGTGGGCCCAGTGCGGTGGCAGGTAGAGCATGTCGCCGGGATTGAGTACCAGTTCTTCGTCGGGCTCGAAATTCGCCAGAATCTTCAGCGGCAGGCCTTCCACCAGCGTCAGATCCTTCTGTGCGCCGATGCGCCAGCGGCGCTGGCCCTGCGCTTGCAGCAGGAACACGTCGTAGGAATCGAAGTGCGGGCCGACACCGCCACCGTCGGTAGCAAAACTGACCATCAGGTCGTCCAGACGGGCATCGGGAATGAAGCGGAATTGACGTAACAGGGCATCGGCCTTGTCATCGAACAGATTCACGCCCTGCACCAGCACGGTCCATTCTTTCTGGCTCATCGGTGGCAAAGCTTCCAGCGGGCCATGCTGCAAGGCCCACTGGCCATCGACATTGGTGACCAGACGCGATTCGGCATGGTTGGTGGCGGCCAGTTGGCCCAGTGCTTCCACGCTGAGCAGCGGCTTGAAGCCGGGCACGGCGTTACGGATCAGCAGAGGTTTCTTGTGCCAGTATTCGCGCAGGAACTGCGCAGGCGTGATATCGCCCAGGAGAGGTAATTTTTTCATACCCCATTATACCCATGGGCTGAGGCGATCGTCTGCTAGCGGCGGTGACAGCGCTCGGACGGGGTATAATCACGGCGTTACTAAAGAAAGGAATTTCCCATGAAGATAGCCAAGAACACGGTCGTGACTGTAAATTACAAACTGTCCGATGCCCAGGACAACCTGATCGAAGATGGCAGTCAGCCTATGGTCTATCTGCACGGCGGTTACGAGAATACCCTGCCGAAGATCGAAGAAGAGCTGGACGGTAAGGACACCGGTTACAGCACCATCCTGCAAATCGAGCCGGAAGATGCTTTCGGTGATTACGATGCCTCGCTGGTGAAAGTGGAAGAGCGCAGCCGCCTGCCAGAACCGCTGGAAGTGGGCATGCAGTTCGAAGGTATGCCGGATGGCGATGAAGATGAAGAACCGATGATTTTCACCGTCACCGAAATCGCTGAAGACAAAGTGGTTCTTGATGGAAATCACCCGCTGGCCGGTATCGCGCTGCGTTTCAGCCTGACGGTGACCGACGTACGTGAAGCCTCGGAAGAAGAAATCGCCCACGGTCACGTGCACGGTGCCCATGGTCATCACCACGGTGACGACGATGAAGCTGGCGAAGAGGGTGATCACGTCGCGATCCACCCGATCCACTAAGCAATTGGACTAGGCAGCTGCACTAAGCAGCTGCAATAAGCAGCTGCAATAAGCAACGGTACTAGGCTGCCGCGTCAGACAGCCGTACCATCAGCGCCAGTACCCGCCAGTCGGGGCTGGCGTTTGCTTTAGGGCGTCAGCTCGGCGCTGCTAGCCCGCAAGGTGAACAGGGGGAGGGGGGCGCTACCGCCCGTGACGCCGATCTCGGCCTGCCATGCGGCCAGACTCAGATGCCCGACATTGGCGCGCCAAGTAATCACCGGCTCGGCGCCGGGGTTGCCCTGCGCATCGATCAGCAAGACCTGTCCCGTAAATTTCTCTGCCAGCGTGCGGATCTGCCGACGTGGTTCGGCAAAACCATCCTGCTTGTTGCGCAAACTCGGCAGCAGGTCCAGCAGTCCTGTTTCCTGCACGCTCACATCGCCATCGGAAAATAACACCAGCCCTTGCAGCTTCTGGCGCTGTGCCAGCGCGAACAGGCGGCTGATCCAGGCCCGGTTGGCGACCAGTCGGTCTTCGTATTCGCTATTGCGGCCGGCCTCGGTGCGGTAGTGGTTGTTATTCGCCGGCAGGTTGATGGTGGCGAACAGTACTTTGCCCACCTGCCAGTGGGCGTTTTCCGCATAGTTGCGGAATTTGGCCGTGCCGGACTGGCGCGTCACAGTCAGGCGGCGTGCGCCCAGCGATGCGGCGTCGCCGTAAAACAGTTCGCGTAGACGGTTCAGACGCTCCACGGCGGCCGAGCGGCCGGCCGAATTCTGGCAGGCACTCCAGTCGCTGCCGGCCAGCGCCACGATCAGCGGCGCACTGCTGTCATTGAGCAGGCTGCGGCGCTGGGCGTACAGGCTGTCGCTGCAGGGCTCGCTGGCAGCTTTGATGCCAGTGGCGACGATGAAGGCGGGCGCTTGCTGGGCTGCACCGGTGATCGCCTGACGTAGCGGCGTTTCTTCGGCGCTGCTGCGGAAGTTGTGGCCGATGACCGCAAACTGGAAGGTCGCGGCGGCGCTGCTGTGGGCGGGCGCCAGCAGACCGCTCGCGGCGCCTAGCCACAGCATGATGGCGGCGGCTGGACTGGGACCGGGGCCGCGGGCCCTCAGGCGCAGCCGCTTCATACCTGTGTCGCGGCCGACAGGCGCTTCAGCAGGTATAGCTGCTCCAGTGCTTCGCGTGGCGAGAGCGCGTCCGGATCGAGTGCTTCGACGGCGTCCAGCAGCGCCTGTGCGGCCTGATCGACCGCGGCTGCGGCCTGCGCCGCGTCCTCATCGTCTTCGGCGCGCAGCGGCGCGGCAAACAGATCGCCCTGTGGTGTGGCATCAAGCGCCTGCGCTTCGAGGCGCGCTAGATGCTTGCGCGCGGCGCGGATCACCGGCTGCGGTACGCCGGCCAGCTGGGCGACCTGCAGACCGTAACTTTGCGAGGCCGGGCCTTCCTGTACGGCGTGCAGGAACACGATGCTGTCCTTGTGTTCGACCGCCGACAGGTGCACATTGGCAGCCGACGGATGGCTGTCTGGCAGCTGGGTCAGCTCGAAGTAGTGGGTGGCAAACAGCGAGAAGCTGCGGCTGGTATCGATCAGGTGACGGGCAATCGCCCACGCCAGTGCCAGACCGTCGAAGGTCGAGGTGCCGCGGCCCACTTCATCCATCAGCACCAGCGAGTGTTCGGTGGCGCCGTTCAGAATGGCGGCCGACTCGGTCATCTCGACCATGAAGGTGGAGCGACCACCGGCCAGATCGTCGGTGGCGCCGATGCGGGTAAAGATGCGGTCGATCGGGCCGATGGTGGCGCTGGCGGCGGGCACGTAGCTGCCCACATAGGCCAGTAGGGTAATCAGCGCAACCTGACGCATGAAGGTCGATTTACCACCCATGTTCGGGCCGGTGATCAGCAGCAAACGGCGCTCGTCGCTGAAGCGGCAATCGTTGGCGATGAAGCGTTCGATCTGGTTTTCCACCACCGGATGGCGCCCTTCGATGATGCTCAGGCAGGGCGTGTCCACCAGTTGCGGGGCGCACCAGTTGTGGCGCAGCGCGTGGGTGGTCAAGGCATTCAGGGTGTCGATCTGGGCCAGTGCGCGGGCGATGCTCTGCAGCGTACCGATAAACGGCGCCAGATCGGCCAGCAACTGTTCGTACAGCAGCTTCTCGCGCGCCAGTGCGCGGTCCTGTGCCGACAGGGCCTTGTCTTCGAAAGCTTTCAGTTCCGGCGTGATGTAGCGCTCGGCGTTCTTCAGGGTCTGGCGTCGCCGATAGTCGTCCGGCACCTTGGTGGTCTGGCCATGCGTGACTTCGATGTAGAAGCCGTGCACCTTGTTGTACTCGACGCGCAGATTGGCAATGCCGGTGCGGGCCCGTTCGCGTGTCTCCAGATCGATCAGGAACTGGCCGGCGTTTTCCGACAGTGCGCGCAGCTCATCGAGTTCGGCGTCGAAGCCGCGTGCGAACACGCCGCCATCGCGCACCATTGCTGCCGGTTCCAGCGCCACAGCGCGCTGCAGCAGGTCGAGGCAGTCCGACGGCGTGGCCAGATCAGCGTCGATCGCTGCCAGCAGGCTGCTGTCACCGAGCGCGCGCTGCATGGCGTGGCGCAGGTTCGGCAGTTGCTGGACGCCGTCGCGCAGACTGGCCAGATCACGCGGGCGGGCCGACAGCAGGGCGATGCGGGTGGTGATGCGTTCAATATCGGGTACTTGCGCCAGCGTGTGCGCCAGAGCGGCGCTGACATCGGCCTGCGCCAGCGCCGCAATCGCCTGCTGGCGCGCGCGCGCGATGGCCTGATCGCGGCGGGCGTGGTGCAGCCAGTGGCGTAGCAAGCGCGAACCCATCGCGGTGCGGCAGTGATCGAGCAGCGAGAACAGGGTGGGCGACTCCTGACCGCGGATGGTCTCGGTCAGTTCCAGATTGCGCCGGGTGGCGGCATCGAGGCCAATAAATTCGTTTTCCGTTTCCGTACTCAGGCTGCGCACGTGCTGCAGGCCGCGCCCCTGGGTTGATTGCGCGTAGCGCAGCAGGGCGCCGGCGGCACCCAGTGCGGCACTCAGGCCTTCGGCACCGAAGGCGGTCAGGGTGGCAACCCCGAGTTGCTCGAGCAGGGCTTTGTGGCCACTGACCACGTCGAAGTGCCAGTCCGGTACGCGGCTGACGTGGCAGGGCAGGTCACTCTCGAACAGGTCGGCGCTATCGCCGCGCAGTACTTCGGCTGGCGCAATGCGTTCCAGTTCCTGTTGCACGCGGCTGGCGACGGTGTGGCTGTCACCGGAGAATTCCATCATGCGCAAAGCACCACTGGCCAGCGATAGCCAGGCCAGACCGGCAGTAGCGACTTTGCGCTGGCTGACGATGCACAGTGCCAGCAGGGGACGTTCGGCTTTTTCCGGCAGCAGGTCGGCATCAGTCAGGGTGCCCGGCGTGACCACCCGCAGCACTTTGCGCTCGACCGGGCCTTTGCTGGTGGCCGGGTCGCCGATCTGCTCGCAGATGGCGCACGACTCGCCGATTTTGACCAGTTTCGCCAGATAGCCTTCCAGCGAATGGAAGGGCACGCCGCACATCTTGATGGGCTGGCCGCCCGAGCTACCCCGTGCGGTCAGAGTAATGCCCAGCACGCGCGAGGCTTTTTCCGCATCGGCATGGAACAGTTCGTAGAAATCGCCCATGCGGTAGAACACCAGCATATCCGGATATTGCGCTTTGATGCTCAGGTACTGCTGCATCATCGGAGTGATTTTTTCGGTCGGTTTAACGCTCATCGGGCCAGTTCTGTTCTGCTGTTATCGGGATCTTGCCAAGCCCGCGCGGGGCATGGCGGGAGGTCGGCTTATACGGGAAAGCCAGCGCTGCTGGCGTGTCAGGACTGCCGCCGGGGCCGGATCGGGCCGGATCTGCCGACTGTGTATAAATCACAACATTGAAAACCCTGCCAGCTCGCTTTATGGTTGTGACCGCCAGTTAAATAAGTGATACTTTGATTGAATTATTTGCATGGCTTTTTGCAAATAATTGTCGCTTTTTTTAGGTTGTTCAGATCAACACGGCAGATAAAAGGGTAGAGCAGGAATGAAAAATACCAAGAACACGTCATACAGGGCTGGCCTCACAAAGGCTGGCACGACGCTGCGTCCAAGCACCGGACGTCTGATTATCGCTTCGGTTCTGCTGGGCTGGAGTCTGTCGGCCAGCGCGGCTAGCACAACCCAGGCCAGTGGCGACTTCTGGCAGGATGTCAGTGTGCTGCCGGCTGCCGGTAAAAGCGCGGCTGCGGCGGCGACCACGCCGAGCCGCTTCCATGCTGCCCGTCTGAACAAACCCGGGCTGCGCGCGCTGGTCGCGTCGGCCCCGCTGGAGCACACGGCGGCCGCTGCCGTCGCCCCGCTGATCATTTCCCTGCCGCATCCGGACGGCGGTTACCAGCGTTTCGCAATTGTCGATTCGCCCATCATGGAAGCGGGTCTGGCTGCCAAGCACCCGGAAATCAAGACCTTTGCCGGGCGTGGCATCGATGATCCGAAAGCCAGCCTGCGCATGGATATCACGCCGCTAGGCCTGCACGCCTCGGTACGCACTCCGAAGGGCGCCTGGTATGTCGATCCGCAAGCGCCGCTCGATGACAGCGCCTATAACAGCTATCACAGCCGCGATCTGGCTAACCCCCACGGCGCACTGCGCGAAGCCCCGCTGACCGAGTCGCAACTGGCCTTGTCGCGTGGCTTCTACCATGCAGACGATGCGGTGGAAGTGCGCGGTGTCGGCTTTACGCCGGGCGCGGCGGTCACCCTGACGGTGCGCGCCGAAGGCGATAGTGGCGAGCGTCAGAGTATGGTGGTGAATGCCGATAGCGAAGGGGTGATCAACACCACGCTGGTGGCCGATCCTTCGCGCAATACCGGTGCATTCGAAGTGAGTGCCAGCGATGGCCGTAGCACCAGCAGCGCCGCCTACCACGTGGTGGAAGCGAACGTGGCTGCGGCGCCGGCGACCGGCAACCAGCTGCGCAGCTACCGTCTGGCGCTGGTCACCGATCCGTCCTACGCCACCTACTTCGGTGGTTCGGCCAATGTGACGGCGGCCAAAGTCAGCCTGATCAACCGCGTCACCCAGGTCTATGAGGACGAGACGGCGATCCGTCTGATGCTGATCAACGATACCGATAAGCTGAATCTGGACACGGCTGCCCAGATGACCGGCGCGAACGGCCCGTGTGGCGGGGCGGCCTGCTTTACGACCACCCAGGCTAGCGCTTGTGCCAGCAGCACACTGACCCGTAACCGGGCGGTGGTCGGCTTGCTGGTGGGGGCGCGCAATTTCGACGTGGGCCATCTGGCGCTGGGACTGAATGGCGGCGGTATCGCCAGCCTGGGCGTGGTCGGCGGGAGTGCCAAGGCGCAGGGTTGCACCGGGATTCCGACGCCGGTGGGGGACTTCTACGCGGTCGATTACGTGGCGCACGAACTGGGACACCAGTTCTCCGGCAATCATACGTTTAACGGCGTGGTCAGCAATTGCTCCGGTGGCAATCGCAATGCTGGCACCTCGGTCGAGCCGGGCAGTGGTTCGTCGATCATGGCTTATGCCGGTATTTGCGGCACCGATAATCTACAAACCCACAGTGACGCTTACTGGTCGCAGCGTAGCTTCGATGAAATCGTGGCTTACACCTCGGGCGCGGAAACCAATCTGAATGCCGTGCAGATGCTGGCATTGACCAATTTCGGCAGCGGCCAGCAGTTCAAACTGCGCTACAACGGCAATGACTCGGTCGCCATCGTGAGCGGTAGTAACTACACCACCGCTGGCGTCAAGGCGGCGATCGAAGGGATCGCCGGCTGGCCGGCCGGTGGCACGGTCACAGTCAGTGCACTGACCACTAACGGTGCGACCATCACCTTCAACGGTGCGCTGGCCGGTAGCAAGGTCGACGTGCTGCAACTGGTTAACTGCAGCACCTCGTGCAGCGGCTACGTGGGCGAAGTGGCCGTCGGCGGTCCGACCAGCCGACGCGGTGCGCTGTCCTACACCGGCAATACCACGCCGACCGTCAGCGTGGCCGCGACCTACACGATTCCAGTGCGGACCCCGTTTGCTCTGACCGGTTCGGCAACGGATGGCGAAACGGACCCGCTGTCGTATATGTGGGAACAGAATGACCGCGCCGGCAGCACTGGCACTGGTCTGATCAGTAACACCAAAACCAATGGTCCGCTGTTCCGTCAATTCGGCGTGCAGGCGGTGGTCAGCAATGGCGACACCATCACCTACGGCTCGCCGGGCGAAAATCAGGTGGATGGCAATCCGACCCGGGTATTCCCTGACATGGCGCAGATTCTGGCGAACAACACCAATGCTGAAACCGGTGCCTGCCCGACTGCTGCGGCGACCCCGACAGCGGCCGATATCGAGTGCTACTCGGAATATCTGCCGACCGCTGCCTACCTCGGTTTTGGTAGTAACGCCAGTCCGGCTGCACTGAACTTCCGTCTGACCGCACGCGACGGACGCGGCGGCGTGGGCAATGCCTCCACCAAACTGGTGCTGGCCGCCAATGCCGGTCCTTTCCTGGTGACGGCGCCGAACACGGCAGTCACGCTGGATGCCGGCAAGTCCGTGCCAGTGACCTGGAACGTGGCGAACACCCATGTGGAGCCGGTGAATACCGCCAACGTATCGATCTCGCTGTCGGTCGATGGTGGTTACACCTATCCGCACGTACTGGTGGCAAGTACCCCGAATACGGGTAGCAAAACCGTGACCTTGCCCCTGCTGGCCAGCAGTACTGCCCGCATCAAGGTGGCTGCCGTCGATAACGTCTTCTTCGATGTTTCCAACAGCAACTTCACGATCCGTCTGGTGGGTGACGTGACGGCCGATGGCGTAATCAACTGCGACGACCTGAATGCCGTCAAAGTGTCGATGGGCAAGCGCGCAGGGCAGGCCGGCTTTAACGCGGCAGCCGATGTGAACAAAGATGGTGTCGTCGATGCGCGCGATCTGGCGCTGGTAGCCCAGCGCGTTAGCGCCAGCTGCAAACCTGTGTAATTTATTGATGCCCTTGTGGCAAAGGAAGACAACATGTTGAGTCTGAAATTTTTGCAAAAAAGTGTGACGGGCGCCCTGCTGGCCAGTGCTCTGCTGGCCCCTGCGGCCTACGCAGCGACCCCGGTCCTGAGCTTCGTGGCGACCCCCGCGAGCGGGATCGTGGGCAGTACCATCGACCTCGATATCCGCATCACCGATGTCACCGATCTGTATTCGTTCCAGTTCTCGGTGGAGTTCAATTCGAACACCTTGCAGGCGGGCGACTTGTATGAAGGCAAGTTCCTGCTGTCGGGCGGCGAAACCTACTTCATCCCGGGCGAAAAAGATAACAGCGCCGGTCTGGTGTCCTACATGGTGAATACCTTGCTCGGTCCGGTTGGTGGCGTGAGTGGTAGCGGCAGTCTGGCGCACATCACTTTCAGCGTGTTCGGTGCCGGCAGCAGCACGCTGCGCTTCAAGGATGTGCTGTTCCTCGATTCCGCTCAGAACGATATTACGCCAACCCTGACCGAACAGGTCGTGGTCACCTCGGCAGTGCCGGAACCGGCCAGTTACCTGATGCTGGGTGCTGGTCTGCTGGGTCTGGCAGCAATGCGTCGTCGTCAGGCCTGATCGGCCGCTGCCCCGCTGCCCCGCTGCCTCGCTGCCTCGCTGCAGCCTGGCAGCGGGGCAGACACTGCGCCGGCGGCTTGCAAAGCCCGCCGGCGGCAATGCCTCCTTATCTCCCATGCTGCAAGCCTTGCTGCTAGTCGGCAAGGATACAGTCAGCTTCTCCGCCTGACCGGATGAGTGCGCGACCTGCATGGCCTTGCTGATCGAACCGGAGAGCTAGCGCGGGACTAGTCCTACAGGTAGCTCTGGTCGAGTCCTATTCTGTGTGTGCAATCGCTGCACTACGATGAGTGCTCCTGTGTCGCAAGCAGGGTCTCGCAGCACAACAGTTTGAAGGAGATCATCATGGCAAGTTCGAATCAGGGCAATGCACCCGGTAGCAAACAGGGCGATAAAACCGGTGCTCAGCAAAAGGACACTAGCAAACGCGGTTTCGCGTCCATGGATCCCGAGCAGCAGCGGGAAATCGCCGCTGAGGGTGGCCGTGCCGCGCATGAAAAAGGTACGGCCCATGAATTTACGTCGGAAGAGGCGCGCCGTGCCGGCAGCATGAGCCATAAGAATGATGGTCGTAGCAGCCAGAGCAGCACCGGTAGCTCGGCGCAAAGCGATACGGGTGGCAGCCGCAGCAGTGGTAGCAGCGATGAATCGACGCGCAGCAGCAAGGGCGGCAGCGGCAGTCCGGGAGCTTCGTCCGGTAGTTCTTCTGGCGGGCGCTCCGGTAGTAAAACCTGAGCGCCAGCACGGCGCCCAAGTTGATTGCCCACCCTGACGGTGCAAGCCGTCAGGGTTTTTTTTCGCCCGCAGCGCGGGGTGCGGGCATTCCGAGCCCGGCCGGGTGGTAAAGTCTTTATGCTGAGCGGTTGACATTGTAAATGATAATCATTATCATTTAATGATCATCCGAGGAGAACCTAGATTGACCGAGCACGCCGCCCCATCCAGCCAATCCGCCAGTCGCGCCGTCTGGCTCAGGCATTTGCACCAATGGCACTGGATCAGTTCGGCACTCTGCCTGCTCGCCATGTTCCTTTTCAGTATTACCGGCATTACGCTCAATCACGCCAGCCAGATCGAAGCGCGGCCGGTAGTGCTGCGTCAGCAGGCGACTCTGCCCGCCGCACTTGCTGCGCAATTGCGTGCTTATGCGCAGCAGCACGACGGCGCGAAGCAGCCGCTGCCGGCCAGTGCCGAACAATGGTTGCGCGAGCAGTGGAAGATTCAGGCCGCCGGCCGCACTGCCGAGTGGGCCAGCGATGAGGTGTATCTGGCCCTGCCCAAGGCGGGTGGTGATGCCTGGGTACGTATTGCGCTGGAGGATGCCAGTGCCGAATTCGAAACCACCGACCGTGGCTGGATTTCCTGGCTGAACGATGTGCACAAAGGCCGTAACACCGGCACGCTGTGGAACTGGTTTATCGATCTGTTCGCGGTGGCCTGTCTGCTGTTCTGCATTACCGGTCTGCTGATTCTCAAGTTTCATGCCGCCAAGCGCCCGTCGACCTGGCCGGTAGTGGGGCTGGGCGTGTTGCTACCCGTGCTGATTGCTGTGCTGTTTATTCACTGACCGATTTCTTCTTCACTTACCTCACCATCGCTAACTTATGAAATTACCTTATTCCATCGCGGTGACCCTGCCGCTGGTCAGCGCCTCGGCCATGGGCGCGGATCTGGCACTCAAGCTGGAACTGCCGCAACTGAACGTGGCCGAATATCACCGTCCGTATCTGGCTGTGTGGCTGGAAAACGCCGATCAGAAAGTAGTGGCCAATCTGAGTGTGCTGTATGACACCCGCAAGAAAGACAATGCCGGCACCAAATGGGTCAAGGATTTGCGCCAGTGGTGGCGCAAGGCCGGGCGCGAACTGGAGTTGCCGGTGGACGGCGTGTCCGGTGCGACCCGTGCGCCGGGCGAACATACGCTGAATTTCCCGGCTGCAAAGGCGACGCTGGACAAGCTGCCTGCCGGTCAGTACACGCTGGTGGTCGAAGCAGCGCGCGAAGCGGGCGGACGCGAAGCCGTCAAGGTGGCACTGCAATGGCCGCCGAAAGCGGCGCAGAACGTCGCCGCCCACGGTAAGGAAGAACTGGGCGCGGTCACACTACAACTGAAACCCTGAGGATCACCATGAAACTGAAAACTTCGCTGCTGGCCATGGCCGCATTGGGATTGTCGCTGTGCGCCATACAGGCGCAGGCGCATAAACCGTGGCTGTTGCCATCCTCGACGCTGGTCGAGGGCAAGGAGCCGTGGGTCACGGTGGATGCGGCCATTTCCGAGGGCTTGTTCGATATCGATCACCAGCCGCTGAAACTTGATGGCGTGCTGGTCACGGCGCCTGACGGCGCTAACGCGCCGCTGGAAAACATCGGCAACGGCAAACTGCGCAACACCTTCGATGTCCGGCTGAACAAGCCCGGCACTTACCGGATTGCGCTGGTGTCACATAGCGTGATGGGTAGTTACAAGGATGCGGCCGGTGAAACGAAACGCTTCCGTGGTAGCGAAGCGACGCTGGCGAAAGATGTGCCGGCCGATGCCAGCGACATCAAGCTGACGCGCACCGTAAGCCGTCTGGAAACTTTCGTCAGTGCCGGGACACCCGACCGGGCAGTATTCAAGCCTAGCGGCGTCGGTCTGGAGCTGGTGCCGGTCAGCCATCCCAATGATTTGCGCAGTGGCGAACAGGCCACCTGGCGTTTCCTGCTGGATGGAAAACCCGTGGCGAATCTGGGCGTGAGCCTGATTCCCGGCGGCGTGCGTTACCGTGGCACGCTGGGCGAGCTGCGCAAGCAAACCGATGCCAATGGCGAGGTGCGCTTCGAGCTGCCGGCGGCCGGTATGTATATGCTCAGCAGCAGTTGGCCAGTGGCAGCACCGGCCGTGGCAGGACAGCCACCGGTAATGCCGGCGCGCCGCGCCAGCTATGCGGCCACCCTCGAAATCCTGCCGCAGTAGGTGCTGATGCAACGGGTACTGGTGCCGCACACGGTGCAGGATGCGCGCCCGCCGGCACAGGCGGTCGTGCATCAGCTGGCTGGTCTGACAATGGGCACCAGCTGGTCACTACGGCTGGTCGCTGCGGAGGGCGAGGATCTGAGCGGATTGCAGCAGGGACTGCAGCAGCAGCTGGATCAGGTGGTGGGTCAGATGAGCCACTGGGACGCCGGTTCCGATCTGGGGCGCTTCAACCGCGCTGCCGGCGGCAGCTGGCAGGAATTGCCGCCAGCGTTTTTCGATGTGCTGAGTTTTGCCCTGGAGGTGGCACACGCCAGTGGCGCTGCCTACCATCCTGCCGCGGGCGCGCTGGTGAATCTGTGGGGCTTCGGCCCGACCGGACGCTACGACCAGCCCGGCTTTGTCGCGCCTACCCCGGCGCAGGTGGCGCAGGTACGGGATGCCACCCATGCCAGCCTGCCCCTGCAATGCGAGGCGGCCAGTCGTCGCGTACGCCAGCCCGGCGGCGTGCAACTCGATCTGTCGGCCGTGGCCAAGGGCTATAGCGTAGACCGGCTGGCGTATTATCTGCAAGCGCGCGGCTATCAGCACTATCTGGTGGAGGTCGGTGGCGAGCTGCGCGGTGCCGGCGTGAAACCCGATGCTCAGCCATGGTGGGTGACGCTGGAGCAGCCGATCCCAAGCGCAGCGGCTGCCGCTAATCCCGACGTCATCGCACCGGCGCCTATCGTGGTGGCACTGCACGGTCTGTCGGTGGCTACCTCGGGCGACTACCGGCGGTATTTCGAACAGGATGGCCAGCGCTATGCCCACAGCATTGATCCGCGCGACGGTATGCCGATCCGCAACGCGCTGGCCTCGGTCACCGTGCTGCACCCGCAGTGCATGGCAGCCGATGCCTGGTCGACGGCGCTGACCGTGCTGGGGCCGGAGGCGGGACTGCGACTGGCTGAACAGCAGGGACTGGCCGCGCGCTTTGTGTGTCGCCATGACGGGCAAACTTTTACTGAAACTTTTAGCCGTGCTTTTCGCAGCATGTTAGAACCATGATCTGGACTTTAGACCCCGGCCGCTGGCTGCTGGCGGCAGGCCTGAGCCTGAGCTATGCAGGGCTGTGCTGGCATGCCGGCCGGCAAGGCCGGCGCAAGTGCCGGCTGGCGCAGACTGCCGGTGCACAGGCAACTGGCAGCTGGGTGGTCGCACACGCCAGCCAGACCGGCAATGCCGAAACGCTGGCGCAGCAGACCGCCGCGACCTTACAACTGGCCGGCATTCCCGTGCAGCTGCTGGAACTGTCCGAGCTCGATGCCGGCACGCTGCAGAGCGCCGGACGCGTACTGTTCATCGTCAGTACTTACGGCGAGGGCGATGCGCCCGATGCCGCAGCCGGATTCGTGGCGCGCCTGATGTCGGCGCCGCTGGCGCTGACGACACTGCATTACGCCGTGCTGGCGCTGGGCGACACCAGCTACCGCCAGTATTGCGGCTTCGGCCGGGCGCTCGAACGATGGTTGCAAGAGCAGGGCGCGCAGCCACTGTTTGCCCGAATCGACGTTGATCGGGGTGCCGCTGCGGCGATCGGCGCGTGGCGCCAGCAGCTCAGTCATCTGGCCGGTACCAGCGACGCCCCGGACTGGGACGCGCCCAGCTTCGAGGACTGGCGTTTGCAGCAACGGCTCTGCCTCAATCCCGGCAGTGCCGGAGCGCCGCTCTATCATCTGGCACTGCTACCGCAACAAGGCGCTTTACCGGACTGGCAATCGGGCGATCTGGTGCAGATTGTGGCGCCGGCTGAACCGGAGCGCCCGCGCGAATATTCGATCGCTTCGGTGCCGCAGGATGGCAGTCTGGAGCTGCTGGTGCGTCTGCACAGCCATGCCGATGGCCAGCACGGCCTTGTCTCCGGCTGGCTCACGCAGCAGCTACAGCCTGGTCAGTCTGTGGCGCTGCGGGTGCGCGCACACCGGCGCTTCCGGCTCGAAGAGAACCATGCGCGTCCGCTGATTCTGATCGGTAATGGTAGTGGGATTGCCGGGCTGCGGGCGCACCTGAAGACACGCATGCTGGCCGGACAGGCGCGCAACTGGTTGCTGTTCGGTGAGCGCAATGCCGCCCATGACGGTCCGTATCGCGATGAGCTGACACAGTGGCTGGCGCAAGGGCAACTGGCGCGCCTCGATCTGGTGTACTCGCGCGATCAGGCGCAGCGTCGCTATGTCCAGCATGTGCTGGCCGAGCAGGCGCCGCGGTTGCGCAGCTGGCTCGACGAGGGCGCTGCCATCTATGTCTGTGGCAGTCTGGAAGGCATGGCGGCCGGCGTGGATGAGGTGCTGCTAACGCTGCTTGGCGCCGAGGCACTGGCGCTACTGGCGAGCGCCGGACGCTACCGGCGTGATGTGTATTAGGTGTGAGATTCAGTGTGGCGCTACCAGCGTCTAGCGTCTAGCGTGACGGTGGCCGGCGACTAGCCCTGTTCAGCGGGGCTGTCGGCCAGTTGCAGGCCGCGCGCCAGACTGGAAATGCTGGGATTGTCGATAAAGACGCAGCGTTTGCCGTGACGTTTGCAGTGCTCTTTCACGCGCCAGTAGGCATTGTGGCTGATGCAGCCGGTCTGGCAGATCACTAGATCGGCTGCCGCCAGACTGGCATCGAGGCGATTGGCATTGTCTTCCAGTCCGCCATCATGGTGGCTAAAGCGCGCTCCCTCGCGTTCGATCAGGCTGCGATAGGTCGCGACATTTCCACTGCGTCCCCCGACACACAGCACCGCTTGCTGTTGCAGCGCCGGCGCTGTGGGCGTGCCGGCGTCCAGCGGCGGCGGCGCTGGCGCTGGCGCGGGCGCTGGGATGCGCGCCGGGCCTGCTTGGGTCGGCACGCCAGCAGCAGGCAGCGTGCGCGCCTGTGCCAGTTGCTGGCGCAAATCACCTTGTAGTTGTTCCATCCGGGCCAGTCGCTGCGTCAGCCGGGTGCGGCTCTCCAGCCCCGGTATGCTGTGCTGTAATTGTTGTAGCTGTCCCTGCAGCGAGGCGATCAGGCTGTCCTTGCCGATCAGGCTAGCCTGCAACTGCATCAAACGCGTGGTGTGTGCGCTGGCCTGGGCATTTTTTTCGGCCAGCAGCGCGGCGTGACGCTGCTGCGCTTTGTGGAGTTCCTGCGTCAGTTGCGCATGGGCGGTGGAGAGTGTTTGAAACTTGCCCAGATCGGCACGCACGCAGGCCCCGGCCTGATGCTGCACCATGTGCAGATCGCGGCACAGCTGTTCTTCCAGAATGGGCGTGCAGCGCGGGTGGGTGAGCGCGGCCCAGAAGGCACCGGCCACATCGCCGGCGGCGATGGCCTGTTGCCAGAGGCTGGCGAGCTGTTCCACGCTACGCGCGGCGCGGTAGTGTTGTAGCACGCTGGCATAGCGCCGCTCCAGTTCCTTTTGCAGCGCTTCTGACAAGCGATTCCGGCTGGCACATTCGGTGACGGCACCGACGTGGATCGCATAATCATCGGCGCAGGCCTTGCCGCCAGTGACTCTGTCGACCAGCTTGCGCAATACCGACAGCGGCAAGCCGACACCGATCAGCGGGCAATGGCAGGCATGGCCGAGTTCCCACAGGCGCCGCCGGCGCGACGGTAATGCCGCGACAGCGCTGGCCGCGGGCACAGAATGACGTTCACACATGGCAGCTCCTCAGTTGACGCTGGCGCCGTGACGGGCGCGCGCCATGATGCGACTCAGGAAGTTGCTGCGTTCCGGCGCGGGCAACTGCTGCTCCACCACGCTTGCCCACTGCTCGGATAATTGCTGGCACGTCGCGCTCAGCACCGGCGCCAGTTCCGGCAAGCTGGCCAGTGCCTTGAGGTGGCGTTCGATCACCGAGGCGAGCTTCAGACAGCCACCGTCGGCGTTGCGGCTGGCCGTGTAGTGCGACATCAGATGCAGGACTGCGGACAGCATCAGCTCGGGATTCGGGCCAGCTGGCGACGCCATGAAGATGGGATTGTGACGATCAAGGGCCATCAAACGCTCCTAGGTAAGGAAGTGGGGTCTGGCTGGCGCTTGCGGCTGGCGACGTGGGAGGCTGATTCTGCTGCGCTTAGGCTGTCAGAATCAGTTTGTTTAGCTGGGTAATGCGTAACTGGTAGATCCGTCCGCCATGTTCGATTTCGAGGGCGCGCCCATCGCCCATCAGGCTGGTGCTACTAAGCCGTTTCAGCGGCGTGCCGGTGGCCTGGGCGAGCGGGGTGTCGGGACTGCTTGCCAGGCGAGTTTGGGGGCTGGTTGTCAGGACGTGGTGCATGGCCGGGATTCCTTAAATAAGAATGATTCGCATTTGCGTTCATTATTAAGGATGGCGCCTCCGATTGCAAGCAGAATCGACAGGGAAGCGCAGGCGCTGGTGTTCACGCCCGCCCACCCCGAACAAAAAAAGAGCCCGGAGTTGCGGGCCCGAAGTTGGGGGAATGCGTCAGATCCTGCTGGTGCCGCCGGCATCACTACAACGTGGCGAGCAATTGCGTGGGCGGCAGGGTTTCACCGCTTTTGAGTTTGGCGGCGGCCTGCTGTTTTGCACGGGTACGCGAAGGGGGCAGGCGGCGCAGGTTTTTCAGTGCTTCGGGATCTTTGATGCCGATGGTGCGCTGATCCACACTGATCAGACCGATTTCATTAAAGGCCGACAGGGTGCGGCTGACGGTTTCCAGCGTCAAGCCCAGATAGCTGCCGATTTCGTGGCGCGTCATGCGCAGATTGAATAGTTTGGCCGAGTAACCCATCAAGGCAAAGCGCTCGGCCAGCGACATCAGGAAACGTGCCACCCGGGCTTCGGCGCTGAGCGCGCCCAGCATGCCGATCATGGCCTGTTCGCGCACCAGTTCGCGGCTCATCACGCCATACATCAGGTATTCCAGTTCCTGATGCACGCGTCCCAGCGCCGTGAGCTTCTTGAACGGCAGCAAAATTACATCGCAATCGGACAAGGCCACCGCCTCCGAGGAGTAGTGGCGGGTATGGATGCCGTCGACCCCCAGCATGTCGCCTTTCATGGGGAAACTCAGCACTTGTTCATTGCCGAATTCATCGATCAGCACGGTTTTCAGAAAACCGGAGTTGACGATGTACAGCGTATCGAACACCTGACCGATGGTGTGGATGCGCTGGCCCGTCTTGAACTGCACATGCTGGAACAGCAGTTCTTCCGTACTGACCGAGCAGGTCGCCGGAATATGCAGCAGATCACAGACTTCCTTGAGATTCGACCATAGCCGCCCCTGACGCTGGCGGCCGGCCTCCATCGCGGAGGAAGGTGAGGGCGCACCGTTGGCAGGGCGTAGTTCCGGGGATTGCGTGGACAGCATAGTGTTCTCCTGTGGTCTGATGTTGCGCGACTGACCTGACTGCGGGCGACACCGGAACAACCGGAAGCGCTGGAGGACAGGCCGCGACGATTCCTTTGCGCAAGAACTAGTCTTGCGGCATGAATCGTGTGGTTTCAGTATGCCAACGGAAGAAATATAGATATATCGGCAACGGCTGAATCTGGCCGTAGGAACCAGCGCTACCTTGTAGGAATATTCCTAATCAAGAAATAGGAAATCAGGTCTTGAAAGGTGAGAGTAATCGGTGTGCGACGGCGTATTGCACCATTTCGGCGAGGGAATTCATGCCCATTTTCTGCATGATGCGGGTTTTGTGGGTGCTGACGGTCTTGACGCTCAGATGCAGGTTGTTGGCAATTTCCGTGATCGATTTGCCCGCCACTAGCAGCGAAAACACTTCGAATTCCCGGTCTGACAATTGCTTATGCAACAGACTTTCATTGGGCATCATGATGTTCAGTGCCAGTTGTTCGGCTACTTCGGTACTGATGTAAGGACGCCCGGACGCAACCCGGCGGATCGCTCCGACCAGCTGGGTGCCGGCGCTTTCCTTGGTCAGATAGCCCTGTGCCCCGGCGCGAATGGCGCGCACCGCATACTGTTCTTCCTCGTGCATGGTGAGGATCAGAATGGCCAGCTTGGGCGCCTCGGCGCGGATCTGCCGGATCAGATCGACGCCGCTGCGGCCCGGCATGGACAGGTCCAGCAACAGCAGGTCGAAGCCACCCTGACGGATATGTCCCAGCACTTCGAAACCGTCGATGGCTTCGCCCACGATGTCGATGTCGGGGGCCCCGTCGAGGATGCGCTTGAGACCCTCGCGCATGATGGTGTGGTCGTCGGCGATGACTATACGGATCATTGTGGGTGATTTCTAGTAAGTTTTATTATTTTTGAGTCAATCTTGCGATCTTACTACAGAAATCGACAGGCGCGCTGCTAGGCGCTGGCCCCACGCCCACTGCTGGCCGGTTCATTGATCAGTCTGTGTACGAGAACGGGAAGGCGGGTATGCGACAGCACCTTGTTGGTGACACTGCCCAGCAGCAATTGTCCCCAGCCGCTGCGGCCATGCGAACCCATGAAAATCAGGTCGCACTGTTGCTGTTCCGCCACCTCGACGATTTTCTGTGCGGTATGTTCGGAAAAGGCGGTGAGGCTGTCGCAGCGCAAGCCCTGCTGCCGGCAAGCGTCCATGATCGCGCGGGTGTGCTCGGCACCGGTACGCAGCATGGCGGCACGGTAATCGTCCTCGCTCGGGTAGCTGGGTGGAACAATTTCCACGTAGATCGGATACTGGTATTCCGGTGCGACATATAGCACCAGCACCTCGGCTTGCAACTGGGCGGCAAAAGCCACCCCGGCGCAGGCGGTCTTGCTGGAAACGGTCGAACCGTCGGTGGTGAGCAGAATTTTCCGGTACATGATCCACCTCCATAGAATACGGTGTATTTTAGACCCGATACACATTATTGCTACTCTAGAAAGACTTGATGATTATCAAGTGAAACCGTTATATCCTGAGCGAGCGATGTGGATTTGCTACTTTTAACCGGGTTTTTTTGCACCCGGGCACTACATTTGTGTCACGAACCATGTTTTGTCGCCGTAAGCGATGTTAGTATCACCAAATACAACGAAACTCGGGATAGACCCGTACGGTAGGGGCGGCGACCCTGCTCCGGGATTGAATAATCTGGCCGCGCCCTGCTACACTCAGTCCGGTGCGCTGTATTGCCGAAAGTCATCACCCGTACCGCAAGTTTAGAGCAGCAATTTTACAAATTATGGAGAAGCAGGGATTATGACCAACGCCGCTGACGATTTCGACGCATTATTTGATGAAGTGTCTGCGCAGAGCAAGACTTCAGCTCCGGCTCCAGCGCCTGCTCCCGCACCGGCAGCTGCTGCCGAGGACGACCTGGAAAGTCTGTTCGACGAAGTTGCCTCTGCGCGCCCCGCCGATGTCGCTGCCCCCGCACCGGCACCTGCACCGGCACCTGTCGCAGCCGAGGCAGCCGCACCGGCTGCCGCCGAAGGCGAAGAAAAGCCCATGTTCGAACGTCTCGGTGGCATCGTGCGACTGCTGCACGATTCGCTGCGCGAGCTGGGCTATGACAAGGCGCTGACGGAAGCCTCTTCGCAGATCAATGATGCGCAGGATCGCCTCGAATATGTCGCCACGCTGACCGAACAGGCAGCCAATAAGGTGTTGAACACGCTGGACGAGGGCATGCCGGAACAGGATGCCCTGTCGAAAAAATCCAAGGATATGGAACACCGCTGGGCGGATCTGTTCGCTGGCAAACTGAGTCAGGAGCAGTTCAAGCAGCTGGCCGGTGATTCGCAAGCCTTTGCGGCCGCTGTGTCGGTCGCCACGGAAGCGGAAAAAGCCCGCCTGCTGGAAATTATGATGGCGCAGGACTTCCAGGATATTACCGGCCAGCTGATCAAGAAAGTCGTGATCATCACCAAGACGGTGGAGCAGGAACTGGCCATGTTGCTGCGTGATAACGCACCGCCAGCCCTGCGCGAGAAGATTGCGCAGAAAGAGGTGACCCTGATGCAAGGCCCATCGGCTCCGGCCGTCGCGCTGAATCAGGACAATGTTGACGACCTGCTTGCTGATCTGGGATTCTAATGGACGATATGCTCAAGGATTTCGTCGTCGAGGCGATGGATCTTGCGGTCAATGTTGAAGAGCACCTGCTTCGGCTCGAACGCGACCCCGACAACAAGGAAACACTGAATGCGGTGTTTCGTTCCTTCCACACGATCAAAGGTGGTGCCGGTTTCATGGGCCTGCCAGCACTGGTGGCAGCCTGCCACCTGACGGAAAATCTGTTCGACGCACTGCGTACCGGTGCGGCGCCAGTGACCCCGCTGGCGATCGAAGCGGCGCTGCAAGCGTCCGGTTTCGTGGCCGACCAACTGGCGGAACTGAATAATGGCGCCGAGCCGGACAGCCTGCCGGCCATGCCGCAGGATCTGGAAGCGATTCTGACTGACGCGATCGAAGGCAAAGGCAAGGCGGCGCCGGCTGCTGCGGCTCCTGCGCCAACGCCGGTCGCGGCAGCGGTAGCGGCTCCCGTTGCGGCAGCGCTTGCAGCGCCCGTCAGCAATGCGGCCACCATGACGGCCGATGGGCTGGATTGGGATGGCCTGTACGAAGCAGTCATGCCTCCCGGTACTTATACCCGTCCGACGGCAGCACCGGCCGCTGCGGCGCCCGTTGCTGCAGCGCCTGCGGCGGTGGCAGCTCCAGCGCCGGCCCCGGTAGCGGCGGCAGCAGCTCCGGCCCCTGCCGCAGCGCCTGCTGCGCCAAGCTCGGCAGCAGCAGCGGTCAAACGCGAAGCGGCGGAAAAGCGCGAAGAGCGTCCGCATGCGGCACCGGCCAAAGAAGAATCGATCCGCGTCGACGCGGTCAAGCTCGACGCGCTGCTGGAAGTGGCGGGCGAATCGGTGCAGGCGGCCAATCAGGCGGCAGTGCTGCTGGAGCGCCTGCTGCAATTCAAATTCGAAGGTCAGGCACAAACGCTGATGGCCACCCTGGCCGAAACGCTGGAACGCGCCTCGCGCTACTCCACCGAACTGCAGCGCGCCACGCTGGCTACCCGGATGCAACCGGTCGGTCGTCTGTTCCAGAAGTTCCCCCGTCTGGTGCGCGAACTGGCCAAGGATCTGGGCAAGGACGTCGAACTGACCATCGAGGGTGCCGAGACCGAAGTCGACCGCGTGGTGGTGGACAGCCTGTACGATCCGCTGGTGCACATGCTGCGCAATGCGCTCGATCACGGGGTGGAAACGCCGGAAGAACGCGCCATGGCCGGCAAATCGATCAAATCCTTCATTTCGCTGAAAGCCTGGCAGGAAGCCAATAGCGTGATGATCGTGCTGCAGGATGACGGCAAGGGCATGGATCCGATCAAGCTGCGTGCCAAGGCACTGCAGAAGGGCCTGATCTCCGAGTCGGCCCAGCTGACCAACGATGATTGCTTCCAGCTGGTGTTCCTGCCGGGCTTCTCGACCAAAGAAGTGGCGTCCAGCGTGTCCGGTCGCGGGGTCGGCATGGACGTGGTGAAAACGGCGGTGGAGAAAAACCGCGGCGCGATCCACATCGATTCCGAACTGGGCAAGGGCACCAAATTCGCCATCCGTCTGCCGATCGAACTGTCGATCGTGCCGACCATGCTGGTCTCGACCTCGGGTGCTGCACTGGCACTGCCGATGGCCGTGGTGCAGCGCGTGGTGGAACTGCCGGAAGAGTTCATGGAAGTCGGTGGCGCGCCAGTGCTGAAAGATCAGGGCCGTCCATTGCCGGTGCGCTCGCTGGCCGGTGCACTCGGTTACGAGCCTTGCCGCGAGAAGGTGGGGATTGTTGTCGCAGCGCCACAACCGTATATTCTGGCGGTGGCCGCTGTGGACGGCACCGCCGATCTGGTGATCAAACCGATGACTGCGATTGCTGTCGAGGGCATTACCGGTACCGCCCGCTCCGCCGAAGGCGAGCTGGTGCTAGTGGTCGGCCTATCCTTCCTGATGGATGGATGTCGAGGTAACGTACGCATGGCGGCCTAGCGATTCGCAGGGCCAGTAAGACACCAAGCCTGCGACCTCGCAGGCTTTTTTTTAATTGCAGCACAGAATTTTTTTACAGGAGTCATAAAAAGTGTATCAGTCAGCGGAACTGCATCGGCTCACGAGGCGGACGGCGGCGGCCGCTATTGCGTTGCACAATATGGCATAATCGAAGTGGACCACTCACACAGGCAGTAGCAGCACTCAACAAATATGATGAAGACGCTTTACGACAAACTCTGGGAATCCCATGTGGTCAGGGCCGAAGACGACGGCACCACCATTCTCTACATCGACCGTCATCTGGTGCATGAAGTCACCAGCCCGCAGGCATTCGACGGGCTACGCGCCGCCGCTCGCCAGCCGTGGCGGGTATCGGCCAATCTGGCCGTGGCCGATCACAATGTGCCGACCACCGGGCGTGCCGACGGCATCGCCGATCCGGTTTCGCGCCTGCAAGTGGAAACGCTGGATAGCAATGCCAAGGCTTACGGCCTGACCTATTTCAATATGAACGACAAGCGTCAGGGCATCGTTCACGTGATCGGACCGGAGCAGGGCGCGACCTTGCCGGGCATGACCGTGGTGTGCGGTGATTCGCATACTTCGACGCACGGCGCGTTCGGCGCGCTGGCGCACGGCATCGGCACTTCGGAAGTCGAGCACGTGCTGGCCACCCAGACCCTGCTGCAGAAAAAATCCAAAGCCATGCTGGTGCAGGTCGACGGCGCACTGCCGGCCGGCGTCACCGCCAAGGATATCGTACTGGCCATCATCGGCAAGATCGGTACCGCTGGCGGTACCGGCTACTGCATCGAGTTCGGTGGTTCCACCATCCGCGCGCTGTCCATGGAAGGCCGCATGACGGTCTGTAATATGGCGATCGAAGCGGGCGCGCGCGCCGGTATCATCGGCGTCGACGACATCACCATCAATTACGTGAAAGGCCGGCCATTCTCGCCGGTCGGTCCGCACTGGGATCGCGCCGTCGATTACTGGCGCACCCTGCATTCGGATGCCGGTGCCCGTTTCGATCTGGTGGTGACGCTGAATGCGGCCGAGATCAAACCGCAGGTCACCTGGGGCACCTCGCCGGAAATGGTAGTCGCCATCGATGGTCGCGTGCCGGATCCGGATCTGGAAAAAGACGATGTGAAACGCAGCGCCATTGAAAAAGCGCTGGTGTACATGAATCTGAAACCGAACATGGCGATCAGCGATATCCGCATCGACAAAGTGTTCATCGGTTCCTGCACCAACTCGCGCATCGAAGACTTGCGTGCCGCCGCAGAAGTGGTGCGTGGCAAGCAGCGCGCCTCCAACGTCAAACTGGCGATGGTGGTGCCGGGCTCCGGTCTGGTGAAAGAACAGGCCGAGCGCGAAGGTCTGGACCGCATCTTCCGCGATGCCGGTTTCGAGTGGCGCGATCCCGGTTGCTCGATGTGTCTGGCCATGAATGCCGACCGTCTGGAGCCGGGCGAGCGTTGCGCTTCCACTTCCAATCGCAATTTCGAAGGACGCCAAGGTCAGGGCGGGCGCACCCATCTGGTGTCGCCGGCGATGGCTGCCGCAGCCGGTATCGCCGGCCACTTCGTTGACGTACGCACACTGCGTTGATGCAGCTTTAATTCCTACTCTAGACTCACGAGGCCTGACATGAAACATCTGATCGCACTGACCATTATTGCTCTGACCACTCTGACCATCACTGGCTGCAACACCGTGGCCGGCATCGGCAAGGATGTGCAGAAAGCTGGCCAGGTGGTGCAAGGCGCCGCGAGCCATTAAAACGGACCCCATGACGGCAGGCGCTGCTGCGCCGCCGTCCACTTATAGAGCATCATGGATAAATTTACGATCTACGAAGGGCTGGTTGCACCGCTGGACCGCGCCAATGTCGACACCGACGCCATCATTCCCAAGCAATTCCTGAAGTCCATCCACCGTACCGGCTTCGGCCCGAATCTGTTCGACGAGTGGCGCTATCTCGATCATGGCGAGCCGGGCATGGACAACAGTGTCCGTCCGCTGAATCCCGACTTCGTGCTCAACGAGCCACGCTATCAGGGGGCTTCGATCCTGCTGGCCCGTAAAAATTTCGGCTGCGGCTCGTCGCGCGAGCACGCTCCGTGGGCGCTCGACCAGTATGGCTTCCGTGCCATCATCGCGCCCTCGTTTGCCGACATCTTCTTCAACAACTGCTACAAGAGCGGCTTGCTGCCCATCGTTTTATCCGAAACGCAGATCGATCATCTGTTTAATGAAGTCAAGGCCTTCCCCGGTTACCGTCTGGTGGTCGACCTTGAACAGCAGCGCATTTCCACCAGCAATGGCAGCATCTCCTATCCCTTCGAGATCGATGCCTTCCGCAAATACTGCCTGATGAACGGGCTCGACGATATTGGCCTGACCCTGCGTCATGCCGATGCCATTCGTGGTTTCGAAGAGCGCCATCTGGCCACCCAGCCCTGGCTGGCCAACGTCATCTAAACGCTATCTAAAGTACACATCATGAAAATCGCAATTCTCCCGGGCGACGGTATCGGCCCGGAAATCGTCGCACAGGCCGTCAAGGTACTGAATGTGCTGGGCGAGTCCTTTGAGCTGGAAACTGCCCCTGTCGGCGGTGCCGGCTACGCGGCGCACGGCCACCCGCTGCCGGAAGGCACGCTGGCGCTGGCAAAAGCCGCCGATGCCGTGCTGTTCGGCGCGGTGGGCGACTACCAGTACGACAATCTGGAACGCGCGCTGCGTCCGGAACAAGCCATTCTGGGTCTGCGCAAGCAACTCGGTCTGTTTGCCAATCTGCGTCCGGCGATTCTGTATCCGGAACTGGCGGGGGCCTCGACCCTGAAGCCGGAAGTGGTCTCCGGTCTGGACATTCTGATCATCCGTGAACTGACTGGCGACATCTATTTCGGTCAGCCACGCGGTGGGCGCGAGTGCCCGGATGGCCCGTTCAAAGGCCAGCGCGAAGGCTTCGACACCATGCGCTACGCCGAAGGCGAAATCCGCCGTATCGCCCACGTGGCTTTCCAGGCTGCGCAGAAGCGTGACAAACGCCTGACTAGTGTCGATAAAGCCAATGTGCTGGAAACCTTCCAGTTCTGGAAAGACATCGTGATCGACGTGCACAAGGAATATCCGGACGTCGCGCTGGAACATATGTACGTCGACAACGCTGCCATGCAACTGGTGCGTGCGCCGAAGAAATTCGACGTCATCGTCACCGGCAATATGTTCGGCGACATTCTGAGCGATGCGGCCGCCATGCTGACCGGTTCGATCGGCATGCTGCCGTCGGCTTCGCTGGACGCCAATAACAAGGGTCTGTACGAACCATCGCACGGTTCGGCACCGGACATCGCCGGTAAAGGCATTGCCAATCCGCTGGCGACCATCCTGTCGGCAGCGATGATGCTGCGCTTCTCGCTGAACAAGGCCGAACAGGCTGAGCGCATCGAAACCGCCGTCAAGAAAGTGCTGGCGCAGGGTCTGCGTACCGCCGACATCTACGAAGCCGGTACCACCAAGGTGGGCACCGAAGAGATGGGCAACGCGGTAGTGAAAGCGCTGGTCTAAAGCGACTCAGGTCTAGCGCACGGCGCTAAAAAAACCGGGGTCTGACCCCGCGGTTAAATGAACTTCAAGGAATGATTATGAAACTGGTAGGCTTGGTAGGTTGGCGCGGTATGGTCGGTTCGGTCCTGATGCAGCGCATGCAGGAAGAGGGCGATTTCGCCCACATCGAACCGGTGTTCTTCACCACTTCGAATCCGGGTGGTAATGCGCCGGCCATGGCGAAGAATGAAACCAAACTGAAAAGCGCCACCGATATCGAGGAACTGAAAAAGTGCGAGATCATCATCTCGTGCCAGGGTGGTGACTACACCACCGAAGTGTTCCCGAAACTGCGCGCAGCCGGCTGGAATGGTTACTGGATCGATGCTGCATCGACCCTGCGTATGGAAAAAGATGCCGTGATCGTGCTCGATCCGGTCAACATGCATGTGATCAAGGACGCGCTGGGTAAGGGCGTGAAGAACTTCATCGGCGGCAATTGCACCGTATCGTGCATGCTGATCGGTCTGGGTGGTCTGTTCCAGCACAATCTGGTGGAATGGATGACCTCGATGACCTATCAGGCAGCTTCCGGTGGCGGCGCCCAGCACATGCGCGAACTGCTGACCCAGTTCGGTACCATCAACGGTGCCGTCAAGCCGCTGCTGGATAATCCTGCCTCGGCGATTCTGGAAATCGACCGTCAGGTGCTGGTCACCCAGCACGGCCTGACGGCCGACGAGACCAAACAGTTCGGCGTACCGCTGGCTGGCAACCTGATCCCGTGGATCGACAAGGATCTGGGTAACGGTCAGTCGAAAGAAGAGTGGAAAGCTGGCGCGGAAACCAACAAGATTCTGGGTCTGGGCGCCGATTTCGGTTCCACCCCGATTCCCGTCGACGGTCTGTGTGTGCGTATCGGCGCCATGCGCTGCCACTCGCAGGCACTCACCATCAAACTGAAAAAAGATGTGCCGCTAGACGAAATCACCGACATCATCGCCTCCGCCAACCAGTGGGCCAAAGTGGTGCCGAACACCCGCGAAGCGTCGATGAAGGACCTGTCGCCCGCCGCGGTGACTGGTGGCCTGACGATTCCGGTGGGCCGTCTGCGCAAATTGGAAATGGGGCCGGACTACCTGTCGGCCTTTACCGTGGGCGACCAGCTGCTGTGGGGCGCGGCTGAACCGCTGCGGCGTATGCTGCGCATCGTGCTGGACCAGTAAGAAGAGCGCCCGGCGCGCACTGCGCGCCGGGCGAGGGCGCTGGCATCGTCCGATCTGAAGGGGTTTTCTCTATGTGTTCTCATAGGGAAAACCCCTTTTTTTGGTCTAAAGTGGGCATAGACGTTACAACTGGCCCGTCATCCATCGTGCAAAGCTTGCATGCCTCAGAGCATGATGATATGTTGGGACATCTGGGAAAGTAACATTTTCCCGCTGACAACCTAATGCTGCCCACTATGCCTGTACCGAATCGTTCCCGTCTTGCCTCTTTCGCATTGAAAACGCTCACTGCTGCAGTTGCCAGTGCGCTTCTGATGGCGTCCACGGCCCATGCGGCCGGACTTGGCAAGCTGACGGTGCTGTCTTCGCTGGGCCAGCCACTGCGTGCCGAGATCGAACTGACCGCCGTGAGCGCCGACGAAGTGGCGGCGCTGGTCGCCAAGCTGGCGCCTACCGAAGCCTACCGCGTTGCCAATATCGATTTCAATCCGGCCTTGCTGTCGCTGCGCTTCGACGTGGAACAGCGTGCCGGGCGTCAGGTGATCAAGGTCAGCTCCAGCCAGCCCATCAACGAGCCCTTTGTGGACATGCTGATGGAGCTGAACTGGAACGGTGGCCGCATCGTGCGTGAATACACCTTCCTGCTTGACCCCGCCGAAATGCGCGCCACGCAAGCGCCGCAGGTTGCTGCGCCGGTCGATCTGGGCCGTCCATTACCCGCTGCAGCGAGTCCTGCGCCAGCACCACTGGCGGCAAGCCCGGCACCAGCGGCGGCGCCTGCTCCTGCTCCTGCTCCAGCAGCACCAGCACCAGCACCGGCTGCGGCGCCGGAACAGGCGGTGGCTGCCAAGCAGCCTGCCAGTGAGTACACGGTCAAGAATGGTGACAGTCTGAGCCGCATCGCCAGTCAGGTGAAACCGCAGGATGTATCGCTCGATATGATGCTGGTGGCGCTGTATCGCGCCAATCCGGAAGCGTTTGCCGGCAACAATATGAATCGTTTGAAGTCCGGCCAGATTCTGGCTGTGCCCGGTAGTGACGAGATCCGCAGCAGTGCGCCGGACGGCGAGGCGCGCGGGGTCGTGGTGGCCCATGCCGCCGACTTCAATGCCTACCGCGCCAAACTGGCCGGGCAGGTCGCGAATAGTACGCCTGCCAAGGAAGCTGATCTGACCCAGAATGTGACGGGCAAGATTACCGCCAAGGTGGAAGAAAAGCCGAACGCCCTGAATGCGGCCAAGGATAAACTGACGCTGTCCAAGGCGGCCAGTGATACGCCCCAGCAGGGAAATAGCGGTCTGGCGGTCGAAGACAAGATCGCCAAGCAGAAAGAACTGGAAGAGGCAGACGCCCGTACCAAAGAGCTGGAAAAGAATGTCCGCGATCTGGAAAACCTGATGGCGATGAAGAGCAAAGCTGCTGCTTCGGCTTCGGCATCTGCTTCGGCCTCAGCTTCAGCATCAGCATCAGCTTCAGCTTCAGCATCAGAATCAGCTTCAGCCTCGGCGGCCGCGTCGGCGCCTGCCAAACCGAAGCGCACGCTGGTGCTGCCACCGAAGAAGCTGGCCGAACCTAGCCTGTTTGAAATTCTGATGGACAATCTGCAGTATGTGGGGATTGCTGCGGCCACCTTGCTGGCCGGTGCAGGTGGTCTGATTGCGGCACGCCGTCGCAAGAAATTTGAAGTGCCGAAGGAAGAAGTGGTTCCTGCCGAAGACGCTGCGATGACGGCGCAAGCCTTGATCGCCGAGACCGGCGGTCAGAGCGTGGACACCAGCAACAGCGTGTTCAATGCCAATTTTGCGCCATCGGCCAGCCAGCTCGATACCAATGAAGTCGATCCGGTCGCCGAAGCGGATGTGTACATCGCCTATGGCCGCGATGCGCAGGCGGAAGAAATTCTCAAGGAAGCATTGCGGGTTCACCCTGCGCGGCACCCGGCGCGCCTGAAGCTGCTGGAAATCTACACGGCCCGTAAGGACCCGCGTGGCTTCGAGGAACAGGCTGAAGAACTGTACGGGCTGACCCGTGGCGAAGGCGATGAGTGGGCCCAGACGGCTGCGATGGGGCAGGCGCTTGATCCGGCTAATCCGTTGTACACGCGCGGCCCGGAGCAGGCGGCGCCGGAAGCTGCAGCGGCGGAGCCGGAACTGTTTGCTGCTACGAGTGAGGTGGCGAGCGATGGCGGCTTTGATGCCGCGCTGGAAACGGCTTTGCCGCAAGCGGCCGATGCCAGCATTTCGCCCGCTTCGGTGGCGGCCGAGCAGAATAATCTGATGGACTTCGATCTCGGCGGACTGAGCTTCGAACCGGTGGCCGATGCGCCCGCGCCGATTGAAATGCCAGCCGCGCCAGCCGAAGCGGCAGCTGCCGTGCCGGATCTGGACTTTAGTCTAGATCTGCCCGGTGACAAGGCGCCTGCGCCAGCTGCGGCCAGTGCGGATGACGGCCTCGACTTAGACCTGATGAACTTTGATCTGGATCCACCACCGGCACCAGCCGCTGCAGCTGCCACGGCGCAGGCCGCGGCCGACGATGATCTGGCCCAGCTGCTGCAAGGCGCCGAAGAAGTGACGCCGGCACCGGCTCCGGCGGCACAGGAGTTCGACCTGTCCGGCATCGACCTTGATCTGCCCGGCGCTGCCGCCGCCGCTGACGCCGACGACGAGCCAATGTCGGCCCAGCACATGGAAATGGATACCAAACTCGATCTGGCGGTGGCCTATCAGGAAATCGGCGACAAGGAAGGCGCGCGCGAATTGCTGGAAGAAGTACTGCGTGGCGGGAACGGCGGGCAGATCGCCAAAGCCAATGGCATGCTGGCCCAGTTGGGGTAATGCTGGCACAGCGGCCCGGCTTGCACCCGTCTATTTGCGCCCGTATATAATGGCTGACTCAGACATTACCACGGGCAGCAATTGAAACGCATCGTAATCGGCCTCCAGTACGACGGCACGGCATGGCATGGCTACCAGAAGCAGGACGGTGGCCAGACCGTGCAGGATCAACTGGAAATCGCGCTGGAGAAATTCGCCAGAGTGCCGCTGGCCACGACCTGCGCCGGGCGCACCGATACCGGTGTGCATGCACTGGAGCAGGTGGTGCACTTCGATACCGACCTGACGCGCGAGCCGCATGCCTGGTTGCGCGGCGTGAATGCCTTCCTGCCGCCTTCGATTGCGGTGCGCTGGGCCAAACAGCTCGATGGCGATCCGCAGGCACTGGATTTCTTCCACGCCCGCTTCAGCGCGCGCGCCCGCACCTATCACTATGTGCTGTACAACAATCCGACCCGTTCGCCGCTGCTGGAAGGACGCGCCGGTTTCTATTTCCGTCCGCTCGATGTGGAACGCATGCAGCAGGCCGTGGCGCCGCTGCTGGGCTGGCATGATTTTACGGCCTTCCGCGCCGCCCAGTGTCAGGCCAAATCGCCCGTCAAGCTGATGCATGACATCCAGATCAAGCGCCATGGCGAACTGATTGTGTTTACCATCACCGCGAATGCTTTCCTGCATCACATGGTGCGCAATCTGGTCGGTTCGCTGGTGTATATCGGCAGTGGCCGCGAAGCGCCGGAATGGCTGGGACAACTGCTGGAAAGCAAAGACCGCCATGCTGCGGCGCCCACCTTCATGCCCGACGGCCTGTATCTGGCCCGTATCGATTACGATCCCAAGTGGGACTTGCCGCTGGAAACCAGCAGTCCCTTGCCCTGGTTTTAAAGGACGCTGATGGCACGCACCCGTATCAAAATTTGCGGTCTGACCCGCGTCGAGGATGTGCAGGCCGCCGTGGCTGCCGGGGCCGATGCGATCGGCTTCGTGTTCTACGAGAAAAGCCCGCGCTATGTCACGCCAGCGCAGGCGGCTGCGCTGATGGCGGCGCTACCGCCGTTCGTCACCTGCACGGGTTTATTCGTGAATGCTACCCCGGCCGAGGTGGCTGCCACGGTGGCACAGGCGCCGATCGGCCTGATCCAGCTGCATGGCGACGAGAGTGTGGCCGAGTCGGCCGCGATCGCGGCGGCGGCCAACCGGCCCTACTTGCGGGTGTTTCGCGTCAAGCCTGACACATCTCCCGCCGATTTGCTAGAATACGAACAGCTATGCCGCACCGCCAGTCCCTTGTTCACCAGCCTGTTGCTGGATACGTATGTGGACGCTTACGGTGGTGCAGGAAAGGGTTTTGATTGGTCTCTCATTCCAAAAGATCTCGCGCCTCGGGTCGTTTTAAGTGGTGGCTTGAGCGTACACAACGCGACTGACGCAGTGCGCGTTGTACGCCCCTATGCCGTCGACATCAGCAGTGGTGTCGAAGCGGCCAAGGGGATCAAGGATGGCCGCAAGATTGCTGCATTCATTGCAGCGGTGCGCGCCGGAGATGACTTTATTGAAAGAGAAACCCACCATGAATGCGCCAGCGCAGCCCCTGTTTCACGCTAAAGATTACGAATTTCCCGATGCCCGTGGCCACTTCGGCCCCTACGGCGGCGCTTTTGTCGCCGAAACCCTGACCTTCGCCCTGGCCGAACTGAATCGCGCCTACGAACAGTACAGCCACGATCCCGAATTCCTCGAAGAATTCCGCTACGAACTCAAGCACTTTGTCGGCCGTCCCTCGCCGATCTACCATGCCAAGCGCTGGTCGGCACAGTCTGGCGGTGCGCAAGTGTTCTTCAAACGCGAAGACCTGAACCACACGGGCGCCCACAAAATTAACAATGTGATCGGGCAAGCGCTGCTGGCACGCCGCATGGGCAAAACCCGCATCATCGCCGAAACCGGTGCCGGTCAGCATGGCGTGGCAACGGCCACCATCTGCGCCCGTTTCGGACTGGAATGCGTGGTCTATATGGGCAGCGAAGACGTCAAACGTCAGGCCCAGAACGTGTACCGCATGAAACTGCTGGGCGCCACCGTGGTGCCGGTGGAATCCGGTTCGAAAACCCTCAAGGATGCGCTCAACGAAGCCATGCGCGACTGGGTGACCAATATCGAAAACACCTTCTACATCATCGGCACCGTGGCCGGCCCGCATCCTTACCCGATGCTGGTGCGCGACTTCCAGTCCGTGATCGGTGAAGAGTGTCTGCTGCAGATGCCGGAAATGACGGGACGCCAGCCTGATTATGTGGTGGCCTGTATCGGTGGCGGTTCCAACGCGATGGGGATTTTCTATCCGTATATCGATCAGAAGCAGGTGCGTCTGATCGGTGTGGAAGCGGCTGGCGAAGGGCTGGACGGCCACAAGCACTCGGCCTCGCTGAGCAAAGGTTATCCGGGCGTGTTGCATGGCAACCGTACCTATCTGCTGCAGGATGAAAATGGCCAGATTATCGAGACCCATTCGGTCTCGGCCGGTCTCGATTATCCGGGCGTCGGACCGGAACACGCGTTCCTGAAAGATATCGGGCGCGCCGAATATGTGTCCATCACGGACGAAGAAGCGCTGGCAGCGTTCCATGATTGCTGCCATATCGAGGGCATCATCCCGGCACTGGAGTCGGCGCACGCGCTGGCCTATGCCTTCAAGCTGGCAGCGACGCTGCCGGCCGATCAGATGATTTTGGCTAACCTGTCGGGCCGCGGCGACAAGGACATGCATACGGTCGCTGAACGTATGGGTTTGAATTTTAATTAAGGAGCCAGCATGTCCCAGATCGCCAGTACTTTTGCCCGTCTTAAAGAGCAGAACAAAACTGCCCTGATTACTTTTATTACTGCCGGTGATCCGTCGCCCGCCCTGAGCGTGCCGCTGATGCATGCCATGGTGGCCGGTGGTGCCGACATTCTGGAACTCGGCGTACCGTTTTCCGACCCGATGGCCGAAGGCCCGGTGATCCAGCGCGCCTGTGAACGGGCGCTGGCGCAGGGCGTCGGTATTCTCGATGTGTTTGCCATGGTGGCGGAATTCCGCAAGACCAACCAGCACACCCCGGTGGTGCTGATGGGCTACGCCAATCCGATCGAGCGCATCGGTGCAGCGCGCTTCATCGCCGAATCGCAGGCCGCCGGTGCCGATGGTGCCATCGTGGTCGATTATCCGCCGGAAGAGTGCGAAGAATTTTCGGCCGCCATGCGGGCCGCCGGGCTGGATCTGATCTTCCTGCTGGCGCCAACCTCGACCGAAGCACGGATTGCGCAAGTGGCCAAGGTCGGTGGCGGTTTCAGCTACTACGTCTCGCTGAAGGGCGTGACGGGCGCAGGCAATATCGATACGGTGCAAGTGGCCGAGCGCCTGAAGGCGATCCGCCAGCACGTGGCGCTGCCGATCGGGGTCGGTTTCGGCATCCGTGACGGTGCGACGGCGCGTGCCGTGGCCGAAGTGGCTGATGCGGTGGTGATCGGTAGCCGTATCATCCAGGAAATCGAAACCGTTGGCGCAGAGCATGCTGTGGCGGCCGTGACCAGTTTTGTGGCCGGTATCCGTAGCGCGCTCGATGCCTAAACGCAGCTAAACGTCACCCGGCACGCCTTTGGCGTGCATCAAATCTGCGGCTCACCTTGCTGCATAGTGCACGACTGACTATGCTGAAAGGTGAGGGCGGAACCCCCAGATGACAATCGAGTTGCAATTGGGAAATATTGCGCAGTCTGGGTACGCGTTCACTGTGATTCGGGGATTTTTGCGCCGGATAATGCCGGGTGACTATAGGGGGTTTACTCTAAAGCGGGGGTAAAAACATGACGAAACCGAAAAATTAATGTAGCGCAACGTTCGACAGAGGGGCAAGAAACGGCTACACTTCGGCCACAAGTTAGCTGTAAGGAGAATTTATGAGTTGGTTGGAAAAACTGCTGCCCCCACGAATCCAGCGTTCTGACGCTGCCGCACGCAAGACCATGCCCGAAGGCCTGTGGGTGAAATGCCCGTCCTGCGAAGCCGTGCTGTACCGTACCGATCTGGAATCGAATCTGCATGTTTGCCCGAAATGCGACCATCACATGCGTATCCGCGCCCGCGAACGTCTGGACAGCCTGTTCGACGCCGGTGGCCGCTACGAGATCGGCATGGACACGCTGCCGGTCGATACCCTGAAATTCAAAGATAGCAAAAAATACCCTGACCGCCTCAAGCAGGCCATGGAAGCGACCGGTGAAACCGACGCGATGATCGTCATGGGCGGCTCGATTATGAGTCTGCCAGTGGTGGTGGCGTGCTTCGAGTTCGAATTTATGGGCGGCTCGATGGGTTCGGTCGTGGGCGAGCGCTTCGTGCGCGGCGCGCAAGTCGCGCTGGAGCAGAAAGTGCCGTTCGTCTGCATTACCGCCACCGGTGGTGCGCGTATGCAGGAAGGTCTGCTGTCGCTGATGCAGATGGCAAAAACGACCGCCATGCTGACCAAGTTGTCGGAAAAGAAACTCCCATTCATCAGTGTGCTGACCGACCCGACCATGGGCGGCGTTTCGGCCTCGTTCGCCTTCATGGGCGACGTGGTGATTGCCGAACCGAAGGCGCTGATCGGCTTTGCCGGCCCGCGCGTGATCGAAAACACGGTACGGGAAAAACTGCCGGAAGGCTTCCAGCGTTCCGAGTTCCTGGTCACCAAGGGTGCGGTCGACATGATCGTCGACCGTCGCAAGATGCGCGAAGAAATCGCCCGTCTGCTGGCCCTGCTGCAGAATCAGGCAGCTGAAGTATTGGCTTAATGCACAGGCTTACTGCACTGGCTTAACATCGCGGTTTAATTTGCTGGCGTAAAATTCGCTGGCTTTGCCACGCAGCGGCGCGCAATCGGATATCATCCGGCCTGCGCGCCGTTTTCCATTCTGAGTCACCATCATGCCTACCTCCCCAACTACTCCCAGCAATCTGTCCGACTGGCTCGCGCTGCTTGAAGCGCGCCATGCCGAAACCGTCATCAATATGGGGCTGGACCGTGTTCTGGCCGTCAAACAACGCTTGCAACTGGCCTTCAACTGCCCCGTGATCATGGTCGCCGGCACCAATGGCAAAGGCTCGACCTGTGCCATGCTGGAATCGGTGCTGCTGCGCGCCGGCTACAAAGTAGGTCTGTACATCAAGCCGCACTTCCTTGACTTTAACGAGCGGGCCCGTGTCAACGGCGAACTGGCCAGTGATGCCGCGCTGGTGGCAGCCTTCGATGCCGTGGAAGCCGTGCGTGGCGACACGCCGCTGACCTACTTCGAATTCACCACACTGGCCATCATGCACTTGCTCGCTGGTGCCGGCATGGATGTGGTGATTCTGGAAGTAGGGCTGGGCGGGCGACTCGATGCCGTCAACATCGTTGATGCCGACGTGGCCATCGTCACCAGTGTGGACATTGATCATACCGATTATCTGGGCGACACCCGCGAAGCGATCGGCTTTGAAAAGGCTGGTATCTTCCGCGCCGGTAAAACGGCAATCTGCTCCGACCCGGTGCCGCCGCAAGCGCTGATCGACCATGCACAGGCGATCGGTGCCGACCTGTGGCTGATGGGACGCGACTTCAATTATTCGGGCGACAAGCAGCAATGGAACTACGGCGGACGCAGCCAGCGACGCAATTCGCTGGCCTATCCTAGCCTGCGTGGTGCCAACCAGATCCTGAATGCCTGTGCCGCGCTGGCAGCACTCGAAGCGCTGCGACTGGAATTGCCGGTCGGCGCGCAGGAAGTGCGTACCGGGCTGGTGACGGTGGAATTGCCGGGGCGCTTCCAGGTCTTGCCGGGCCGCCCTAGCGTGATCCTCGATGTGGCGCACAATCCCCATGCGGCGGCCGCCCTCAACCAGAACCTCGGCAATATGGGCTATCACCCATACACCTACGCGGTATTCGGCTGCATGCATGACAAGGATATCGATGGCGTGATCGCTGCCATGTCCGAACATGTCGATCACTGGTGTCTGGCCACGCTGCCCTCGCCACGCTCGGCCAGTGCTGCGGAACTGGCTGCCAAAGTGCAGGCGGTGCAGCCGGAACGCGAGGAACGCAGCATTACGAGCTTCGATGATCCGGCCTCGGCGTACGCAAATGCCATCAGCCGGGCCGGGGAGAATGATAGAATTGTGGTCTTTGGATCTTTCCTCACTGTCGCCGGTGTCATGGCGGCGCGAAAATCCGCTTTACACTGAACGCACAGGACTGAAACACGCATGGGCTTGTTCTCGAAACTCGGTAAAAACAAGCAAGATACTGCTGGTCAGGATAGCGGCTATTACAGCAGCGCCGACGAGCAGACGATGAGCCGCTCCAAGCGCGCCTCCTCGGCCAATGGCAAGGGGCGTGGCCGTGACGCCGACGACTCGATGCTGCCGGAGAAGAAGCGTGCCCGCCGTCGGCTGGTGGGCGCGATTGCGCTGGCGCTGGGCGTGGCGATCGGTTTGCCGATGGTGCTCGATTCGGAGCCCAAGCCACTGGCGTCCGATATTGACATCAGAATTCCTCCGAAAGACCGGGCCGCTGATACCGGCGTGAGCGTGGGGGCGGTCGCACCGGCGGCGGCACTCGATGCACGAGAAGAACTGGTCGATGCGGGCAAGGGCGGCACCACGCCGCTGTCGCTAAAGGCGGCGGCCACCATTACCGCGCCGGCAGCGGCCAATGCTGCTGCGACCCCGGCTGCCGTAGCACCGCTACGGGTCGACAACACGCAGGCCGAGCCGGAATTGCGCTCGGATTCGCGGGCCCGTTCCGAATCCATCATCCGTGCCCGGCAGGAGCGTGAGGCGCGCGCCGAAGCGCAAGCCCGTCAGGATGCTGATTACAAGCTGGAAGTGGAACGCAAAACGGCCGAAGTGAAGGCCGCTGCCGAAGCCAAGGCCCGCGCTGCGGCCGCCAAGCAGGCTGGCGACAATGCCAAGCCGGGCGGCGCAAGTGACGGCAAGGCCGGCGAAGATGCACGCGCACTGGCCATTCTCGAAGGCAAGAGCGCCGCCAAAGTCGTGCCGGCACCTGCGCCAGCGCCAACGGTGGTCAAGACGCCCGCTGTCCCGGCCGCAGCGTCGGTGGCGCCGGTTGCCGCCGAGAGTACTCAGAAATTCGTGCTGCAGGTGGCGGCACTGGCCGATCATGACAAAGTAGAAGAATTACGTGACAAGCTGAAGAAGGCTGGCATCAATTCGTTTACGGAAAAAACGCCGTCCGGTGACCGCACGCGGATCCGTGTCGGCCCGTTCGGCAACAAGGATGAAGCGGAGAAAGTCCGCGCCAAATTGAGCGCCATGGGCCTGAGTGGCCGCGTGGAAGCGCAGTAAGCATCGGGATCGCGCAGCGTGACCATTTTCGACTATCTGGTGCTGCTGGTACTGGGGGCTTCGGTTGTGATCAGTCTGATGCGCGGACTGGTGCGGGAAGTGCTGTCGCTGGTGGGCTGGGTGGCCGCCTTCGTGGTCGCCAATGCGTATGCGGCCACGCTGGGGCAGATGCTGCCACCGGCCGTGCCGGGCGAAGTGTTGCGCCTGATTCTGGCATTTATTGCCCTGTTTATTGCAACCCGGCTGTTGACGGGCTTGCTGGCCAAAGCGCTGAGCGCAGTGCTGGAAGCTGGCGGTCTGAGCTGGGCTGATCGTTTGCTGGGCGTTGTGTTCGGTATGCTGCGCGGTCTGCTGATCGTGCTCACCGTGGTGATTCTGGCCGGCATGACGTCGCTGCCGCAGCAGGCTTTCTGGCGCGAAGCGCGCCTGAGCCCGTATGCGGAGACGCTGGCACATAGCGTCAAACCCTTGCTACCTGCTGCGTTGGCGCAGCATGTGAATTTTTGAAGTCTTTAAATCTGTAGTACCAGTCCAGGAGCAACATCATGTGTGGCATCGTCGGCGTCGTTTCCCATCAACCTGTCAATCAATTGCTGTATGACGCCTTGCTGCTGCTGCAGCACCGCGGTCAGGATGCGGCGGGTATTGCGACCAATCACAGCAGCATGTTCGCCATGCACAAGGCCAATGGCCTGGTGCGTGACGTTTTCCGTACCCGCAATATGCGTACGCTGCAAGGTAACTCGGGTATCGGCCACTGCCGTTATCCGACCGCCGGCTCTTCGAGCGAAGAAGAGGCGCAACCGTTCTACGTCAATGCGCCGTACGGTATCACGCTGGCGCACAATGGTAATCTGACCAACTGGGAACAGTTGAAGCAGGAAATGTTCAAGATCGACCGTCGCCACATCAACACTGATTCCGACTCGGAAGTGCTGCTGAACGTGCTGGCGCACGAAATCCAGAAAGCCACGGTCGGCATTTCGATTGATGCCGACACCATCTTCAAGTCGGTAGCCGTGCTGCACCGTCGCGTGCGCGGTGGTTACGCTGCCGTGGCGCAGATCGCCGACGTTGGCCTGCTGGCCTTCCGCGATCCGTTCGGTATCCGTCCGCTGTGCCTGGGCGCCAACGAAACTCCGCAAGGCACCGAATACATGGTGGCCTCGGAATCGGTGGCACTGGAAGGCATGGGCTTCCGCTTTGTGCGCGACATCGCGCCTGGCGAAGCCGTGTTCATCGATCTGGACATGAATCTGCACAGCCGTCAGTGCGCCGATAACCCGACCCTGAACCCGTGCGTGTTCGAGTTCGTGTATCTGGCCCGTCCGGACTCCGTGATCGACGGCGCTTCGGTGTACGCCACCCGTCTGAAAATGGGCGAGTATCTGGCCGAGAAAATCAAACGCGAATTCAAGGACGGCGAAATCGATGTGGTGATGCCGATTCCCGACTCCTCGCGTCCGGCTGCGATCCAGCTGGCACTGGCACTAAACGTGGAATACCGCGAAGGCTTCATCAAGAACCGTTACATCGGTCGCACCTTCATCATGCCGGGTCAGGCTGCACGTAAAAAATCCGTGCGCCAGAAACTGAATGCGATTGCCAGCGAGTTCAAGGACAAAGTGGTGTTGCTGGTGGATGACTCCATCGTGCGTGGTACCACCAGCCGTGAAATCGTCCAGATGGCGCGCGAAGCTGGTGCCAAAAAAGTCATCTTCGCGTCGGCCGCGCCACCGGTGATCTACCCGAACGTGTACGGCATCGACATGCCGACCCGTGACGAGCTGATCGCTTACGGCCGTACCACGGAAGAAGTGTGCCGCGAAATTACCGCCGATGCGCTGGTGTATCAGGATATCGACGCATTGAAACGCGCCATTTCCGATGTCAATCCGGCGCTGCAGAATTTCGAAGCGTCCTGCTTTGACGGTGTGTATGTCACTGGCGATATCTCGAAAGACTATCTGGATAAGCTGGAATACGCGCGTCACAATCCGAAAGCGGGCAAGCCGGAAGACGCGGGCCGCTCGCAACTGAATCTGAATCTCGCGGCAGCCGAAGGCTGATCCCGCGCCCGGTACAGCCGCTGCTGTACCGGGCTTTTTTTTTGAATCTGCACCCATGAACGACCAGAAAAACTACGGCTTTACCACCACCATTCTGCACAACGATCGCCGCAAAGGCATCGAGCACGGTTCCCTGCACAAACCCATCCACACCTCGGTCGCCTTCGGTTATACCGATGCGCGTCAACTGGCTTCGGTGTTCCAGGGCAAGGAGCCGGGCTTCCGTTACGGCCGCCAGGGCAATCCGACCATCTCCGCGCTAGAAGATAAAGTCAACCAGATGGAGCAGGGCGTCGGTACCCTGTGCTTCGCCACCGGCATGGGCGCGATAGGCGCCGTGTTCCAGTCGCTGCTGCGCGCCGGTGACCATGTGGTGTCGTCGGCTTTCCTGTTCGGTAATACCAACAGCCTGTGGCAGACCAGCATGGCGCAAGGCGTGGCCGTGTCCTTCGTCGACGCGACTGATGTGGCGGCGGTGGCGGCGGCGATCACCGAGCAGACCCGCGTGGTGTTTGTGGAAACCATCGCCAATCCGCGTACCCAGATCGCCGATCTGGCACGCATCGGTGCGTTGTGCCGCGAGCGCGGCATTCTCTACATCGTCGACAACACCATGACCACGCCGTATCTGTTCCGCCCGAAAGCCGTTGGTGCCGGGCTGGTGGTGAATGCGCTAACTAAATCGATCTGCGGTCACGGCAATGCGCTCGGTGGCAGCCTGACCGATACCGGTGAATACGACTGGACGCGCTTCCCGAACATCTACGAGAACTACAAGAAAGCCGCGCCGAAACAGTGGGGGCTGGCGCAGATCCGCGCCAAAGGCCTGCGCGATTTCGGCGCCTCGCTGGCGCCGGAAGCGGCGCACCACATTGCCGTGGGTGCGGAAACGCTGGCCTTGCGCATGGAGCGTACCTGCGCCAACGCGCTGGCACTGGCTCGTCTGCTGGAAGCCGACGAGCGGGTGGCGGCGGTCTACTACCCGGGACTGGCTTCGCATCCGCAGCACGCGCTCGCCGGCGAGCTGTTCCGCGCCTATGGTTCCTTGTTGAGTTTCGAACTGAAAGATGGCATCGATTGCTTCGATTTCCTGAATCGTCTGCAACTGGCGATTCCGGCTTCGAATCTGGGTGACACCCGTACCCTGATCATTCCCGTGGCGCACACCATCTTCTACGAGATGGGCGCCGAACGCCGTGCCTCGATGGGGATTGCGGAATCGCTGATCCGGGTCTCGGTTGGTATCGAAGACACCGATGACTTGCTGGCCGATTTCAGCAATGCGCTGAACGCTGCCTAAGCGTCTGGTCGGCCCACGCGACGGCCGGATGTGACAAGGGGCTGCTGCAGATGTTGCCATCTGCAGCAGCCCCTTTTTTATGCGCGCGCTTAGTGCCAGCTGCGCATCAGGCCCACGGCCAGCCCTTCGAGTGCGAACTCGTCAGCTTCCGGATCGACCTTGATGATTTTGAAATCAGGATTTTCCGGCAGCAGTTCGATGCTATTGCCCGTCTTGCGGTAACGCTTGACGGTGACGTCGTTGCCAATCCGGGCCACCACGATCTGGCCATTCTTGGCGCTGTCGACTTTCTTCACGGCCAGCAGGTCGCCATCCATGATGCCGGCATCGCGCATCGACTCGCCGCGCACTTTCAGCAGGTAGTCAGGTTTGGAGGCGAACATGGCTGGATCGACGTTGTAACTGGTTTCCAGATTTTCCTGCGCCAGCATGGGCGAGCCGGCGGCCACGCGCCCGATCAGCGGCAGCGACATCATCAGCGCGGCGGGAATCTTCGACGCCGGCACATCGGCATGCGCGCCCAGCAGGCGAATGCCGCGCGAGGTGCCGGCGGCAATTTCAATCGCGCCCTTGCGCGCCAGTGCCTGCAAGTGTTCCTCGGCAGCATTGGCCGACTTGAAGCCCAGTTCGTTGGCAATTTCGGCGCGGGTCGGCGGGAAACCGGTGTTTTCGATGGCATCCTTGATCAGATTAAGGATCTGTTCCTGCCGTGCGGTGAGCTTGATCATAGAGTGCGGTAAGCCTGTGGATATAGACAGTCTGTATTTTTGTACAGTGTGGCGCGAAATGCAAGGGGATTTGTTGCTTTGAGCGAAATAAATTCATGAGCGATGCGTCGGCCGGATAGTCGGACTTCTGATGTTCTTTTCCGTTGGGCTTGCTGTAGCGTAAAACTGGCTGTTTCAGATCGGCATAAATTGGCACTTCCGCTGTTCGTGAATGTCAGGTGCAAAAGGAGCGCAAAGTGCCTTACACCTATGAAAAAGTGAGTGAGCTTGAAGATCAGGAGATTTCCGAATGATAATGCGGACGCTTTTTTTGTGATGCAGTAGTCGGCAATGAAGACTTCAGACTATTTCGTGTGGCGGGCATTTTCGATGGTCATGCTCAGCTATTGCGTGGCAGTGTTGAGTCCGCTGGTTGCAGTTGCTGGTGCTCTTGTATCGCAGCCACCCGCCTCGATGCCGTCAGTGTGCCCGCCGTCAGTTCCCATTACATCGAGTGCGCCGACGATAGCCTCCCAAGGCTGGCAGGTCTACGTTTCTTCAGAGCTCTATTTAAACTCTGCCGCGCCGATTGGTGGTCCGCCCGAGCGTCATGCTGATTTGGCTGAGTACACTTTCAAGCCGGGCAAGCAGCAATGGTCTTATACCTATGATCTTGGCCGCGAATTTCCTGAGGGGAAGTGGCTTGAGTGCGGTTACGGGGCACATAATGAAATAACATTATCCCGGCGACTGCCTGACATCATTCGCACCTGTACTTTTAGCTATCGCAAAGGCGTAAAGGCCGGTCAGTATGATATTCAAATTGCATGTCGCTAATCCATTCCGATAGTCTCCAGCCCCGACACTTTCACCGCTCAGTTCGTGTCCGGATGTCGGATCTGACCCCGGTTCTCTAGCCGATCGCGCCGCGACGAGACTAGCCTCCCCGGTTCTTTGGGGAGGCAGTCATTCGCTCAATGAATTGCGCTACCAGTTAAAAAATTTAGCGATTGTTATAAGTAAATTAAGAAAATCCAGCCAGAAGCCGGAAAAAACTGGCAGGGCCACTTTTGCAACATGTTCGATCATGATAATTTTCCCTTTTGGTATAAACGCCGATGCCCGGCGCTGGCAATCCCTGCTTAATCAGAAGTGCAATACTTCAAAAATAAACATTTGATTTCGAAAAGTAATTCTATGGTTAAAGCCAAGACTCTTTGATCGAAGATCGCCCGGGTTTGATTTCCGTCAAGTGGCGAGCCGAACTGGAACCGCGCTAGCCGTTGCGGCTTGCGGACCTCGCAGATAAAGGTCGGGGAGGGGAGGGGGCTGGCATTCTGCCGGAAAAGCTGCTATAGTCGCAGGCTTACCTCTTCCCACACCTGTCTTGACGCCAGGGTGGGCATATTCACAGTCCTTAAGGGAGTTTGCATGCGTCACTATGAAATAGTATTTATCGTCCACCCGGACCAAAGCGAGCAAGTGCCTGCCATGATCGAACGTTACAAAGCATCCGTAACGACCCGTGGTGGTAACGTACACCGTGTTGAAGATTGGGGCCGTCGTCAAATGGCTTACTCGATCCAGAAACTGGCCAAAGCACACTACATCTGCCTGAACATCGAATGCGACAACGAGACCCTGGTCGAGCTGGAAACCGCCTTCAAATTCAATGATGCCGTGCTGCGTCACCTGACCGTCAAGATGAAGAAAGCGGAAACCGCTCCTTCGCCGATGATGAAGTCGGTACAACGTGAAGATGCAGCGAAATCGCATCGCGCCGAAGCCCCAGCAGCTGCTGCTGCCCCAGCGGCCTAATTGCTAAAGGAAGCGAGCTGAATCAGCTCCAGTTCATTGCCCTGATCGCCGAACGGGACGCCTTGCGCTACACCCCGGCCGGTATGCCGATCGTGAATGCTGTACTCCAGCACCGGTCGCAGCAGGTCGAGGCAGGCATTGCCCGGTTGAGCGAGTTTGAAATTTCCGCAGTTGCTGCGGGCGAGATTTCAGACCGGTTTCATCAGGCGCCACTGGCAGGGCTGTATCAGTTCACTGGTTTTCTGAATAAGAAAAACCGCAATAGCAAAAGCCTGGTGTTTCACATCATTGATTTTAGTGCTGTCTCGGACAGCTCAATTTAGATACAGGAGCCTAAAATGGCATTCGGTAAAAAGTTCGACAAAAACAAGCTCAAGCTGAAAGAAAAGCGTAAGCAACAAAACCCACTGTTCAAACGTAAGAAGTTCTGCCGCTTCACCGCTGCAAACGTTGAACAAGTTGACTACAAAGACGTCGACACCCTGAAAGACTTCGTCCAGGAAAACGGCAAAATCATGCCAGCACGTCTGACCGGTACCAAAGCGCACTACCAGCGCCAAGTGGACACCGCCATCAAACGCGCGCGTTACCTCGCGCTGCTGCCTTACACCGATCTGCACAACGCTTAATTGCGTCGTCTAGATAAGATCCTGGAGAAGAACTATGCAAATCATTCTGTTAGAAAAAGTCGTCAACCTGGGCAACCTGGGCGAAGTCGTTAAAGTTAAAGACGGTTACGCACGTAACTTCCTGATTCCGCAAAAAATGGCTCGCCGCGCTACCGCTGCTGCTGTTGCAGAATTCGAAGTAAAACGCGCTGAACTGGAAAAAGCTGCTGCTGAAAAGCTGGCTGCTGCTCAAGCTCAAGGCGAAAAACTGAACGGCATGACCGTGAACGTTTCGCAAAAAGCGGGCGTGGACGGCCGTCTGTTCGGCTCCGTGACCAACTTCGACATCGCTGAAGCCCTGAGCAAAGCTGGTTTCGCTGTTGAAAAAGCTGCTGTGCGTATGCCTACCGGTCCTCTGAAGACCGTTGGCGAGCACCCAGTAAGCGTGTCGCTGCACACCGACGTTCTGGTGGAAGTGACCGTTGCTGTGGTCGGCGAAGCTGCTTAATTCGTCACCTCAGTCGCTGCTGAAAACTGGCTGGGTGGCAACGCACTGCTAGTTTTGCAACATCTTTGAAAAAAGCCGGGTTCGCCCGGCTTTTTTCTTGTCATGATTCTGTAGTACTGCACAAGCAGGTATAATTCGCGCCATGAACGCCCCCTCCGATCCGCAAATCGATTCGCTCCGCGTCCCGCCGCATTCCATCGAAGCAGAACAGTCCGTCATAGGCGGCCTGTTGCGCGACAATGCCGCGTTCGACCGCATCGCGGATATGATGCATCCGGAAGACTTCTATCGCTACGACCACCGCATCATCTTCGAGCAGATCGTCAAGATGATCAATGGCTCGCGCCCGGCCGACGTGATTACCGTGTTCGAAACCCTGACCCAGCTCGGCAAGGCCGAAGATGTGGGCGGGCTGGCCTACCTGAATGCGATGGCGCAAAATACGCCATCGGCGGCGAACATCCGCCGTTATGCCGAGATCGTGCGCGATCGCAGCATTCTGCGCCAGCTGATTACGGTCGCCGACGAGATTTCCGGCCAGGCCTTCAGTCCGCAGGGCAAGGAAGTCAAACAGATGCTGGACGAGGCGGAATCGAAGATTTTCGCCATTGCCGAGCAGGGCGCCCGCGGCGCCGCCGGCTGGACCCCAGTCCAGCCGCTGCTGACGCAAGTGGTGGAACGTATCGACGAACTGTACTCGCGTGAAAACCAGTCGGAAATTACCGGCGTGCCAACCGGCTTCATCGATCTCGACCGTATGACCTCCGGTCTGCAACCGGGCGATCTGGTGATTGTCGCCGGTCGTCCATCCATGGGTAAAACCGCATTCTCCGTGAATATCGGCGAAAACGTTGCCATCGAAGCCGGTCTGCCCGTGGCGATCTTCTCGATGGAGATGGGCGGCGCCCAGCTGGCCATGCGTATGCTGGGTTCGGTCGGTCAACTCGACCAGCACCGCCTGCGTACCGGCCGTCTGCTCGACGAAGACTGGCCCCGTCTGACCCACGCCATCCAGAAAATGAACGACGCGCAGTTGTTCATTGATGAAACCCCGGCCTTGAATCCGATCGAGATGCGCGCCCGTGCGCGTCGTCTGTCGCGCCAGTGCGGCAAACTCGGTCTGATCATCGTCGACTATTTACAACTGATGACGGGCTCCACCCAGGGCGATAACCGCGCCTCGGAAATTTCCGAGATTTCGCGTTCCCTGAAAGGCCTGGCCAAAGAGCTGCAGTGCCCGGTGATTGCGCTGTCCCAGTTGAACCGCTCGCTTGAGCAACGCCCCAACAAACGTCCCGTCATGTCCGACTTGCGCGAATCCGGCGCTATCGAGCAGGACGCGGACGTGATTATTTTCCTGTATCGCGACGAGGTCTATAACCCCGACTCGCCCGATAAGGGAACGGCCGAGATCATTATCGGTAAGCAGCGTAACGGCCCGATCGGTGCGGTACGTCTGACCTGGATCGGCCAGTACACCAAGTTTGGTAACTACGTCGGTAACCTGGCCCTGTATCAGGGTGATTAATCTTTACGCCGTCCTGTACCCCTGGGACGGCGATCTGCAGTACTTAATGAACGGAGAATACAATGTTTGGACGTTTGATGCCCACCGAGGGCAAATTTTTTGACCTGTTTAACCAGCACGCCGACCTGTGCGTCAAAGGTGCAAAAGAGATGCTGGGGCTGATGTCCAATTTTGACGATCTGGAAAATCGCGTGCACGCGATCGAAAGCATCGAAAAACAAGCTGACAAAATTACTTACGCGACGGTCGACCTGCTGCACAAGACCTTCATCACCCCGATCGACCGCGACGACATCCACAAGCTGGTGACGCGTATGGACGACATTCTGGATCTGCTGGAAGATGCGGCCCAGACCGTGTCGCTGTACGACCTGCATTCGGTGACCCCGGAAGCCAAGCGTCTGGCCGAACTGGTACTGGCCTGCGCCGAGAAAGTGCGCGACGCTGTAGCACTGCTGCACAATATGGACAACTCGCGCCAGATCGTTGCCATCTGCGAAGAGATCGACCGTCTGGAATCGGACGCCGACCACGTGATGCGTGCTGCCATGTCGAAACTGTTCCGTGACGAACCGGACGTGCGCAATCTGATCAAGATGAAGGCTATCTACGAAATTCTGGAAACCGTGACCGACCGTTGCGAAGATGTGGCCAACATCATCGAAGGCATCATCGTCGAAAACGCATAATAACAATCAAGAATAATCCACTATGCATACCCTACAAATCAGCATCTATGTGCTGGGGCTCCTGATTGCGCTGGCACTGGTGTTCGACTTCATGAACGGCTTCCATGATGCCGCCAATGCGATCGCCACCGTCGTGTCGACCGGCGTTCTGAAGCCGCAAACGGCGGTGGCCATGGCCGCGCTGTTTAACTTTACCGCGATTTTCGTGGTCGGTCTGCACGTGGCCGGCACCGTCGGCAAGGGCACCATCGACCCCGGCGTGGTTGACCAGTACGTGATCTTCGGTGCGCTGGTCGGCGCCATCGTCTGGAATCTGTTTACCTGGTACTACGGTATTCCATCCTCGTCTTCGCACGCCCTGATCGGCGGCCTGGTGGGCGCGGCAGTCGCCAAGTCCGGTACCAGCGCGCTGATCGGTGACGGTCTGCTGAAAACCGTGAAATGGATTGTGCTGTCGCCGTTGATGGGTTTCGTGTTCGGCTCGCTGATCATGCTGCTGGTGTCATGGGTGTTTGTGCGCTCCACGCCGCGCCGTGTGGATGGCTGGTTCCGTCGCCTGCAACTGGTGTCGGCCGCTGCCTATAGCCTCGGTCACGGTGGTAACGATGCGCAGAAAACCATCGGTATCATCTGGATGCTGCTGATTGCCGTTGGTCAGGTATCGGCCACGGCGTCCGAGCCACCGATGTGGGTGATTGTTTCCTGCTACACGGCGATCTCGGTCGGCACCCTGTTCGGTGGCTGGCGCATCGTGAAAACCATGGGCCAGAAAATCACCAAGCTGAAACCGGTCGGTGGTTTCTGCGCCGAAACCGGTGGCGCGATTACCCTGCTGATCGCCAGCCACTTCGGTGTGCCGGTGTCGACTACCCACACCATCACCGGCGCCATCGTCGGGGTCGGCTCGTCGCAGAAGATGTCGGCGGTACGCTGGGGCGTGGCCGGTAACATCGTCTGGGCCTGGGTGTTCACCATTCCGGCCTCCGCCTTTGTGGCGGCGATCGCCTGGTGGGTCGCCCAGCGCATCATGTAAGGACTGCTGGCGCAGCCTCGTGCTGTGCCTAGCGCGGTATTTCGCAACGCCGCCCGGGGCTGACGCCTGCGGGCGGCGTTGCCGCATTCGGCAAGCCTGTGCCGAATCGGCTATCATGCGCTCGCGGACTGCCCGTTGGCGCCGCAGCCTGCCGCCCTGCGCGGATGGTTGCCTGACTTTTCCCTGATTTTTCCCGGTCCGACCGTCTGATGACTGTACCTCGAAGCAAATACCCTCCGCCCCGCAAGCGTTGGTCGCAAATCTGCTCGCAATGGCTGTTGCTGGGCGGGGTGCTGCGTACGCTGACCTATCGCTGCGGCTTGCACGGTCACGTCGGGGTGGTGCGTCACACGCTAAAGCTGCCAGAGCGCCAGCGTCTGGCGCGTCCCCTGAAAATCGCGTTTGCCTCGGATTTTCATGCCGGGCCGGCGACCCATCCGGCCATCTTCGCCGAACTGTTCGCCCATCTGCAAGCCGAGCAGCCCGACCTGTTGCTGCTGGGCGGCGATTATGTGTCCGGTCCTGCGCACCATGCGGGTGCCTTGTGCGCAGGACTGGCCGCCTGCCATGCGCCGCTGGGAAAATTTGCCGTGCTGGGCAACCATGATCTGGCTACCGACGAAACCCGGATTACCAGCCTGTTCGCGCAGGCCGGGGTGCAGATGCTGGTGAACCGCGCGGTCGGCCTGCCAGCGCCGTTCCAGCAGGTGTCGGTGTGCGGCATGGATGACCCGTGGCTGGGCGAGGCGAATGCCCGCCAGACCTTTGCCCGTGCCGGGGCGGTGCGGATCCTGCTAGTGCATGCACCGGATGGCTTGCTGAAACTCTCAGGTCAGCGCTATCAGATCGGCTTTGCCGGCCACACCCATGGTGGCCAGATTGCGCTGCCCGATGGCACACCGGTGGTACGGCCGCTCGGGCCCGTGTCGCGGCTGCACTATCACGGCCGGATTGCGGTGCCCGGTAATGGCGACCTGATTATTAGCCGCGGGGTCGGCTGCAGTACCATTCCGGTGCGCCTGAACGCCGATCCGGAACTGGTAATCTGCACCGTCGAGTAAGGCGCGCCGCCGCGTCAGCCTAGCTCGACCTGCATGCCTTCGTAGGCCAGAAACACTTGCAGCTCACCGAGCTGGCCGGCGTGGCGCGCCATGACTTCGGCAAACACGGCTTCCAGTTCGGTGTCGCTGCGGGTCGGTTCGTGGTGGGTGCAATACAGCGCCTTGACGCCGCAGCGCAGCGCCATCGCCAGTGCCGAATCGAAGGTGCCGTGGCCCCAACCCTGCTTGGCCGGATATTCGTCGCGCGTATAGGAGCAATCGGCGATCAGTGCATCCACGCCCCGGACCCGCGCGTCGATCGCGGCATTGCGCTCGGCCATCCAGCTGGCGTAGGCGGCGTGCTCGCTGTGCTCGGCCGGATACAGGTTGTACAGTGGCTCATGGTCGCCCGTGAAGAACAGCGCTTTGCCGCCCGATTCGATGCGGTAGCCCAGATCGGTGGCGGGGTGGTTCATCACCACGTTGTGGACCCGCGCATCGCCCACCGTGATGGCTTCATCGATGGCCAGATTCTGGTATTCGATGGTGGCATCCATCTGGGTTTCGCTGACCGGGAAATAGCTGTTCTGCAACTGCACACCCATCACATGCTCGATGCCGTTGCCGGTGTCCGGGTCGATCGCACCATGCAGGCGCACCCGGCTATCGCGCACGAACAGCGGGGTGAAGAAGGGCAGGCCGTGGATGTGGTCCCAGTGGCTGTGGGTGATGAAAATATTGGCGTGGATGGCGCCGCTCTTCTGCTGCAGCAGTGCCTGCGCGAGCGAAAAAATGCCCGTGCCGCCATCGAGGATGATCAGGGTGTTGTCATCGCTACGTACTTCGATACAGGTGGTGTTGCCGCCGTAGCGCGCGGTACGCGGACCGGGCGAGGGAATTGATCCACGCACCCCCCAGAATGTAAATTTCATGTGTTGTTCCCTGTGTACTTTGCCTGACGCCTCGGGCGATGATAGCTTTTTTTTTACGACAACTGGGAAAATCCGACAGGCTTTTAGGCGAATTTGTGACGCTAATCATTTCTTCCTATACAACAGCTTGCACTGAAGATACACTCTGACTATTGCCCTGCTGGTGGCAGCCGTGGCGCGCCCAGCCTCCTCTGTCGAGAATCGCCTAACCATGCACGAGTTGAATCAAACCCAAATCGCCCAGCGGCTGGAACGACTGATCGAACTCAGTGTCGAACTGGGTAAGCGGCATGATACCGATGCTTTGCTCGAGCGCATACTGGTGGTGGCGCGCGGCATGACCAATGCGGATGGCGGGACGCTGTACCGGCCCAGTGAAGACCAGCGCACGCTGGAGTTTGCCATTCTGTTCAATAGCACCCTGAAAATCCATCAGGGCGGCGTCAGCGGTATGCCCGTGACAGCGCCCGGCGTGCCTCTGTACGATGCCGGCGGCGAGAAAAATCTGGCGGCGGTGGCAGCCTATGCGGCCCATTTCGGCCTGTCCGTGAATATCGAAGATGTCTACAAGGCGGACGTGTTCAACTTTTCCGGCATGGTCAAATTCGACCAGACCCATGGTTACCATTCGCAATCCTTCCTGACAGTGCCGATGAGTGACCATGAGGGCGAACTGGTCGGCGTGCTGCAACTGATTAATGCGCTCGATACAGAGACGGGCGAGATCCGCGCCTTTAGCCAGACCGATCAGCGGTTCATCGAGGCGCTGGCGGCGCAGGCTGCCGTGGCGCTGACCCACCAGCGCCTGATCGGCCAGTTGGAAAACCTGCTGGAATCGCTGGTCAATCTGATCAATATCGGCATCGATGCCAAGTCCCCCTACACGGGGCGGCATTGCCAGTTCGTGCCGGAACTGACCATGATGCTGGCCGAGGCGGTGCACCGTACCGAGACCGGCCCTATGGCGGGCTTCCGCATGACCGATGCGGACCGCAAGGAATTGTGGCTGGCCGGTCTACTGCACGATTGCGGCAAAATTACTACGCCGGTGCACATCGTCGACAAAGCCACCAAGCTGGAAACCATCGTCGATCGCATCGCCACCGTCGATACCCGCTTCGAAGTGCTGTTGCGCGACGCCGAGATCGCGGCGCTGCAACGCAAGCTGGCGGGGCAGGGCGATGCCGCCAGCATCGATGCCGAACTGGCCAGCGTGCAGGCAACGCTGCGCGCCGAACGCGATTTTATCCGCCAGGCCAATGTGGGTGGCGAATCGATGGCGGCGGCCGATCAGGAACGGGTGCGCCAGATTGCCCGGCGCCGCTGGCGCGGGCCGGACGGACTCGAACAGGATTTCCTCAGTCCGAACGAGGTGCAGAACCTGACCATCAAGTACGGCACCCTGACCGAGGACGAGCGCAAGCAGATCAACAACCATATTTCCATGACCATCAAGATGCTGGAGGCGCTGCCGTGGCCCAAACATCTGAAGAATGTGCCGGAATATGCAGGCGGCCACCATGAACGGATGGATGGAAAAGGCTATCCGCGCGGGTTGACCCGCGAGCAGATGTCGGTACCGGCACGGCTGATGGCGATTGCCGATATCTTCGAGGCGCTAACGGCGGCCGACCGGCCCTATAAAAAGGGCAAACTGCTGTCGGAAGCGCTGCACATCCTTGGCAATTTTTCCCTCAACGGCCACATCGATCCGGACCTGTTCGACATCTTCATCCGTAGCAAAATCTACCTGCATTTCGCCCATAAGAATATGGATGAACGGCAGATCGACGCGATCGACGAAGCGCGCATTCCCGGTTACACCCCCTGAATCTGCCCGCTGCGAGTGCCTCAGTGACATCCTTCTCCTGGTTACCTAGCTGGAACAAGACGCTGAGTAAGTACGGCCTGCGCTGGCTGCTGAGTGCGCTGGTGACGGCGCTCGGGGTGTTGTATGCGCTGAATGTCTGGCAGAGCGATGCGGTGGTGCGGCTCGATAATCTGCTGGCCGGCGAACGCATGAAGCTGGAAGCGCCGCAGCTCGATCCACGCATCGTCATCGTCGACATCGACGGCAAATCGCTGACCGAATTCGGGCGCTTTCCGTGGAGCCGCAACATCCAGGCACAACTGATCCGTCAGCTCACCGTCCACTATCAGGTGAAAGCGGTGGGTTACGATATTTCCTTCCCGGAGCCGGACACCAGTTCCGGTTATGGCGTACTGGAAAAATTGTCGCAGCGCGAACTGCGCGATGTGCCGCAACTCAGAGACAAGCTGGCTAGCCTGAAAACAGCGCTCGACTACGATGGCCTGTTTGCCAGCGCCCTGCAGGGCCAGCCGGTGATTCTGGGCTTTAATCTGTCGCCGGACCAGATCAAGGGGGCACTCCCGGCAGCGCTGTTCAGCGAAGCGGACCTGAACGGCCGGGAATTACTGGCCTATAACGCGGCTGGCTACGAAGCCAATGTGCCGCTGCTACAGCAGGCTGCCGCCGGTGCGGGCAGCTTTTCCGTGGTCACCGATCTGGACGGGGTGGTGCGCAATGCCTACCTGATCCAGCAGGTGGGCGAATCCTACTATCCTTCGCTGGCGGTGGCCACCAGCATGCTGTATCTCGATGCGCTGGCCGTGAAACCGCTGCTGACCGAATCGGTCGACCAGCTATCGCGCAACCAGCTCGACAGCGGCGGCTACGATGCCCTGACCATTCTGCTGCCGCAGCGCAAACAGCGTCTGATTCCGGTCGGCGAGGCGATGAGTACGGTGGTCCAGTTCCGTGGCCGCGGTGGCCCCACCGGTGGCGCTTTCCGCTATGTGTCAGCGGCCGATGTGCTGACCGGGCGGGCGCCGCAGTCTTTGCTGAAAGGCACGCTGGTGCTGATCGGTACCACCGCCCCGGGGCTGGTGGACTTGCGCGCCACCCCCGTCAATCCCGAGTATCCGGGGGTGGAGATCCATGCCAACATCATCAAGTCGATTCTCGACCAGCGCTTCAAATCGCGGCCCTATACCGCGTTCGTGCTGGAGGCAGGCGCCATCCTAGTGCTTGGCCTGGGATTGGGGCTGGCGCTGGCGACGCTCTCGCCGCTGCGCTCGATATTGCTGGGGGTGGCGGTGCTGGCCAGCAGCGTGGCACTGAATCTGTATCTGTACCGGGTACAGGACCTGATGTTCAACTCGGCCATGCTGATGATCGTACTGTTCGCGGTGTTTGTGCTGAACGTGGCCTGGGGTTATTTCTTCGAGGTGCGCAAAGGTCAGGCGCTGGTATCGCGCTTTGGCGAGTATGTGGCGCCGGAACTGGTGGCCGAAATGGCCGCCGACCCGGAACAATACAATATGGATGGCGAAAGCCGCGAGCTGACGGTGATGTTTGTCGATGTGCGCGGCTTTACCACGATTTCCGAAGGGCTGACCCCGAAGCAGTTACGCGAGTACATCAATCTCTACCTAACGGCGATGTCGGAAGACATCCGCGACAGTCACCGTGGCACACTCGACAAGTACATTGGCGACGCCGTGATGGCGTTCTGGGGCGCGCCGGTGGCGTTTGCCGACCATGCCAGTCGCGCCGTGGCCACCGCCTTGCTGATGCAGGCCAGCGCGCAGCGGCTGAATGCGGACTTTCTGGCCCGCGGCTGGCCGGCCTTGAAAATCGGCATCGGTGTGAATTCCGGGCTGATGCATGTGGGCGACATGGGCTCGCGCATCCGGCGGGCCTACACGGTGATGGGCGATGCGGTGAATCTGGCTTCGCGTCTGGAAGGCATTACCAAGGTCTACGGTGTGGGGATCGCGGTGGGTGCCCTGACGCGTGCCGCTGCGCCGGAATTTGCCTACCGCGAACTTGATCTGGTGCGTGTCAAAGGCAAGCATGAACCGGTGGCCATCTTCGAGCCACTCGGGGTGAGTACCCAGCTCGACCCGGCTCTGCTGGCTACACTGCAGGACTGGCAGGCGGCGCTTCAGCTGGTGCGTAGCCAGCAGTGGGAGCCGGCCCGGCTCGCCATCGAAGCCTTGCAGGCGCACGACCCGCACTGCGCCCTCTACGCGCTGTACCTGCAGCGCATCGGGTATTACCTTGAGCATCCACCCGGCCCGCAATGGGACGGCGTGACCAGCTTCGACAGCAAATAGGCCGGTGTGCAAAAACTGCGCATCTTCTGGCGCAACAGAAACATGATTGCCATATTTTTATGCAAGTTTCCGCGAGGCTGGCATATAATTTGTTTTCATAGGGTAATGAATTTCTCTATAAATGTTGTTGATTTTGCATGACCTGATCCACCGCATTGAGGAAGTCGTCATGAAAACCCCGCAACCACGCACCCCCGCCCAGACCCGCCAGACCCAGCAGACTCGCCAGACCCGCTTGCAGCGCAAGTTGCTGGTCGTGCTGGTGGCAGCTTGCTACAGCTCGGCGCAGGCCGGTCCACTGGCCCCCACCGTGGTGGCAGGCCAGGCCAGCTTTGGCCAGCAGGGCAAAACCTATACGATTACCAACACCCCGAATACCATCATCAACTGGCAGGGTTTTTCGCTGGCGACCGACGAGATTGCCAAGTTTGTCCAGCAGAGTGCCGATAGCCGGGTGCTGAACCGCATCGCCGGCCAGGATCCCAGCGTGATCCTGGGCGCGATCCAGTCCAATGGTAAAGTGTTTCTGATCAACCCGAACGGGGTGCTGTTCGGTGCCGGTGCCCGGGTCGATGTGCAGGGACTGGTGGCATCGAGTCTGGCCTTGTCGAATAGCGATTTTCTGGCCGGTCAGAACCGTTTTAGCGGCGCTCCCGATGCGGGCAAGGTCAGCAACGCCGGCACGCTGCGCACGCCTGCCGGCGGACAGATATTCCTGATTGCGCCGGCGGTGGAAAATCGCGGCATTATTTCAAGCGAGAACGGTCAGGTCATCCTGGCCGCCGGGCACAGTGTGCAGCTCTTCGAGTCTGCCGATCCGAATCTGCAGGTGGTGGTATCGGCAGGCGCCGATCAGGCGGTCAATCTGGGCCAGATCGTCGCACAGGGCGGCCGGATCGGGGTGTACGGGGCGCTGGTCAATCAGCGCGGCCGGATCAGCGCCGATAGCGCGGTGCGCGGTGCGAATGGCAAGATCGTCCTGAAATCGAGCGCTACCACGCTGCTCGAGGCGGGCAGTAGCACCACGGCGCGCGGCAGTAATCTGAATGTGGGCGGCGACATCATGCTGCTGGGGCCGCAGGTGGGGCTGACCGGCGACGCGCTGGTCGATGCCAGCGGCGCGGCCGGCGGCGGTACGGTGTTGGTGGGTGGTGACTATCAGGGCCGCAATCCGGCTATCGGCAATGCCCGCCAGAGCTACGTGGGCAAAGACAGTGTGATCCGTGCCGATGCACTGGTGGCCGGCGATGGCGGCAAGGTGATCGTCTGGGGTGACCAGAGCACCCGCATGCTGGGCAGTATCTCGGCGCGCGGCGGCAGCACGGCCGGCAATGGCGGACTGGTGGAAACCTCCGGCCACGTGCTTGATCTGCAGGGCCAGGTTGATACCAGTGCGGCGCAGGGCCGCAACGGCAGCTTGCTGCTCGATCCGGGCCGGGTGCTGATTGCGCAATCGGCTTCAGTCGCGACCGATCAGGGCGGCATGTCCGCCAATCCCGCCAATTACGCGACCCTGAGCGGCAGCGGGCCGTTTGCCGCCTCGGATGTGCAGGGCGATTCCCTGCTTACCACCAGCACTTTGCAAGCGGCGCTGGCGAACAATGATGTGACGGTGTCGACCCGCAATTCGACGGCCAGTGGCGAAGGCCAGATTCTGGTCCTGAGTGCGCTGACGTGGAGTAGCAATAAAGCGCTCACCCTGGACGCCGCCGGAGAAATTTCCTTGGAAGCGCCGATTTCGGCCAGCAATGGCGCACTGCATCTGATCACCGAGCAGGCGATTTCCCAGTCGACCAGCCCGATCAATGCCCTGACGATAAAAAGTCTGAGCGCGCTGGCGGCCGGCGCGATCGAGCTGAATAACCCGGCGAACCAGATCAGCGATACCGTCACCCTGCATTCCAGCAATGACGGGGTCGGCATCGAGGCGCTCAGTCTGCAGCTCGGTAGCAGTCACGCCAGCGGCATATTCTCCGCACATGCCGTGGACGGTAATCTGTCGCTGGTGAGTGGGGCGACCCTGAGTGCTTCCAGCCTGATCAACTTGACCGCTTATGGTGATGAGAGCAATCTGACGATAGGCAGCGGCGCGGCCGTGACCTCGTCCGGCGGGATAGGGCTGGCAGTGCACGCCAGCGGTGCGCATCGCATCACCAATAACGGCGAGGTCAGCGCTGAAGGCATTCTCGCGCTGACCGCCGGCCAGATGACGCTGGCGGGCGGCTCCCTGCACGGCAGCAGTGTGTCCCTGAATTCCGCCAACCCGATCAATCTCGGTGCTACCGCCAATGCCGCGAATACGCTGGAACTGACGGCCAGCGATCTGAGCAGTGTCAGCAACTCCCTGATCACCGTCAACAGCACCCGCAGTGCGGCTGCCGGTAACATCGCCTTAAGTGCGCCCCTCAGTATTGCCCGCAGCCTGTCATTGAACACCGATGGCGGGATTACACTGTCAGCGCCCTTGACGCTGGGCAGCGGCGGCAGCCTGACCCTGTCGGCCGGCGAGGGCCAGCCGATTACGGTGACGGCTAGTCTGACGGTGGGCGGCACGCTGGCGATACAGGGCGGTGACTGGAGCCAGATCGCTGCGACGCTGCCCAGCCTGAGCGCGGCGCACTTCAGCCTCGGCGAGGACGCCAGCTTCCTGCGCGCGCTGAGCGGCAGCGGTAATTCGGCCAGTCCCTACCAGCTGACGGACGTGTATGGGCTGCAGGGGATGGCCAGTCTGCCGATGAGCAACTGGTACACCCTGGCCAGCGATATCAGTGCGAGTGGCACGGCCAGCTGGAACGGCGCTGCCGGCTTCCAGCCCATCGGTCGCTCCGGTCATCCCTACACCGGCACCTTCGATGGCGGCGGGCATAGCATCAGCGGTCTGACGATACACCGCAACGACGATGACAAGGTCGGGCTGATTGCCTATCTGGATGGCGGCACACTGCGCAATCTGACGCTGAACGGTGGCGCGATCAGCGGCTACCGCTCGGTCGGTGCGCTGGTGGGGCAGAGCAGTGCCGGCAGTCTGATCGAGAATGCCCACAGTTCCGCGGCCGTGACCGGTAACAGCGAGGTTGGTGGTCTGGTGGGCCGCAATAGTGGCGCCATCACGCAGGCCAGCAGCAGTGGCAGTGTCACCGGCGACTATGAGGACAATACCGCCAACTTTGGCGGTCTGGCCGGGTTTAACGCCGGCACCATTAGCTATTCGTGGGCCAGCGGGGCGGTCGATACGGCCGCCGTCAACGTGGGCGGACTGGTCGGCGTAAATACCTATCAGGGAGCCGGCACGGCCATCATCAGTGATTCCTATGCACTGGGCAATGTGCACTCGACCAATGAAATTGTTGGTGGTCTGGTGGGCGATAATCTGGGTGGCACGATCCAGCGCTCCTATGCCGCCGGCAACGTCAATGGTGCGCGCGATGTGGGCGGTCTGGCCGGTCGCATGATGGCGCAAAGCGGTCACGATCCGCTGATCGAGAATGCCTATGCCACCGGCAATCTGGTGGGCAATGCCGGGGGCAACCTCGCGCACGCCAATATGGGCGGCGCGGTGGGCGAGATGTGGGACGGTACGGTCAGCAATGTGTTCTTCACCGGGCAGGTCGACGGTACTGGCTTCGTCAACAATGTCCATCCGCTGATCGGTGCTGCCATCGAAGGCTACTGGACCAATCTGTATTACAACAGCGAGACGGCGCTGGCCAGTGGCGGTGAAGGGAGCGGCTTGAGCGCCGCCCAGATGCAGCACGCGAGCAATTTCGGTGGGTTCGAGTTCAGCACCAATCCGGTCTGGCGTATCTATGAAGGCCACACCCTGCCGTTGCTGAAGAGCTTGCTGACGCCGCTCACGGTGACCGTCAGTGGTGGCAGCAATGTGATTAAAACCTACGACGGCCAGAGCGCGCCGCTGGTCGGTGCCAGCGCCAGTCTGCCGGGTAGCGGGGTGAGCGGGACGCTGGGCTGGGATGGTGCCAGCAATGCCGGCACCTATGGCGTGGGCGGGCTGTATTCGACCCAGTATGACATCAGTTATGCCGGAAACAATCCGCAACTGGTGATCACGCCGCGCGAAGTCACGGCCACGGTGAGTGCCGAGAAAGTCTATGATGGGTATGCAGCGGTCGCGTCGGCCAGCGAATACACCTTCACCCTGCAGAATGTGGTGGCTGCCGATAGCGGGCTGGGTCTGTCGGGCGAGGTGGCGTTTGCGAATAAAAACGTGGGCACCGGCAAGCCGCTGACGGTCAGCGGTGCGCAGTTGCTGGGCAATAGTGACGGCAATTACCTGCTCACGGGTAGCGTGACGGGTAGCGGCAGCATCACCCCGCGGCCACTCACCTTGAGCGATGTGACGCTGATGCCTACGCGCCAGTACAATGGCAGCGACCTGGCCAGCTTCAGCGGTGGCGCCAGCATCACTGCCGGCCTGAATGGCGAGGACGTGGCGCTCGCCAACGCCGGCACTGCGATCGCCCGCTACAACAACAAGAATGTCGGCGAGAACAAACCGGTCAGCTTTACGCTCAGCGGATATACCCTGAGCGGTGCCGATGCCGGCAATTATATGGTGGCCGGTCCGACGGATCTGACGGCCGATATCACCCGGGCGCCGCTGACGCTGAGCGGGCTGACGGCGAATAGCCGGGTCTACAACCTGACGCTCGATCCGCGCGAATCTACCTACGGCACGCTGGCAACTTTAAATACCAGCAATGCCGTGCTTGGTGGCCTGATCGGCACCGACGTGGTGAACGTGGTCAGTGCCACCGGTTCCTTCAGTGACCGCAATGTCGGCAGCGGCAAAGCCGTGGTCGGTAGCGCGGCGATACTCGGTGGTACCGATGCCGGCAATTATCAGGTCTTGTACGCCGGCTTCCTCGATACCATGACGGCCTCGATTACCCCAGCGCCACTGACGCTGACGCTGGCAGCGCGCGAATATAACAACACCAGTCTGGCGAGCTTCACCAATGCACAACTGAGCGGGGTGCTCACGGATGCCGCCAATCACAGCGATAGTGTGGCGCTGGTGACCGGTTCGGCTAGCGCCAGTTACGCCGACAAGCATGTCGGCGTGGCCAAAGCGGTGACGATCAATGGCGGTGCCCTGAGCCTGAGCGGGGCGCAGGCCGGTAACTATACGCTGAGTAGCAACGTGGTGGGCACCATCACGGCCCGTCCGACGTCGACCTGGATCGGCAGTAATGGCGGACTATGGAGTACTGCCAGCAACTGGGCCGACAGCATCGCTCCCGATGGCGCCAATGTGCTGGCTGCGCAACTGGGTAGCGACGCCGGTACCATCACCTACGACAGCGCGGCCGGCGCGACCACGCTGAATACTGTGACCGCCAGCGGCAGCACCACGCTATCCCTGACGGGGGGCACGCTGACCTTGCGCAGTGGCGAGACGCTCTACTCGAGCCAACTGGGCACGCTGGCGCTGGCGGGCGGCAATCTGGTCATGAACGGCAACCTTGGTCTGGATACGCTGACGCTTGCGAGCGGTACGCTGAGCGGCACCCAGAGTGCCGCCACGCTGACGACCGCCCACTACGTGCAGAGCGGCGGGGTGATCGATATCAGTGGCGCGCTGTCGGTGACCCAGGGCACGGCGCTATCGCTGGGTACGGTGCGTGCGCAACGTGCGATTACCCTGCACACCGGGGAAGGGGGCTCGATTGCCCAGACCGGCCCCTGGATCACGGACAGTCTGACGGCCAGCACCAGCAATGGTGTGATGCTGAGTAATACTGGCAACCACATTGCAGCCTTCACGGCGAGCAATAACGTTGGGAATATCGTGCTCAACAATACGCTCGATAGCGGCGAACTGGTGCTGGGTAACCTGCATACGACCGGCAATATTCTCATCGATAACCATGGTGGCATCGTCGTCGATGGCCATATCCAGGCGCAGCATTCGGGCGCCAATACGGGCACCGTATCGATCGCTGCGCATAGTCCGGTCAGTATCAATGATCAGGTGGATGGCGAAGAGCTGATTTTTTCGGCCAGTACTGCCATTAACCTCGGCTCCGCTGCGGCGCTGAATGCTGTCAACCGCATCCAGCTGACCGCGGGCACCGATATTGTGCTGGGGGGCTCGCTGGCACTGAGCTCGGGCGCGGGCAGTATTGCGTTGACCGCCACCAATGGCAATATTTCGGTCGGTAACGCGACTTCGATTTCCAGTAATGGCGGTACGGTCAATCTGAGCGCTCCACAGGGTTCGGTTGCTGCGGGCAGTATTACGCTGGGCAGTAACACCAATCCGGTGATCGATTCCGGTAGTGCAGCGGCGGCCGCCGCTGCCGCACAGGCTGCCGCCGAGGCAGCGGCCAAAGCGGCTGCCGATGCCGCTGCCAAAGCCGCCGCCGATGCGGCCGCCAAAGCGGCGGCCGATGCTGCAGCCCAAGCCGCTGCCGACGCCGCCGCCAAGGCCGCCGCCGACGCCGCTGCCAAGGCCGCCGCCGACGCCGCTGCCAAGGCCGCCGCCGACGCCGCGGCCAAAGCGGCGGCCGATGCTGCGGCCGAAGCAGCTGCGAAAGCTGCGGCCGAAGCGGCTGCGAAAGCGGCGGCCGATGCTGCGGCGAAAGCGGCTGCCGATGCGGCTGCCGATGCTGTGGCCAAAGCTGCTGCCGAAGCGGCTGCCAAAGCGGCTGCCAAAGCGGCGGCCGACGCCGCGGCCGCCCAAGCCGCCGCCGATGCCGCGGCCCAAGCCGCTGCCGAGGCGGCCGCCAAAGCCGCTGCCGATGCCAGAGCCGCAGCGGCAGCCGCCGCCAGCAGCAGTCAGCCATCCGCCCCGCTGGGGCAGGCATTGAATAGTACCGTCAATATCATCAATACCGTGACGCCGGGCGCGACGAGCGGGCCGGCCCTGAACGCCGTACCCGTGCCCAGCAGCCTTGCCAGCACGGCGGGCAGCAGCGCCAATCCTGCCAGCAGCTCCAGCTCCAGCACCAGCAGCAGCACCAGCAGTACCAGCAGCAAGCCCGATGACAAAGCCCCCGATGAAAAGGACAAGTCGAGTGGCAAGGTCGAGGTGCTGGCCAGTAAAAACGAGCCGGCCAAGAAGATGTACTGCAATTGACGCCGAGCTCAGCAGCAGAATTTCGGCCACGATTTAATTTACGAGCGAACACATGACATATTGCTTCAAGCGCCTGCTGATAACTGCCCTGGTCACCGCCGCCGTGGGCTTCGCCCGGGTCGCTTCGGCGCAGGACGACAGTGGTGTGATCCGTTTCGAAATTTCCCGTTTCGAGGTGCAGGGTAACAGCCTGTTACCGCCCCCACAGATCGAGGCATTACTGGCCCGCTACACGGGAAAGGAACGCGATTTTGGCGATGTCCAGCGGGCGCTGGAGGCGCTCGAAGCGGTCTACCACCAGCACGGTTACAAGCTGGTGACGATCGAACTGCCAGAGCAGGAACTGAATCGTGGCGTGGTGCTGCTGCGCGTGGTGGAAACCCGCATCGGCCGCATCAGTGTGAAAAATAATCGTTATTTCGATGAGCATAATATCCGCAGCAGTCTGCCCGCCTTGCAGGAGGGCCGCAGCCCCAATCTGAGCACGGTCTCGGCCAACCTGAAGCTGGGCAACGAGCATCCTGCCAAAGAGGTCACCCTGAAACTGGCAAGCGGTGCGCAGGACGACGAGATCGACGCGCTGCTGGACGTTAAGGATCAGTCTATCTGGAAAGGCATGGTCAACCTGGACAATACCGGCACCCGGCAGACCGGCAAGACCCACCTCGGCTTCATCCTGCAAAATGGTAACCTGTTCAATCGCGATCATCAGGCCTCGCTGCAGTACACCACCTCGGCCGAAGAACCGGGACGCGTCAAAGTGTATGGCGCCGGCTACCATATTCCTCTGTATGCGCTGGGCGATACGCTGGACTTGTACGCCAGCTATTCGAATGTGGATTCCGGCACCATTGCAGCGGGTGCCGTCAATCTGGCGGTGAGCGGCAAGGGGGCGGTGTATGGCGCACGCTATAACCAGATTCTGGCCAGGCGCGGCGAACTCGAGGCGCGTTTCAGCTACGGCCTCGACTACAAAGCCTTCAAGAACAGCGTCCAGTTGCTGGGGCAGGAACTGGGCAATGATGTGACCGTGCATCCGCTCAGCGTCAGCTATCAGGCCACGCTGCCGGTCACCCAGGGCGAGCTGAGTGGCCAGTTGACGCTGCTGCGCAATATCGCCGGCGGCGCGCGCGGTGACCAGGCTGCCTTCACGTTGGCCCGCAGTGGCGCCAGCGCCGACTACACCATGCTGCGTCTGGCCGGCAGCCTGACCCGCGCGCTGGGCAGCGACTGGCAATTGCGCGCCATCCTGAATGGCCAGTACAGCGGCGACGCGCTGATCCCCGGCGAGCAATTCGGCGCTGGCGGTGCGAGTTCGGTGCGCGGCTTCAACGAGCGCGAGATTTCCAGCGACTCCGGGTTGGGCCTCAATCTGGAAGCGTACACGCCAAATCTGTGCAGCAGGGAGGGCTGGAATTGCCGCCTGCTAGCCTTTTACGACACCGCCTATGCCAGACGGAATCATGCGCTGCCCGCAGAACCGGGCAGTCTCAGCATCGCCAGCACCGGTCTGGGCGCGCGCGTCCTGCTGTCGACCTATGTCAACCTGCAACTGGACTTCGGGCACGTGGTGCGCGCCGCGATCACCGGGCGCGACCACGCCAGCCGCCTGCACTTGCGCCTCGGTTTGGCGTACTGAGCGTATGTGGCCCCTCTGACTTGACTGGAAATCAACATGCCACACTCGAATCACTCCCCGGTCCTGCGGCGCTGCCTGCAGGGTTTGCTGTTGCTAGTGCTGTGTGCGGCGTTCAGTGCGGGCTGGGCTGCGCAAGTGGCCGCTACGGTCGTCCAGCTGAGCGGTCCGCTACTGGCCAAAAAAGCCAGCGGGGCGGCGCGCATCCTGTCGCTGCGCTCCGAGGTGGAAAGCGGCGATATGTTGGTCACCGAAAAAAATACCTACGCCTTGCTCAAGTTCATCGATAACAGCGAGATCACGCTCAAACCGGGCACCACCTTCAAGGTCGAGGACTTCAGTTACGATGCCGGCAAGCCCGACGCCGATAGCGCCTCCTTCAGTCTGGTCAAGGGGGGCTTGCGCTCGGTGACCGGTTTGCTGGGCAAGCGCAACAAGGAAAAATTTTCCATGAAGACCCCCAGTGCCACCATCGGCATTCGCGGCACCACCTTCATCGCCGATCTGGTCGAGCCGAGTGCCGAGGCGCTGGCCGCACAGCAGGCCTACAGTCTGGCCAGTACGGCCGCACTGGATCCACTGGCCGCGCCGCTCCGTCCGCTGATGCTGGCGCAGGGCCCCGTGGCGCCGGCGCTGCCCCCCGGACGGGCACCGGGACTGTACGTGCAAGTCATCGACGGCTTGATCCATGTAAGCAATCCTGCCGGCAGCAACAGCTTTAGCGCTGGCCAGTTCGGCTTTACCCCCAGCTTCACGGTGCCGCCCGTCATCCTGCCGGCCAATCCGGGGATACAGTTCAGCCCACCGCCGGTATTCAGTCAGAGCACCGCAGCGGGTAGCAGCGGTGCGCCGCCCAAGTCTAACGTCGTCGATTGCGAAGTGCGCTAGGCGTCGCCGCGCTGACGGAAAGGACTTGACCTTCCCATCGTGGCATACTGGAACCTTGCGTTATTCGGAGCTGGCCGGGTGATCACTGCGTGATGACCCGGTGCTACGCCGATACTGATTCCGTCATCCTTGCGTCGTCACCGGGCCCCCTCATGTCTGCTAGCGTTGTTCCCCTCACACTATCGATCAAAATTGAAGGCATGAGTTGTGCCTCCTGCGTGGGGCGCGTCGAGCGCGTGCTGGCGGGCGTGCCCGGCGTCGACAAGGTCAGCGTGAATCTGGCGACCGAATCGGCGCGGGTGGAATCGCGCGGGCCGCTTGATGTCGCGGCGCTGGTCGCAGCGGTCGATCAGGCCGGCTATCAGGCCATTCCCGAACTGGCGCCGGGCGCCGCGCCTGCTGCACCCGCCGTGGCGCCCGCTGCGGGCGCGGCCGCGGCGTTGCAGGCGCTGGCGCCCCCCAGCGGTGGCAGTGCAGTGCTGCTGGCGGCGCTGCTGTCGCTGCCCTTGCTGCTGCCGATGCTGCTGGAACTGGGCGGCCTGCACTGGATGCTAGACGGGCGTATGCAATGGTTACTGGCGACGCCGGTGCAGTTCTGGCTGGGTGCGCGGTTCTACCGCGCCGGCTGGCTGGCGCTGCGTGCCGGGAGCGGCAATATGGATTTGCTGGTGGCGCTCGGTACCAGCGCCGCGTACGGGCTGAGCGTGTATCAGTTGCTGGCGGCAACATCGTCCATGCCGCATCTTTACTTCGAAGCGTCGGCCGTGGTGATTACCCTGATTTTGCTGGGCAAGTGGCTGGAAGCACGCGCCAAGCGCCAGACCACGTCGGCGATCCGTGCCTTGCAGGGACTGCGGCCGGAGTCGGCGCGGGTGCGCCTTGGCACACAGGAAGTCGAGCTGCCGATCGCCGCACTCCAGCCGGGGGCGCTGCTGGTGGTACGCCCCGGTGAACGGGTCGCTGCCGATGGGGTGGTGGCAGAAGGGGCTAGTCATGTCGATGAAGCGCTGATTACCGGTGAAAGTCTGGCGCTTGCGCGCACCCTCGGCGATGCCGTGACGGGCGGCGCCATCAATGGTGAAGGCTGGCTGCTGGTGCGGGTCACGGCAGTGGGTGCCGAGAGCAAGCTGGCGCGCATCATCCGTCTGGTGGAAGATGCGCAGGCCGTCAAGGCACCGGTACAGCATCTGGTCGACCGCGTCAGCGCCGTGTTTGTGCCGGTGGTGCTGGTGCTGGCGCTGCTGACCCTGGCCGGCTGGTGGCTGGCGACGGGCGATGTACAAGTGGCTATCATCAATGCGGTGGCGGTGCTGGTGATCGCCTGTCCGTGTGCACTGGGGCTGGCCACGCCGGCCGCGATCATGGCCGGCACCGGGGTGGCGGCCCGTTACGGGATTCTGATCAAGGATGCCACGGCGCTCGAACTGGCGCACCGCATCGACTGTGTGGCCTTCGATAAAACCGGCACGCTGACGGAAGGCAAACCGGTGCTGCAGGCCTTGCATGCCATCGATCACGACGAGTCGCGCCTGCTGGAACTGGCGGCGGCGATCCAGCGTGGTAGTGAGCACGCGCTGGCGCGCGCCGTGCTGGACGCAGCGGCGCAGCGCGGGCTGGCGGCAGGCCTCGGCGCCAGTGAGCTGGCGGCATTGCCGGGGCGTGGCGTGGCCGCCACGGTAGCGGGGCAGCGTCTGCTGCTCGGCAGTAGCCGTCTGATGGTCGAGCAGGGGGTGGCGCTGGCGCCTTTGCAGGCCGAGGCAGATGCGCTGACGCAGCAGGGCTTGACGCTGGCCTGGCTGGCCAGCGCGGCACCGGCTTCCCAGTTGCTGGGGCTGCTGGCCTTTGGCGACCGGATCAAACCGCAGGCGCAGGGCGCGTTGCAGGCGCTACATGCGCTGCAGGTGGAAACTATGTTGCTGACCGGAGACAATCAGGGCAGCGCCGATGCCATCGGCCAGACGCTGGGCCTGCGCCGCGTGATGGCCAATATGCTGCCGGCGGACAAGGCCGAGACGGTGCGCGCGCTGCAGCAGCAGGGGCGCTGCGTGGCCATGGTCGGTGACGGCATTAATGATGCCCCGGCGCTGGCGGCTGCCGATGTCGGCATCGCCATGGGCAGCGGCACCGATGTCGCCATGCATGCCGCCGGGATTACCCTGATGCGCGGCGATCCGGCGCTGGTCGCCGCAGCCATCGAGATTTCGCGCCTGACCTACCGCAAGATCCGGCAAAACCTGTTCTGGGCGTTTATCTATAATCTGGTGGGCATTCCGCTGGCCGCGTTCGGCCTGCTCAATCCCATGCTGGCCGGTGCCGCGATGGCCTTCAGTTCGGTCAGTGTGATCAGCAATGCGCTGCTGCTGCGGCGCTGGAGGCCGGCATGAATATCGGTATGGCGGCGGCTGCCACGGGCGTCAGCGCGAAAATGATCCGCCACTACGAAAGCATCGCCCTGATTCCGCCCGGCAAGCGCAGTGCCGCCGGATACCGTATCTATGCCGACAGCGATCTGCATGCGCTGCGCTTCATCAAGCGCAGTCGCAGCATGGGTTTTTCGCTGGAACAGATCCGCGAATTGCTGTCGCTGTGGCAGGATCCCGGCCGCGCCAGTGTTGACGTGAAGCGTATTGCACAAGGTCATGTGGCGCAACTGAACGCGCGCATTGCCGAGCTGACGGCCATGCGTGACAGTTTGCAGACGCTGGCTGCCTGCTGTCACGGTGACCAGCGCTCCGACTGTGCGATTCTGCAATCGCTGGCCGACTAGCGCTGGCACCGCAGCGGCTAATCAGGCACGCATAAACATCCACACAGTCAGGCTGGCACCGACCACTACCACGAAGCCGCGCATGACTTTTTCCGGCAGGCGGTGAATCAGCCAGCCACCGGCCAGACCACCGACGATGCCGCCCGTACACAGCGCCAGGGCCGCAGGCCAGTTGATCAGTGAAGAACTGGCAAAGATCACGGTCGCTGCCGCATTCATGGCCATAGCCAGCACGTTCTTGGTGGCCGTTGCTGCACGCACCTGCTGACCGGCAATGGTGAGCGCGGCCAGCATCAGGAACCCGATCCCGCCACCGAAATAGCCGCCATATACGGCGATGCAACTCTGCACCAGAATCAGGGTCCAGCGCGGCATGCTGCTGGCTGCATGCAGGGGTTTTTTACGGAAACTGCCCCAGGCAAACACGCTGGTGGCAAACAGTACCAGCCACGGGACTAGCCGGGCAAAGAACGAGGGCGGTGTATTCAGCAGCAGGAGCGCGCCCAGTAGACCGCCAATGGCGCTAATGATCAGCATCTGGCGGAAGCTGAGTGGCCCGACGTCGGCCACCAGCTTGCGTCCCGCATAGCCGGAGGTGATCTGGCTGGGGAATAGCGCAATGGTCGAGGTCATATTCGCCGCCAGCGGGTTCAGGCCGGCCAGCAGCAGGGCCGGGAAAGTGATGAACGAGCCGCCGCCGGCCAGTGCGTTCTGTACACCGGCCAGAAAACCGGCCGTGGCCACCATCAGAATCAGCGGCAGATCCAGCGCAGGCATGGCAAGAGGTAAGGGAAGAGGGGACATGGGCAGGGGCCGGTCAGGCGGGTAAGCGTGAATTGATGGTCAACAGGAGAGACGGACCAACAATTATAACCGTGCCAGTACCCGGCCTGTGCGGGCAGTTTGCCCTGGCTGCGCCGGCGGCGCAGCCTGCTGGCCTAACTGGCGGCGCTGACGGGATAGCCGGCAGCGCTGATGGCGGCCGTCAGATCGGCCAGTGCGGCGCTGCTGTCGATGCGCACGCTTTTGCTGGCCAGGTCGATGGCCACGGTCGCCGCCGCGTCGAGCGCTTGTACCGCCTTGGTGACTGCACCCACGCAGTGGCCGCAGCTCATGTTTTCTACCTGTAATTGATACATCGTAATTCTCCCTGTGTCGTGACGATGATCATACTGTAGACCTTACCACGGCGGGAAGCGCAAGCGCGGCCTTAGCGTTCGGGGGGATCGTCGAGTTTGGAGAGGTCGAGGCAGACTAGTGCCCAGATGCCGCCGGCATAATCGGGCTCGCTGGAGAGGCGTTCCACTTCGGAGGGGCGGATTTCGAAAGCTTTGCCCTGTTCCACCAGCTGGCCGACATGGCCGTAGATGGCTTTGGCGGCATTGCTCATGGCTTTGCCCATGGTTTCACCGCTGGTGACACAGCCGGGAATGTCGGGCACGGTCACACCGTAGCGGCTGCCGTCGCGCTTGCGGATCAGGATAGGGATGTCCACGTTCTCACCTCGGCTCGGTCCGGATAGCAGGAAATTCAGGGCTCGCCCGCCTAGTGTCATACAGCTTGCCGCCGGTTTCAAGCACTTTCGCTGGCGGTGCCGTGCTGGCGAATTAGAAAATTTTTTGTTGACATCATATGTTTCCAAGGATAGCATCTAGCTAATTCTTTTGGGAATTTATTATTTCTTTTAAGAAAGTGATGCGCTAGGTTTCTTGCGGTAAATAGCTCTGGCGGATCGTATCTGGAACGACAACTTATAAAACAGGGATAACCATGAAAAACTTTAAATTCGCCGCACTGGCACTGGCACTGGCCGCTTTTGGTAGCGCCAACGCAGCCGTCATCACTTTCCAGACCGGTAGCTCGAACGCCGCTGCCCAGCTGACTGCTCAGGATTACGCCGATGTGGTGAATGCTGCCGTCGCCGGTGGCAATTCGAAGGTGTTGGCAAGTTACGACAACGTCTCGAACAACAGCGTTTTCGGCACGGGCACTAGCAACATCGCCTTCAAATCGACCATCGATTTCGGTCTGAGCAGCGCCGGTACCTACTCGTTCCGCGCCGGTGTCGACTTCGGTAAAGGTGGTGCGGTCTTCCTCGACGGTACGGCGGTTGATCTGAAAACCAACGATATGTGGTGGAGCGGTAATTATGGCAACAGCAGCCAGTACTTCCAGGTATCGAATGCTGCCTTGTCGGCCGGCAATCACACCCTGACCATTTACGGTCTGGAAGGCTGCTGCGATGGTGGCCAGCAAGTGCAATTCGCCAAAGCCGGCGAAGGCTACCAGACCTTCACCGACGCCACGCTGGCACCGGTACCTGAGCCAGAAACCTACGCCATGCTGCTGGGCGGTCTGGCTATGCTGGGCGCCGTCGCCCGTCGTCGTCGCGCTTAAGCGCATCGTCTGGCACGCCAGTGCCGGCCTAAAAAACCGCCAGCAGCGATGCTGGCGGTTTTTTTGCGCCCGAAACTTGCCTGAAAATACGGGACGCAACGCGAATGCGACGCCAAGGCCTTACGTCCCTATTTCTGAGGCAATATTTGCGTCCATAAAAAAGCCCCGCCGGCAGCAAGCTGCGGGCGGGGCTTGGTCGCGGAGTGCGCGCTTACAACACTTCGCTGGCGTGGTCTGCCAGACGCGAGCGTTCGCCGCGCGCCAGTGTCACGTGACCGCTATGCGACCAGCCTTTGAAGCGGTCGACCACATAGGTCAGGCCGCTCGAGCCTTCGGTCAGATACGGTGTGTCGATCTGGGCGATATTGCCCAGGCACAGGATCTTGGTGCCGGGACCGGCCCGGGTAACCAGCGTCTTGACCTGTTTCGGCGTCAGATTCTGCGCTTCGTCGATGATCAGGAACTTGTTGACGAAGGTGCGACCGCGCATGAAGTTGAGCGACTTGATCTTGATGCGCGAACGGATCAGATCCTGGGTGGCGGCACGACCCCATTCGCCGCCATCGGAATCGGACTTGTTGAGCACTTCCAGATTGTCGTCGAAGGCGCCCATCCATGGCGACATCTTCTCTTCTTCGGTACCGGGCAGGAAACCGATGTCCTCGCCGACCGGCACGGTGACGCGGGTGACAATGATTTCGTTGTAGAGCTTGGTTTCCAGCACCTGTGCCAGACCGGCCGCCAGCGCCAGCAGCGTTTTACCGGTACCAGCCTGACCCAGCAGGGTGACGAAATCGCATTCCGGATTCATCAGCAGATTCAGGGCAAAGTTCTGCTCGCGGTTGCGCGCCGTGACGCCCCACACACTGTTCTTGTTGTGGCTGTAGTCGCGCAAGGTTTGCAGCACCGCCGTTTTACCATTGATCTGTTTCACCTGACCGTAGAACGACGCTTCGCCATTTTTCGGTTCGAGGAACACAAACTGGTTCACCAGCAGTGAAGGAATGAAGGGGCCGGTGACCCGGTAGAACGTGGCGCTCTGACCGTTCTTGTTCTCCTGCCAGCTTTCCAGATCCTTGCCGTGCTTGCTCCAGAAATCGTCCGGCAACTGCACGATGCCCGAGTACAGCAGGTCGGTATCTTCCAGTACGTGGTCGTTGAAATAGTCTTCTGCGGGCAAGCCCAGCGCGCGCGCCTTGATGCGCATATTGATGTCTTTCGACACCAGTACCACCGGGCGGCCTTCGCCCTCCGCTTCCAGCGAACGTACCACCGACAGGATCTGGTTATCCGCCTTGCCGACTGGCAGGCCGAGTGGCAGATCGGCCGACTGGACGCGGGTCTGGAAGTACAGGCGGCCTTTGGCATCCTTGTTGCCCAGTTTGGACAGGGGGATGCCGTGCTCGATGGCATCGTCGTCCGTATTGGAGACCAGTGCGTCGAGGGTGCGCGAGACCTGACGGGCGTTACGCGCCACTTCGGTCATGCCTTTTTTATGGTTATCCAGCTCTTCGAGCGTCATCATCGGCAGATACACATCGTGTTCCTCGAAGCGGAACAGCGAGGATGGATCGTGCATCAGCACATTGGTGTCGAGCACGAACAGCTTGGTGGTGCCGGTCTTGTCGGCCTTGCGGCTGGTGGACGACTTGAGCGTCACTTCGACTGGTTTGTGCTTGGCCGGATGGGGCGCTTCGGCAACCACGGGCGCGACTTTGGCGCGTGCTGGGGCGGCTTTGGCTTTGCTGGCCGGGGCGGCAGCTGGCGCAGGCGCCGCTTTGGCGGCCTTGGCCGCTGCAGGGGCCGGCTTGGCCGCAGCCGCTTTCAGCACGGCCGGTGCCGCCTTCAGTACGGCAGCAACAGCGCTGCCTTTGCCGGCTTTGGCCGGCGCAGCTTTCTTCGGCGTCGCCGCCGCTTCGGCCACGACGGCTACCGGCGCAGCCGGGGCAGGGCGGGCGCCGCTCGATTTTGGATAATCTTTGGCCAGCAGTATCGTCGCTGGCTGACTGGGAATTTTTGGCAGTGGCATCAGGATCTCAATTCAAAAATGCTGGAGGAATCCGCCCATAGGCAGTGCTCCAGAGCCGGCGTACACAAGGCTGGCTGGGTGGCTACCGGATGGGGTGGATGCGAGGGAAAACAACTTACAAGACTGCCGACGGGCGCTCATCTTGCCCGGGATGCGGACCGCATGGTGACCGGCTGGCCACCATGTTGGGTGGGAGAAAGTACAGTGCTGACTCAAAATGGCTGGTGCGCCTGGTTCGAAACATCAGTTATTAGCAACGCTGGCGCTTGCATCACGCCAGCGAGTATTACCCCTGACGCGCGACAAATTCCAGCACTTCATCGACGTGACCTGCAACCTTCACGCCTCGCCATTCTTTCACTATTTGGCCGTGAGCGTCAATCACAAACGTGCTGCGCTCGATACCACGGACAGTCTTACCATACATCTGTTTCATCTTCATGACGCCGAACTGCAGGCACAGTGCTTCGTCCGGATCGGAGATCAGTTCGAAGGGCAGGCCCAGCTTGGTCTTGAAGCTTTCGTGCGAACGCAGCGAGTCGCGGCTGACGCCGTAGATTTCCGTGCCGGCCGCCTGGAATTGCGCATGCAGATCGCGGAAGGCAATGTTCTCGGTGGTACAGCCCGGCGTGTTGTCCTTGGGATAGAAGAACAGCACCGTGTAGCGGGCCGCACGGCCCGTCAGCTGGAAGGTCTGGCCGCTGGTCATGGCGGCGGAAAAATCGCTTACTGCGGTAGGGCTGTCAGCCACAGGCGTCTCCTGGTCGGATCTGGTGGAATCTGGTGTTCAATTCAGGGTCGTGCTTGAGCTGGGCCCTGCACGATCAACTGTCCCGAGCGGCCCGGCAGTTCGCCCCAGGTAATCGGGCAGACCGGCAGGCTCTGGTGCTGGACTTTCTGGTGGTAGTCGGCCATCGAAGCCAGTTGATAGCCTTGTGCCTTCCAGCCAGTGAGCAACTGTTCGAAGATGGGGGCGAGTTTTTGCCCTTCAAGCTCGGCGTGCAAAGTATATACGTGGTCGCGGCTGGCGCCGGCCGTCAGTTGCAGCAGAAAGTCGGCGATATTGGCGGTGCTGAGGGTCACGCCATGGATCTCGCGGCCCAGCAGTTCGTCCAGCGTCGGCAGGGTGGTGGGCAACTGGATGTGCTGCAGCACCGTGGCACCATCGCTGAGGCGGTGCGGGCCATCGGCCGGATTGGCCAGCGTGCCGTCCTCGTTAAGGCAGCAGCGGCCATCGGAGGCATAAGCGTAACCGGCGGTGTCGTGCTCGGCAAAGGCGGCAGCGTTCATCTGCCAGCCTGCTGCGCCGTGGGTGCGCGGTGCCGTGCCATACACCTGGGTGTGGCGCGCGGCGGCCTTGCGCATCATGCGGGTAGTCCAGGCAGCATCGCGCTGGGCAACATTATCCTGCCACAGCACGTGATCCCAGGTGTGGATGCCGCATTCGAAGCCGGCATCGCGTACGCTGCGCAGTTCGGCAGCGCACTGTTTGCCGATGTCGGGACCCGGTAACAGGGTGCCGTACATCAGCGTTTTCAGGCCGTAGTGCTCGACCACCGAGGTGCGCGAGACTTTGCTGAAAAAACCGGGGCGTAGCGCGCGGCGCAGCGCCCAGCCGGTGTGATCCGGCCCTAGCGAAAACAGGAAAGTAGCGCCGGCCTGATGGGCCGACAGCATGCGCACCAGATTCAGGGTGCCTTCCCGGGTGCCGCGATAGGTGTCGACATCAATCTTCAACACCATCAGCGGTTTAGTCGTAACAGTCGTCTCGGTCAAGGTTAAGGTCAAATCTTAGTCCATCAGTTTCTGTGCTTCGGCGACTTGGCCGCGGTAGGCATCGAAGATTTTCTTGAGCGCGTCAGCCATGCTGGTGGTCGGTTTCCAGCCCAGCTCTTCGCAGGTATTGGTGATTTTCGGTACGCGGTTCTGCACGTCCTGATAACCGGTACCGTAGTAGGCGCCCGAGGTGGTTTCGACGATGTTGACCTGCTTTGCGCCGGTGGCGTATTCCGGATACTGCTCGGCCAGTTTCAGCATCATGCCGGCCAGTTCGCGGATCGAGTAGTTGTTCACCGGATTACCGATGTTGTAGATCTTGCCGCTGGCAGCGCCATTCTTGTTGTCGATGATTTTCATCAGCGCATCGATACCGTCGTCGATATCGGTGAAGGCGCGCTTCTGGGCGCCGCCGTCCACCAGCGAGATGTTCTCGCCGCGCACGATGTGGCCGAAGAACTGGGTCACCACGCGCGAAGAACCTTCTTTCGGGGTGTGGATCGAGTCCAGACCGGCGCCGATCCAGTTAAACGGACGGAACAGGGTGAAGTTCAGGCCTTCCATGCCGTAGCCCCAGATCACGCGATCCATCAGCTGTTTGGCGTTGGAGTAGATCCAGCGTGGTTTGTTGATCGGGCCGCAGATCAGTTCCGAGTTCTCCGGATCGAATTCCTCGTCGTGGCACATGCCATACACTTCCGAGGTCGATGGGAACACCAGATGTTTGCCGTATTTGGCGGCCGAACGCACGATAGGCAGATTTGCTTCGAAGTCCAGTTCGAACACGCGCAGTGGCGCTTTGACGTAGGTCGACGGGGTGGCGATGGCCACCAGTGGCAGAATCACGTCGCACTTCTTGACGTGGTATTCCACCCATTCCTTGTTGATGGTGATGTCGCCTTCGAAGAAGTGCATGCGCGACTTGTAGCTCTCATTCTCCAGCAGGTCGGTGATACGGTCGGTATTCATGTCCATGCCGTACACGTGCCAATCGGTAGTTTCCAGAATGCGCTTGGACAGGTGGTGGCCGATGAAGCCATTGACGCCGAGGATGAGGACTTTTTTCATATGCTGTTTTCCAGTTAGTGTTCAGTGTGCGTCGGCGGATTGCGCTGCCAGACGGGATTGCAACTGCTCGGCCGAGATGCTCACGCCATCGACCGTCAGAGCGAAAATGGTCAGAATGCCACCATCGCCGCAGACGCCAAAAATGCAATTATCCACTACTGTCAAGCCACGTGGCAAACTTCGCGCTGCAACGTTGTCGCTTTGGCCATGATGGCGATCACCGAGACGGGCCCGTTCGATCACGTAACGCTGGCCGTTAATTTCCGTAAAAGCGCCCGGATACGGTGGCGCGACGGCGCGGTGCAGGTTGTATACCTGCTGCGCTGGCAGGTGCCAGTCGATGCGGCCATCCTCGGGCTTGCGGCCACCGAAATAGCCGCCGCGGCTCAGGTCATTATTGATGCGCATGGCGGTGCCGTCGAGCAGTGAGGGCAGCACCCGCCACAGCGCCTGCTCGGCGGCCACGGTGACTTTGCCGAATACTTCGAAGGCCGTATCGTCGGGCAGAATCGGCACCACCATTTGCGAGACGATGGCGCCGGCATCGGGTTTTACCGTCATTTCGTGCAGGGTGGCACCGGTTTCCGTGGCGCCGTGCAGCACCGCCCAGTTGACTGGTGCGCGGCCACGGAAGTCCGGCAGCAGCGAACCGTGCATATTGAACGCCGGTGCCACGTCCAGCAGGGCAGCCGGCAGCATGTGGCGATAATAGAAGCTGAACATCAGGTCCGGATCGGCGGCCTTGACCTGCGCCAGCAGTTGCGGCGACTTGGCATCCGGCGGCGTGATATACGGAATGCCTTCGGTCTGGCACAGCGCGATCACGGATTCGAACCAGATGTTTTCCGTGGCACTGTCTTCGTGCGTCACCACCAGCGCCACATCGACGCCACCGGCGAGCAGTACTTTCAGGCAGCGCACGCCGACGTTGTGGTAGGCGAACACCACGGCACGCGGGCGCGGCTCGTGCTGCAGTTCATGGGCTTGCTGCGAATCTTGCTCAGTCATGGCGCCGTCCTACGGTGCGTTTTTCGACGCCAGCCTCGCTATCGGCCGACTGGTCCGCTGGCTGTTCGAGGATGGTCTGCACCACGTAGCGTGGACGGGCGCGCACTTGCTGGAAGATGCGCCCAATGTATTCGCCCAGCAGGCCGATGCCGAACAGGATGGTACCCATGAAGAAGAAGGCAATCGCGAACAGGGTGAATAGACCTTCCGCTTCGGCGCCCAGGAACAGGCGGCGTACCAGCAGCACCACCACCAGCAGGGCCGAGGCCAGCGACAGCAGAATCCCGAACATCGAGAAGAACTGCAGCGGCACCAGCGAGAAGCCGGTCACCAGATCAAAGTTCAGGCGGATCAGGCTATACAGCGAATACTTCGATTCACCGGCAGCGCGCTCTTCGTGTTCGACCACGATTTCGGTCGGGTTGCGGGCAAAGCGATAGGCCAGTGCCGGTACGAAGGTATTTACTTCGCCGCACTGGTTGACCAGATCGATGACATTGCGGCCATAGGCGCGCAGCATATTGCCCTGATCGGTGATCTTGATGTTGGTGATGCGCTCGCGCAGGTGGTTCATGGCCTTGGAGGCATAGGTACGCCATGCCGAGTCCTGCCGCTTGCGCCGGATCGAGCCCACGTAGTCGTAACCTTCGCGCATTTTGGCCACCAGGTTGCCGATTTCTTCGGGCGGGTTCTGCAGGTCGGCGTCCAGCGTGATCATGATCTCGCCGCGCGAGGCTTCGAAGCCGGCCAGAATCGCCATATGCTGGCCGTAGTTGCCGTTAAACAGCACCACGCGCGTCACGTCGGGGCGGGCGCGGAACTGCTCGGCCAGTATCGAGACCGAGTTATCGCGGCTGCCGTCGTTGACGAATACGATTTCGTAGGATTCGCCCAGTTTGTCGAGGGCCGGATACAGGCGGTTGAACAGTGCCTGCAGGCCGGCCTGTTCGTTATAAATCGGGATGACGACGGAAATCGCTGGTTTCATTGGGGACGTGCTCATTTGATCAGGATCGCTTTCACGGCTGCGACGGTGCGTTCGACATCGGCCATGCTCATGGCATAGAACATCGGCAGCGTCACGGTCAGGCGGCCGATGCGTTCGGCCACGGGGAACATGCCTTCCTTGAAGCCCCGTTCGCGGTACAGCGTGAACAGGTGGATCGGGGCGTAGTGGTAGCCGGTACCGATGTTATAGCCTTCCTGCAGGGCGCGCATGAAATCGGCGCGGGTGCTCGGACCACGGTCCGGCAGGATGATCTGGAACAGGTGGTAGTTGCTGCTATCAAAGGCCTGCAGGGGCAACTGGGCGCCCGATTGCGCTTCGAAGTCAGCGCCGAAGCAGGCGTAGTAATGACGCGCCAGATTGCGGCGGTGCGCGGTGATGGCGGCGATGTTGGCGAACTGGCCCAGACCGATGGCGGCCATGATGTCGCTCATATTGTATTTGCCGCCCAGCACATCGACGTCGATGCCATCAACGCCGCTGCGGGTGACGCCTTGCAGACGGTATTTTTCCGCCAGCCGGGCTTCTTCCAGATTATTCAGCACCAGTGCACCACCCTCGCCGGTGGTGATGTTCTTGTTGGCCTGGAAGCTGAACGAGACGAAGTCGCCGAAGGCGCCGATGCGCTGGCCTTTCCACTCCGAGCCGAAGGCTTGTGCGGCATCTTCCACTACGCGCAGATTGTGCTTGCGGGCGATCGCGTACAGGCGGTCCATGTCGACCGGCAGACCGGACAGATAGACCGGGATGATGGCTTTGGTGCGCGGGGTAATCGCTGCTTCCAGCTTGTCCAGATCGAGGTTGCGGGTGATTGGGTCAATGTCGGCAAAGACCGGCGTGGCGCCGACTTCGATGATTACGTTGGCCGTGGCGACCCAGGAAATCGGCGTGGTGATGACTTCATCACCGGGGCCGATGCCGGCGATGCGCAGCGCAATCTCCATGGTGCAGGTGCCGGAATTGAAGGTGCGCACGGGACGGCCACCGAAGTATTCCGACATCTGGGCTTCGAAGGCTTGTACTTTCGGGCCGCTGGTAATCCAGCCGGAGCGCAGCACCTCGCCGACGGCGGCGATGGTGGCCTCATCAATGGTGGGCTTGGAGAAGGGCAGGAAAGGCAGGGCAGAGGTCATAGTTAGCGCTCTAGTAAAGGTCTTGTTTTGTCTGGTACAGAAGCGGCAGATCAGGCAGCCGATCGCCGCATTCTAATTGTTTGCTCAGGTCCGCGCCAGTAAGGCGACGCCGACCAGAATCACGAAAATCGCCGCCAGCCGCTGTACGCTGAGCGCTTCGCCGAACAGATACCAGGCGCCGATGGCCGTGACCACATAGCCCAGCGATAGCATGGGATAGGCGATCGAGACATCGACGCGCGACAGGGCGATGATCCACAGCACCACCGACAGCACGTAACAGGTCAGGCCGCCAATAATGGGCAGCTGGGTGGCGACTTTCAGTCCGACGCTGAACAGATTGCCCAGGGTCAGGTGGATTTCGCCGACATTGCGGGCACCTGCCTTGAGCAGCAACTGGGCGACGGCGTTGAGCAGCACGCCGAACACGATAAAACCGAAGGTGGCAAGATTCATGCGGAGACGGGTTCTTTCATTCCAAAATAGCGATTACAGATTTGCCACGACGACGCGGCGAGTATCCTGCACGATCAGGCGCATCACGACGCCCTGCTGTTTCAGCTCGGCGTATTTGTCCGGGCTCAGGATGGCCAGCGCTTTCACGCCTTGCTGGCGATGTTCCTGCCAGCGCTGGACCCATTGCGCGACGGTGGGAATCGACAGTTCCGGCTGCTGACGCAGGCCGAAGCTGAATTCATCCCAGTAATCCACTAGAACCACCGGACGGCGCAGGTAGAAGGTCATCGACTGTTCGTAGGTGGCCACCGAGTAGATCGGCGTGTCCGGGCTCAGCTCGGGACGCATTTTCAGGGCGGCGGTTTTGCCGGCACGCATGGCACCATACGGTTCGAAGCCGGCCAGAATCAGTTCGGTGGCGGTAAATCCTGCCAGCGCCATGGTCAGCACCGTCAGGTCGCGGCGCAAGTGACGCGCATGCAGCAAGGCTACCGCGCCGCCGGCTGCGGTGATAATGGCCGCGGCCAGCACCCACGGCTGATAGGCGGCCAGCAGCGCCGTTTCGCTGGCGTGGCGCACGCTGATGTGCAGCATTTGCGGCACGGCGATGATGCCGCCCACACCGATTACCACCAGCAAGGCGGCGGCGATGATACGGCTGCGCCGTGCGGCTGTTTCCAGATAGGCGGCAATCAACAGCGCCAGTGCCGGGAAGATCGGCAATATGTAGCCGGGCAGCTTGGAGCTGGAATAGCTGAAGAAGGTGAAAATGAACACACTCCAGATCAGCAGCAGCAAACGGGGCTGAAAGCGGCTGTCAGGGCGGCGCCGCACGGCAGCGGCCAGCGACTGCGGCAGTACGCCCAGCCACGGCACTATGCCGGGAATCAGCATCGCGAAGAAGTAGTACCACGCGCCTTCGCGGTGGTGGGTTTTCAGGAAGAAGCGTTCCCAGTGTTCGTGCACGAAAAAGAAGTGCGGCTGTTCGGGATTGCGCAGACCCACCAGGACGAACCATGGCGTGGCCACGGCGAAGAACAGCAGCAGGCCTTTGCCCAGATGTAAGCGCTTCCAGATCGCCAAGTCGCCCGACAGCAGCGAGTACAGCACCAGTACTGCACCCGGCAGCACCAGCCCGATCAGGCCCTTGGCCAGTACGGCCAGCGCCATGCCGACCCAGCACAGCAGCATCCAGTTGCGTTGCTCGCTGGCGCTGGCATCATCGCGCTGGGCGACCAGCACGGCGCACAGCACGATGGTCATCATCCCGGACAAGCTCATGTCGAGCGAATCGATCTGGCCGGAAGCGACCCAGAACAAGCTGGAGCCCAGCGTCAGCGCGGCGTAGAAGCCGACCCGTGCGCCGAATACGCGATGTCCCGCATAACCGGTCAGCAGCACGCCGCTCAGGCCACACAGCCCGGTCCACAGGCGCGCCTGCCATTCGCCCAGCCCGAAGGCGGCAAAGGACAGCGCATTCATCCAGGTTTGCAGCGGTGGTTTTTCGAAATATTTGATGCCGTTCAGGCGCGTCGTCACCCAGTCGCCGGTGGCGAACATTTCGCGCGCCATTTCGGCGTAACGGCCTTCATCGGGCGGTACCAGGGTGCGCACGCCCAGTGCGTACAGCCAGACCAGAACAAAGGCCGCCAGCAGCGACCACAGCACTTTTTTGTTGTTGTACAGATCGTTCATCAGGCAGTACGTTCCTTGCTGGGTGGAATGATCAGGGCCAGTGTGACCTTGCGGCCCTCGCCCATCAGGATGTTATAAGTACGGCAGGCGGCCTGGCTATCCATGCATTCGACGCCGATGCGGCGCATGGTCAGGGCGGCCGTCAGGCGCGGGTGGATGAAGCGCTGACGCTCGCCCGTGCCGAGGATGACCACATCGGGCGCGTCGGCGCCGATCTGGTCGAAATGCTCTGCGGTAATAGATTCGAAGGTGGGGGCGTCCCAGGGACGCGGCGCCACCTCTGGCATGACGATCAGGCTGTAGTCAAAGCGCTGGGCGTTGATCTCTACGCCAGCGGCATCGTAGCCGGTGACGGTCTGGTATTTCTGGGTATCGCTGGCGTGAAGCTTCATAGTGATATCGCAACGGTTGCAGCGCAAGGTGGAGCTCGGGTCTTGCGTTGCGTCTAAAGTCGTCAAAAGAAGTGTCATTGTAGCGGTTTTCCGCCCACTTCCAGTCTGAAAGGTTGATTAAATGGGATGCTTTCGGCAGAATGGGTCTTTTCGCATTGCAGCACGGACCGGCGCGCGGTTTTAGCAGGTCACAGCGGTTTGCCTCACCAGAACAGGATTTTATTTTGCGACCGATTCAAAAATCGAACAAATTAGCGGAAGTTTGCTACGAGATTCGCGGCCCCGTGCCGGAAAAAGCCCGCCAGATGGAAGAAGAGGGCCATAAAATTACGAAGTTGAATATCGGCAACTTGGCGGTGTTCGGCTTTGATCCCCCTGATGAAATCGTACAGGATATGAAGATTAACCTGCCCAATGCGGCCGGTTATACCGATTCCAAGGGCATGTTTGCGCCGCGCAAGGCGGTGGTGCACTACTGCCAGCAGAAAAACATTCCGAATGTGACCATCGACGATGTGTATCTGGGCAATGGTGCGTCCGAGCTGATCGTGATGGCCATGAACGCATTGCTGAATAACGGCGATGAAGTGCTGGTGCCGGCACCCGACTATCCGCTGTGGACGGCGGCGGTCAGTCTGTCCGGCGGCACCCCGGTACACTACATCTGCGACGAACAGCAGGACTGGTATCCCGATATCGAGGATATGCGCCGCAAGATTACCCCGAATACCCGCGCCATCGTGGTCATCAACCCGAACAACCCGACCGGTGCGCTGTATCCGGTGGAATTGCTGCAGCAGATCATCGCGCTGGCGCGCGAGCACCAGCTGATCATCTACGCCGATGAAATCTATGACAAGGTGCTGTACGACGGCGCCCAGCACGTCTCGATCGCCTCGCTGGCGGACGATGTGCTGTTCGTAACCTTTAACGGTCTGTCGAAAAACTACCGCGCCTGCGGCTATCGCGCCGGCTGGATGATCGTCTCCGGCCAGAAGGATCATGCCAAAGACTATATCGAGGGCCTGAACATGCTGGCGTCGATGCGCCTGTGCGCTAATGCGCCGGGCCAGTTTGCGATCCAGACTGCACTCGGCGGCTACCAGTCGATCGACGATCTGGTGGGGCCGGGCGGACGGCTGCTGAAACAGCGCGATCTGGCCTACAAGCTGCTGACCGAGATACCCGGGGTGACTTGCGTCAAGCCGAAGGCGGCGCTGTACATGTTCCCGCGCCTCGATCCGAAAATCTACCCGATCGCCGACGACCAGCAATTCGCCTACGAGCTGCTGGCCGAAACCAAGGTGCTGATCGTGCAGGGCAGCGGTTTTAACTGGATCGCACCCGACCACTTCCGGGTCGTGTTCCTGCCGAATTCGGACGATATGATCGAAGCCTTCGGCCGTATCGCTAAGTTCATGGAAGGCTACCGGAAACGCCACGGCGCCAGCTTCTAACTCAACATAGAAACGATTTATATGAAATCCATCAAAGTAGGTTTGCTCGGCGTCGGTAACGTCGGTTCCGGTACGTTCAATGTGTTGCAGCGTAATCAGGAAGAAATCCGTCGTCGCGCCGGTCGCGGTATCGAAGTGGTGGCAGTGTCGGCCCGTAATCTGGAGCGCGCCAAGGAACGTACCGGTGGCCAGGTCAAAGTGGTGGCGGATCCCTTCGACATCGTCAATGATCCGGAAATCGATATCGTGGTGGAGTTGATCGGTGGTTACGATCAGGCCAAAGCACTGGTCATGCAGGCGATTGCCAATGGCAAGCATGTGGTGACCGCCAACAAGGCGCTGCTGGCCGTGCATGGCAACGAGATTTTCGCTGCGGCGCAAGCCAAGGGCGTGATGGTGGCCTTCGAAGCAGCCGTTGCCGGCGGCATCCCGATCATCAAGGCGCTGCGCGAAGGTCTGACTGCCAACCGCATCGAATGGCTGGCCGGGATCATCAACGGCACTACCAACTTCATCCTGTCCGAAATGCGGGACAAGGGTCTCGATTTCGCCACCGTGCTGAAGCAGGCGCAGGAACTCGGCTATGCCGAAGCCGATCCGACCTTCGACATCGAAGGCGTGGATGCTGCGCACAAGGCCACGATCATGTCGGCGATTGCCTTCGGGATTCCGGTGCAGTTCGATAAGGCCTATGTGGAAGGGATTTCGAATCTGAACGCGATCGATATCCGCTACGCCGAACAACTGGGCTACCGCATCAAGCTGCTGGGCATTGCCAAGCGTGCCAAGGTGAATGGCGTGGAAGGCGTGGAACTGCGCGTACATCCGACCCTGATCCCGAGCAAACGCCTGATCGCCAATGTGCAAGGGGCGCTGAATGCGGTGCTGGTGCAGGGCGATGCCGTGGGCGCGACGCTGTACTACGGCAAAGGTGCCGGTTCCGAACCGACTGCTTCGGCCGTGATCGCTGATCTGGTCGACATCACCCGTCTGGCGACTGCCGATGCCGAGCACCGTGTGCCGCATCTGGCGTTCCAGCCGAACGAGATGACCAATATCGAGATTCTGCCGATGGCGGAAATCACCACCAGCTACTACCTGCGTATGAACGTCAGCGATCAGCCGGGCGTACTGGCGGATCTGACCCGGATTCTGGCCGACGCCACCATCTCGATTGACGCCATGATGCAGAAGGAACCGGCGGACGGCGAAACCCGTACCGACATCATCTTCCTGACCCACCAGACCCAGGAAAAGCATGTGCTGGCAGCGATCGCCAAGATCGAAGGGCTGGCCACGGTGTGCGGTAGTGTGACCAAGATCCGTCTGGAAAATCTGGCCTGATCGTGATCCTGAGTGCGGGCCGGCGCTGGCACAGCGCGGGCGCCGCGCTCGCTATGGTCGTGGTGTCGCAGGGCCGGCCTCAGGCCGGGCCGACATCCATACCGTCATACGATTCCAGTTGCTGGGCCTCGGCAAAACGGTAGAACTCCTGATTGCGGGCATGCAGCGTATCGACCGTGTGCAGTTCGACTTTTTCAATTTGCAGCCACCATAGTGCGGGCTGCTCGGCTTCCGGCTTGGAGTCGAAAATACCCACCTGATGGTAACCCTGTGCCTGCAGCAGTTTGCCGGCCGCGACCAGTTTGGCCTGATCCGGATCAGCGAAAAAATAACCCCAGGTGAGCGGTTTGCTGATGTCCCACGGGGCGTTCTGTTTCATGTCGGCGAACAGGCCGAGCATATCTTCTCTGGAAATCATGGCGTGCTTTCAATAGCGGTGTCGAAGTAAGCCGCGATTTTACCCGAGTCGCGCGGCTGCCGGCGTGCTGGCTGCCGTGACAGCGGAAATTGCGGCGCCGGTGGCCGCCGCAAAGCTGATCTGCACTTTCAAGCCGCGCGCCGTGTCGGCTGCGGGATGGAGGTCCGAGAGGCTGATGCTGGCGCCATGCAGGCTGGCGATATCACGTACGATGGCCAGCCCCAGTCCGGCACCGCCCGGGTTGCGTTCCAGCGTGGCGCTGGCGCGGTAGAACGGCGCAAACACCCGCTCCCGTTCTGCGGCGGGGATGCCCTGTCCACTATCTTCCACTTCCAGCAGCACGCGCTGGCCCGCTTCGCGCACCCGCAGTGTCACGCTGCCGCCCAGCGGCGTATAGCGCAGCGCATTGTCGGCCAGATTGGCGATCAGTTCGTGCAGCAGGAAGGCCTGTCCATCGACGGCGCATTCGTGCTCCGCCTCCAGCGCCAGATCGATCTGCTTGCTGACCGCTGCCATCGCCAGTTCCAGCCCCACCTGACGGGCGATATCGCGTAGCGCCACCCGCTCGATACGGTTACTGGCGTCGTCCAGATCGCCGCCATGTTCGATGCGCGCCAGCGTCAGCAGGCGATTGGCCAGATTGATGGCCGAGTCGGTGGTGTTGGCGATGCTATGCACAATGTCGCGCAGCGTGGCGCGTAACTGTTCGCTGTCGCCGCCGGGACGGTCGCAGGCGCGCAGCGCCAGTTCGGCCTGGGTTTTCAGCACCGTCAGCGGCGTGCGTAACTGGTGCGAGGCATCGGCGATAAAGCGGCGCTGGCTGCTGATCAGAATCTGCAGGCGTGCGCGCGAACTGTTCATGGCCGCCACCAGTGGCCGCACCTCGCGGTGCACCAGGGCCGGATCGACATCCGAGCTGTCATTCAGAGGCCGGCTTTCCACCGCCAGCTTGAGGCGCATCAGCGGCTGCAGTACCAGTCGCACTGCAAACCACACCAGCAGGGCCAGTGCCAGCAGCAGCAAGGCCTGCCATGTCAGGGTGTCGAACAGGATCTGGTTAGACAGGCCGCGCCGTGCTTCCAGTGTTTCACCCACCTGAATCAGGGCGATACCGCGCATCGAATCGTCATACACCGGTTGCAGCAGGGCGGCAATCCGCACCGGCTGGCCGTTGTAGTTGGCATGGTAGAAGCGCACTAGCGCCGGATAGGCTTCCGAGCGTGGTACGTTGGCCGGGACCGCGGGCAGATCACCATAGCCGGACACGGTTTCGCCATTGATGCCGGTGACTTTGTAGTAGATCCGTCCCAGCGTATCGGTCTCGAACGAGTCGAGTGCCACATACGGCACATCGGCCACCACCTTGCCGTCGACGATGGTGACCCGCTCGGCCAGTGCGCGGGTCGACGATAGTAGCGAGCGATCGTAGGCCACATCGGCGGCGGCGATGGCGTTGCGGTACACCAGATAGGTATTCAGCGTGACCAGTACCAGCAATGGGCCCAGCAGCCAGCGCAGCAACTGTCCGCGCAAGCTGCCCTGCGTGGCGTCGGCGTGTTTGCCAAAGCGGCGTGCGAGCGTGGCCAGCCAGTGCATAGTGTCTGGACTAGGCGGCGGGGCGCGGCTGCAGCAGATAGCCGATGCCGCGCAGGGTGGTGATTACGGCCGCGTCAGGTAGCGCGAGGTCGAGTTTCTTGCGCACCCGGTGGATATACAGTTCGATGGCGTCCAGATTGGCGTCGTCGGCCAGTGCAAACACTTCGTCGAACAGCTTTTCCTTGGAGACGGCGCGGCCGGTACGGGTAATCAGGGTTTCCAGCACGGCGTGTTCGCGCGGCGTCAGCGCCAGCGCATTGCCGCCATAGCTGAACATGCGGGTGATGGTATCGAAACTGAGTGCGCCGCAGTGGTGCACCAGCGCCTCGTTACCGACGCTGCGGCGCAGCAGCGCTTTCACGCGCGCCTCCAGTTCCGCCAGTTCGAACGGTTTGGCCAGATAGTCGTCGGCACCCAGATTCAGGCCCTGTACGCGGTCTTCCAGGCCGCCGCGTGCGGTCAGGATCAGCACCGGGGTCTGGCCGCGCGGGGCGCTGCGCGCGCGCAGGCGTTTCAGTACTTCCAGACCATCCATGCGCGGCAGGGTCAGGTCGAGGATCACCAGCGCATAGTCCTGGGTGTGCAGCAGGGCATCGGCATCGGCGCCGTTGTCGGCGCATTCCACCGTCAGGTTGGCCTCGCGCAGGGCTTTGGCCAGCCAGTGCGACAGCTCGGTGTGGTCTTCTACTAACAGTATGCGCATAATCTCTTGCTAACTAATATGAATCGGTCCAGTGTATGAAGACGCATGATGGTCGCCAGTCCGGCAAAAGGGAAGTGTCTGCGGGTTTTGTGGTTGTGGGGCGACACTGAAAGGGAATTGAAAGGAAGCAAATCCTATAGTGGGCAGCCTGATTGGAAATATCAGGCATCACACATAACTATATCTCTCGGAGACTTGTATGAAAAAATCCTCATTGACCCTCGCCATCCTGGCACTGGCAGCTGGTGCAGCGCAGGCACAATCGAATGTGCAGGTGTATGGTCTGCTCGACGTTGGCGTAGAGACCGCCAATAACAAGTCGGCCAGCGGCGCGACCCAGACCAGTGTGATTTCTGGTGGTATGAATACTTCGCGCTGGGGTGTGCGCGGTTCCGAGGATCTGGGCGGCGGCCTGAAAGCCGTGTTTAATCTGGAGAGCGGCATCCTGATGGATACCGGGAATATGGACGGTGTGTTGTTCAAGCGTCAGGCCAACGTCGGTCTGGAAGGCGCGTTCGGTCGTGTGATTATCGGTCGCTCCTTCACCACCGTGTATGACACCGTGATCTCCTTCGATCCGATGGGCTTTGCGCCTTACTACTCGTGGGCCACTTCCGGTCCCGCAACGGGTCCGAGCAAATACGGTTTCACTACTGCCTATGACAACATCATCAAATACAGCGGTTCGACCGGTGATGTGAAATTCGGCGCCAACTATGCCGCGGGCGAACAGACCACTGGCACCCAGGATAGCGCCAAAGTCGGTTTCAGCACCGTCTACAAAATCGGTACGGCGAATCTGATGGCTACCTGGGAACGCAATAACGGCAACACCGTTGCTGCCACCGGTAACCGCGACAAGAACACGGTCTGGCATCTGGGCTTCAACTACGAAACCGGTCCGGTCAAAGTCTGGGGCGTGGTACGCGATTACAAACTGGTCGCTGGCAAGGCGCTGACCACCGATGTCGCTGCTACCACTACCTGGGCCGGTCTGGCCTATAAAGCCGATGGCGCCACCACCCTGACCGCAGCCGTGTATCACATGAATGTGAAAAACACCGCTGCCGGCAAGGACGCCGACCCAACCATGTACGTGGCGCGTTATCGCTACGCACTGTCCAAGCGTACCGACCTGCATGTCTCGGCCGCTTACGCCAAGTCGAAAAACGGTCAGCTGACCGGCATGTCGCGTGATGATGCCGGCTTCGGCACCAGCCAGCACGGTCTGGCGCTGGGCATGCAGCACCGCTTCTAAGCGATCACGCAAGCCGCTGCCAGTCGCTCCGCTGGCAGCGGCTTTTGCGAGCGTTTTCGAGACTGATTGAAAGCGCTTTGAAAGCTACACTGTTCTAAGATATCAAACACCATGATCAAAGTTTTGCTGGCGGGGCTGTGGGTACTGTGCGTCAGCCTGACAGCGCAGGCGGCCGGTGTGGAATGCATCGTGCCGTCTAAGCCGGGTGGGGCGATGGACCTGACCTGCAAGCTAGTTCGCAAGGGTTTGCAGGCCGAAGCGGGCAAGCGCAAGGCCGCAGCACCAGAGATGCACATCAGCTATCTCCCCGGCGGGATCGGTGCGGTGGCCTGGCATTCGCTGGTATCGCAGCGGCGCGCTGAACCGAATACGCTGGTGGCTTTCTCGGGCGGTTCGCTGCTCAATCTGGCGCAAGGCAAATTCGGCAAGGTGAAAGCTTCGGATGTGCGCTGGGTGGCGGCGCTCGGTGCTGACTACGGCATGATCGCAGTACGCGCCGATTCGCCTTACCAGACGCTGGGCCAGCTGCTGGCAGCGCTCAAGGCGCAACCGCAGAAGGTGCTGATCGGCGTGTCCGGAACCATCGGCAGTCAGGACTGGCTGAAGATGGCGCTGGTGGTGAAATCGGTGGGCATCGATCCGAAGGTGCTGCGCTTTGTAGCACTGGAAGGTGGCGGCGAAGCCTTTACGGCGATGCACGCCAATTATGTGCAGGTGGTGTCGGGTGATGCCAGCGAAGCGACGCTGTATGCCGGTAACGGAAATACCAGGATTCTGGCGGTATTGTCCGAACAGCGCCTGCCCGGGGTGCTGGCCAGTGTGCCAACGGCGCGCGAGCAAGGCGTTGATGTGGTGTGGCCGATCATCCGCGGCGTGTGGATGGGGCCACAGGTGCCGGAAGCGGATTACCGTCACTGGGTGGCTGCCTTCGACCGGGTGATGGCCAGTCCCGATTATGCCGCCATGCGTGACAAAGCCGGGCTATTCCCGTTCGGGTTGACCGGCGATGCACTGACCAATTATGTAAGCAAGGCCGTAGACGATTACGGCAGGCGTGCGACCGAACTCGGTCTGATGCGCTGAATACCAACACCTACAATAACGGAGACAAAGATGAAGTTGACAATGACGGTGGCCGCTGCATGCGCCACGCTGTTTGCCAGCGCCGCCCTGGCGCAAGTACCAGCCGGCTATCCGGCTGACTACCAGAAGATTATCGATGGCGCCAAAAAAGAGGGCAAGCTGGTGGTGTATGGCGCGACCGATAGCAAAGCTACCCAGCCGCTGATCAAGGATTTCAATGCGCTGTATCCCGGCATTACGGTGGAATACAACGACATGAATTCCACTGAAGTGTACAACCGCTTCATCTCCGAAGTGGCAGCCGGTGGTAACACGGCGGATGCGATGTGGTCGTCCGCCATGGATCTGCAGATGCGGCTGGCGTCGGACGGCTATGCACTCAAATACAAATCGGTGGAATCATCCAAGCTTCCGGGCTGGGCGATCTGGGATGATCAGGCCTATGGCACCACGTTCGAGCCGGCTGCCATCGTCTACAACAAACGTCTGGTGGATGCCAAGGAAGTACCGCAAACCCACGCCGACTTCGCTAAGCTGATTCTGCAGCCGAAATTCAAGGACAAAGTCACCACCTACGACATCGAGAAGTCCGGTGTCGGCTTCATGTTCATGACCCAGGATGCGCGTGAAAATACCAAATTCATCGAACTGGAAAACGCTTTCGGTGAAGCGAAAGTGCGGGTGCAATCGTCCACCGGTACCATGATGGAACGCATCTCGTCGGGCGAAAACCTGATCGGCTACAACGTGCTGGGCTCCTACGCACTGGTGCGCGCCAAGACCGATCCGTCGATTGGCGTGGTACTGACCAAGGACTACACCCTGATCATGTCGCGCGTGCTGTTCATCAACAAGGCTGCCAAGAACGTCAATGCGGCCAAGCTGTGGATCGATTATCTGCTGTCGCATCGGGGCCAGACCATCATCGCCAACGATTCGAAACTGTTCGCCATCCGCGAAGATGTGAAGGGCGAAACCACCTCGGCAGAACTGATCAAAATGATCGGCAAGGACAACGTCAAGCCGATTCCGGTGCACCCGATGGTCCTGCAATTCCTCGGACCTGCCAAGCGCATGGCTTTCCTCAAGCAGTGGAAAGAAACCGCAGGCAAGAAGTAAGCGTATCTCGCTGACAGGCAAGCCAGCGTGCCCGGCTCTCGCCGCGCGCTGGCCGTTTCATCCATCCGCCGCAACGGACATTCTATGCAAACTATGAACCTCCCCGGCCCGCGCCGGCACAGTATTAACTGGCCGCGCGGGGTGGTGGTAACGCTCGCCGCTACTGCCATCTTTCTGCCGCTGATACTGATTTTTTACCAGAGCTTTCTGAACGCGCCATTCTTCATGCCCGCCAAGGAACTGGGTCTGGACGCCTACCGTTTCATCTTCGAGGACCCGGATTTTTCGGTCGCCTTCACGAACGCGCTGGCACTGGCGACCGGCCTGACGGCGATCGCCGTCCCGCTGGGCGGCATGCTGGCTTTCCTGATGATCCGCACCGATCTGCCGGGGCGCAGCCTGATCACGCCGATGCTGCTGGTGCCGATTTTCGTCTCGCCGATGGTGATGGGCTTTGGCTATGTGGTGTCGATGGGGCCAGTCGGTTTCTATTCGCTATGGGTCAAGGACATCCTCGGCTTCATCCCCTGGAATATCTATTCCTTCACCAGCATCGTGGTGATTGCCGGTCTGACCCACGTGCCGCACGTGTATCTGTACGCCTCTTCGGCATTGAAGAGCCTCGGTTCGGACGTCGAGGAAGCGGCCCGTGTCAGCGGTGCATCGCCGCTGCAGGTGATGCTCAACGTATCGCTGCCGATGATCACCCCGGCACTGGCGTATGCCGCCGTGCTGGTGTTCTTCCTCGGTTTCGAAGTCTTCGGGCTGGTGCTGGTGCTGGGCGATCCGGAAGGCCATCTGGTACTGGCCACCTATCTCTACAAGCTGACCAATAAACTCGGTACGCCGTCCTACCACCTGATGGCCGCCGTCGCGGTGTGTCTGGTGATGGTGACCATGCCGCTGGTGATGCTGCAGCGCTGGTTGCTCAAGTCGGCGAATAAATTCGTCTCCATCAAAGGCAAGGGGGCACGCTCCAAGGCCATGCCGCTGGGGCGCTGGAAATGGCTGGCGTTTGCCTTGATCTTCGGCTGGCTGATGATCACCATCATCATGCCGCTGTCGGGCATCGTGCTGCGCTCCTTCGTGCAGTACTGGGGCGAGGGCGTCAACCTGCGCGACGTGCTGACGCTGCAGCACTTCCGCGAGATTTTCGAACAGCCAGCGCTGATGCGCGGGATTCTGAACACCGTGCTGATTGGCGTGATCGGTGGTGCTGCAGCGGTGATCTGCTATTGCGCGATTGCGCTGGCCATGCACCGCAAACCGGACGGCATTACCCGCTTCCTCGACTACAGCGTGCTGGTACCGCGTGCAGTTCCCGGGCTGCTGGCCGGTCTGTCCTTCCTGTGGGTGTTCCTGTTCGTGCCAAGCTGGCTTGATGGTGCACTGAAGGGCATGGATAACGGGGTGGCGCTGTGGCTCAGTGAAAACGCGATTCCTTTACTGCGTTCGGTACGCTCGACCATCTTCGCCCTGTGGCTGGCGTATTCGGTAGTATGGCTGGCCTACGGCATGCGCCTGATTTCGACGGCGCTGCTGCAGGTGGGGCCAGAGCTGGAAGAGGCGGCGCGTGCAGTTGGCGCGACCCGTGGTCAGGTGACCCGCGATGTGACGGTACCGCTGGTGAAGTACGGCCTGCTGGGTGCCTGGCTGATGGTGTTCCTGATTTTCGAGCGCGAATACTCGACCGGCGTGTATCTGCTCTCGCCGGGCACGGAGGTGATCGGTGCGCTGCTGGTGTCGCTGTGGGCCACCGGCTCCACCGATCTGGTGGCAGCCCTGTCGTTCATCAATATTTCGCTGGTCGCTATCGGGCTGGGCGTCGCGCTGCGCTTCGGCGTCAAGCTGCATAACTAGATTTAAAAAATACGAGACGATACATATGAACCGAGACATCACCATGAATGAACTGAGCGTCAACGAGCTGCATCTGGATTACGGTACCGGCGCCCATGTGAACCACATCCTGAAAGGGGTGTCGATGCACCTGAAGAAGGGCGAAGTGGTGGCCTTGCTGGGCCCTTCCGGCAGCGGCAAGACGACTTTGCTGCGCGCCGTGGCCGGGCTGGAGAGCCCCAAGGCCGGCACCATCGCCATCGGCGATCGCACGGTGTTTGACGGCAGTCGCGATTTCGAACTGCCGGCCGAGCACCGCAATCTCGGGCTGGTGTTCCAGTCGTATGCGCTGTGGCCGCACAAGACGGTATTCGACAACGTCGCGTATGGCCTCAAGCTGCGCAAGTTGGGCAACAGCGATATCAAGGAAAAAGTCGGCGAAGTACTGAAAAATCTGGGACTCGGGCATCTGGGCGAGCGCTACCCGCATCAGCTCTCCGGTGGTCAGCAGCAGCGCGTGGCGATTGCCCGTGCGCTGGTGTATAACCCGCCCGTGATTCTGCTCGATGAACCGCTGTCGAATCTGGATGCCAAACTGCGCGAGGAAGCACGTGCCTTCCTGCGCGAACTGATTGTGCGTCTGGGCCTGTCGGCGCTGATGGTGACCCACGATCAGGCCGAGGCAATGGCGATTTCCGACCGCATCCTGCTGCTGAATAACGGCAAGATCGAACAGCAAGGTACGCCGCAAAGCATGTATGAAACCCCGGAGACGCTGTTCTGCGCCGAATTCATGGGTAGTAACAACCGTCTGCCGGCGACCGTCACGGCGCGTAGCGGTCAGCAGGTAACGCTGGCGCTGGGTGGTGCGACGCTGCAGGGGACGGCGCGCGGTGCCGGTGGTGGCGAACCGGCCACCCTGATTCGTGTCGAAGAGGTGAAGATCAGTGCCACACCGGTGGAAAATGCCATCGAATTGCCGCTGCTGACCTGCATGTATCTGGGCGACCGCTTCGAATGTCTGTTCCGCAGCGAGAGCGGCACGGAAATCAGTCTGCGCGCGCACTCCAAGAGCAAGCTCGAAGCAGGGCGCTACTGGCTGCAGCTGCCAGCGGAAAAACTCTGGGTATTCTGAGTGAGGTCTGGTTTGGCGGGTCGACTCTGAACGGCGACCAAGACGGGGACAGGCGCAATGCCTTGCCCCGTTTTTTTCGCGGTTTTTCCCGGTGCTGCGGACTGCGGCAAACCAGGGCCGGATGCTGCGGTTATAATCCGCTCAACATTTCCGGTTTTCCCACCTTGAACGGACCCGCCCCGCATGAGCCAGCCCAATCAGTTTTCTCTGTTGACGCAACGCCGCTTTGCTCCGTTTTTCTGGACCCAGTTCCTCGGCGCCCTGAACGATAATCTGTTCAAGACGGCGCTGGTGGTGATCATCACCTACGATGCGCTAAGCTGGACGACGCTGTCACCTGCGCTGATTACCAATCTGATTCCCGGCCTGTTCATCCTGCCGTATGTGCTGTTCTCGGCGACGGCCGGCCAGCTGGCCGAAAAATATGAAAAAGGTGCACTGACGCGCTTCGTAAAGTGGCTGGAGCTGGCCATCATGTCGGTGGCAGCCCTGGGCTGGTACACCCACACGCTATGGCTGCTGGTACTGGGCGTGGTCGGCATGGGGGTTCACTCGACGCTGTTCGGTCCCGTCAAATATGCCTATCTGCCGCAGCAGTTGCAGCCGGAAGAGCTGATGGGCGGTAATGGTGTCACCGAGATGGGCACTTTCGTCGGGATTCTGCTGGGCGAGATTTTCGGTGCACTGCTGGTGGTGCAGCAGCCGCACGGCATCGCCTATGAGGCGCTGGCGACGCTGGGCGTGGCGGTACTGGGACTGATCGCCAGTTACCGGATTCCCGATTCGCCGGCGCCGGTGCCGCAGCTGAAAGTGAGCTGGAATTTTGTTGCCGAATCGGTGCGCAATATCGCGCACTCGCGCCAGAACCGGGTGGTGTTTCTGGCGATGCTGGGCAACTCGTGGTTCTGGTTCTATGGCGCCCTGATGCTGGCGCAGTTCCCCGTGTTCGCTAAAGATTATCTGCATGGCGACCATAGCGTCTTTGTGCTGTTGCTGACGGTGTTCTCGCTGGGGGTGGGCTGTGGCTCGCTGCTGTGCGAGCGCCTGTCCGGGCGCAAGGTGGAAATCGGTCTGGTGCCGTTCGGCGCCATCGGCCTGACCGTGTTCGGTGCCGACCTGTATTTTGCCAGCAGCAGCAGCCTGCTGCCTGCCGTCGATGCGGTCGCTGCCAGCGCCACGCAACTGGACGCGATGGCGCTGCTGCGGCAGGGCGGGGTGCTGCATATTCTCGGCGATGTGCTGGCAATCGGCCTGTTTGGCGGCTTCTACATCGTGCCGCTGTTTGCCCTGATCCAGACCCGTTGCGAACCTAGCCATCTGTCGCGCACCATCGCCGGCATGAATATCCTGAATGCGCTGTTTATGGTGGCGGCGGCCGGTCTGGCCATCGTGCTGCTGGGGCAGGGCCTGAGCATACCCGAGCTGTTTCTGGTGACGGCGCTCCTGAATGCGCTGGTGGCACTGTATATTTTCTCGCTGGTGCCGGAATTCCTGATGCGCTTCCTGGCGTGGCTGCTGATCCAGACCGTACACCGGGTGCGCAGCATCGATGCTCGCCACATTCCTGTCGAGGGGCCGGCGGTGCTGGTGTGTAATCACGTCAGCTATGTGGATGCCATCGTGATTCTGGCGGCCAGTCCGCGCCCGATCCGTTTCGTGATGGATCACCAGATTTTCGGCACACCCTTACTGGGCTGGCTGTTCCGCACTGCCCGCGCGATTCCGATTGCCTCGGCCAAGGACGATCCATGGCTGATGGAAAAGGCCTTTGTCGATATTGCGCAGGCGCTGCACGAGGGTGATCTGGTGTGCATCTTCCCCGAAGGGCAGCTGACCCGCAATGGCGAGATCAATCCTTTCCGTAACGGGATTGCGAAAATCATCGAGCGCAGCAAAGTGCCGGTGATTCCGATGGCGCTGCGCGGGCTATGGGGGCATCTGCTCAGTCGCAGCCGTGACAACTTGCTGCAACGCGCCTTCCGTAGCGGCTTGCGCTCGCGGCTGGAACTGGCGGTCGGCGCGGCGGTAGCACCGCAGGATGTGACGCCCGAGCATCTGCAGCAACTGGTGCAGCAGCTACGCGGCGACTGGAAGTAGAGCTAGCGGAACCCTGCGCCAGAACAGGGGCGGCAGAACAGGGTCGGTGGAACAGGGGCAGGCCGCGCGCTGGCCTAGCGGCGGCGCTGCGGTTTGCCGGTCTGCTTGTCCTGATACATGGCGCGATCGGCGCGGCCCAGCAGCATTTCCAGATCGTGCGGATCGTCCGGGTGGTGCACGGCGATGCCGATGCTGGCGCTGAGCGCGACGCTGGTCGTTTTTAGACGGAATGGCTGCAACAGGGCCGGGCGCAATTTGTCGGCAGTTTCCTGGGCAGCGGCATCGTCCTGCAGATTCTCCAGAATCACCACGAATTCATCGCCCGCCAGCCGGCCCACGGTATCGGTTTTGCGTACCGTGTCGCGCAGGCGCTGGGCAAACTGGCGCAGCAGTTCGTCGCCTTCTTCATGGCCGTAGCGGTCATTGATCTGCTTGAAGCGATCCAGATCGACAAAGAACACGGCGCAGTTCTGGCGCAGCCGGTTGGCGCGCTGGATGGCCTCGTCCAGCGCCACCATCAGGGCGCGCCGGTTAGGCAGGTCGGTGAGAGTGTCGCGCAGCGCCATCGCTTCCATCGAGGCGAACAGAGATTTGCGTTCGCTGATGTCATGCAGGAAGGCGATGAACAAATGGCCGCTGCTGCGCGGCACATAGGCTAGCGCTACTTCCACCGTCAGCTCCTGACCGTCGCGGTTGTGCAGCGATAGTTCGATGCGCCGGTTCAGCACGGCGTCGCCGCCATTTTCGGCCAGCTGGCGCATATCGCGTTCGTAGGCGCGCCGCAGCAGCGGTGGTAGCACCATCGCCGCCAGCGGCTGGCCGATCACTTCACTGCGCCGCCAGCCCAGCAGCTTTTCCGCCTGCAGGTTCCAGTCCAGCACCACGCCGCCCGGATCAAGCGCGATGAAGGCGTCATAGGCGTTATCGAGAATCGCGCGTAATTCGGCAGCGCGTTCCTGCAGCAGCATCTGGGTGCTCTGTTCCTGCGCCAGTGCGCGTTCCAGCAGCATGGCTTTGCCAGCAATTTCGCGGGTGCGCTGCTGCACCGTCGATTCCAGACTTTCGTTCAGCGTGCGTAGCGAGTCCAGATGGCTCTCTTCCTTGCGCACCAGTTGCGCCAGCATGTGCGACAACTCCTGCGCCTCATGGAAGCTCTCTACCTGCGCAATCGGTGGCAGGGGCGCGCGACTATCCTGTGCGGCCAGACGCTGGCCGATGTCGTGGCTGAGCGCTTCCAGAGGCTTAGTCAGGCGGCGCGTCAGTATGGCACCCAGCAGTGCCACCAGCACCACCAGCGCGGCGCCGGCCAGCAGGATGCGGCGTTCCAGCGCATGTGCTGCGGCCAGTGCCACCGCTTCGGGCTGACGTACCAGTACCGACCAGCTGGGTGTTGCAGGATCGCTGCTACTGCTGCTACTGCTGGCGCTACTGCCGCTCAGGCTATACGCGGTGAGATAGCGTTGCCCGTCGGCCCAGCGTTCGCGGATTGCGCCCGGCTGGCCGCTCTTCGACAGCGTCAGGCTGTCGGTGCTGAGTATGGTTTCTTCGCTGCCTTGCGGGCCAAGGATCACGGTGCCATCCTGCCGGACAATGAAGATCTCGGTCCCGGGTGGCTGCCCTTGCGGCACGAGCATGGTTTGCACCTGTCGTCGCGCCCAGCCCCAGCCCATCTGCACGCACAGCACGGCGCGCGACCTGCCGTCCGCGGCGGGCACGGGGCCGGCAATATCGACAAAACGCCACGGATCGCTGCTGGCCGGGAGCTTCTTGCCGAGCAGGGTGGCGGCGTGGAAGTCGCTGGCATAAAACCGTTCGCGCCCCTGCACAAACCAGTTGCGGGTACTGATGTCCTGTCCTTCCAGCGTGCCCTGCGTGGCGGCATACAGTTTGCCATCCGGATGGGCCAGCGCTAGCCAGGCGTAGTCGGGGAAGGCTTTCTGCAGCGACTCGAGCACGTGGCGCGCTTCGTCCGGCGAGCGGGGCTGCTGAATTTGCGGCAGGGCGCTGATCAGGCGGATATCGCCGATGGCTTTCTGCACCGCGCGGTTGAGCGTATCGCGCATCTGCCACGACAGTTGCTGCAGGCGCTGGCCGGCCGCGCGTTCGGCGTCGCGTAGCGCGTAATGGTGCACCAGTGCCAGCAGGGTCAGTACTGTCAGCAGTACCGCGGCGCTTAATCCTGTCGCGACCAGGGTGGTCAGGCGCGGGCGTTGCGGACGGTTGGGGGAAGGCGCAATCATCAAGGGACGGCAAAAATAATGACGTGAGGAAATAAAACATTGTAGCACCGGCCTTCCAGTACCAAGGCTGGCAACACCGAATTCGCGTGCTTTACGCCACGGTTTTGAAGTCATCCTCCAGAAAAGCCCGCTTGACTTACTTAGAATGATCGTTCATTCTAACGTCTGTGACTATTTTTTATACAGAAAGAATCCACATGGAAGCCTATTTCTGCTCCCCTCCACTGCGCACCGCCAGCGTGGTCGCACTGATTTCCGCGAGCCTTATGCTCAGCGCTTGCTCCCGTCCCCCTTCCGAAGCACCTCATGCGCAGGTGGCGGAAGTGGGCGTTTTCAAAGTGGCGCCCGAGGCGCTGCAGATCAGCACCGAACTGCCGGGCCGCACCGCTGCCTATCAGGTGGCCGAAGTGCGCCCGCAGGTCGGTGGGCTGATCCGGAAACGCCTGTTTGTCGAAGGCGCCGATGTGCAGGCTGGCGCCGCGCTGTACCAGATCGATGCGGCCAGCTATCAGGCTGCCCAGCAGTCGGCCAGGGCCGCACTGGCCAAGGCCCAGGCTAATTTGCTGAGCACCGCGCCGAAAGTAGCGCGCTACAAGGAATTGCTGGCCATCGAAGGTGTGAGCCGGCAGGAATATGATGATGCCGTGGCCGCCCACGAGCAGGCCCGCGCCGAAGTGGCGGTGGCCAGCGCTGCGCTGGAAACGGCCAGCATCAATCTGCAGTACACCCGCGTTGAAGCGCCGATCAGTGGCCGCATCAGCCGTTCGAGTGTGACGCCAGGCGCGCTGGTCACCGCCAGTCAGGCTAGCGCGCTGGCGACCGTGCAGCAGCTCGATCCGATCTACGTCGATGTAACGCAGTCGAGCGAAGATCTGTTGCGTCTGAAGCGCGAACTGGAAAGCGGTGGCCTGAAGCGCACCGCCCAGCAGGCCAAGGTCACGCTGCTGCTGTCGGACGGCAGCCGCTATGCGCATCCCGGCAAGCTGCAGTTCTCCGATGTCACGGTGGATGCCGGTACCGGCAACGTTACCTTGCGCGCGCTGTTCCCGAATCCCCGTCACGATCTGTTGCCCGGTATGTTTGTGCGCGCGCAGGTCGATGCCGGTATCAACGAACAGGCCATCGCTGTGCCGCAGCAGGGCGTGAGCCGCAATGCCAAAGGCGAGGCTACTGCGCTGGTACTGAACCCGCAGGGCAAGGTCGAGCAGCGCACGCTGGTGACCGGCGGCACACGCGGCGATCAATGGCTGGTGAAATCAGGCCTGAAGGCTGGTGATCTGGTGATTGTTGAAGGCTTGCAGAAGGTGCAGCCGGGCGCTGCAGCGCAGGTGGCCAAGCCTGCGCCTGCAGTCGCCAAGGCGGCGCCGCTGGCTGCCAGTAACGCGCAATAAGGGAGAGCCTCATGTCACGATTCTTTATAGACCGGCCGATTTTTGCGTGGGTGGTTGCCATCGTCATCATGCTGGCAGGCGTGATCGCCATTGCCGGCCTGCCGATTGCGCAGTATCCGAGCATCGCGCCGCCGGCAATTTCGATTAGCGGTTCCTATCCGGGGGCTTCGGCCAAGACGGTAGAAGATGCGGTCACGCAGGTGATCGAACAGAAAATGAAGGGCATCGATGGATTGCGCTATATGTCCTCGTCCAGCGATGGCACGGGCGGCATCAGCATCACGCTGACCTTCAAGAACGGTACCAATCCGGACATCGCCCAAGTGCAGGTGCAGAACAAGCTGCAACTGGCGACACCGCTGCTACCGGCCATCGTCACCCAGCAAGGGCTAGTGGTCACCAAGGCCACCATGAATTTCCTGATGGTGCTGGGCTTTGTGTCGGAGGACGGCAAAATGACGCAGGCCGATCTGGGCGACTATGTCGCTTCCAGCGTGATCGATACCCTGAGTCGCGTGGAAGGGGTGGGCGATGTGACCTCGTTCGGCGCCCAGTACGCCATGCGGATCTGGCTCGATCCGGCCAAGCTGCACAGCTATCAGCTGACCCCCGCCGATGTGGCTGCCGCGATCCGCGCACAGAATGCCGAAGTCTCGGCCGGTGAACTGGGTGGTGCACCCGCCGTGCCGGGCCAGCAACTGAATGCCACCGTGTCGGCCCAGAGTCGTTTGCAGACGCCCCAGCAGTTCGGCGCGATCCTGTTGAAAACAGCCAGCAGCGGCGCCACGGTCTACCTGCGCGATGTCGCCCGGATGGAACTGGGCAGCGAGAACTACAACGTGCTGGCGCGCTACAACGGCAAGCCTGCTACCGGTGTGGCCGTGAAACTGGCGAGCGGCGCGAATGCGCTGGATACCGCCACCGCGGTGAAGGCCAGCATCGCCCGCATGGAACAGCAATTCCCTGCCGGGATGAAGGCAGTGGTGGCATATGACACCACGCCGTTCGTCAAACTGTCGATCGAAGAAGTGGTCAAGACGCTGGCCGAAGCCGTGCTGCTGGTGTTCCTGGTGATGTATCTGTTCCTGCAGAACTTCCGTGCCACGCTGATCCCCACCATGGCGGTGCCGGTGGTGCTGCTGGGGACCTTCGCGATTCTGTCGGCCTTCGGTTATTCGATCAACACACTGACCATGTTTGCGATGGTGCTGGCGATCGGTCTGCTGGTCGATGATGCGATCGTGGTGGTGGAAAACGTCGAGCGCGTGATGGCGGAAGAAGGTTTGTCACCACTGGAAGCGACCCGCAAGTCGATGGGCCAGATCAGCGGTGCGCTGGTGGGCATTGCGCTGGTACTGTCGGCAGTATTTGTGCCGATGGCTTTCTTCGGCGGTTCGACCGGGGTGATCTACCGTCAGTTCTCGATCACAATTGTGTCGGCCATGGTGCTGTCGGTGCTGGTAGCGATGGTATTTACGCCAGCGCTGTGCGCCACCTTGCTGAAACCCGTTAAGCAGGGCCAGCACGCTAGCAACAGCGGCTTCTTTGGCTGGTTTAACCGCAGCTTCGAGCACGCCAGCAATCGCTATCAGGGCTGGGTCGGCGCGATCCTGAACCGTCAGGGCCGTGCGCTGCTACTGTATGCCGTGCTGCTGGCGGCACTGGCGCTGCTGTTTATGCGTCTGCCAAGCTCGTTCCTGCCGGAAGAAGATCAGGGCGTGCTGTTTACCCAGATCCAGTTGCCGACCGGGGCAACCCAGCAGCGTACGCTGAAAGTGATCGAACAGGTCGAGCAGCACTATCTGCAGAACGAAAAAGCGGCCGTGGAGTCGGTGTTTGCGGTGGCCGGTTTCAGTTTTAGCGGGAATGGCCAGAATACCGGTATCGCCTTTGTGCGCATGAAGGACTGGTCCGAGCGCAAAGGCGCAGCCTTGCACGTGAATGCGATTGTCGGTCGGGCGATGGGTAATTTCGCACAGATCAAGGATGCGATGGTGTTCGCGTTTGCACCGCCGGCCGTGATCGAACTGGGTAATGCCAGCGGCTTCGACCTGCAGTTGCAGGATCGCGGCGGAGTAGGCCACGCGGCACTGATGGCCGCACGTAACCAGATGCTGGGCATGGCGGCGCAAAACCCGCTGCTGATGGCGGTGCGCCCGAACGGGCAGGACGACACGCCGCAGTACAAGATCAGCATCGATCAGCAGAAAGCCAGCGCGCTGGGCCTGTCCATCGACGACGTGAATCAGGTATTGAGTACCGCCTGGGGTAGTGCTTACGTCAACGATTTTGTCGATCGTGGTCGCGTCAAGAAAGTGTATATGCAGGGCAGCGCCGAAGCACGTATGGCACCGGAAGACTTAGGTAAATGGTTTGCCCGCAATGCGCGCGGCGAGATGGTGCCGTTCTCCGCCTTCGCTACCGGCGAGTGGATTTATGCTTCGCCGCGACTGGAACGTTACAACGGCATGCCGTCGACCGAGATCCTCGGCATGCCGGCACCGGGACAGAGTTCCGGTGTGGCGATGGCCGAGATCGAGAAAATGGCTGCCAGGCTGCCAGCAGGGATTGCCTACGAGTGGACCGGCCTGTCGACCGAAGAACGTGACTCCGGTTCGCAGACTACCCAGCTGTATGCCCTGTCACTGCTGATCGTGTTCCTCTGTCTGGCCGCCTTGTACGAGAGCTGGTCGATCCCGTTCTCGGTGCTGCTGGTGGTACCACTGGGTGTGATCGGGGCAGTGCTGGCGACCTTTGTCTTCAAGCTGTCTAACGACGTGTACTTCCAGGTCGGTCTGCTGACGGTGATCGGTCTGGCGTCGAAGAATGCGATTCTGATTGTGGAATTTGCCAAGGAATTGCAGGAGCAGGGCGTGGAACTGAAGCAGGCCACCTTGCAGGCCGTACGTCTGCGTCTGCGGCCGATTCTGATGACGTCGATCGCCTTCGGGCTCGGGGTGCTGCCACTGGCGATCAGCAATGGTGCCGGTTCCGGTAGTCAGAATGCTATCGGTGTCGGTGTGCTGGGCGGGATGCTGTCGGCCACCTTCCTCGGGATCTTCTTTGTCCCGCTGTTCTTTGTACTGGTGCGCGGCTACTTCGGTAACAAGCCAGCGGCGCCGGTAACTGCTGTGGAGGAAAATTAATCATGCAAAAAACACTGTTCTCTCTGGCAGCGCTGGCGCTGCTGGCCGGTTGCAGTCTGGCGCCGGTGCTGCCGGCACCGCAAGCCGGTACGGTGACGGACTGGCCGCAAGGCGCGCCATATCAGGCCTTGCCTGCGGCCGCAGCAGATGCCCAGCCGGCTGCAGAAATTCTGTGGCGCGACTATTTTTCCGATGCCAGCTTGCGTGAAGTGATTGCACTGGCACTGGCCAATAATCGCGATCTGCGGGTGTCGGCACTGAATATCGATAAGGCGAAAGCGCAGTACAACATCGATAGCGCTGCCTTGCTACCGAAACTGTCGGCCAATCTGGGCCAGACGGCTAGCCGCACACCGGCTGCGCTGAACGGCAGCGCTGCGGCGCAGACCAGCCATCAGTACAGCGCCGGCCTGACGATGGCGGCCTATGAACTCGACTTCTTCGGCAAGTTACGCAATCTGTCGGAAGCGGGGCTGCATAGCTATCTGGCGACCGAAGAGGCGCGCCGTGCGCAGCAGATTACGCTGGTGGCAGAAGTGGCGCATGCCTATCTGACGCTGGGCGCGGACCAGCAACGCCTGCAACTGGCCACGGAAACGCTGCGCAGCCAGCAGATCTCGCTCAAGCTTAACCAGCAGCGCTTCGAGCGCGGCGTGACGGCGGGCGTGGATCTGTACGATGCCCAGAGTAGTGTGGAAGCGGCGCGCAGTGATCTGGCCCTGTATACGGCGCAAGTGGCGCTCGATACCAATGCCCTGCGCCTGCTAGTGGGGGCGGATATACCAGCCGCGCTGCTACCGGCAGCCGCGCTCGACGTCAGCACCAGTCAGGCGGCGATTCCCGCCGGATTGCCAGCGGAGTTGCTGCAGCGCCGTCCGGACGTGCAGCAAGCCGAACGTGCGCTGCGCGCCGCCAATGCGAATATCGGCGTGGCACGCGCTGCCTTCTTCCCCAGCGTGACGCTGACGGCCAGCGGCGGCAGTGCCAGTAACAGTCTGAACGGGCTGTTCAAAGCCGGCTCGTCGAACTGGAGTTTCATTCCCCAGATTAATCTGCCGATTTTTGATGGCGGTGTGAATCGCGCCAATCTGAACATTGCCAGGGCCGATCGCGATATCTCGCTGGCGCAGTACGAGAAGGCGATCCAGTCGGCGTTCCGCGAAGTGGCCGATGCGCTGGCCCAGCGCGGTACGCTGGTACAGCGGCTCGACGCCCAGCAGGCGCTGGTGGCGGCAGCAGACAAGAGCTACCGGGTTCACGAGGCGCGCTACCGTCAGGGCGCCGAGTCGTATCTGGCGGCACTGGTGGCACAGCGCGCGCTGTATGCGGCGCAGCAGGGGCTGATCGGTGCGCAACTCGAGCAATCGGCGAATGCCGTGACACTCTACAAAGTGCTGGGCGGCGGCTGGCAGCCGGAAAGCCTGAGTCCGCAGGGCTAGGGCTGGAGCGGGGAGCCGGTGTTGTATGCCGGCTGCCCGCCAGGACTGGTAAATTGACAAATGCGCCACGCTTCGCCACAGTACCGCCTCAGGCTAGCCTCATTACGGTTCGCAATGAGCGCTGAGCAGATTGTAGATACCCGGAAAGACACCATGAACACCCCACCCGTAAAACGACGTACTGACCCGGAACGGGCGCTGCAAAGGCGCAATCAGGTGCTGGAAGCTGCGGCCCTGTGTTTTGCGCGTAGCGGTTTTCACGGTGCCAGCATGGCGGAGATTTCCAGGCAGGCGGGCATGAGTGCCGGCCATATCTACAATTATTTCGACAGCAAGGACGCCATCATTCTGGCCTTTGTCGAGCGTGAAGCGGAGTATATTTCGGGCTTGTTGCGCGATCTCGATAGCAGCCCGGATCCGCTGCAGGCGATGCTGGACGACGTGGCGCATCATGTGGCCGAATCGCTGGACCCGCAACCCTGGCATGTGCCGCTGGAGATGTACGCGGAAGCCTCGCGCAATCCCGTGATTGCGGCCAAGCTCAAGGAAGTCGATGAGCGTTCGCACCGGCAGCTGCGCGAGCTGGTCAAGCGTGGCCGCGAAATGCGCCAGTTACCCGTGGATGAAGCCTTGCTCGATGGGCGTGTGCATACGCTGGTGACGTTTTTCAATGGCTTGCCGGTACGTGGTATCCAGCGTCCCGATATGAACCGGGACGGTCTGGTGGAAGGCTTTAGCCGGGTGATGCAGGCACTCTTGATGTCCTGAGTGCTGCACTGAACGCCGTCATGCGTGGCGGGGAATCCGGGCCGCGCGGGTGTTGTGGGGCAGCCTAAGCAAACATGACAAAAGCTCAAACTCGCTGGTATAATTTAATTCTCGTCGGGGCGTAGCGCAGCCTGGTAGCGTACATGCATGGGGTGCATGGGGTCGGAAGTTCGAATCTTCTCGCCCCGACCAATCGAATCAAAGACTTAGGCCAACCTTCGGGTTGGCCTTTTTCGTTTGCGCCGCAGATTCCTCACTAAGCTGCTAAGAAACATTACGAGCTGCTATGGCGTGCTTGCCGGAGACTATTGGATCAGCTCCAAACCGGTACTCGCACCACAAGGTAGACCTTTGTCTGGGCATCTCTTTGTGTCGCATAACTTGCTGGATGGTCTGGACCGGGGACAACTTCAAGAAGGAAGTGCGCCCATCTGATCCGTCACAGTGCCGCGCTCAGGCCGCGCCGTAGCGCCCCGGTACGTGGTTGATGGCCAGCGTCAGGTTCAGCACGGCGGCACCGAGCAGCGAGATGGCGATCCGGTCAAGTGGCACTATCGACAACGACAGCAGCACGATGGCGCCATCGATGGTCAGTTGCATATATCCGGCACGCCAGCCAAAGCGCTCCTGCAGGTACAGCACCAGCACATTGACGCCGCCCAGACTGGCGCGGTGGCGGAACAGAATCAGCAAGCCGACGCCGGCCAGCAAGCCCCCCATCACGGCGGAATAGAAGGGATGGACATCGCCAATCTTGAACACCAGTGGCAGCAGTTCCGACCAGGCGCTCAGCAGGCCGACCGACAGAAACGTCTTGAGCGTGAACACGCGCCCCATCTTTTTATAGGCCAGCACATAGAAGGGCAGATTGACCAGAAAGAACAGCTTGCCGAAAGAAATGCCGCTGAAGTACTTGAGTAGAATCGCGATGCCGACCGTGCCGCCGGTAATCAGGTTGGCAGTGCCGAGCAGGTTCACACCCAGCGAAATGAGCAGGGTGCCGGTGATGAGTGCCTGAGCGTCATCAAATAGCGAATGTTGGTGTACAGGAAGCGTCGTTTGCATAGTGGCGCGATCATATAGCATCCTGCGACGCCGGCGCATTGACCTAGGTCAATAAAAACGACAAGTATTCTTGATTGAAATCAGATCTTTCTGACAATGTTGATGTTGATTTCTGTCAATTTTTTGCGGGAAAGCAACAGTGTGACATGTCAATATCGACAGTGAGGGGGGCGTAGGCGTAGGATCAAGTCAGTAACAACGGCGGTGACCCCGCGGTTGTCACGCTAGATTTCATTCAATTCACTTCAAAAAAAGGAACACTCATGAAACGTTTCGCCATTGCTGCGCTCAGTCTGCTGTCGGTGCTGCCCGCATTTGCTGCCGAGAAAGTGGCTACTCTGGATCCTAAGGTGCCTTGCGCGATCGAGTACCCAAAAGCGTCGCTGATGAATGAAGAAAAAGGCACCGTGGTTCTGGGCCTGAAACTGTCGCCGGACGGCAAAGTGCTGGAATCGAAAGTGAATAAATCCAGTGGCTTCAAGAATCTGGACAAAGCCGCTGAGAAAAGTATCACCAAGTGCAAATTCGTTTCGCCAGGTGGCGACCAGTGGCAGACCCTGGAATACGTCTGGAAACTCGACTAATTTAGTTAGTAGTGCGTCCGGGTAGCGTACCCGGCATGCAGAAAGCGGCCCGTGTGGCCGCTTTTTTATTGCTCACCCGCCGCCCGTTGTCACTCCTGACAAAAACTGTCGCAAGCGCCACCTAGCATACGCTTCATGCAACGCCATTGAGCTGCGTTGTTCCTCACTATAGGGAGTAAGCGATGTCTAACCTTGCGATGTTAAACCCGGCACAGTCTATTTCGACGCAATTGAGTTCTACGCAATTGAGTCCTACGCAGTTAAGTCCCAGCTATGTGCTGCTGTATGTGGACGATTCGCTCGCCAGTGCCGCATTTTATGCCGGGCTGCTGGGCCAGCAGGCAGTCGAGCTTGCGCCGACCTTCGCCCTGTTTGTGCTGGCCAATGGCTTGAAATTCGGCCTGTGGGCGCGCACCGGGGTGCAACCACGGGCGCTGGCGGCGGGCGGTGGGTGTGAACTGTGTCTCACCGTCGCAGACCGGGCCAGCGTCGATGCGCTGCACGATCAGTGGGCCGGACGTGGTGTCGCCATTGCCCAGCGTCCGGTGGCACTCGATTTCGGCTACACTTTTGTCGCACTGGATCGCGATGGCCACCGCCTGCGCGTGTTTGTGCGCGAGGGCGATTGAGGCGGCTAACATTCCGGTTGACACTGTTTTTCTGACGGTGCTATAGTCGGGCTGAGGAATTGGGAACGTTTCCAATTCTGCTGGATGTACCCCCTAGTCTCTTCGCATGAAGTTACCGGCGCTGACGATGGCGCCGGATTTTTTTGACAGGGCAGGGGTGTCGCTGCAACAGCAGACAGCCGTACAGAATCACCCCAGAGAGCCGTGCCGGCACGTATCGGCAGGCAAGGAGACCGGATGTACAAGTACCGTTTAAGTGGCCTTGCCGCTGCGGCGCTGGCGGCAGTGTCGCTGGCGACGGGCGCGCAGGCCGCAGGACCACGCGCCGAAGTGCTGCACTGGTGGACTTCCAGCAGCGAGTCGGCCGCCGTGCGTAAATATGCCGATTCCTACCGCGCTGCCGGTGGTGTCTGGGTCGATACCGCCGTTGCCGGTGCCGATCAGGCCAAGGCCGTCGCCATCAATCGCATCATCGGCGGTAATCCGCCAACCGCTGCACAATTCAATACCACTAAACAGTTCCGGGATCTGATCGAACAGGGTTCGCTGAACAATGTCGACGATATCGCTGCGCGTGACAAATGGGACCAGCTACTGCCGGCGCCCATGCTCGATGTGATCCGCGTAAAGGGGCATTACTACGCGCTGCCGGTCGATATCCATATGTCGACCTGGATCTGGTACTCCAAGGCCGCCTTCAAGAAAGCCGGCATCGTCAAGGAACCAGCCACGCCGGACGAACTGTTTGCCGCACTGGATAAACTCAAGGCTGCCGGGCTGGTGGGATTAGCCCACGGCGGTCAGGCATGGCAGGAAAATATTCTGTTCCAGGCCATGCTGGCCAATATCGGCGGCAAGGATCTGTATCTGGCGGTGCTGCGCGATCGCGATCCGAAAGCGCTTAACTCGGAAGCCTTCCGTAAGGTGCTGAGCGCGTTCAAGCGCCTGCAAAGCTATGTCGATACCGGTTCGCCGAATCGCAACTGGAACGACGCCACCGCAATGCTGATTAGCGGCAAAGCTGGCGTGCAGATTATGGGCGACTGGGCCAAGGGCGAATTCGCTGCGGCGCGCCAGAGTGCGGGCAAGGATTTTGGCTGTATCGCCGGTCTGGGCGCCAACGTACCGTATCTGATTCAGGGCGATGCCTTCGTGTTCCCGAAAACCTCGAATGCCGATGCGGTGAAGGCGCAGAAGCTGCTGGCGACCGCAATGATGGCGCCCGCCGCGCAGCTCGAATTCAGCAAGCTGAAAGGCTCACTACCGGTACGTAGCGATGTCGATGTGTCGTCGATGGACGCCTGCGCGCAGGCCGGGATGGCCATCATGAAAGATAAATCGCGACAGGTCGGGATGATCGAAGTCTATCTGACCCCGGACCAGAACGGCGCCCTGCAAGATGTACTGACGGCATTCTGGAATACCCGCATGCCGGTGGAAAAAGCGCAGAAGAGCATCGCGTCAGCCTTGCTCGATTAAGTGTTGCGCGCCATCGACCGGCAGGCGCGCCTGCTTGTCACCGCGGCGCGCCATGCGGTATGCTTGCCGCCGCACAGAACGAAGGGACAGAGGAACTCGTGGCAACCATTAAAGACGTAGCCCGCCTCGCGGGAGTAGGACTGGGCACGGCGTCGCGGGTGATCAGCGGTAAGGGCTCGGTATCGCAGGCCACGCTGGAAAAGGTCCGCAAGGCCATTGAAGAACTGGATTTCCGCCCCTCGCATGCGGCGCGTACCCTGCTGTCCGGCAGTTCGCAGATGATCGGTGTGTATATTCCGTATCTGAGCGGGACGTTCTATACGCCGATTCTGCAATCGATCTACACCGAGCTGCGCGCGGCCGGCCTGAATATGGTGGTCGCTTTCGGTGTGGGCGAAGGCAATGCACGTCAGCAGGCCATCGAGGGTATGAACTTTCTGATCGAGCGGGGCAGCGATGGCCTGATCGTGATGACCAACTCGCTGGAAGAAGAGGACTTTGCCGCACTGGGGCCGTTTCAGGCACGCGTGGTGGTGATCAACCATGCGTTTGCGAATATCGCCGAGCAGTGTTTTACGGTCGATCACGAAGCGGGCGGACGCATCGCCGCGCGCGCCTTGCTGGCGCAGCAGCACCGCAAGATCGCCGTGATCGCCGGACGTGCCAGCGCCCCTGATAATCAGGCACGTATCGCCGGTTTTATGGCCGAGCTTTCGGCGGCGGGCATCGCACCGGAGTCGGTGTGGATGGAAGATGGCAAATTTTCGCCGGAAGGTGGCTGGGCCTGTGCCGAGCACCTGCTGGCGTCGGGCTATGAATTTACTGCGCTGTTCTGTGCCAATGATGAAATGGCAGTGGGGGCGCTGTCCTGCTTCCAGCAGGCCGGGGTCACGGTACCGCAGCAGGTGTCGGTGCTCGGTTATGACGATACCCACAGTGCCGACTTTACCGCGCCGCGCCTGACTAGCGTGCACATTCCGTGGAGCGAAATGACGCTGAACGGTTTGAATTTCCTGCTCAACCGTTGCTACGATATGGCGCGCCCCGTGGAGCGTGAGTATCAGTTGCAGGTCACCGAGCGTGCTTCGCTGGCAGTGGCGCGACACAAGTAAAACAGGGTAAAAAGTGGGCAGGAGGGTTGGTCCACTTTTTTTCAGTGGTGGTTTGGAAACGATTCCAAAAAAGCCGGAGGGGCGATGTTCACGACACGATTGCGCTGGGTTGCCGTTTTGCTGACAGGCTTGCTGACAAGCCTAGTGTCGGCGGCACCGACATGGGCGCAAAGCGCCGCGGCCAGCAGCGTGCCGACGCCTGCCCCCGTCTCCGCGCTGCGCGCCGGCTTGCCGATGCTGCACACGGCGGGCGGCCGCTGGCTGGACGCCGACGCTCAGCCGGTGGCGCTGCGCGGCATCAACCTCGGAAACTACCTGATGCAGGAGTTCTGGATGATGGGACAGGGCAGTGCCGGCATTGACGACCAGTGCAAGCTGGAAGCGGTGCTGGATCGGCGTTTCGGTTACGCCGAACGGGAACGCCTGTACCGCCTGTTTCGCGACAACTGGATGAGCGCGCGGGACTGGGATCTGCTGCCGCAACTGAAGCTCAATCTGGTGCGCCTGCCGTTCATCTACAGCGTACTGGAAGACGAACGTCAGCCCTACCAGCTGCGTGCCGACGCCTGGCACTACCTCGATCAGGTGATTGCCGAAGCAGAGCAGCGCGGCATCTACGTGATCCTGGATCTACATGGTGCGGTGGGCAGTCAGGGCTGGGAACATCACAGCGGCTGCGCCGGAAAAAACCTTTACTGGAGCACCCCCGAGTATCAGCAGCGCACCATCTGGCTGTGGCAACAGATCGCCGCGCGCTACAGGGATCGCGGCGCGGTGGCTGGCTACAGCATACTCAATGAGCCGTGGGGCACCACGCCGGAAAATCTGGCGCAGGTGATGGGCACCCTGTATAGCGCGATTCGTGCCATCGATCCGAATCACGTGATCATCCTGCCCGGCCATCACCTTGGCATCGATGCCTACGGCAAACCGGCCGAACATGGTCAGACCAATGTGGCCTTCGAAATGCATCCTTATCCCGGCCACTTCGGCTGGGGCAAACCGGGCCTCAAGGTACACCGCGACTGGCTGCAGTGCGGTGCCGATGGCCGCAGTGGCGTCTGTGAGTGGAAGACCCGCCTCGCAGCCCTCGATGCAGCGTTCTTCGTTGGCGAGTTCCAGCCGTGGGCCATGCTGGGGCCACAACTGGGTGGCCAGATCATGCGCGTCAGTTACGACACCTATGCGGAAAATGGCTGGGCTTCGGCAGCCTGGGCCTACAAGCTGGTGTCAAAGCGTGGCGGACAGGGACAGGGTACATGGGGCCTGGTGACCAATGCCCGTGGCGCCACCATTCCGGCACTCGACTTCAACACCGCCTCGCTGGCCAGCATCGAAAACCTGTTCCGCCGCTTCGGCAGCGTACCGTATGAACTCCAGCCGACTGCTCTGCGCTGGATGAACGCACCCGTAGCACCCACACCCTTCCAACAGAAAAAATGAAAACCATGATTTTCAAGCACCTGCCCGCCGCCATTGCGCGCACCGATTTTGCCGAGGACTTCCTGTGGGGCGTCTCGACTTCGTCCTACCAGATCGAAGGCGCGGCAACACTGGACGGCCGCGTACCGTCGATCTGGGATACCTTCTGCGCCACACCGGGCAAGATCCGTGATGGCAGCAGCGGCGCGGTGGCCTGCGATCACTACCATCTGTGGGAGCAGGATCTGGATCTGGCGCAGTCGATGGGCTTGAATGCCTACCGCTTCTCGATCGCCTGGCCGCGCATCTTCAATGGCGTGGATGCCGAGCCGAATGCGCTGGGACTGGCGTTCTATTCGAAGCTGGTGGACGGTATGCTGGCGCGCGGTCTGCAACCGTGGTGCACGCTGTACCACTGGGATCTGCCGCAGTATCTGGAGGATCAGGGCGGCTGGGCTAACCGCGCCACCGTGGACGCCTATCTGCGCTATGTGGACGCGGTAACGCGTCTCCTCGGCAGCCGTGTCAGACACTGGATCACCCATAACGAACCATGGTGTACCGCGATGCATGGCAACTGGGATGGTATGCATGCGCCGGGTAATAAGAGTCTGCCACTGGCGCTGCAGGTCTGCCACAATGTGCTGCTGTCGCATGGCCGCGCGGTGCCGCTGATTCGTGCCAATTCGCCGGACGCACAGGTGGGGATTGCACTAAGCCTGCATCCGGTCAAACCGGCCAGTGATAGTCCCGCCGATCTGGCCGCCGTTGAGCGCCACGATGCACTGCGCAACCGCTGGTTCCTCGATCCGCTGTATGGTCGCGGCTATCCCGAACAGGCACTGCAACTGGTGGGCAAGGATGCACCGCAGGTGGAAGTCGGTGATATGGACGCGATTGCCGCAGGCATGGATTTCCTCGGCGTGAATTACTACTTCCCCGAAGTGGTTAAGGACGCGCCGCAGCAGTATCCGCTGCGTACCGAGATTATTCATCCGGCACAGCGCGAGCGCACTGCCTTCGGCTGGGAAGTGGCGCCGCAAGGTCTGACCGAACTGCTGGCACGGGTGGCGCGCGACTATCCGACCGGTCCGCTGTATGTGACGGAAAATGGCTCCACCTACGAAGATCAGGTGAGTGAAGACGGCAGCATCGACGATCAGGCGCGGCGCGATTATCTGATCCGCCATCTGGCGGCGCTGCAGGACGCTATCAAGGCTGGCGGGAATATCCGGGGCTATTTCGCCTGGAGCCTGCTGGATAATTTCGAATGGGCGGAAGGCTATCTGCGGCGCTTTGGCCTGACCTATATCGATTACGCAACGCAAGGCCGAACGCTCAAGCAGAGCGGCCAGTGGTACAGCGCTTTTCTGCACGGCGCACAAAACTAAACCCATCAAGGAGACCGGAAACATGAACCGCACACCCCATAACTATCGGATGCGTCGCGCCGTGCTGGCAGCCACGCTGGCGCTGAGCGCTGCGGCAGTCGGCAACGCGAGCGCCAACGCTGCGAACGCGCTCAAGGACTGGCCGCACATCACCAGCGCCGTCAAACAGGACAAAGCCATGGAAGCGCGCATTGCGCAGATCGTGGCTGGCATGACGCTGGCGCAGAAGATCGGTCAGATCACCCAGCCGGAGATCAAGTCGATCACCCCGGAACAGGTGCGCGAATATTATATCGGCTCGGTGCTGAATGGTGGTGGCAGCTGGCCGCAGGGGAATAAGTACGCTACCGCGGCTGACTGGGTGAAACTGGCCGACGCGTATTACGATGCGTCGATGAGCACCGATATGAAGGTGCAGGTACCGGTAATCTGGGGTATCGACGCGATGCACGGCAACAGCAATATGTATGGTGCCACGCTGTTCCCGCACAATATCGGGCTGGGTGCTGCGCGCGATAAAAAGCTGATCGCTGCGATGGCGCAGTCGGTTGCCAAAGCCGTGCGTGCCACCGGCATCGACTGGGTGTTTGCACCGACGCTGGCCGTGGTGCGCGATGATCGCTGGGGCCGTACCTACGAGAGTTTCTCGGAAGATCCGGCCATCGTCAAAGATTACGCAGCAGCCTATGTCACCGGCCTGCAGGGCGATCTGAAATCGGACCATACCGTGGTCGCTACCGCGAAACACTTTATCGGTGATGGGGGCACGGCTGAAGGTAAGGATCGCGGCGAGAACCGCGTCAGCAAAGCCGACATGATCAACATCCACGCCCAGGGTTACTATCCGGCGTTGCAGGCAGGCGTGCAGACCGTGATGGCCTCTTTCAATAGCTGGAACGATGTGGCGGGTGCTGCCGACTACGGCAAAATGCATGGCAGTAAAGCGCTGCTGACCGATGCGCTGAAAACCAAGATGGGCTTCGATGGCCTGATCGTCAGCGACTGGAACGGGATTGCCGAAGTACCGGGTTGCACCGTTGATAGCTGCCCTGCGTCGATCAACGCCGGCGTCGATATGGTGATGGTGCCGGAACACTGGAAAACCTTCATCGCTAACACCATCGCACAGGTGCAGAAGGGCGAGATCCCGATGGCGCGTATCGATGATGCAGTGACCCGCATCCTGCGCGTCAAGCTGCGCGCCGGTCTGTTTGATGGCAAAAAGCCGTCGCAGAATGTCTACGCTGGTCAGCAGCAAGCCTTGCAGGCGCGTGATCTGGCGCGTCAGGCCGTGCGTGAATCGCTGGTCCTGCTGAAAAATAACGGCGGCGTGCTGCCGCTGGTGCGCGGCAAAAAAATTCTGGTGGTCGGCAAGAGCGCCGACAATCTGGCCAACCAGTCCGGCGGCTGGTCGCTGACCTGGCAGGGCACCGACAATACCAACCGTGATTATCCGGTCAGCGACAGCATCCTCGCCGGTATCCGTGAGGCGGTTGGTGCCGGCAACGTCACCTTCAGCGAAAATGCAGCCGGTGTGGATGTCAGCCGCTTCGATGCGGTGATCGCGGTGATCGGCGAAACCCCGTATGCGGAAGGTGATGGCGATATCGGCCCATCGGGCACGCTGCGCCTGTCCGGTCGTCATCCGGAAGATCTGGCGGTACTGCAGGCGGTTGCCGGCAAAGGCAAGCCAGTAGTCACTGTGCTGATCTCGGGTCGCCCGATGTACGTCAATGATCTGCTCAACCTGTCGGACAGCTTCGTCGCAGCGTGGCTGCCAGGCACCGAAGGCAAGGGCGTGGCCGATGTGCTGTTCCGTAAAGCAGATGGCAAGATTAACGCCGACTTCCGTGGCAAGCTGTCGTTCTCGTGGCCGAAGTCGGCCTGCCAGTCGCCGCTGAACGTGGGCGACGCCAAGTATGATCCGCTGTTTAAATTTGGCTATGGTCTGAACTACCGCAGTAAGGCCAGCCTGCCGCAACTCGACGCCAGCTATCCGGCTGGTGGCTGCGGTAAAACCACCGCCATGCCGATCTACGCACCATCCGATCGCTCGACCTATGCGCTGTATGTCAGCAGCGCAGGGCAGCGCGTAGCACTGGGCGCCGACCTGAATGCCGTGTTCAATCTGCCTACCGTGAAGGTCGAAACGGCACAGGTAAATACCCAGCAGGATGCCAAGCGCCTGAGCTGGACCGGCAGTGCCAAACTGGAAGCGCAAGCCGCTCAACCACTGCCGCTGCCAGCTTATGCCAGCAGCGACGCCGCACTGCAGTTTGATGTGCTGGTGGCGACAGCGCCGCAAGGCGCGGTGCGCATCGGTGTGGATGGCACGGAACTCGACGCGAGCGCCGTATTCCAGCGTCTGGCCGGTAAAGAGAAGCAGACCGTCAAGATTCCGCTGGCCTGCTACAGCGCACGTGGCGCGGCACTGGCAGCGATCAGCGTACCGTTTAGCGTGGCAGCGGATGCAGCGTTTAGTGCCAGTTTCGCCAACATCCAGATCGTTGGTGGCGCGGCCAAGGATGCCGACGCGCTCAACTGCAGCGACTTCAAATAATCATCAGGAGACAGCATCAATATGGAACACTATTCCCCAAGCGCGCCCCGGCGCGACGCAGCAACGCAAGGCGCCAGCAACACCGGCCCGCTGGTGATCGTCACCATTCTGTTTTTCATGTGGGGTCTGCTGACCTCATTGAATGACGTCCTGATCCCGCACCTGAAAGCCGTCTACACACTCAGTTATGTGCAGGCGATGCTGGTGCAGTTCTGCTTCTTCGGCGCCTACTTCATCGTTTCCATCCCGGCCGGTATGCTGATCCGTAAAATCGGCTACCAGCATGGCGCCGTCGCAGGGCTGACCATTGCCGCTGCCGGTTGCGCGCTGTTCTATCCGGCAGCAACCAGTGGCTACACGCTGTTCCTGATTGCCTTCTTCGTGCTGGCGGGTGGTATCACTATCCTGCAGGTGGCAGCCAATCCTTACGTCACCGTGCTCGGTGATCCGCAAACGGCATCGAGCCGATTGACGCTGACGCAGGCTTTCAATTCGCTGGGCACGACCGTTGCCCCGACGCTGGGCGGTATGCTGATTCTGGCAGGCGGCGTGCTGAGTGCCGAGGATCTGGCTAAGCAGAGTAGCGAACAGCTGGCGGCCTATCACGCCACGCAGGCGGCTGCTGTGCAAGGGCCGTATCTGGCGCTGGCTGCTGCCTTGCTGCTGCTGGCCGTGCTGTTCGCACTGGCGCGCCTGCCGAAGATCGTCGATAGCGACGCTGCCAGCACTGGCGGCTGGTCGGCCGTGCTGCAACAGCGTCATCTGGTGCTGGGGGCGATTGCCATCTTCCTGTACGTGGGTGGTGAAGTCAGCGTGGGCAGCTTCCTGATCAACTTCATCGGCGATCCGAAAGTGGCAGGCCTGTCGACTGCCGACGCGGCACCTTACGTCAGCTACTACTGGGGTGGCGCGATGGTCGGGCGTTTCATCGGTTTTGCCGCGATGCGCTACATCAGTCCCGGCAAGGCACTGGCCTTTAACGCCGCGGCCGTGATTGCACTGGTCCTGCTGGGCATCTTCGGTAGCGGCCCGCTTGCCATGTGGTCCATGCTGGCAGTAGGCCTGTTCAATTCCATCATGTTCCCTACCATCTTCTCGATGGCGCTGAACAAACTGGGGCCGCTCACCGGTCAGGGTTCCGGCCTGCTGTGCATGGCGATTGTCGGCGGCGCGCTGGTACCGTTTGCGCAGGGCGTGCTGGCAGACAGCCTCAGCCTGCAAATTTCTTTCGTCGTACCGGCCGCCTGCTACACCTTCATTCTCTACTTCGGCCTGAAGTACGCCGATATGTACAACGAGAAATAATCCGTCGGGCTCAGGTCGGGCAAAGTGCAGTCTCAGCTGTTCGTAGCTGCTGAGATTGCACTTTGCCCGACCTGACCCTAGGTTTAAATCCCCTCTATTATTTTGCTTTTTTGATCTAGCGCATGGAAACCGTGCTTTAGAGTGCGGCCTCCGATTTTCCTACCGTGTGCGGCACTATGATGATTGCCTATTTCCATGAAAAGGGCAGTGTCATGAGTCATTCCATCAAAGCATATCTGGTCGGCGGCGGTATCGGTAACCTCGCTGCGGCTGCATTCATGATCCGCGACGCCGGCGTGGCGGGTAGTGATATCACGATTTTCGAAGCTTCACCTTTGTCGGGCGGCAGTCTCGATGGCGGTGGCAATGCCGATACCGGCTACACCCTGCGTGGTGGCCGCATGCTTACCACCGATAACTACGAATGCACCTGGGATCTGTTCAAGAGCATCCCGTCGCTGGAACACGCAGGCCAGACCGTGTATGACGAAACCATCGCTTTCAATGAGATGCACAAATCGCACGCGCAGGCGCGGCTGGTGGATCGCAACCGCTTCCGCCTGAAAGTGTCGTCGATGGGCTTCACTATGCACGAGCGCACCGAACTGCTGGCGCTGGCCGAAGCCGATGAGGAAAAGCTGGGCAACACGCCAATCACCGACTGGCTCTCGCCGGAATTCTTCGACACCAAATTCTGGCTGATGTGGGCCACCACCTTTGCCTTCCAGCCGTGGCACAGCGCCGTGGAGTTCAAGCGCTATCTGCATCGCTTCATGATGGAGTTCTCGCGCATCGAAACGCTGGCCGGCGTGAAACGTACCGTCTACAACCAGTACGATTCCTTGGTGCGGCCGTTGCAGCACTGGCTGCAGGAGCAGGGTGTGCAGGTGGTGCACAACTGCAAAGTGGCAGACATCGAGCTGATGGAGGAGGGCGGCAACACCATCGCTACCACGCTGCGCTGCATTCGTGACGGCGTGGCGCAGGACATCGAAGTGCGCCCGCAGGATCTGGTGTTCTTCCAGAACGGTTCGATGACGGATGCATCGAGCTTTGGCAGCATGCATAGCGCACCGCCGAAATTCGACAAGCGCGATAGTCAGGGCTGGGCCTTGTGGGAAAAACTGGCGGTCGATCGTCCGCAGTTCGGCAATCCGGCGGCCTTCAATTCCAGCATCCCCGAATCCTGGTGGGAGTCGTTCACCGTCACGCTGAAAGATCCGGCCTTCTTCGACAAGATGGAACAGTTCACCGGCAATGCCGATGGTACCGGTGGTCTGGTGACGTTCAAGGATTCCAACTGGCTGATGTCGGTCGTGCTGGCGCACCAGCCACACTTTGCCGGACAGCCCGATGGCGTGCAAGTGTTCTGGGGTTACGCCCTGCATCCGGACCGGGTAGGGAATTTTGTCGCCAAGCCGATGGCCGATTGCAGCGGCGAAGAAATCCTGCGTGAACTGTGCGGCCACCTGAACTTCGACATGGAGATCATGGCCAAGGCGAACTGCATCCCTTGCCGCATGCCTTACATCACCAGCATGTTCATGCCGCGCTTCAAGAGCGACCGGCCATTGCCGGTGCCGACCAATTCGCGCAATCTGGCCTTTGTCAGCCAGTTTGTCGAAGTGGCGGAAGATGTGGTGTTCACGGTTGAATATTCGGTGCGCGCCGCGCAGATGGCCGTGTATGAATTGCTGAATGTGCAGCGCACGGTACCGCCGGTGAGTCACTACGACAAATCGCTGAAGGTGAAACTGGAAACGCTGGTCAAAGCGTTCCGCTAATACCCGAGGCACAACGAGACGGGGGCAGGTCGCCGCAAGGTGACCTGCCCCCGTTGTTTTTCCGGTCTTGTTTTTAGAGGAAACGGTCGAGAATTTTCTTGCTGTGCTTATCCAGTTCGCGCAGGTCGCGCACCAGATAGTGGATGCCGTGGATGTCGGAGATCAGCAGGGTGTCGACCGTCAGGCGACGGATATCTTCTTCGCCGCGCAGCACGAATTCGGTCGCGCCACGGTCGGTGCTCACCGCCCAGGTACATGGTGTGGCATAGCTGGTCACGCTGTGAATACGGCTGATCTCAGGCATGAATTCGCGCCCCGCCAGTTCTTCATTCACCAGCGCGCTGGCTGCCGCGCTGAGGTCTTCCAGCCGGTCAATCCAGGCGACTTCCTTACCGTCCAGATTGATCATGGCGATGCCGTCTTCCGGCGCCTGCACAGGGAAGGCACGCACTGGCGCAACCCCTTCGTGGACTTCGCCTTCGGCAGTGGTCAGTATCAGTTTGCCGAAAGTGTTGCGGGTCAGTTCAAATGTGGTGGTCATGGATGTTCTCTACTTATTCGTCTGCGAGGGTAGCGGCATTGCGGGCCTGCGCCTGATACAGGCGGAAGTAGGCGCCTTCCTGTGCCATCAGTTCGTCGTGGCCACCTTCTTCGACGACTTCGCCACGATCGAGCACCACCAGCCGGTCGGCTTTTTGCAGCGTCGACAGGCGGTGTGCAATCGCGATGGTGGTGCGACCCTGCACCAGATTTTCCAGTGCACGCTGGATCTCTTTCTCAGTCTCCGAGTCGACCGAGGCGGTGGCTTCGTCGAGAATCAGGATCTTCGGATCGATCAGCAGAGCGCGTGCAATCGAAATACGCTGACGCTCACCGCCGGACAGACCCTGACCGCGTTCACCCACCATCGAGTCGTAACCTTGCGGCAGACGCAGGATGAATTCGTGCGCGTGTGCGGCGCGCGCAGCGGCGATGATTTCGGCGCGGCTGGCGTTCGGCTTGCCGTACGCCAGATTCTCGGCGATGGTGCCGAAGAACAGGAATGGCTCCTGCAGCACCAGACCGATGTTGCGGCGGTAGTCGGAAATCGCAAACGAACGGATGTCCACGCCATCGAGCATGATGGCGCCTTCGGCCACGTCGTAGAAGCGGCAGATCAGATTGACCAGCGTCGATTTTCCGGAGCCGGAGTGACCCACCAGACCAATCATTTCACCGGCTTTGATGTCGAGATTGATGCCGCGGTTGACTGCGCGGTTGCCATAGCGGAAGCCGACTTCACGCAGGCTGATATTGCCTTCGATCTTGTCTAGCTTGACCGGCTTGACCGGTTCCGGCACCGACGATACGTGATCGAGAATGTCGAAGATACGCTTGGCAGCGGAAGCCGATTTCTGCGTGACGGAGACGATCCGGCTCATCGAATCGAGCCGTCCGTAGAAGCGGCTCGAGTAGGAGATGAACAGGCTCAGAACACCCACCGTGATATGGCCTTTCGAAACCTGATAGATGCCGAACACCCAGATCACCAGCAGGCCGATTTCAGTCAGGAAGGAGACCGTTGGCGAGAACAGCGACCAGATTTTATTCAGCTTGTCGTTGACCGCCAGATTGTGCTTGTTGGCGGTGCGGAATCGATTCGCTTCACGCTCTTCCTGCGCAAACGCTTTGACGACGCGGATGCCGGGAATGGTATCGGCCAGCACATTGGTGACTTCGCCCCACACGCGGTCGATCTTCTCGAAGCCGGTGCGCAGACGGTCACGCACGATATGGATCATCCAGGCGATAAATGGCAGCGGCAGCAGCGTTACGGCGGCCATCCACGGATCGATGGTGAACAGGATCACGCCGGTCATGATGATCATCAGGCAGTCCGACGCGAAGTCCAGCAGGTGCAGCGACAGGAACACGCAGATGCGGTCACTCTCGCTACCGATACGCGACATCAGGTCACCGGTACGCTTGCCGCCGAAGTATTCCAGCGACAGCTTGAGCAAGTGTTCGTAGGTCGAGGTACGCAGGTCGGCGCCGATGCGCTCCGACACCAGTGCCAGCACATAGGTCTTGCCCCAGCCGAGCAGCCAGGCCAGGATGGCCGAACCGAGCAGGCCGGACATGTACAGCACCACCAGATCGGTATCAACCGGCTGGCCGTTCTGGTACGGAATCAGCACATTGTCCATCAGTGGACGGGTCAGATACGGCGGAATCATGTGCGCGCTGGTGCTGAGCAGCATCAGCGTAAAGCCCAGCGCCAGTTGCCAGCGGTACGGGCTGGCAAAGCGCCACAGCCGGAACAGCGTCCAGGTCGACGGCGGCGTGTACACCACCTTGGTGCAGATCGGGCATTCTTCCTGATCCGCTTCCAGCGGCGCCTTGCAGCTCGGGCAGACATTGCTTTCCTCGCGCACCACCGGCACGCCTAGCGCATGGCTGTCGCGGTGGGCATTGAACTGTTCCACCAGCCGGATCGCCTGCAGATTCTGGCCCAGCGTGAAGCGCCAGCTATCGAGCAGGGCCGCGTCGCTGAGCAGTTCGAGGTGGCCGACGCCGGCGTGATCGTGGTGCTGCAGTTGCAGGTGTTGGGTAAATTGCCAATCTTGCCATGTCGTAGCACCCGCTGCACGGGCCAGTATGCGCCGCTCGGTGAGCACGATAATGCCCTTGGAGAAACGAAGTTGCGCATCCAAGTCAACCTCCAGGGCACTTACAACGTTTTCACCTTTGGAAAGTTGTGCCTGTATCTCGGAACGCCAGCGTTCGGGCAACTCGCTAGGGCTGGAGACGGAGGAAAGTTGTTCAGTTGTCATTGTGCAGCGTACTCCGGATGGGAAAAGGGCGGGTCTGTGCAAAATATTCACTTTGCCAGCCAGCAGTTGCGGCTGATATAAGTACGTATTTACGGTATTCTGTCACGAGTCATACTTTTGACAGAAAACAAGAAAAGACCGGTGTTTTGTGTTGGCGCTGAGTATAACGCACAGACATGGACGCCGGAACAGCTTGATGAACTTGATCGAAGCCACAGGTACCACCCAATGTAATTCGGCAACAAGCAGTAGTTCAGGGGTTAAAATACGGCGCGGGTAGGCCACGGCTGATAACAAAGACACAAGAATAGAAACATGATCAAGAAGAAAGACATCGACATTCTCCGCGTGACATATCTGCGCGGCCCGAATATCTGGACCTATCGCCCGGTGGTGGAAGCCTGGCTTGATATCGGCGATCTGGAAAATTTCCCCTCGAATCTGTTACCCGGTCTGTACGAGCGCCTGACGGCGATCCTGCCGGGACTGATCGTGCACCGTTGCGGTGTGGGCGAACACGGCGGCTTCCTCGAGCGTCTGCGCGACGGCACCTACGCCGGCCACATCCTCGAACACGTGGTGCTGGAATTGCAGAATCTGGCGGGTATGAAAACCGGCTTCGGTAAGACTCGCCAGATCGGCGAGGATACCGGCTTGTACAAAATGGCGTTCCGCACCCGTCAGGAACGCGTCGGTCGCGCCGCGCTGGCCGCTGGCCGCGATCTGCTGATGGCGATGATCGAGGACCGTCCTTACGATCTGGCAGCTACGGTGGCGAAGCTGACCGACATGGTCGAGCGCCTGTGTCTGGGCCCGAGCACCGGCAATATCGTCGATGCGGCCGGCGTGCGCAAAATTCCGTTCATCCGTCTGACCGATGGCAATCTGGTGCAACTGGGCCATGGTGCCAGTCAGCGCCGCATCTGGACCGCGGAAACCGAAGACACCAGCGCGATTGCCGAAGGCATCGCCAGTGACAAGGATCTGACCAAGACGCTGCTCGCTTCCTGCGGCGTGCCGGTACCGGAAGGCGAACTGGTGACCAGTCGCGAAGCGGCATGGGAAGCAGCGCAGGACATCGGTGCACCGGTGGCCGTGAAGCCCTACGACGGCAATCATGGTCGTGGCGTGTCGCTCAACCTGAATACGGAAAAAGACGTGATGGCCGCCTACGATGTGGCGGCGCTGCGCGGTGGCAGCAAGAACGTGATCGTGGAACGCTTCATCGCCGGCGACGAACATCGCCTGCTGGTGGTCGGCAAACGCATGGTGGCAGCGGCCGCCGGCGAATCGCTGTGGGTGACCGGCGATGGCAAATCCAACATCATCGAACTTTGCAACCTGCAGATCAATATCGACCCGCGCCGTGGCGAAACGGAAGATGCACCACTCGGTCTGGTGACGCCCGATAAGAGCGCCGAGATCCTGCTGGAACTCGAACGTCAGAGTCTGACCGCGCAATCGGTGCCTGCCGCAGGCCACAAAGTGCTGATCCAGCCGAACGGTAACGTAGCGATCGATGTCACCGACAAGGTACACCCGCAAGTGGCCGCGATGGCAGCACTGGCGGCGCGCGTGGTGGGACTGGACATCGCCGGTATCGATCTGGTGGCGTCCGACATCACCCGTCCGCTCGACGAGCAGGGCGGCGCTATCATCGAAGTCAACGCCAGCCCGGGTTTGCTGGCACACCTGAAACCGGCCTTTGGCGAAGCACGCAACGTCGGCGAAGCCATCGTCGATCACCTGTTTGCGCCGGAAGCTACCGGCCGCATGCCGATCGTCGGCATCGCCGGTAAGCACGGCACCACCATGACCGCGCGACTGGTGGCATGGCTGCTGCAAATCGGTGGCAAGAAGACTGGCCTGTACTGCAATGACGGTCTGTTCGTGAATGGGCGTCTACTGCCACGTGATGGTCTGACCGACTGGGAGACCGGCGAGCGTCTGCTGCTCAACAAGAGCGTCGAAGCTGCGGTGTTCGAAACCAGCGCACGCATGATCCTCAGCGAAGGTCTGGCCTACGATAAGTGCGAGGTTGGTATCGTCACCGACGTCAGCGATTTCGAAGATGTCAGCGATTTTTATATCGATAGCGCCGATAAGCTCTACAACGTGCTGCGCACCCAGGTTGATGTGATTCTGCCGAGTGGCTGTGCGGTGCTGAATGCAGCCGATGAACAGGTGGTCGAAATGGCCGAACTGTGCGACGGCGCAGTGATTTTCTATGGTCTGGACGAGCATCTGGCAGCGATTGCCGCGCACCGTCAGGATGGCTTGCGCGTGGTGTTCCAGCGTGGCGAGCGCATCGTGCTGGCCGAAGGGAGTAGCGATGTGGCGACCTTGCCGCTGTCGCCACTGGTGCCGCCGGAAGCCGTGCTGGCAGCAATTGCTGCAGCATGGGCACTGGGTCTGACGCCTGACCTGATCGGTGCCGGCTTGCGCACCTACGAGGCGAACCCGAAAAAAACCCATCACTGAGAGAACAAGCAGATTTATGGAAGTTATCCGTACCCGCGCCCTTCGCGGCCCGAATCTCTGGAGCCAACACACCGCAGTGGAGGTAATCATTTCGTGCACACCCGAGGAGCGCTCGATAGCCGACTTGCCCGGCTTTGAACAGCGTTTGCATGCACGCTTCCCGGCTATTGGTGCGCTGCAGGTGACCGGTCATTCCGGCGCTGTGCCGATGGCACGCGTGCTGGAAGTGGCGGCACTGAGCCTGCAGGCGCAGGCTGGCTGCCCGGTTACCTTTAGCCGCACCACGCCAACGCTGGAAGAAGGCATCTACCAGACCGTGGTGGAATACAGCGAAGAAGCGGTAGGCAGGCTGGCCATGAAGCAGGCGGAAAGCCTGATCAATGCGGCACTGGCCGATACCCCGTTCGATCTGCCCGGCGCGCTGGCCGAACTGGCCGAAGTGGATGAGGATGTGCGTCTGGGACCAAGTACCGGTGCCATCGTCAGCGCGGCAGTAGCACGCGACATTCCGTTCCGTCGCCTGACCGAAGGCAGCATGGTGATGTTTGGCTGGGGCTCGCGCCAGCGCCGCATCCAGGCTGCCGAAACCGACACCACCAGCGCCATTGGCGAAGCGATCGCGCAGGACAAGGAACTCACTAAGAAGCTGCTGCATGCCGCTGGCGTGCCGGTGCCGATCGGCCGCTCCGTCTCCGACGTGGAAGACGCCTGGGCCGCGGCACAGGAAATCGGTCTGCCAGTGGTGGTAAAACCGAAGGACGGTAATCAGGGCAAGGGCGTAACGGTCAACGTGATGTCCAAAGAGCATCTGGAACAGGCCTTCCACACGGCGCGCGAATTCCGCGACAACATCATGGTCGAGCGCTATCTGCCGGGCCACGATTTCCGTCTGCTGGTGATCGGTAACAAACTGGTGGCCGCAGCGCGTCGCGATCCGCCGCAAGTGGTGGGTGATGGCGTACACACCGTGCGTGAACTGGTGAATATCGTGAATGCCGATCCGCGTCGCGGCAGCGGTCACTCGACCTCGCTGACCAAGATCCGCTTCGACGATATCGCACTGGCGCGCCTGGCGTTGCAGGATCTGGAAGCTGATTCGGTGCCGAGCAAAGGTCAGCGCGTTATTCTGCGCAACAACGCCAATCTGTCCACCGGTGGCAGCGCCACCGACGTGACCGACGACGTGCATCCGGAAGTGGCGGCACGCGCCGTGGAAGCGGCGCAGATGATCGGCCTCGATATCTGCGGTGTCGACGTGGTATGCGAAAACGTCCTGCAACCGATCGAGAACCAGCGTGGCGGCGTCGTCGAAGTCAATGCCGCACCGGGCTTACGCATGCACATTGCCCCATCGTTCGGCAAAGGCCGCGCAGTGGGTGAAGCCATCGTCAACACCATGTTTGCACCGGGTGACAATGGTCGCATTCCCGTGGTGGCCGTCACCGGCACCAACGGCAAGACCACCACCGTGCGTCTGATTGCCCACCTGCTGACCGCCAGCGGTCTGCGCACCGGCATGACCAATACCGACGGTGTGTACATCGAAGGCCGTCAGACCGATAGCGGCGATTGCAGCGGTCCGCGCAGCGCTCGTAACGTGCTGCTGCACCCGGATGTGGATGCCGCCGTATTCGAAACGGCGCGTGGCGGTGTGCTGCGTGAAGGTCTGGCTTACGACCGTTGTCAGGTCGCCGTCGTGACCAACATCGGTAGCGGTGATCACCTTGGTCTGAACTACATCACCACTGTGGAAGATCTGGCGGTACTGAAACGCGTCATCGTGCAGAACGTCGGCGAGAGCGGTTACGCCGTGCTGAATGCGATCGACCCTATCGTCGCCGGCATGGCTGCCAACTGCCGTGGCAAAGTGATCTTCTTCGGCGCCGATCGTGGCCATCCGGTGATCGCTACCCATCTAGCGCAAGGCAGCCGCACCGTGTACGTGGAAAACCGCCATATCGTTGCTGCCGAAGGTACGCAGCAGCATCGCATCGATCTGAGCGAAGTGCCGATCACCCGCAACGGCGTGATTGGCTTCCAGGTTGAAAACGTGATGGCCTCGGTGGCCGCAGCATGGGGTGTCGGCATCAGCTGGGACGCCATCCGTCTTGGCCTGAAAACCTTTGCTAACGACGCCGACAATGCGCCGGGCCGCTTCAACGTCTTCGATTACAAGGGTGCCACCCTGATCGCCGACTACGGCCACAATCCGGATGCGATTCTGGCGCTGGTGCAGGCCGTGGAAACCATGCCGGCCAAACGCCGTGGCGTAGTGATTTCCGGTGCGGGCGACCGTCGTGATCAGGATATCCGTCAACAGACGGAAATTCTTGGCCGTGCCTTCGACGACGTGATCCTGTACGAAGATCAGTGCCAGCGTGGCCGCATCGACGGTGAAGTCGTGGCACTGCTGCGTTCCGGCCTGAACAACGCACCGCGCACCACGCACATTCAGGAAATTTACGGCGAATTCCTCGCCATCGATACCGCGCTAGCACGCCTGCAGCCGGGTGACCTGTGCCTGATTCTGGTCGATCAGGTGGAAGACGCACTGGCGCACATCGCCAAGCGTATCAAGGAAGCGTAAGCAGGAAGGGCAGCGTCAGCTGCCCTTTTTTGTTTTAGCTGCCGCTGCCGAGCACCTCGTCGCAGACCTCCAGCCAGGCGCGCGCCGCGTGCGACAGATAGGGGCCGCGCCATACGTGCGCGGCCTGCCAGTGCAGCTCCGGTTCCACCAGTTGCAGCCGGTCCAGATGGCCGATCGCGAGCCGGTGGATAAACGGTTCCGGCAGCAGGGCAACGCCCATGCCGGCCGAGGCCATCGATACCAGCCAGTCCCACTGGCTGCTGCGGGCGACGATTTCGGGCGCGATGCCAGCTTGCGCAAAGGCTTGCTGCAGATTGCGGGTCAGCGCAAAATCGTCGCTCAGCATCACCAGCGGTAAGCTCTTCAGCGCCTTCAGTTTCAGTGTGCGGTGCTGTTTCGGGAAAGTGCCACGGGCCGCCAGCGCCCAGATCGGGAAGCTGATGATGGGCTTACTCTGTAAGCCCAGTTGCGGATCGGCCGGCAGCACCGTCATGCCGATTTCCAGTTCGCCGCTGGCCACCTGACGTTCCAGTGCCTGTCCGGCATCCTCTCTGAGCGTCAGCGTGATGCCCGGGTGGCGCTTGCGGAAGGCTTTCAAAACAGGCGTGAACAGCAGGTTGATCATCGGCGGTATGCCGATGCTCAGGTGGCCGCTCTGTGCGGTCTGCAAGTCCGCCACTTCTACCGTCAACTGGCGCATCGCTGCCAGCATTTCCTGACCTCGATCAAATACCACCCGTCCCGTTTCGGTTAGTTCCAGCTGGCGGCCACTGCGCAGCAGCAGTTCCGTGCCAACTTCCTGTTCCAGCTGGCGCACCATCTTGCTGATGGTGGATTGGGTGACGTTGAGGCGCTCTGCCGCCTGCGTAAAGCTATTCAGGCGCACGGTCTCAACGAAATAGCGTAGCGAACGAAGGTCCATGAAGAAAGCGACTCCTACCAGTGAAATTTATTCATGCGGGGAATGCAGCATAAATTCTATACTGAAACAAATATTGAGGAGTAGTGATGTACGAAGAACGTATTCGCCGTCCGGCGCTGATGAGCAAGGTCATGACGGCCGCGCAGGCAGCGCAATTGATCAAAACCGGTATGAGTGTCGGCATGAGCGGCTTTACCCGCGCCGGCGATGCCAAGGCCATGCCGCTGGCGCTGGTGGAGCGGGCCCGCAAGGAGCCGCTGGCACTGACCCTGCTGACCGGCGCTTCGCTGGGCAACGATAGTGATGGTCTGATGGCCGATGCTGGCGTGATTGCGCGCCGCATGCCATTCCAGTCCGATGCCGCGCTGCGTCGCAAGATCAATAACGGCGAAGTGATGTTCATCGATCAGCATCTGTCGGAGACTGCCGAACAGCTGCGCTCCGGCGATCTGAAGGAGATCGATGTCGCGGTGGTCGAGGCGGTGGCGATAACTGCCGACGGTGGCATCATTCCCAGTATGTCAGTGGGGAATACTGCCAGCTTCGTGCAGCAGGCCCGCAAGGTCATCGTGGAAATCAATCTGAGCGCGCCGCTGGCGCTGGAAGGCTTCCACGATATCTACCTGCCCGCTGCGCGTCCCCATCGTGGCGCGATTCCGCTGCTGACGCCATGGCAGCGTATCGGCTGGACCGCGATCCCCGTGCATCCCGACCGTATCGCCGCCATCATCATCACCGATAGTCCGGACAGTCCGTCGAATGCGCTGCCGCCGGACGCGGAGACCGATGCGATTGCCCGGCACGTGATCAGCTTCCTCGAAGGGGAGGTCAAGGCAGGCCGTATGGGCCCGGAGTTGCGCCCCCTGCAGGCCGGTATCGGCACCATTGCCAACGCCGTGCTGCATGGCCTGATTGATTCGCCGTTCCGCAATATGACCATGTTCTCGGAGGTGCTGCAGGATAGTGCCATCGAACTGCTCGACTCCGGCCAGCTGTCGATGGCGTCCGCCTCCTCGATCACGCTGTCGGCCGCCATGCATGCCAAATTCCTGCGCAATCTGGAGAGCTATCGCGAGCGCATCGTGCTGCGTCCGCAGGAAATCAGCAACCATCCGGAGGTGGTGCGCCGGCTCGGTCTGATTGCCCTGAACACGGCACTGGAATTCGATATTTACGGCAACGTCAATTCCACCCACGTGGGTGGCACCCATATGATGAACGGCATTGGAGGCTCGGGCGACTTTGCCCGCAATGCCCAGTTGTCGATCTTCGTCAGTAAATCGGTCGCCAAAGGTGGTGCAATCTCCAGCGTGGTGCCGATGGTGCCGCATGTCGACCATACCGAGCACGATGTCGATGTACTGGTCAGCGAATGGGGTCTGGCCGACCTGCGCGGGCTGGCTCCGCGCGAACGCGCCCCGCTGATTATCGAACAGTGTGCCCATCCTGAATACCGCCCGCAGCTGCGCGCCTATCTGGCCGAAGCACTGAAGCGCGGCGGACAGACGCCGCACGTGCTGGAGCACGCGTTCGAATGGTATGGCCGCTATCAGCGCGAGGGGAGCATGCTGGTAAAATAAGGGTATCGGCATACTCTTATAACGGACTACCATGACCATTAAAATCAGCCAGAATTTTGACTCCGGTGCGATCGAAGTACTGCGCGCGGACAGCGCCGCAGAGATCGAACTGAATCTGCGCAAGGATAACAACGCGGACATCCATCAGTGGTTCCACTTCCGCGTGCAGGGCGCGCGCGGCCAGCAGCTGCGCATGCGCTTCATGAATGCCGGTTCGGCCACCTACGCCAAAGGCTACGAAGACTATCAGGCAGTGGCCAGCTACGACAGCGAAACCTGGTTCCGTGTGCCGACCCATTTCGATGGCGAGGTGATGACCATCAAGCACACGCCGGACACCGACAGCATCTACTACGCCTACTTCGAGCCATATTCGTTCGAACGTCACCTGCGTCTGCTGGGCGAGATCGGTGAGCATCCACTGGCGCGCGTGCACGATCTGGGTAGCAGTGTCGATGGCCGCGACATGAATCTGGTGGTGATCGGCAAGCCGCAGGCAGAGAAAAAAATCTGGATCATCGCCCGTCAGCATCCCGGTGAATCGATGGCCGAGTGGTTCGTCGAAGGACTGGTCGACTGCTTGCTGGACGATGCCAATCCGATCGCCCGCAAACTGTTGCAGCGCTGCGTGTTCTACATCGTACCGAACATGAATCCGGACGGCTCGGTACGTGGCAATCTGCGCACCAACGCTGCCGGCGCCAACCTGAATCGCGAATGGATGACGCCGACCGTCGAGCGTAGCCCGGAAGTGCTGTATGTGAAGCAGAAGATGCACGAAACCGGCATCGATATGTTCTTCGATATCCACGGCGACGAAGCGCTGCCGTACAACTTCGTAGCCGGTAACGAAATGCTGGAAAACTTCAGCGACGAACGCCGCGTGGCCCAGCAGGCTTTCATCGACCGTTACAAGAACGCCAGCCCGGATTTCCAGGATAAGTATGGCTATGCCGCCAGCAAGTACAAAGAAGACATGCTGACGCTGGCCTCGAAATACGTCGGTCACCACTTCGGCTGCCTGGCGCTGACGCTGGAAATGCCGTTCAAGGATAACGCCGATCTGCCCGATCCGCAGGTCGGCTGGAATGGCGCCCGTAGCGCGGCACTCGGTGCGGCACTGCTGCAGCCTATCTTGCTGTCGCTGGACGACTGAGATGGGCGTTGAAATCGAGCGCAAGTTCCTGGTGCGCAGCGATGGCTGGCGTAGCCTTGGCGAGCCGGTGTTGCTGCGTCAGGGCTATCTGTCTTCGCACAAGGCGCGTGTGGTGCGGGTGCGCATCGAGGGCGAGCAGGGCGTGATGACCATCAAGGGCCAGAACGTCGGCGCGGTGCGCGGCGAGTGGGAGTATCCGATTCCACTGGTCGACGCGGCCGAGTTGCTGCTGCTGTGCGAACAGCCGCTGATCGAGAAATACCGCCGCCGCATCAGCCACGCCGGTCACGTCTGGGAAGTCGATGAATTCCTCGGGGTGAATGCCGGGCTGGTGGTGGCCGAGATCGAACTGGCCGCGGAAGCCGAGGCTTTCGAGTTGCCTGACTGGGTCGGTGCGGAAGTTACCGACGACCTGCGTTATCTTAACTCCAGCCTGATCAAGCACCCGTATTCGGCCTGGTAAGCCGGACATGCTGAAGTAAAACAGCCCTCGATGTGAGGGCTGTTGGCTATGGCTTAGTGGAAGTGCTCGGTGCCTGCCGGCGTATCCTCGGGCATTTCCGCATGCGCCAGTTCGCCGACCGGATCGGCAAATAGCGGCGCACCGCAGTCATCGCAGAACTCGGCCACATAGCGCTCGCTATGCTTCTTGATCTGGGTGACGCCCGCCGCATTCAGGTGCGCGACGATTTCTTCGACCGGCGTGATCAGGCGCTGATCCTGCGCGCCGATGCCGCCTTGCAGCGGACCTTCCGGCGGCGTGCCGTCTTCATCTTCCTGACCGTACAGCGGCCATACCACACCGTACATCACATCCGGCGTATTGCGCTGGGTGAAGGCGACGCGGTATTCGTCGATCTGGCCATCGGCCGCTTCTTCGCCGAAACCGGCAATCACGGCGCGCAGACCGGACGGTTCCAGTCCCAGCGTGTGGGTCAGGTAGTGCACGGCGGCGCGGATCGAGACGGGACGGATCTGCTTATCGGCTTCGCGGCAGGCCATGTAATACGCTTCCGGCAACAGCAGTTCCACGCCACAGCCCGGCAGCAGGCGGTTGATGGTCGGGGTCACCTGTGCGCGCCACTGTTCCAGCGCATCGGCACGTTCCGTCGCATACGCGGTTTGCAGCGCCGGCATCTGCCAGCGGAATAGCGGGGCGCCTGCCGGCGCGACCACGGCGGCCAGCAGGTAGCGCGTATCGGCCAGGAAAGGCGCGGTTTCCGGTGTTTTCGGATCGGTCTTGATGGTCGTGCCTTTGACGGCAGCCTGCCCCAGCTTTTGCGTCTTGCCGAAAGTTTCCACATGGCTGCGCGGTAACTGGTCGATCGAATACAGCGTGGGCGCCATCATCACGCGCGCACCGTCGGCCAGCAGGTGGGCGCCGAAGTGGGCGGACAGCGTCTGCAGGATGTCGGCCGGGATCGCCCCGGAAGCAATCGCGAAACGCGTCCAGGCCAGCACGGGCGCGGCCACCAGTAACACGTCGTACTGCTGGCTGACGCCGTCGTGCTCGATCGTCAGGGTGGTCGATTCGCTGATCGCCTCGACGCAATCCATCAGCACGTCGTAGGCATTCAGATCTTCCTTGAACAGCTGGTTCAGGGTGGCGTCGATGGTGTCCTGATGGCCGGTTTTGAGCAGTTTCTGTAACTGCGCATCAAGGCTGTGCTCCCAGGCCCGCTCTTCAACACGGCTGGCAGCCTGACCGACGGCTTGGGCGTAGGTCACGAGGCGCTGGCTTTCGGCAGACAATTTCGGGGACGAATCTTTAGATGGACGACGCATAAAGCAATAAGAGCCTCATAAAGGTGGAAAAAGCGGATCAGTCAAACAAATGATAACCCTTATGTCCCTATTGTAGATGATAAGCGCACAACGCGAAAAAAAACGCCGGCTTCAAGCCGGCGTTGTCGAGTCTGTTGCGGTGTCGAACCTTCAGGCTGCCAGCAGCTGACGCAGCACGAACGGCAGAATCCCGCCGTGCTTGTAGTAATCGACTTCGATCGGGGTGTCGATACGCAGCAGAACCTGGACTTCCTGCGCCGGCTGATCGGCGCGGTGGATCACCAGCGTGGCCAGTTGTTGCGGTTTGATCTCGCCTTCCAGACCCTTCAGGTCGTAGGTTTCCTTGCCGGTGATGCCCAGCGACTCGACGCTGTCGTTGCCGATGAATTGCAGCGGCAGCACGCCCATACCCACCAGATTCGAGCGGTGGATACGTTCGAACGAGCGCACGATCACGGCTTTCACGCCCAGCAGCTGGGTGCCTTTGGCAGCCCAGTCGCGCGACGAGCCAGTGCCGTACTCTTCGCCACCGAAGATCATGGTCGGCGTGCCTTCGGCCACATACTTCATGGCGGCGTCATAGATCGACAGCTGTGCGCCGGACGGCTGGTGCAGGGTGATGCCGCCTTCCACGGCAGAACCATCCGCCTTGGCCGGAATCATGCGGTTCTTGATGCGCACATTGGCGAAGGTGCCGCGCATCATGATTTCGTGGTTGCCGCGGCGCGAGCCGTAGGAGTTGAAGTCGGCCTTCAGTACGCCGTTGGCCAGCAGCCATTGTCCGGCCGGGCCATCTTCCTTGATCGAACCGGCTGGCGAGATGTGGTCGGTGGTGATCGAGTCGCCGAACACGCCCAGTGCGCGCGCGCCGGTGATGCCGGTGGCAGCGGCTTTCGGCGTCATTTCGAAGCCTTCGAAGAACGGTGGTTCGGCGATATAGGTCGACTCCGGCCAGTTATAGACTTGACCTTCGGTGCTGGAAACGTGTTCCCACAGCTTGCCCGGATTGCCTTTCACGTCGGCGTAGTTGGCCTTGAACACTTTGGCGTTCATGGCGAACTTCATCAGTTTGGCGATCTCTTTGGAGGTCGGCCAGATGTCGCCCAGATACACGGCTTTACCATCCTTGCCCATACCGACAGGTTCGGTCATCAGGTCCACCGTCATATTCCCGGCGATGGCGTAGGCCACCACCAGCGGTGGCGAGGCCAGGAAGTTGGAGCGGATGTTCGGGTGGATGCGCGCTTCGAAGTTGCGGTTACCGGACAACACGGCCGAAGCCACGATATCGTTGCTGGTAATCGCCGCATTCAGTTCCGGCGTCAGGTCGCCCGCGTTACCGATGCAGGTGGTGCAGCCGTAGGCCGTGACGCCGAAGCCCAGTTGTTCCAGATACGGCAGCAGGCCGGCAGCGGTCAGGTATTCGGTCACCACACGCGAGCCGGGCGCCAGCGAGGTCTTGATGTGCGGCGCGACCGTCAGACCGGCCTCCACGGCTTTCTTGGCCAGCAGACCAGCGGCCAGCAGCACGCTCGGGTTGGAGGTGTTGGTGCAGGAGGTAATCGCAGCGATCAGCACATCGCCATTTTTGACGTTCACGCCATTGCTGGTGGTGTAGTTTCTGGCGAGGTCTTCGGCTTTCTTGTTAAAGCCGTTTTCCGTGGTCGGCTTCGAGAACAGTTCGGTGAAGTTGTTTTTCACGTTACCGATTTCGATACGGTCCTGCGGGCGTTTCGGGCCGGCCAGCGATGGCGTCACCGAGCTCAGATTCAGTTCCACCACGCGGGTGTAATCGATCTCGCCTGCCTGCGGTACGCCATACAGACCCTGCGCCTTGAAGTAGGCGGCAAAGGCGGCGATTTCATCTTTGGTGCGACCAGTGCCTTCGAAGTATTCGATGGTGGCGTCGTCGACCGGGAAGAAGCCCATGGTGGCGCCGTATTCCGGTGCCATATTGGCGATGGTGGCGCGGTCCGTCAGCGACAGGGTCTCGGTACCGGCGCCGAAGAATTCGACGAACTTGCCGACAACTTTTTCCTTGCGCAGCAATTCGGTAATGGTCAGCACCAGATCGGTGGCGGTGCAGCCTTCGCGCAGCACGCCGGTCAGATTGACACCGATCACGTCCGGGGTCAGGAAGTAGACTGGCTGGCCCAGCATGCCGGCTTCCGCCTCGATGCCGCCTACGCCCCAGCCGACCACGCCGATGCCGTTGATCATGGTGGTGTGCGAGTCGGTACCGACCAGCGTATCCGGGTAGTACACGCCTTCGGCGGTTTTGTGCACGCCGCGCGCCAGATATTCGAGATTGACCTGGTGTACGATGCCGAAGCCCGGTGGCACCACGCCGAAGGTGTCAAACGCCTGCATGCCCCATTTCATGAACTGGTAGCGCTCGTTGTTGCGCGAGAATTCCAGCTTCATGTTCAGGTCCAGCGCACCTTTTTCGCGGAAATGGTCGATGGTTACCGAATGGTCGACCACCAGATCGACCGGCACCAGCGGTTCGATTTTCTTGGCGTTGATGCCCATCTTGTAGGCCACGTTACGCATCGCGGCCAGATCGGCCAGCAGCGGCACACCGGTGAAGTCCTGTAGCACCACGCGCGCCACCACGAACGGAATTTCGTCGACGCGATCGGCCGTGGCACCCCAGTTGGCCAGCTGGCGTACGTGTGCTTCGGTGACCTTCTTGCCGTCGCAGTTGCGCAGCACCGATTCCAGTACCACGCGGATCGACACGGGCAGACGGGAAATCTTGGCACCCAGACTGTGCTCCAGCGCAGGCAGTGAATAGAATTTACCGGTTTTACCAGCAATATCAAATGTCTTGAGCGTATCGAGTGTGTTGTGTGCCATGACTTCTCCTAGGTTTGGGGGTGTCGTCGGTGCGCCCGGTGTCGGGCGCTGAAGATTACAGGCTGGCGCCAGTGGCCGGTGCTTCGTTGCTGGCGATGGGTTTCATTTGTTCGGCATTGCGGCACTCATTGGCCAGCTGGCGACCCTGTTTCGAATCGAGCAGCATGCCCTTGGCCGGAATACCGATCCAGACCAGACCATACACACGGTTTTCAAAGCGGTGCGCGCCGGTGCTGGTACCGACCCGGGTCAGACGGTGCAGACGCTTTTTCCAGCGCAGGGCAATGTGGGCGTCGTCGCTGCTGTTTTCGTAGATGGTGATCTTGTTGCCGAGTTCGCAATCGAATTCTGTCACGGAGGCGTCGTTGATGGCCGGTTCGGCGGCTTCTTCGTCGAGCGGTTTGGCTTCGGCGGCTTTGGCGGCAGGCTTGGCCTTGCTGACTTTCTTAACGGTCGTCTTGCTCGGCGTGTTGTCGGCGTGGGCGGCGGTGCTCAGGGCGAGGGCGGAGCAGGACAGGCTGCAAGCGAGCAGCAATTGGGAGAGAGTCATGGTGATACTTCCAGATGAGAAATTTAATTGGCGTTGCCGCTCAGCAGGGCCTGGGCCGCTTCAGGCAGGCTGAGGCCGGCCAGTTTAGCCCGCTGCAGCACAGTCCAATAGTATCTGTAGCTGGCGCGGTCGTGCAAGCGGCCATTCTGCGAAATCGGCCCCCATTGCACTGCTGCAGCTTCAAGCAGAATCGCGGTGGCCTCACTGACTTCCGACAAACGCGGGGTGAAGGTTTTGATAATGGGTTTGATCTGGTCCGGATGGATGCTCCACATCCGGGTGTAGCCGAATTCGGCTGCGGCGCGCTGGGCGTCGTTGGCTGCCACGGCGGTATCTTTGATGTCGGTGGTGACATTGTGCGACGGCACTTTGCCATGCGCATGGCAGGCCGCCGCGACTTCCAGCTTGGCACGCACCACCAGCGGGTGGGTGAACTGGCCCGGCGTGCGCATCGCGCTGGCCGGAATTGCGCCGTAATGCGAGGACACGAAATCCATGATGCCGAACGACAGGCACTGCACCTGCGGCAGCGCGGCGATGGCATATGCATCATGCAGCGCGGCATGGGTTTCGATCAGCACATGAACCGGCAAGTCCTTGCGACCCACTTTGGCAGCATGGGTATTAATCACTTTGATGGCGGCCGTGACTTCCTTGGCGCTGTGCACCTTGGGCAGCACGATATAGGCTAGCCGTTCGGCGGCCGTGCAGATGATTTCGACATCGCTGGCAAAGTGCGGACTGGCCAGGTCATGCACGCGTGCGCCCAGCCGATTGAATTGATTGTCGTCCGACAGCACCAGGGCCGCCACCATGCGGGCGTGTTCGATTTCGTTGCCGGCGCTGGCGCCGTCTTCGCAATCGAGGGTGATGTCGAACAGGGGCCCCAGCTCTTGTTGCAAGGCAATCGATTTACGCATCAGCTTTTCGCTGCCGGCGTAGTGGTCACAGGCTGGCAGCAGCAGTGGTTGGCGATTGCCCTGGAATAAAACCTCGGATGGATGCATGCGGGAAGTGTCTGGAACTGCGGAGGGATGAGACGGAACCGCCGCGCTGCTATCAGCAGCGCGGCGGGTGCGGCGGAGCGGTGCTTTAACCGGTTCCACTAAGGCAGAAAAGCCGGAACAGATTAAGGCAGCAGGTGCTTGACGCCTTCGCGCTCTTCGGTCAGTTCTTTCAGGGTCAGGTTGATGCGCTCTTGCGAGAATGCATCGATTTCCAGACCTTGAACGATTTTGTACTCGCCGTTTTCGGTGGTAACAGGGAAGCCGAACACGGTGCCTTCAGGGATGCCGTAGGAACCATCCGAAGGAACGCCCATGGTGGTCCATTTACCAGCGGTGCCCAGTACCCAGTCGTGGATGTGGTCGATGGCAGCGTTGGCAGCCGAAGCAGCCGACGACAGACCGCGTGCTTCGATGATGGCGGCGCCACGTTTGCCCACGGTAGGCAGGAACACGTTGGCGTTCCATTCCTGATCGTTGATCAGATCCTTGACAGCTTTGCCGCCGACGGTTGCGAAGCGGTAGTCAGCGTACATGGTAGGCGAGTGGTTGCCCCAGACGCACAGTTGTTCGATATCTTTCACGGCGGTGCCGGTTTTGGCAGCCACTTGCGACAGCGCGCGGTTGTGGTCCAGACGCAGCATGGCGGTGAAGTTTTTCGCTGGCAGCGATGGTGCCGATTTCATGGCGATGTAGGCATTGGTGTTGGCTGGGTTGCCGACCACCAGTACTTTCACATTGCGCGAAGCAACGGCGTCCAGTGCTTTACCTTGTACGGTGAAGATCTGGGCATTGGCTTCCACCAGGTCTTTACGTTCCATGCCTGGACCGCGTGGACGGGCGCCAACCAGCACAGCGACGTCGATATCCTTGAAGGCGGTCATCGGGTCGGAGTGGGCGGTCATCTCGGTCAGCAGCGGGAAGGCGCAATCGTCGATTTCCATCATGACGCCTTTCAGCGCCTTTTGTGCTTTTTCGTCAGCAATTTCCAACAGTTGCAGAATAACTGGTTGGTCTTTGCCCAGCATGTCGCCGTTGGCGATGCGGAACAGCAGAGCGTAACCGATTTGACCGGCGGCGCCGGTAACAGCAACACGCATTGGGGTTTTAGCCATGATGAATCTCCAAAGTGGGAATAAAACGTTCGCGAAGCAGGGCCAGTGCCGGCCCGGGAAACCGTAATGATACTTGAACTGTGCTGCAAATTTGCTGAAAACACGCTGAAAACCAACGGGCAGCGCGCTGAAAACAGGCTGCTAGCTAGGCTCTGGTAAGCTGCCCTGATCGGGTCCTACAAGCGCCTCGCTGGGGAGTTTAGGCGCGTGGGTGGCATCTGTCAATGCTATCTTATGTCTTATATAAGACAGATAAGTTATTCCGTGTTTTTGCTGGACGGCAGGGGGCATTTGTGGTGAAATCGTGGTCTATGAATTCTGTCCCGCCCAATCCTACATCACCTTCCACTCCCGCTAGCGGCAGTGTGGGCGGCGCATCGACAGCACCTTCGCCAACTTTCTCGCCACTTTACCAGCAAATCAAGGGTCTGATTACCCAGAGTTTGCAGTCCGGCGAATGGAAACCGGGCGAGCTGATCCCGAGTGAAGTCGAACTGGCCAACCGTTTCAAGGTCAGTCAGGGCACGGTGCGCAAGGCGATTGATGAGCTGGCAGCAGAGAATCTGGTGCTGCGCAAGCAGGGTAAGGGTACTTTTGTTGCCACCCACCATGAGGCACGCGCCCATTTCCGCTTCCTGCGTCTGATGCCGGACGAAGGCGTGCCGCACTACCCGGATAGTCGTATTGTTGAGGTTAAACGGCTGCGTGCGCCCGCCGATGTGGCGCGCCTACTTGATCTAAAGTCGGGTGATGCGGTGGTTTTCATCAAACGCGTGCAGGCTTTCGACGGGGTACCCACCATTGTTGAAGAGCTGTGGCTGCCGGGCATGATCTTCAAAGGACTGACCGCCGAGCGGCTGGTGGAATACAAAGGGCCGATGTACGGCCTGTTCGAGTCGGAATTCGGCACCCGCATGATCCGCGCGACGGAAAAAATCCGCGCCGTCTGCGCCAGTGAAGAAGATGCACAACTGCTCGGGATTGCTGCTCAGACCCCGTTGCTAGTCTCCGAACGGGTCTCCTACACCTATGGCGATAAAGCCGTGGAGTTGCGCCGGGGCCTGTATTCGACCGCGCGGCATCATTATCACAATGAATTGAATTAAACGGCGGCTGGTTAGCAGCCGGTAGAACAGGGCACGCCTGACGGGTGTGCCTCGCAGCAAAAAGAGGGTGTCGCCAGCAACTTTTGCTGGACTAGTTGATAATGCGTTGAGCCACGGAAATTAGTTGTCGCCGGTGATGACTAAGGTTATTTTGGTTATATGTAACAATACATATTGGTTATAAATGCGAAAATCAGCGAAAATCGCGTTCTCGATATTTTTGTTTATGCTTAGGAGGTCTTGATATGTCAGAAGCCGTAAGGGAAGTCCCGAAAAAAGAACGGCCGGAGTTCCGCAACATCCATGTGACGGAATTGTCTAACTACCGCTTGCCTCTGGCTGGCGTTGTGTCCATCCTGCACCGCATCAGCGGCCTCACGATGTTTGCACTGCTGCCATTCGTGCTGTACCTGCTGGAACAGAGCCTGCGCTCCGAAATTTCCTTCGCGTACTACCAAGGGATCGTCTCTTATCCACTGGTCAAACTGATCATTCTGGCGCTGGTATGGGGCTATATGCACCACTTCTGCGCCGGTGTCCGTCACCTGGTGATGGATATGCACATCGGTCTGGCAAAGGAACAGGCACGTCACTCGGCAGCTAGCGTGCTGGTCGTGAGCCTGAGCCTGACGGCTATCGTCGCCCTCAAACTGTTTGGAGTCTTCTGAGATGGCAAATAACAACATCGGACCAAAACGCCTCGTGGTAGGCGCGCATTACGGCCTGCGTGACTGGCTGGCACAACGTGTAACCGCCGTCCTGATGGTGGCATACACCGTGATCCTGCTGGCGGCTTTCCTGACCGGCCAGAACTTCAGCTATGAAGGCTGGGCTGGCCTGTTCGCTCAGCAGTGGTTCAAGCTGATCAGCGCTGTGACCCTGTTCGGCCTGTTCTTCCACGCCTGGGTCGGCGTGCGTGACATCTGGATGGACTATGTTAAATCGGTCGGTCTTCGTCTGACTCTGCAAGTCGCCACTATCGTGTGGTTGATTGCTTGTGCCGCCTGGTCGGTACAGATACTCTGGAGTGTTTAATCGTGGCAGCTATCAAATCTGCAATCCCTACCCGCCGCTTTGACGCGGTAATCGTCGGCGCCGGCGGCTCCGGCATGCGCGCATCGTTGCAACTGGCCGAAGCCGGTCTGAACGTTGCGGTACTGTCGAAAGTGTTCCCGACCCGTTCCCACACCGTGGCAGCGCAGGGCGGTATCGGCGCCTCGCTGGGCAATATGGCCGAAGATAACTGGTTCTGGCATATGTTCGACACCGTCAAAGGTGGCGACTATCTGGGCGACCAGGATGCGATCGAATTCATGTGCCGCGAAGCACCGAAGGTCGTGTACGAACTGGAACACTTCGGTATGCCTTTCGACCGTAATCCGGACGGCACCATCTATCAGCGCCCATTCGGCGGCCACACCGCTAACTTCGGCGAAAAAGCCGTACAACGTGCTTGCGCAGCTGCCGACCGTACCGGTCACGCGCTGCTGCACACGCTGTATCAGCGCAATGTGCGCGCCCGTACCCACTTCTTCGTGGAGTGGATGGCACTCGACATCATCCGTGACGCCGACGGCGACGTGGTTGGCGTGGTCGCACTGGAAATGGAAACCGGCGAATGCATGATTCTGGAAGCGAAGACCACTATCTTCGCCACCGGTGGTGCTGGCCGTATCTTCGCTGCATCGACCAATGCCTTCATCAATACCGGTGACGGTATGGGTATGGCGGCACGTGCCGGCCTGCCACTGCAAGACATGGAATTCTGGCAGTTCCACCCGACCGGCGTGGCCGGCGCGGGCGTGCTGATTACCGAAGGTGTGCGCGGTGAAGGCGGTATCCTGATCAACTCCGAAGGCGAGCGTTTCATGGAACGTTATGCGCCTACGCTGAAAGATCTGGCACCACGCGACTTCGTATCCCGTTCGATGGACCAGGAAATCAAAGAAGGTCGCGGCTGCGGTCCTAACAAGGATCACGTGATGCTGGATCTGCGTCACATCGGCGCCGACACCATTCAGAAGCGTCTGCCGTCGATTCTGGAAATCGGTCACAAGTTCGCCAACGTTGACGCGACCAAAGAACCAATCCCGGTAGTACCAACCATCCACTATCAGATGGGCGGTATTCCGACCAACATCCACGGTCAGGTTGTGACGCCAAACGGCGACGGTACCCAGAAAGTGGTCAACGGTCTGTACGCCATCGGCGAATGCGCCTGCGTCTCGGTGCACGGTGCGAACCGTCTGGGCACCAACTCGCTGCTCGATTTGGTGGTCTTCGGCCGTGCAGCCGGTAACCACGTGGTCGCTTCGAACCTGAAACAGAAAGAAAACAAACCGCTGCCGAAGGACGCTGCCGATTTCGCAATGGGCCGTCTGAACGCGCTGGAAACCTCGACCGGTTCGGAAAAAGTGCAGGGCGTCGCCAACGACATCCGCGCCACCATGCAGAAATACTGCGGCGTGTTCCGTACCGACGAGATGCTGAATCAGGGCGTACAAGAGATCATGAAACTGGACGAGCGTCGCAAACACGTGTCGTACAAGGACAAATCCAAAGTCTTCAACACCGCCCGTGTCGAAGCACTGGAACTGGACAATCTGATCGAAACCGCGAAAGCCACCATCGTGTCGGCTGCAGCACGTAAGGAATCGCGTGGCGCGCACGCCCACAACGATTTCCCGAACCGTGACGATGACACCTGGATGAAACACACCCTGTGGTACTCGGAAGGCAACCGTCTGGATTACAAGGCTGTCGTAACCAAGCCGCTGACGGTCGACACCTTCAAACCGAAACCACGTACTTTCTAAGGGCTAAGAACATGGCACGCACTCTCAAACTGAAAATTTATCGTTACGATCCGGATCAGGACGCCAAGCCGTACATGCAAGACGTGACGGTTGAGCTGAAAGACACTGACAAGATGCTGCTCGACGCACTGCAGCGCATCAAGTCCGACGTGGACGATTCGCTGGCGCTGCGCCGCTCCTGCCGTGAAGGCGTGTGCGGTTCGGACGCTATGAACATCAACGGCAAGAACGGTCTGGCTTGCACCACTAACCTGAACGAACTGAGCGAGCCTATCGTGCTGCGTCCGTTGCCAGGTCTGCCAGTGATCCGCGATCTGATCGTGGACATGACCCAGTTCTTCAAACAGTACGATTCGATCAAGCCTTACCTGATCAACGATTCGATCCGTCCTGAAAAAGAACGTCTGCAATCGCCAACCGAGCGCGAAGAGCTCGACGGTCTGTACGAGTGCATTCTGTGCGCTTGCTGCTCGACCTCGTGCCCATCGTTCTGGTGGAATCCGGACAAGTTCGTCGGCCCTGCCGGCCTGCTGCAAGCCTACCGCTTCATCGCCGACTCGCGCGACGAAGCCACCGGTGCGCGTCTGGACAACCTGGAAGACCCATACCGTCTGTTCCGCTGCCACTCGATCATGAACTGCGTCGACGTTTGCCCGAAAGGTCTGAACCCGAACAAAGCGATTGGCAAGATCAAGGAACTGATGGTGCGTCGCGCCATCTGATGCACCGCGCGGGCGGTGGCGACACCGCCCGCTTTTGTAAAGTAGCCGCACCATGACTGCACCGAATACCCTTGCACATCAGTCCGACCCGGCCAACCGTGCGCGCCTGCGCTGGCGTGCCCGCCGCGGTCTGCTTGAAAACGATCTGATTCTGACCCGTTTTCTCGATGCGCATGAAACCGGATTGACCGACGAAGAAGTCGACGCGCTGACGCGATTGCTGGACCTGTCGGACAATGCCCTGATGGACCTGATTCTGGCCCGCAAGGAGCCCGATGGCGATATCGATCTGCCACAGGTTCATGCATTGCTGTCGCGTTTGCGACTGGCCTGAGCGTTCTAGCACCCAGTTTTTTTTACTTTGTCACACCTCTCCAAGAAGGAAGAGTTCATGAACACCTCTGATAACAAAGCCACTCTGTCGTTCTCCGATGGTAGCCCATCGGTCGAATTCCCGATCTATCAAGGGACCGTTGGTCCGGACGTGATCGACATCCGTAAACTCTACGCCGGCACCGGCAAATTCACCTACGATCCGGGCTTCATGTCGACTGCGGCATGTAATTCCTCGATCACCTACATCGACGGTGACAAGGGCGAGCTGCTGTATCGCGGCTACCCGATCGAACAGCTGGCCGTGAACGCCGACTTTATGGAATCGTGCTACCTGCTGCTGAACGGCGAACTGCCGAACGCAGAACAGAAAGCCACTTTCGTCGACACCGTGACCAAGCACACCATGGTGCACGAGCAGATGCAATTCTTCTTCCGCGGTTTCCGTCGCGACGCGCACCCGATGTCGGTGCTGGTCGGTACCGTCGGCGCGCTGGCCTCGTTCTACCACGATTCGCTGGACATCAACGATGCCAAGCACCGTGAAGTGTCGGCGATCCGTCTGATCGCCAAGATGCCAACCCTGGTCGCGATGGCCTACAAATACTCGATCGGCCAGCCGTTCGTGTACCCACGCAACGATCTGTCGTACAGCGCAAACTTCATGCGCATGATGTTCGGCAATCCATGCGAAGAATACAAAGTCAACGACGTGCTGGTGCGCGCGCTGGACCGTATCCTGATCCTGCACGCTGATCACGAACAGAATGCTTCGACCTCGACCGTGCGTCTGGCCGGTTCGTCGGGCGCCAACCC
>JAIXXN010000065.1 GCA_027490725.1 Oxalobacteraceae bacterium
ACGGCCGGTAAAGTTGACTGGTCGGTGGCGGCCAACTACAACAAGGTCGAAGTGGTGAAGATCAATCAGGCACCGACCCAGTTGCTGCCGCAGTCCCTGCTGGACCAGAGTGCGATTGCCGATCTGGAAACCGCATCGCCTAAACTGCGTCTGAATCTGGGTGCACTGTGGAAGATCGGTAACTGGACCATCAACCTGCGTGAAGCGATCTACGGTAAATCGTCGAACTACGGCAGTGAAGATGGTTCGGTCTATCACAAGACCGAAATCTCGACCGCGGCGGTTACCGATCTGGAAGTGGGCTACAAGATCAGCAACGCCTGGTCGGTGGCCGCCGGTGCCAACAATCTGTTCAACAAGTATCCTAACGGTGTGAATCCGCTGCTGCTGGCCGACCAGCGCGCTGCCGGTGACAATGCTGCCGTGACGGTACTGCCATCGTTCTCGCCATTCGGTATCAATGGTGGTTACTACTACGCACGTGCCAACTACAAGTTCTAAGTTGCCGTACTTTGAGAACGGCCGCCACTGGCGGCCGTTTTTTTTTGGTGTAGCATGGCGCCATCCCGCTACGGAGTGAAGCTATGTTGAAAAAAATCGGCAAGTCCCTGCTCGCTGCAGCAGTGGCAGGCAATGTGGGTACGGCGGCACTGGCCGCGCCGGCACCTATGACTTTGCAGGACTATCTGGCCTTGAATGGCCCAGCGCCCAGCCATCATGAAGCGTATGGGCCGGCACCCTCACAGTATGCGGAACTGTTTCTGCCCGCCGGTGCGGGGCCATTCCCGCTCGCCGTGCTGATACATGGCGGCTGCTGGACCAAGGAATTTGGCGGCATCACCCAGATGCGCAATATGGCCGGCGCGCTGAGCGCGCAGGGCATCGCCGTATGGAACGTCGAGTACCGCCGCTTTGACGAGGCCGGCGGTGGCTACCCCGGCATGTATCAGGATGTGGCGAGCGCACTGGATCGCCTGCGGGCGCTGGCGCCGCAACACCAGCTCGATCTGTCGCGGGTAGTACTGGTCGGCCATTCGGCCGGCGGTCATCTGGCCCAGTGGGCCGCGTCGCGCGCCCGACTGCCGCACAGTAGCCCGCTGTACGTGGCGGCGCCGCTGGCCGTGCCAGTGGTGATCAGTCTCGGTGGTCTGGCTGACCTGCGCAACGAGGAGCGCCTGATCAAGACCAGCTGCGACCGCGAGATGGTGCAGCTGACGGGTGTGCCGAGCGCCAGCCGTCCCGACGTATTTGCCGATACCTCGCCGGCGGAAATGCTGCCGGCAGGCGTGCGCACTTTGCTGATTCATGGCGAGTTCGATGTGATCGCTCCAACCCGGGTGGGGCAGGACTATGCGCGGCGGGCCCGCGCGGCGGGCGATGCCGCCGAAGTGATCGTGTTGCCCGGCGCCAGTCACTACGATGAAGTGGCGGCCAGTTCGCCGGCGTGGCGCAGCGTCGGTGGACAGATCCGCCAGGCGCTGGGCATGGCGGCGCTGCCGCCGCTGCCGCCGGTGCCACATTCAAGCGCAGCTGCGCGGTAGCGCTGGCAGCGTCAGTACTGGTCGTATTTGCGGGCGTCGCCACGCACCTGCGCGGCCGGATATTTCACGCCATTGATCGCGATTTTTTCGAGTGCAGCGGCGTGCAGATCCACGCCCGTTTTATCCGCCAGTTGCACCAGATACAGCAGCACGTCGGCCAGTTCATGGCGGATGCCGGTGCGCGCCGCCTCGTCGAGTTCATGGTCGGCGCCGGTTTGCAGCCACTGGAAATGCTCCATCAGTTCAGCCGCTTCGACGGACAGCGCCATGGCCAGATTTTTCGGTGTGTGGAAGGTTTGCCAGGCGCGCTCGCTGGCAAACTGGCGGGTCAGATCGCGCAATGCAATCAGGCTGTCAACGGGCTGGCTGGAGGTCGTCATGGTGGCTAGGAACTGGCAAAAAGGGCAGGGCTGATGATAGCACCGCGCTGCGAACTATGACGTTTTTGCGCCATTCATCCCCTGTTTTCTACCGTTCGTCGCGTCAGGCAGGCGGCGCGTCGAAGCCTTGCCTATGATGGCGCCATTATTCAAACAGGGGATCACCATCATGCGTAAAGCTCTTACTTTAGCCATTAGCACCATCTGCGTTTCGCTGGCCGGTTGCGCCATTATTGTGGTGCCGGATGACGGCGGCAACACCCGCGTCAGTACCGTATTCGGCAGCTCCGGCGTGCAGGGCAATGGCCAGTCGGTGGTAGAAAAACGTGCCATCGCCGATACCGACGGCATCGATATCAATGGCCCGCTGCAGGTCGAAGTGCGGGTCGGTAACGCCACCAGCCTGCAGGTAGAAGGCGACAGCAATCTGCTGCCGATGGTGCGTACCGATGCCACCGGTGGTCTGCTGCGGGTCTGGGTCGACGGTAAAGTCAACAGCAGTAACGCGCTGCGCGTGACCTACACCACGCCGGTACTGCGCCAGATCCAGAGCAATGGTTCCGGACGTCTGTCGGTGAGCGGCCTGAATGGCGGCGCGCTGGTGTTAAGCCAGAACGGTTCGCGCGAAGTGCAGCTGGCAGGGCAGGTGAGCCGACTGGAAGTGCGTCTGAATGGTTCGGGTGGCGTGAGTGCTTCCGGCCTGCAGAGCGGCAGCACCACCGCCAGTCTGCATGGCTCCGGCCGGCTGGATCTGGGGCGTCTGGACGGCGAACGTCTGGACCTCGATGTGCGTGGTTCCGGTGGCGTGCATGCCGCTGGCAAGGTGTCCAATATGACGGTACGAGTGTATGGTTCCGGTAGTGCCGATCTGGCCGGGCTGCAGAGCCAGAGTGCAGATCTGGTCAGCTACGGCTCCGGTAGTATCTCGGCTGCCGTCAGTCAGGCACTGGTGGCGTCTTCCAATGGTTCCGGCAACGTCACGGTGTACGGCAACCCGCAGCAGCGCAATATCAGTGGCCGTCACGTCACGCTGATGCAGTAAGCTGATGGTTCGTCAGACCGCGCTGCGCCAGTTGCTGGCGGAAGGCGCGGTAGTCGGCAGCGCTGCGGCGCGGCGCTTCCAGCATGGGCAGGTGGCCGATCCCGGCCATCATGTGGCACTGGTGGTCGGGGTATAAGGCCGCTAGCGCGGCTGCGCCGTCCGGATGGAGGATGCGGTCACGCTCGCCCCAGACGATCAGCGCCGGTGTCGTCAAGCTGCGGTACTGCTGCTCCAGCAGCGGCGATGCCGCCACCTGCTGCATGATCTGCGCATGCAGCGGATAGTCGGCAGCGGCACGGCGCGCCAGCACGGTGCGTACCGCATACGGCAGGAAGAACTGGCGGTGACGCGAGTAGTCCAGCATCTGCGTGAAGTCTGCTTCGCAAGTCACCAGCAGCGGCAGGCTGCCATGGTCACGATAGCCGCGCAGCGCCTGACTTTCCTGCGCTGCCGCCGTGCCGGCGGCGTCCAGTAGCCACAGGCTGGCGACCCGCTCCGGATAGCGTGCCGCAAACTGCGCCACAATAAAGCCTCCCATGGAACTACCACCGAGATGGACTCGCCCGACCCCATGCTGGTCGAGGAAGGCGCGCAGATGTTCGACTTGCGCGGCGATCGTGTAAGCACGCTGCGGTTCGCGGCCAGCTTCGCCAAAGCCCGGCAAATCGGGAATCAGCAGCCGGTAATGCGGCGTCAGATGGGCGGCAATGCGGGTGAAATTATCCTTGTCGGCGCCAAAACCATGTACCAGCACCAGCAGCTCGCCGTGGCCACCAGCCAGATACGGCATGCCGGGATCTGCTGCCGCCGGCGGGTAGTGGCGCAGGCCGCAGCGCCAGCGCTCGAGTGCCATGGCGGCGTGCGCGCAGCGCAGTGGCGCAAGGCGCTGGAGCACGGTTAGCGAAAGTAGCAGCAGCGCGGCGCAGGCGAGGGTGGCATACAGAACTTGCACGCTTTAACGCACCTTGAAAAAGGACATGCTGCGTTGCAGCTGCTCGGCCTGACTGCTCATTTCCTCCGCCGTCGCGGCCAGTTCTTCCGAACTGGATGCATTCAGCTGGGTGGTCTGACTGAGCTGGCTCATGGCGGAATTGATCTGGTTAGCGCCCACCGCCTGCTCTTCCGACGCTGCCGTGATTTCCTGCACCAGATCGGAGGTGCGGCGGATATTCGGCAACATGGTGTCCAGCAGAGCACCGGCCTGCTCGGCCAGTTCGACACTGCCGCTGGCAACCTGTTCGATTTCCTGAGCCGCCACCTGACTGCGTTCGGCCAGCTTGCGCACTTCCGCTGCCACCACTGCGAAACCCTTGCCATGCTCGCCGGCGCGCGCCGCTTCGATGGCCGCGTTCAGGGCCAGCAGATTGGTCTGGTAGGCGATATCGTCGATGATGCCGATTTTCTTGGCGATTTCGCGCATCGCACTGACAGTCGAGCGCACTGCGGCCCCCCCTTCGCCTGCTTCTTTGGCCGCTTTGCCAGCCATGTCGTCAGTGATTTTGGCATTCTCGGTATTCTGCGAGATCGAGGCCGACATCTGCTCGATCGCGGCGCTCGATTCTTCGGCCGATGCGGCCTGCTCGCTGGCGCCTTGCGAGAGCGTCTGGGCGGTGGCGCTGACCTGTTCCGAGGCGCTGGCCAGCGCTTCGGCACCATCATTGACTTCCGCCACCACGCGCGACAGATTGGTGACCATGCTGTGCATGGCCGCCAGCAGGCTGCTGGTGTCGCCGCTTTTAATCTGCACCGTGAGCGATAGGTCGCCAGCAGCAACGCGATTGACCACTTCGGCCGCATAATCGGGCTCGCCGCCGAGCTGGCGCAGCAGCCCACGGGCGATGTAGACGGCGACCGCCGTTACCGCTAGCAGCGTCGCAGCGGCGATCAGCAGGTTATTGCGCAGCGCTTCCTGTTTGTGTTTTTCGGCCGTGGCGGCGCCCTGCTTGCCCAGTTCGACGTTGTACTCGAAATGGTTTTCCAGCGCCGCCTGCATCACCCTGATTTCGGTGCTGGCCTGTTCCAGCATCAGACGGGCCTTGTCATTGCGATTGGCGCGCGACTCGACCAGCACCGCTTCGATCTGCGGCTGGATTTTTTTCCACGACTCCTGCTCGCGTGCCAGAATTTCCTTGTCCTTGGCATCCGCTAGCAGGGCGGCGTACTGTTTTAAGGCGTCATCGACATTGTTGCGCATCTCGACGATCGAGGTATCGATCTCCGCCAGTTTCTTCTCATCGGTATTGAGGATGTGCTGGGCGACGCGGATCCGCATGCGCAGGAAGCTGTCGCGCAGCTTATCGAGGGCGATCAGACTCGGTACCGTGTTCTCGGTGGAGAAATTGGCGGCCTCGTAGACCTGCTCGACCTGACGTTGTGCCAGCGCCGTCAAGAGCACGATGCCCGCCAGTGCGGTACCCGCCAGGGCGATCATTCTTCCCGCTACGCTTAGCTTCATGTCAGTTCTCCTTGTTGTAATCGTTGGATCAATGCCGGTAGCGGCATCGGCTTGGCGTACAGATAGCCCTGCATGCAGGGGCAGCCATTACTGATCAGGAATTCCGCCTGATCCAGTGTTTCCACCCCTTCGGCGACCACCCGCAGACCCAGGTGACCGGCCATGGCCAGGATCGATTGCACCAGCGCCGTGCTGTTGCTGTCGTCCGGCGTATCGATGATGAAGCTGCGGTCAATTTTTAGTTCGTAGAGCGGCATCTTTTTCAGATACGCCAGACTGGAATAACCAGTGCCGAAATCGTCGATCGAGAAGCGCAGCCCGAGCGCCGCCAACTGATGCATGCGGGCGATGGTTTCGTCCATTTTGTCGATCAGCAGCCCTTCCGTCACTTCCAGCACCAGCAGGTGCGCCGGGGCGCCCGTCTCGGCCAGCGTGCGTGCCACCAGATCGACGAAATTGGCCTGCCGGAACTGGGTTGGGCTGACATTGACCGATAGGGGCATGCTGTGGCCCGCTTCCATCAGGCGCAGCACCGCGTAGCAGGCCTGACGCAGTGCCCAGGTGCCGAGTGCCACAATCAGGCCGGATTCTTCGGCGACGGGAATGAAGATGTGCGGCGGGATCATGTCGCCGTTTTCCACCGGCCAGCGCATCAACAGTTCGCCACCGATGGCACGCCCTTGCGGATCGACCTGTGCCTGGACATACATCTGCAGCGCACCGGCGTTGAGCGCGGCACTGAGTTCATGCTCGATGTTGAGGCGGCGCTCCACGTCGGCCTGCATGGCGGCTTCGAAGAAGGCCACGCCGTTGCGGCCGGCCGCTTTGGCGCGGTACATGGCGGTATCGGCCTCGCGCAGCAGGTCGTGGGCGGTCTTGCCGGTACGTGGCAGCATAGTCACGCCGATGCTGGCGGTGGAGTTGTAGATCTGGCCTTCGATGTCGAGTTCTTCACCCAGTGCTAGCCGCACTTTTTCGGCCACCGTCAGGGCAGCGTGGGTCGCTACCGTCAGATCATGCGCCAGATGACCGAGCAGCACCACGAATGCGTCGCCGCCGATGCGGGCCACCGTATCGGCCTTGCGCATTAGCGCGCGCAGCCGCTCGGATGCGTTGCGTAGCACCGCATCGCCGATGGTGTGGCCGCGCGCATCGTTGATGGTCTTGAAGCGATCGAGATCGATGAACATCACCGCGCTGAAGGTGCCGCCACGCCTTGAGGAGGCCAGCAACTGCTCCAGACTATCCATCAGCATGCGCCGGTTGGGCAGACCGGTCAGCACATCGTAATAGGCCAGCTGGTGGATGTCGTCCTGTGATTTCTTGCGCTCGGTGATATCGCGTTCGACTGCCACCCAGTGAGTATTCACCCCGGCTTTATCGGTGAACGGTACCAGATCCGTTTCGACCCAGTAGGCTTCACCGGATTTGGTGTAGTTGAGCAGTTCGGCACGCACGGCTTCGTTGTGCGCCATCGCCTCGTTAATTTTTGCCAGTACCGCCACTTCCGTTTCGGGCCCGCGCAGCAGGCGCAGGCTGCGCCCCAGTACTTCGTGGCGGCGGTAGCCGTTGCGGCGTTCGAAGGCCTCGTTGACGAAGATAATGTGCTGGGTCGCTTCCGAGGCGTCGCCCGGCGTATCGACCTGGGCGATCAGTACCATGTCGTTCAGGCGCGATACGGCCACCGCGGTCAGGCTCAGTTCTGCATTCAGCGCCGACAGTTCGTTCTGGCGTTCCTGCAGCTGCACAAAGGAGCGTGCCAGATGGCGCAGCAGTACCGCGCAGGACAGCGTCAGCACCGCCGTCATGAACATGAAGTTGATCGAGATGATGGCCGCTTTGAGGAAGGCATGATTGGGGATGCCTTCGATCTGCAGTTTGGAGTTGGCGTCGTAGCCGAGCACCATCACCACCAGTCCGGCCAGAGCCAGCGTCGCGAGCGCCGGACGTAGACCCAGCAGCAGGGCGGCCAGCACCGGAATGGCCATCAGGTAGATCTGGCTGACCGGTCCCACCTTGAGCAGCAGGGCTACGCCGACCATGAAGGCAATCGCCAGGAAGTTGAGTACGCGGAAAGTATAGGGCAGGCTGCGCCAGCGCCAGATCAGGGTCAGCCAGACCAGTGCCGCGACATCGGTGGCGACGATCGACCACATCCGCTCGCCGACGGCTAGCGTGACACTCGGGATGGCCGTCAGCGCTCCCAGTATCAGTACCGTTAGAAGAAGTCGGGAAAAAACCTGCGCGCGCCAGTGCGCGATATCGTACGGTACAGCCACTGATGCAGCCTCCGGAATACGTTGCGGATCTTGTTCAGAAGATAGTAACCGCAAACCCGGAGGATGTCAGTAGAGCATTAATCCTTCGCGGAAACACTGCCAATCCCGGAAGCCGATTTGTTCACGGTTTTCGGGTGGCCGTAGTAGTTCAGTTCGCCCATGCCCTTGGCAATGGCGTTCAGGGTATCGCTGGCGTATACGCTAACCTGACCGATTCCTTCGAAATTCACGTCCACGCGTTTCGCCTGCAAAGCCTTGGTATCGAGTTCGCCCACGCCTTTGGCATTGATGCGCAGATAGTCGACTTTGCCCTTGGCAACCAGATGGCCGGCGCCCTGATAGCCGATGTCGAGGCGGGCACCCTGCACGTTCTGGATCAGGGTTTCGCCAGCGCCTTGCACCTTCAGGCGGCTCAGTGCTGGCAGCGTCACTTTGATGAAGTGGTTGTGTTTACCACTCTCGTAATCCTGATCGGGCGCGATGATGCGCAACTCTTTTTCCACCACCTCGGTACGCAGCCTGGCGATGAATTGCGGGTCGCCGCTGATCTGTAGCGACTGGCTGCTACCGACTTCGACGGTCATCGAAAACCCGCCCTGTGTACTGATCGCGATAAACGGTGGCATGCGACGGATTTCCGTGGCGGCCTGAGTGTTCAGCGACAGCAGCGTTGCAACAACAGCAAGGGCAAAGCGCATACTAACTCCCGAGAAAATTAAAAATTATACAATGTTGTCGATCGCTCTGGTGTTGCGCCATAACGACGCGGGGCCAGATCGTTTGATCTGGCCCCGCCGGATTGGAGGTGCTCCCAGGTTTTACTTGTTGCTCAGGCACTCTTTCATGAAGGCTTTGCGCTCGTCACCTTTTTTGCCGGTGGCGTCAGCGTTGCATTTCTTCATCTTTTCCTGCTGGGTTAGTTTCGGTGCTTCGGCGGCGGCCGGTTTGGCGCTCAGGCATTCTTTCATGAAGGCTTTGCGTTCGTCGCCTTTCTTGCCGGCGGCGTCGGCGTTACAGGTTTTCATCTTGTTCTGCTGAGCGCTGGGCTCGGCGGCAAACACGGCGCCACTCAGGCTCAGGAGCAGGCTGGCAATGAACAGTTTTTTCATTTTCTCTTCCTTCGGAATGCGGATCAGGGTGGATGGGTCGCTAGAGCGGCCTCGGCTTCACTATAGCGGACTTGGCGCGCGCCGAATAGTCACCCATGGCGCGCGCCCGTCCTGCCTATGCGCCTGGGGCGCCGATCCGGCAGCCTGTCAATCGGGGCGGCCGCAATAGCGCTCGACGTACAACTGGTGCGCCGGCAATTGCTGCACCGTGCGGTCGACCGAGGCTTTGATGCTGCCGAGGAAGTGCGCAAGTTCTTCGTCGCCCATCAGGTCGGCCGTCTGGTGGTGCGCGGCTGGCATGATGCCCTGTCCCAGCATCACCTGTATCCACGAGTTTTCCGCGAATAGTTCGTTAGGGATGCGGAATACCCGTCCGGTAGCGCGGAACAGTTCGATGCGGTGGCGCAGGCTCTCGGGGATCGCCATATTGCGCGCGTCACGCCAGAACTGGGCGTCGTCGCGCTGGTTGACGACGTAGTGCAGGATGATGAAATCGCGGATGTGCTCGATCTCGCTATTGCACTGGGCGTTGTATTCCGTCACATCGTAGGGGCTGATGCCGTCGGCTGGGAAGTTCTGCATCAGGCGGATCACGGCGCGCTGGATCAGGTGGATGCTGGTCGATTCGATCGGTTCGAGGAAGCCGCTGGACAGGCCGATGGCCACCACATTGCCGACCCAGGTGTTGCGCCGCTGGCAGGGCTGGAACTGGATCTTGCGCGGTTCGGTCAGGAGCTCGCCCTGCACATTGCCGAGCAGCTGGCGCAGTGCGGCCTCATCGTCCAGATAGCGGCTCGAGTAGACCAGACCATTGCCGACGCGGTGCTGCAGCGGGATACGCCACTGCCAGCCAGCCTGATGTGCCATAGAACGCGTCAGCGGAATCGCCGGCCCCACCGAGGCGGTCTGCACGGCGATGGCGCGGTCACAGAATAGCCATTGTGACCAGTCCTGCATGGGTTCCTGCATGACTTCACCGATCAGCATGCCGCGGAAGCCGCTGCAGTCGATGAACAGATCGCCTTCGATTTCCTGTCCTGATTCCAGTACCACCGAGCGGATGTCGCCATTGTCGCTATGGCGGGTGGTGCGCACGATCTTGCCCTCAATGCGCTGCACGCCACGCGGCTCGCTGAGGCGGCGCAGATAGCGCGCGTAACGTCCGGCGTCGAGGTGGTAGGCGTAGTTCATGCCCTGATTGGGCAGGTGGGCGAAGCGGTTTTCTTGCGACGCTTTCAGTTCCAGACAGTAGTCGCCATAGTCACCGGCCAGTCCGCGCTGCACGCCCTTGTGCCAGAAGTGCTGGAAGCCGGCAGTCCAGTGGTCGGTACCGGTCAGTCCGAAGGAGTGGATGTAGTCTTCGCCGACGTTGCGCCAGCCTTCGAAACTGATGCCCAGCTTGAAGGTGGCGCGGGTTTCTGCCATGAATTCCTGCTCGTTGATTTCTAGCAGGTTGTGGAAGTTCAGCAGGGTAGGGATGGTGGCTTCGCCGACCCCGACGGTGCCGATGTCATCCGATTCGATCAGGGTGATGGCTAGTCGCTTGCCCAGTACTTTGGCGAGGCCGGCTGCAGCCATCCAGCCGGAAGTGCCGCCACCACAGATGACCACGCGGCGCACCGGGCGGGTGCTGCTGGAACGGGGAGTCGATGCTTGCACGATGGTTTTCCTTAACGGTTCATTTTTTTCAGGATCTGGGCGCGCAGCATGCGCGCCCCAGCGTCGTCCAGCGGCGCCAGCACGTTGCGCGCGTGTTCGGGAATGTGGGCGGCGGTCTGCGCGTCGGCCTCAAAGATGTAATGACGGAAAATCTCCTGCCAGGCTTTGCGCTGTGCCGGGGGCAAATCGCGCAGGGTCAGGAAGGCCATCATCAGCGCATTGGTGGGCGTGTCCATGTAGTCGGGCGACTGGCGCCACCAGTAGTTGACCAGCACGTTGAACGGGTCGAGCGCTTCCACATGGTGCCACCACATGCTGGGGATGAAGATGGCATCGCCCGCCGCCATGTCGGCGACGCGGGCGTGCTGCAGGGCAGTAGCGAATTTCGGGTAGCGCTGCAGATCGGGCTGGTGAAAATCGACCAGCGAAATGGCTTGCCCGGCAGGGGTGAAATCGAGCGGACCGATGTACAGATTCTGTAATTGCTCGGGCGGGAATAAGGTAAAGCGGCGCCGTCCGGCTGCCACCACGGCGATATTGTCCGGCACATCGTAATGGGCAGCGATGCGGGTACGGTTGCCGATCCAGATGCTGACCAGCGCGTCGCGCGCCCCGAGTGCCAGATCATTGTGCTCGCGGAAGCCGGGCAGGCAGGTATCGACCGTGGTCGAGCCGACATACACGGTCGGCGCCGGATCGAGCGCGCACTTGGCGGCGATTTCATCGAGCACGTTGTTGAGCTTGGCGTGCACCGGATAGAAATTGAAACCGCTGGCGTCCTCGTTGTAGAAGAAGCGGCCCGCCGCTTCCGGCGGGCCCAGCATGGCACCGACCGTGGCGCCACGGTAAAAGCTGCGCAGGTAGGCGTCGGCCGCGCCTGCACCGCTACGTGCGGCCTGCACCATCGGCCAGCTGGCGGCCAGCCCACGCAGCAGCAGCGGTTCGGTGGAGGTCAGTAGAACGTCATCGAGATCGTTGACGCCCAGCCCCTCGATAACGCGGATCGCTTCAGCCATGGCGGGCGTTCTTGCGGTCGATCAGGCTGCGCAAGTTGGACAGCGAAGCGAGCACCATGTAAATCGCCTGCAGATGGCCGCCCTGATGCAGCGCCGCCAGCGCCGTCCCGTCGAGCGCAGCCAGACGGTCTTCGTTGATGGTGTAGAAGCCCACCAGCCGGTTCTGCGAACCGTCGTCGAGTTCGACGTCGAGCACAAAACTTTCCAGCAGTTCGTAGTGCAGCAGCGCCGACAGGAAGGCCGGGGTCTGCTGCAGGCCTTGATGGATGGCGGCTAGCATGGCATTGGTCTGTTCCAGAAACGCCGTGTGACCACCGTGCGCTTTGAATACGGCTTCGCCTTCGGTGCGCGACAGGCGCGGGCTGTCCAGATCGATATTCACCATCAGCTCGTCGCCGTTGACGCCGATCAGGAAGGGCTGGCGCTCGACCATCATCGGCAGCACCATGGCTTGCCACTGGTCGCCGTGCAGGAACAGGTTCTCGCCTTCTTCGAAGCCGAACAGGGCGACCGGCTCGAAGCCCAGCCCGTCCGTGGTCTTGCGGAACACGATGGGGTAGCAGGCTTGCACGTCGCGGAATTCGGCAGGGAAGGTGACGGCCAGCATCTGGCTATCGCCGAATTCGGCGCCGCGCCGGGTGATGACGCGCAGATCTTGGTGATCGATGTTGTTCAGGAGTGCGTGGTTAGCCATGGAGGTCTCGTCGTTGGTTTTATTGAATGCTGCTGAGATAGTTAGATCGCCTGCAAGCCGTGCTGGCGGATGTGCGCCAGCAGACTGCGGTTGTCGGGCAGTGCCGCCAGCATGCGCCGGGTCAGGCTGGCCGCTTCGCGGAAATAGCCGTCCGCCAGCGCCGCCTGCTGGGGGGCGGCCGGCCGGAATGTGCTGCGGAAGCCCATGCCGTACAGGATGTACTGGTAGCTGGCGGTAGGGAATACTTCCTCGATGCGGGGGAAATCGTTGCGGGTCGGGGCGCGGTGCTGCCACAGCGTCAGCAGGTCACGCAGCCGCGCCGGGATGGTGCTTTGCTGGTCGCGCCAGTAGGCACTGTCGCGGCGCTGGCTGAGCACGTAATGCAGTTTCAGGAAATCGATCACCCGTTCCCAGCGATAGCTAAACGTTTCGTTAAACCGCGCCGCGACGATGTCCATCGCGGCGCGGCTGGCCGGCAGTTCGTCGGCCAGCATGGTGGCGCTCATTTCTACCAGTGCCAGTGCCGACGCTTCCAGCGGTTCGATAAAGCCGGCCGACAGGCCGATGGCGACGCAGTTGCGCTGCCAGAAGCGCTGCCGGTAACCGGGTTCGAATTTGATCTGACGCACCGCTCCCGCATCGGCCGGACCACCGGTGGCGCGGATGTACTGGCGCAGCGTGGCTTCGGCTTCGTCATCGCTCTGGTAGGCGCGCGCGTAGACGTGGCCGACGCCGCGCCGGGTCGGCAGGCCGATGTCCCAGATCCAGCCGGCGCTCTGGGCGGTAGCGCTGGTCTGGGCGGCAATCGGCGTGTGCGCGTCAGGGTAGGGCACCTGTATCGCCAGTGCCGTGTCGTTGAACAGCACGTGCTGCTGGGAGACCAGCGGAACTTGATAGTGTTTACCCAGCAGCAGCGACTGCATGCCGGTGCAATCGATGAACAGATCGCCTTCGAGCGCGCCGTTGGCAGCCGTCTGCAGGCTGGCGATATCGCCGTCCGGATGGCTGTTAATTGCCAGTACATGGTCGGCCAGATAGCGCACACCGAGCTTTTCTGTGCAGTGGGCGCGCAGGAACAGGCCGAACTTGCCGGCGTCGAGGTGGTAGCCGTAATTCGCCACGGCGGCATATTCGGGTGTGACGGTTTGCTTCGGCGCGCAGCCCTGCACGCACAGGTGCGGCTGGTAGCTGACCAGATCGGCAAACGGGATGTCGGGGTGTTGCGCCTGCCAGGCGCTCGGCAGGTCGACTTCGCCCCAGCCTTGCGGCATCACGAAGGGGTGGAAATACACGTCGTCGGCATGGCCGTTGACCCAGCCGTTAAAGCGCGAGCCCTGTTTGAAGCTGGCGTCGCATTGCCGGATGAATTCGGTCTCGCTGACACCGATGCGGCGCAGCGTGTCGCGCATGCTGGGCCAGGTGCCTTCGCCACGCCGAAGGCGGGCACGTCGGGTGATTCGATCACTGTGATCTGGACGGTGGTGCCTTGTTGCGCCGCCGCGAGCAGGCCGGCCGTGAGCCAGCCGGCGGAACCGCCGCCCACTATCACGATACGTCGGATCATGTCAT
>JAIXXN010000040.1 GCA_027490725.1 Oxalobacteraceae bacterium
GCGATGGTGACCACGCCTTCGTCGCTGATGTCGATCTGGGTGCCGGTCTCTTCGGTCAGCGCGCGAATCACGGCGCCGCCTTTGCCGATCACGTCACGGATCTTCTCAGGATTGATCTTGATGGTGATCAGACGTGGTGCGAAGTCCGACAGTTCGGTCTTCACGGTTGGCATGGCTTTCTGCATTTCGCCCAGGATGTGCTCGCGGCCTTCTTTGGCTTGCGCCAGTGCCACTTGCATGATTTCCTTGGTGATGCCCATGATCTTGATGTCCATCTGCAGTGCCGTGATACCGTTACGGGTACCAGCCACTTTGAAGTCCATGTCGCCCAGGTGATCTTCGTCACCCAGAATGTCGGACAGCACAGCGAACTTGCCGCCGTCTTTGATCAGACCCATGGCGATACCAGCCACGTGTTCTTTCATCGGCACGCCAGCATCCATCAGCGCCAGGCAACCGCCGCAGACCGAAGCCATCGACGAGGAACCGTTCGATTCGGTGATTTCCGACACCAGACGCACAGCGTAGCTGAACTCTTCTGCCGATGGCAGCGCAGCGATCAGGGCACGCTTGGCCAGACGGCCGTGACCGATTTCGCGGCGTTTAGGGGTACCAACGCGGCCGGTTTCGCCGGTAGCGAACGGAGGCATGTTGTAATGCAGCATGAACGGGTCGGTGAACTCGCCCATCAGTGCATCGATCTTCTGGCTGTCACGGGCGGTGCCCAGCGTAGCAACTACCAGCGCCTGGGTTTCACCACGGGTGAACAGGGCCGAACCGTGGGTACGTGGCAGCACCGAGGTGCGGATCGAAATCGGACGTACGGTGCGGGTGTCGCGACCGTCGATACGTGGTTCGCCATCCAGAATCTGCGAACGGACGATCTTGGCTTCCATGTCAAACAGGATGTTGCTGACTTCAGCAGCATCTACGCTGGTGCCAGCGGCAGCAGCTTCGGCGTTCAGGTCAGCCAGGATTTCGCTCGAAGCAGCTTTCAGCTTGCCGGTGCGTTCCTGTTTGTCTTTGGTCTGGTAGGCAGCAGCGATTTTTTCGCCAGCGAAGTGCGCCACGCGGGCGATCAGTGCTTCGTTTTTCGCAGGAGCAACCCACTCGACTTCCGGCTTACCACCATCGCGCACCAGATCATGGATCGCGTCGATGACAGCCTTCATCTGCTCGTGGCCGAAGACGACCGCGCCCAGCATGATTTCTTCGGACAGTTGTTGCGCTTCCGATTCCACCATCAGCACGGCGGTTTCGGTACCGGCAACGACCAGATCCATCTGCGAAGTTTTCAGTTGTTCAACGGTCGGGTTCAGGATGTACTGACCATTGGCGTAACCCACGCGGGCAGCGCCGACCGGGCCATTGAATGGCACGCCGGATACGCACAGAGCGGCCGATGCGCCGATCATGGCGGCGATATCTGGATCGATTTCAGGATTGACCGACAGCACGTGAATGATCACTTGCACTTCGTTCAGGTAACCTTCCGGGAACAGCGGACGAATCGGACGGTCGATCAGACGCGACGTCAGCGTTTCTTTTTCCGATGGACGACCTTCGCGTTTGAAGAAACCGCCCGGAATCTTACCGGCTGCATAGGTTTTTTCAACGTAGTCGACGGTCAGCGGGAAGAAGTCCTGGCCCGGCTTGGCGTCTTTGCGCGCAACCACGGTCGCCAGTACGACGGTATCTTCAATCGATACCATGACTGCGCCGGAGGCCTGACGTGCGATTTCGCCAGTTTCCAGGGTCACAGTGTGTTGACCGTACTGGAAGGTTTTCGTAACTTTATTAAACATGGGTAATCCCTTTCTATTTGCCGACAGATTTTCAGGGGCTGTCGTTCACCTCACCACAGGCAGCCTATCGGCCACCTTTACTACCAACTACCAACTACCAACTACAAACCACAAAATCGGAATTCCATGCTGCATTGCCAAGACCGGGTTCCGCTTAGCAAGATTTGCCGGCAAAAATGACAAAATGCCCGCGTCAGCAAACTGGCGCAGGCATTTCGATTAAGCCGGATGTTGCAATATTACTTACGCAGACCCAGTTTAGCGATCAGATCGCGATAACGGGTAGCATCTTTGCCCTTCAGGTAGGACAGCAGCGATTTACGACGGTTAACCATCATAATCAGACCACGACGCGAGTGGTGATCTTTGCTGTGGGCTTTGAAGTGGCCGTTCAGTTCGTTGATGCGTGCGGTCAGCAGTGCAACTTGAACTTCTGGCGAACCGGTGTCTTTGTCACCGCGGGCGTTGTCCGCAATGATGGCGGCTTTGTTGATGTTTTCTACGGTCATGATATTTACCTTTAACATGCGGTGCGCGGAGTCTGAACCCTGCCCACCGTGAACTTCAAAAAAATTCTGATCGAAAGACCAGACCCGCGATTATAACGGAATTTCGCGCCCCGGTTACGGGTTTTGACGACAATCGTTCCATCTTCTGCCCGATGCGTGGGGTTTACCATGAAAAATATGATGATAGTGGTAATGTTTTCAAGCACCCTCACCGGTACTAACCGGGGTCAGATCCGACATCCGGACACGAACTCAAGCAATCCCCCCCCCTGATTAAAACTTGAAGTTGCCGGCATCGAGCAGCAACGCGCTGCCGCAGGCCGGTGTAATGGCCTCGCGGTTACCACTAGCGGTGGACTGATTACTCTCCCAGACCGTGCTCACACCGGACTTCATAAACTTGTATTGGAACACCGTCAACGGCGGCATCCGGATCGTGCGCGACCATGGCGCACTGGCACTATTGCCTTCGATGGCGAGCTGATCGCCGATGCCCGGCCCCCAGTTACCCAGCTCCGCACGATTGCCAAGCACGTAGACATTCTGCCCCATGACGGTATTCGCGGCCGCCACCCGGAAGCGCACCGGTACGCTGGAGCAGTCCACGCTAGCGCTGACGCGCTGGCCGATGTGCAGCGCCACGGCAGGTACCGACACGCCGCCGTTGGCTGGAATACTGACACTGGTCATACCGTTGCTGGCGACGCTAACGCTGTCCCCCGTGCACGCTGTGCCCGTCTCATTCAGCTGACCGTGCACCACGTTGCAGTAAGTACCGGCGGGCAGCAGGGTTTGCAGCGTCACATTCCACACGGAATACTCATTGTTGATCGCCACAAAACCTCTGGCCCCGCGCCCGAACGCGATCTGGTTCGCTGTGCCATTGGTGAAATAGTCCCCCCCCTGCCCCGCCGTCACGCTCCGGAATGCCACCATATTCGAGAGATCGCGCCAGCGATGGATAAAGTCCCACTGCTGGTTAATCAGCGGCCTGCCATCGGTATCGAAGGGGCTGACAGCAGGCGGCCCCTGATCGACCTGTGTGAAGCGGAAGCCCGAATGCAACTGCGCCGAACCGTAGGGCCACGCCAGCATGAATATATTCGCCAGATCGTAGCGCTTGCTGCCTTGCGTATCATTGATCGCACCGGCAACATAGTTACTCGCCGCCAGCGACCCGCCGCTACGCTCGGTATCCCAATTATTCACAAAGACGGTCGCCTTTTCGCTCGGCAGAAAGCCCCAGGTGCCGCCCCAGTTACCCGGCGTGCCCATGATGGCACGCACCTGCGAGAGACTGGCGCCGCTCTCGTTGCGGAACATCGCCCTCAGTGCATAGGTGTACAGAAACTCGTTTAGCGTGCCGATGCGGTAGTAATCCGCGCGCCGTACACTGCCGTCAGGGATCACTTCCTGGGTCACCCAGAGCGCTTCGCCAGCCCTGCTGGTGCGGCTGATACCGTCCATAATTGCCTCCAGGTCGGTGGACTGGATATGCTTGGCAGCGTCAAACCGCATGCCGTCGACGCCCAGATTGATTAACTTGGTCAGATAGGTCCGGATCCGCCCCTGCACGGCGGCGCCCTCGGTGCGCAGGTCGGGCAGACCAAGCAGGCGGCAGAACATCAGCTTATGCCGGTCGCCCGGCGATCCGTAATCGCCGTCGGCGATATCGCAGGGCGGGTGGAAGTCGCCGGTGCCAAATGCCGGATAGCTCAGCGTCGCCGCATTCCACGTCGAGCCATCGGTGGCCTTGCCGGCGCCGCCAGCGAGGTGATTGACCACCACATCGGCATACACGCGCACGCCGGCCTTGTGACAGGTCTGGATCATCGCGACGAATTCCGCCTCGGTGCCCATATTGCTGTCAAGCGAAGTGAAATTCACCGGCTGGTACATATCCCACCAGGTGCCCTGACTGCTCGACGCCTGTGGTGGCGAGACCTGCACAGCACCAAACCCCTGTGGCCCGAGCCAGTTGCGACACTCTTGGGCGATATCATTCCAGCGCCAGCGGAACATCTGCACCGAGGTATCGGCAGCATTGAAAGCGGCCTGGGCCGGTGCAAGTGTGGTGCCGCCTATCAGGCAGGCGGCCAGTAAAAATCTCATCATTGTCGTCTCCGCATCGTTTTATTTTTTACGCCGGGGAATGCCTACCCCCGAATAAAAATGTAGCAGAACTACAGCAACGAATACGTCGAACACCGCGAGCTTTGGGCTGGATCAATGGCACACCGGCTGACCGCGTAAAGGTGGCGACAATAATTGTGTTAACGCATGCGCTGACGCAGACCGCAGTGGGTTATACCGAAACGCCCCTCCACACGCACAGGCAGTCCGCATCCGAGCGTTACCCGTCCTGCGGGCTGAATCCGAGTGTGTGTTTTCGGCCATCCTGCGCGATTCCTCGCTCGTCATCGAGATCCGACTCTGCTAGGCTGGCAGCATGCTTGTAAGGATTATGGTGCCCACTTCGACCAAGGTACAGCGCAGTCTGAACACTATTTCAAAGGCCATAATCATGCAAGAAGAGCAATCGGAAGACGCTGGCAGGGAGTTCCTCGCGTTCACCCTTGGCGCTGAAGAATACGGCATCGACATCCTCAAGGTGCAGGAGATCCGCGGCTACGATGTCGTCACCCACATCGCTAACGTGCCGGAGTTCATCAAGGGCGTGATTAATCTACGCGGCATTATCATCCCGCTAGTCGATATGCGCATCAAATTCAAGCTCGGTGAACCAGTGTATGACGAGCTAACGGTCGTCATCATCCTCAACGTGGACGGGCGCGTGATCGGCATGGTGGTCGATTCAGTCTCCGACGTCACCACACTCATGCCCGACCAGATTAAGTCGTCGCCAGAAATGGGCAGCAGCTTCAACTCCGACTACATCATCGGTCTCGGCACCGTCGACGAACGCATGCTGATTCTGATTGACATCGACAAACTGATGTCGAGCGCCGACATGGGCCTGACCGACGTCAGCGCCGCCAACTGACTCTAACCACACGGAACTTCCATGACTCTGACCGACTACAAAATTAAAACCCGCCTCGGCGCCGGCTTTGGACTAGTGCTGCTGCTGATGCTGATTATGATCATCACAGCAATCGGCCGCTTCGGCGCCGTTGGCCAGAGCACCAAAGGTATCGTAGAGCGCGCCTGGCCGAGCGCCTCTGCCGCCGCCACCATCGACGCCACGGCGCGCGAGGATGCGCGCCGTGTACTGGCCCTGTTCGTTATCAGCGACAAAGGGCAGCGCGGCAAGAGCTACGCACGGATCGACCAGGACAAGAAAATCATTGACGCCTCGCTGGCAACACTCACGCAACTGGTCGAGACGCCCGAGGAAAAAGCCCTGCTAGCGAAGATTCAGACGGCGCGTATCAGCTATAACACGTCTTTCCTCAAGGTGGCCGATCTGGTCGAATCAGACGAGCGCGATAAAGCAGCAGAGCTGATGAACAGCGAAACCTTCCCTCTACTCGATACGCTTGAAGATCTGACCGGCGCCATGGTCAAGCAGCAACGCAACAACATCGAGGCAGGTGCCAAGGTCGCCACCGGCCATATCGAGTTCTCGCGCAACATGATGATCGCGCTGGGCTTGGTGGCATTGCTCGTCTCGGGTGCACTGGCCGCGTGGATCACGGCGTCGATTACGGGCCCGCTGGAAGAAGCGGTGGCGATTGCAAAATCTGTCGCGGCAGGAGACCTGAGCACCCGCATCGACGTGCGTGCCCGCGACGAGACCGGCGAGTTACTGGTTGCACTGCAGGACATGAACACCAGTCTGGCGCGCACTGTGCACGAGGTACGGCGCAGCACCGCCACCATCAATCAGGCCTCGGGCGAAATCGCCACCGGCAATATGGACCTATCGGGCCGCACCGAGTCGCAGGCTAGCTCGCTGGAAGAAACCGCCAGCACCATGGTGGAGTTAACCTCGACGGTCAAGCAGAACGCCGACAACGCCCGTCAGGCCAACCAGCTGGTGATCTCGGCGTCGTCGGTAGCCACCCGCGGTGGCCAGCTGGTGGCCCAGGTGGTCGACACCATGGGCTCGATCAAAGCCAGTTCCAGCAAGATCGTCGATATCATCGGCGTGATCGACAGCATCGCGTTCCAGACCAACATTCTCGCCCTCAACGCTGCAGTGGAAGCAGCGCGTGCTGGCGAACAGGGGCGCGGCTTCGCGGTGGTAGCGTCGGAAGTGCGCAGCCTGGCGCAGCGCTCGGCCACTGCGGCCAAGGAAATCAAGGTACTGATCGACGACTCGGTGGAAAAAGTTGATGGCGGCAACGCAGTGGTAGACGAGGCCGGCCAGACCATGGGCCTGATCGTTACTTCGGTACAGCAGGTGGCAGACATCATGGCCGAGATCACTTCGGCCAGCCAGGAACAAAGCATGGGTATCGAACAGGTCAACGAGGCCATTTCGCAGATGGACGAGATGACGCAGCAGAATGCCGCGCTGGTCGAGCAAGCCGCCGCCGCCGCGCAAAGCATGCAGGACGAGGCGGCCACGCTGTCGGCCTCGGTCAGTGTGTTCAAACTCGACAAAAGCTACGCGTAAGTGATCCTCATGTGGCGAGGCAGATGTATCGCAGGCGACTCAATGCAAGGTTTGGCCGGCGTGATTAGCCTGTAAAATCGTTGCATGAAATCACGACTTTTGACATTGGCATTGAGCCTCAGCGCAATCAATACCTCCGCAGCGGAACTGCGGGGCATGCTGGATCTACGTGCGCTAGATTCCCGGGCAGAGCGCAGCTTTCTGGAGGGTGGTTTGGGCAAGACCCGCTATGACGCCAGCTCGCCCGTGATCAGTCTGGGTCAGGCAGTCCTACGCGGCGAATTTGACGTGACCGATACCATCAGCACCAGCATGGAGCTCAGTAGCGACGATCGGCAACACAACGCCATTGATGTGCGCGAGGCATGGCTGGCATGGAATCCCGTTCCGTCCAGCGCCTGGAAGACACGCGTCAAAGGAGGCTTTTTTTTCCCTCCCACGAGCGTAGAGATCGACTACGAAGGTATTGGCTGGACGCCTAAGCGCACCATTTCCAGTGCGGCCATCAACAGCTGGATCGGTGAAGAGCTACGCACCAAGGGCTTCGAATGGAGCACCCTCCGTTTGGGGCGCTATGCCGATGCCACCTACGACGTCGGCCTGCTGGCGGCGGTTTTTACCGGCAACGATCCGACCGGCACCCTACTGGCCTGGCGCGGCTGGTCAATCAGCGATCGCATCGCCGGGCACAGCGAAGCGCTGCAGTTAGCCGACCTGCCGGTGTATCGCCCCGATGGCGCCATTCCGCGACAATCCCGCACGATCCATCCGTTCCGCGAAATTGATGGCCGCCCCGGTTACTACGTCGGTATGCGCCTGAATCGACAACAGGATCTGGTGCTGACAGCACTCCACTACGACAACCGCGCCGACCCGCGCATAGTGAAATCTGGTCAATACGCATGGCGGACCCGTTTTGACCATGTGAGTGCGCTATGGCGTCCGGCACCGGACTGGGAAATTCTGATGCAGGCGATGCACGGTGATACACTCATGGGCGCCAATGCTGTGGCACTGGATTTCAAGTCCTGGTATCTGCTGGCCAGTCATCCGGCCGGCGCCGGGGTACTCAGCGTGCGTTTCGATCGCTTCAGCACGAGCGGCCACGACATTCTGCCTGCGGATCGCAACGATGAGACTGGCTACGCGCTTGCGCTAGCTTACAGCATGCCGCTGTCAGACACCTTCACGTTACTGCTGGAATCACTAACAGTCCAAAGCCAGCGTAGCTCGCGTCAACTGATCGGGGAGCCTATCCAGCAAACTGGACGCACCCTGATGGCTTCGCTGCGGTGGAGTTTCTAATAAGGGAGACGTAACCGGGGTCAGATCCGACATCCGGACACGGACTGAACCAATGCACTACCATTACAGCAGTGCTCGTGTCTGAATGTCGGATCTGACCCCGGGTCTGGAAACGTTACAGCAGTGCTCGTGTCTATATGTCGGATCTGACCCCGGGTCTGGTAATGCTCAGACTTGCGGATTAACGCGCTCGACCTTCGAGTGCAGTTTGTTCAGCGCTGACAGGTAGGCTTTGGCCGAGGCGACGATGATGTCCGGATGCGCGCCGACGCCGTTGACGATGCGGCCATCCTTGGACAGACGCATGGTCACTTCGCCCTGCGACTGGGTGCCGGTGCTGATGGCGTTCACCGAGAACAGGACCAGTTCCGCACCGCTACCGACTTCCGCTTCGATGGCGTTGACGGTAGCATCCACCGGACCATCGCCACGCCCTTCCGAAATATGCTCTTCGCCAGCGATGGAGAACACCACTTTCGCGCTCGGCATGCTGCCCGTGTCCGATTGCTGTGCCAGACTAATGAAGCGGTAATGCTCGCTATCCTGCGACTGCTGCTCATCCGACACCAGCGCCAGAATATCCTCGTCGAAAATCTCGGACTTGCGGTCGGCCAGTTCCTTGAAGCGCACAAACGCGGCGTTTACTTCGGCTTCCGAATCGAGCTCGATGCCCAGTTCCTGCAGGCGCTGCTTGAAAGCGTTACGGCCCGACAGTTTGCCCAGCACGATCTTGGTGGCAGCCCAGCCCACATCTTCGGCGCGCATGATCTCGTAGGTCTCGCGCGACTTCAGCATGCCATCCTGATGGATGCCGGAAGCGTGCGCAAATGCATTCGCGCCCACCACTGCCTTGTTCGGCTGCACCGCGAAACCGGTAATCTGCGACACCATCTTGGAGGCCGCCACGATCTGGGTGGTGTCGATGCCGACATCCAGGTTGTAATAGGCGCGCCGGGTGCGCAGCGCCATCACCACTTCTTCCAGCGCGGTATTACCGGCGCGTTCGCCCAGACCGTTGATGGTGCACTCGATCTGACGCGCGCCACCGATCATCACCCCGGCCAGCGAGTTCGCTACCGCCAACCCCAGATCGTTGTGGCAGTGCACCGACCAGATCGCCTTGTCCGAATTCGGAATGCGCTCGCGCAGACGGCGGATGGTTTCACCGAAAATCTCCGGCACCGCATAGCCCACGGTATCGGGGAAGTTAATCGTGGTCGCGCCCTCTTCGATCACGCCTTCCAGCACGCGGCACAGGAAGTCCTCATCCGAGCGGCTGCCGTCTTCCGGACTGAATTCGATATCATCGGTATGCTGGCGCGCGAAACGCACGGCATTTCGGGCCTGCAGCAGCACCTGTTCCGGCAGCATGCGCAGCTTCATCTCCATGTGCAGCTTAGAGGTGGCAATAAAAGTGTGGATACGTTTGCGTTCGGCCGGCGCCAGTGCTTCAGCAGCGCGGGCAATGTCGCGGTCATTGGCGCGCGACAGCGAGCAGATGGTCGATTCACGCACCGTCGAAGCAATCGCACGGATCGATTCGAAGTCGCCCTGCGACGCAGCAGCAAAGCCAGCCTCGATCACATCGACACGCAAGCGTTCCAGTTGCTTGGCGATGCGGACTTTTTCGTCCTTGGTCATCGAGGCGCCCGGCGATTGCTCGCCGTCGCGCAGGGTGGTGTCAAAAATAATCAGGCGGTTGGATGAGTTGCTCATATTAGCTCCGTATCTGTGGGTTGCTTAAATTCGCAGGGCCTGCCGCCCTTCTGGATTAATGCCGTGTGCCGTGCTCGGATTCGGGTTCGGTCTGGATCAGACTTACCTTCTTACCTTTGGCAAGGCGCCAGAGCGCGACGGCATAACCGGACAGCCCGTAGCCGACAAAGATCGCGAACAGCACTTTCGGTGGATCAATCGACACTAGCGCAAACACCAGCGCAATCAGGAATACCGCGATGAACGGCACCGACTTGCGGAAATTGATGTCTTTGAAACTGTAGAACGGCACATTGGTCACCATGGTCAGGCCGGCAAACACGGCGATGGTCCACGACACATAGGACAGCTTGGCGCCCGGCACTTCCTGATCGACCATCAGCAGAATGAATCCGGCCACCAGCGCAGCAGCGGCCGGCGATGGCAAGCCCTGGAAGAAGCGCTTGTCGACGACCTGAATATTGGTGTTGAAACGGGCCAGACGCAGCGCTGCACCGGCGCAATACACGAAGGCAGCGATCCAGCCCGGCTTACCAAGGCCGCTCAGCGACCATTCATAGATCACCAGTGCCGGCGCGGCGCCGAACGACACCATGTCCGACAGGCTGTCGTACTGGGCGCCAAATTCACTCTGGGTATTGGTCAGACGGGCGACGCGGCCATCCAGTCCATCAAGCACCATGGCGATGAAGATCGCCCAGGCCGAGTGTTCGAATTTCAGGTTCATGGCCATCACGATGGCGTAAAAACCGCAGAACAGCGCCGCCGTGGTGAAGGCGTTCGGCAGCAGATAGATGCCGCGATGGCGCGGATGCTCCAGATCCTCCCCGCGGGCACGACGGGCAAAACGCGCGAAGCGCGACATTTGCGGCGTTTTCGCCAGATTTACGCCTGATTTGGCCCGGCGACGGGGGAATTTAGCCATAGTGATCCGTTTCTAGAATGCGGTAGTTAGTGCTCCGTCATTATAGTGGAGCCGCCCATAAAAAAGGGGGATGGCGTACCATCCCCCCTATGATTCTGAGCCGGCAGGCTTATTTGAAATGCAGCTTGGCAACGATACCCATACGTACGGTGGTTTCGCCGGGCTCGAAACTTGGCTCGGCCACTTCGGCCTGCTCGCTCATCTTGGCGGAACGCAGCATCAGCGCCGGCGCATCGGCATACATCGGTGGTGACGGCATGGCATTACCGGCACCATCGAGATCGATCGAATCAACTACGGCATCGGCAGCGTTACGCCCCATGGCGCGCGCCAGGAAGTTCACGCGATCCGTCAGATTGCGATAGGTCGCGGCGATGCGCTGCTCTTCCAGTCGCAACGTGGTTTGCGGGCTCAGACCGAATTGCAGATTATTCAGCGTCAGCACGCTTTGCGCTGCCGCTACCGTCTTCGGCAGGCGCTCCAGACTGGTCGTCGTGATCTGCACCGACTGACCGACGCGCCAGCCGGTACGTACGCGCGGCTGCGCCGGCTGGCCCTTGGGCTGCGGGCGCTCTTCGGCATACACCGCGTAAGTGTAATAACTGTGGGTTTTCAGGCTGGCCACAGGATCTTCCTTGCGCAGAATGTCCATGCCCTGACGCATCTTCTGATTAACCCGCGACGCGGCCAGCGCTTTATCCTTATCCTGCTCTTCGATGGCCATGGTCACGACCGCCTGATCGTTGGCACGGACCACTTCCCCCGTGGCTTGCACCAGTACAACCGTGCCACTGGTCTGCGGGGTCTCGGGCGCCGCAGCATGGGCCGCGAACGCCAGCGTGGCGGCGGCAGCGGTAAGGAAAGATTTGATGACGGTCATAGTGCGCTCCATAGCATGTTTAACAACTAGGTGAACTTTACCCGAATTCCTTGCACCAACCGGTAACACATGGTGAGCGTTTGTAACAAATCCCCTCCCCGGCATGTGGAGATAGCCGCCGGCTGTGGTACATTCGCCCCACCCCGATTGCGAAAGTGCCCATGTCGTACCCCTATCTCAGCGACGTCGTCCAGGCGATCACCGGCTACGCCCTGCCCCTGCCACTGGCTACGTTCGGCCTGTTCGTCGCCATTGCGGCGCTGGTGGCGGGCGCCAGTTTCAGCGCCGAACTGCAGCGCTTCTATGCTGCCGGACGGATCGGCCCGGCCTACCTGAGTGGCGGCTCGCGGCCACCGCAGTACATCGTCAGCGACTTCATTATCGTGGTGCTGATTGCCGGCATCGTCGGAGCGCGGCTGTTCCACATCCTCGATCATCTCGATCAATTTTCCACCGATCCGCTGGGCATGATTCTGACCCGCTCGGGACTCAGCATCTTCGGCGGACTGATCTTCGGCACTGCGGCCGGGATGCTGTGTGCGCGGCACTGGCGCCTGCCCATCACACCCCTGCTGGACGCCGCCTCGCCAGCGCTGATGCTCGGCTACGCCATTGGCCGCATCGGCTGCCAGGTTTCCGGCGACGGCGACTGGGGCACGCTCGCCAACATGGCACTGAAGCCGGAATGGCTACCGACATGGCTGTGGGCACAAACCTATGACAACAATATCTACGGCGAGCTGATCGCCGCGCCCGGGGTCTACCCGACGCCGATGTATGAAACGGCGATGGCACTGCTGTGCTTTGCGCTGCTGTGGGCAGTGCGCCGCCACCCGTTCCGCACCGGCTGGCTGTTCGCCCTGTATCTGGTACTGGCCGGCGTCGAGCGCCTGCTGATCGAACAGATCCGCGTCAATCCCGTCATCTCGCTGGGCAGCCTGCACGCCACGCAGGCCGAGCTGATCGCCAGCGCCCTGATCCTGTTTGGCATCATCGGCCTACTGGTCAACCGCGAACGCCGCTAGCCAGCGCCAGCGCAAATAAATGGGGACCTAACGATATTTTAATAATAGCGTTAGGTCCCCAATTTTTATGCGCAATAAAAAACGGGGCAGACCCTGCGGCCTGCCCCGTTTTGCACTAGCGTGTCACTAGCTTAGTTCTTCGACTGGTCAACCATTTTGTTCTTGGCGATCCAAGGCATCATGGCGCGCAGTTTGGCACCCACTTCTTCGATCTGGTGCTCGGAAGTCAGACGACGACGCGAGATCAGGGTCGGTGCGCCGGCTTTGTTTTCCAGGATGAAGGACTTGGCGTATTCGCCGGTCTGGATGTCTTTCAGGCACTGACGCATGGCATCTTTAGTCGCCGAGGTCACAACTTTCGGGCCGGTCACGTATTCGCCGTATTCGGCGTTGTTCGAGATCGAGTAGTTCATGTTGGCGATACCGCCTTCATAGATCAGGTCGACGATCAGTTTCAGTTCGTGCAGGCACTCGAAGTACGCCATTTCCGGAGCATAGCCAGCTTCGGTCAGGGTTTCGAAGCCGGCTTTGATCAGCTCGACTGCGCCACCGCACAGAACCGCTTGTTCACCGAACAGGTCGGTCTCGGTTTCTTCGCGGAAGTTGGTTTCGATGATGCCGGCACGACCGCCGCCATTCGCCGATGCGTACGACAGGGCGATGTCACGGGCGATGCCGGACTTGTCCTGGTACACAGCGATCAGGTGCGGCACGCCGCCACCCTGGGTGTAGGTAGCGCGCACGGTGTGGCCCGGGGCCTTCGGCGCCACCATGATCACGTCCAGATCGGCGCGTGGCACGACTTGACCGTAGTGCACGTTGAAGCCGTGCGCGAAGGCCAGCACTGCGCCCTGTTTAGCGTATGGCGCAACGTTTTCGTTGTACACCTGCGCGATGTTTTCATCTGGCAGCAAGATCATGATGACGTCAGCAGCTTTCACTGCATCGTTCACTTCCGCTACTTTCAGACCGGCTTTTTCTACTTTGCTCCACGAGGAGCCGCCTTTGCGCAGACCAACGGTGACGTTGACGCCCGAATCGCTCAGGTTTTGTGCGTGGGCGTGGCCCTGGGAACCGTAACCGATGATGGCAACGTTTTTGCCTTTGATCAGGGAGAGGTCAGCGTCTTTGTCGTAGAAAACTTTCATGGTCATTCCTTTGAATTTTTTGAATTGATTTACACTTTGAGGATGCGTTCGCCGCGTCCGATGCCGGAACCGCCGGTACGTACCGTTTCCAGAATAGCTGCACGGTCGATCGAGTCGATGAAGGCGTCCAGCTTGGTCTTTGCCCCCGTCAGTTCGATCGTGTAGGTTTTTTCCGTGACGTCGATGATGCGACCACGGAAGATATCCGCCGTACGCTTCATTTCTTCACGCTCTTTACCTACCGCGCGCACCTTGATCAGCATCAGCTCACGTTCGATGTGCTGGCCTTCCGTCAGATCCACCACCTTCACCACTTCAATCAGGCGATTCAGGTGCTTGGTGATCTGTTCGATAATGTCGTCCGAGCCGGTGGTGACAATGGTCATCCGCGACAGGGTGGCATCTTCGGTCGGTGCAACCGTCAGTGTTTCGATGTTATAGCCGCGGGCCGAGAACAGCCCTACCACGCGCGACAGCGCGCCGGCTTCGTTTTCCAGCAAGACAGAAATAATGTGTCGCATCTTATAAGTCCTCCGAACCCAACAGCATTTCAGAGAGCCCTTTGCCCGCTTTCACCATCGGCCAGACGTTTTCCGATTGATCCGTGATGAAGTTCATGAAGACCAGTTTGTCTTTCATGGCAAAGGCGTCACGCAGTGCGCCATCGACATCCGCGGGGTTTTCGATGCGCATACCAACGTGGCCATAGGCCTCGGCCAGCTTCTCGAAGTTCGGCAGCGAATCCATATACGATTCCGAATAGCGCGAACCGTAATCAATCTGTTGCCACTGACGTACCATGCCGAGGAAACGATTGTTCAGCATGATGATCTTCGGCGTCAGGTGGTACTGTTTGCACGTCGCCAGTTCCTGAATACACATCTGGATCGAACCTTCGCCCGTGACACAGGCCACGGTGGCATCCGGATTCGCCATCTGCACACCCATCGCGTACGGCAGGCCGACGCCCATGGTGCCCAGACCACCGGAATTGATCCAGCGCTTAGGTTTGTCGAACGGATAGTACTGCGCCGCCCACATCTGGTGCTGCCCCACGTCGGAAGTGATAAAGGCATCGCCCTTGGTCACTTCCCACAGTTTCTGCACCACCGATTGCGGCTTGATGACCAGATCGGAGCTGGCGAACTTCAGGCAATCACGGCCACGCCACTCATTAATCTGCTTCCACCAGTTTTTCAACTCGGGGGCATTCGGCTTGGCATCGGCAGCGTCGAGCTGGGCCAGGAATTCGATCAGCACGTCTTTAACGTTGCCGACGATAGGAATGTCCACTTTTACGCGCTTGGAAATCGACGATGGATCGATGTCCACGTGAATGATCTTGCGCGGATTGGAGGCGAAGTGTTTCGGGTTACCGATCACGCGGTCATCGAAACGGGCACCGATGGCGATCAGGACGTCGCAATGCTGCATCGCCATATTCGCTTCATAGGTACCGTGCATGCCAGGCATGCCGAGGAACTTCTCGTCGCTGGCGCGGTAGGCGCCCAGACCCATCAGGGTATTCGTGACAGGGAAGCCCAGTTTGTCGACCAGCTTGTTCAGTTCCGGTGCGGCATGGGCCAGAATCACGCCACCACCCGTATAAATCATCGGGCGTTCGGCCTGCAGCAGCAACTGCACGGCTTTGCGGATCTGACCGGCATGACCTTTGTCGACCGGCTTGTACGAACGCATCTCTACCTCTTTCGGGTAGGAATACGTGGTTTTGTGCATCGAGATGTCCTTCGGAATATCCACCAGCACCGGGCCTGGACGGCCAGTACGGGCGATATAGAAGGCTTTCTTGACGGTTTCCGCCAAATCCTTGACGTCTTTGACGAGGAAATTGTGCTTGACCACGGGACGGGTAATGCCGACCGTGTCGCATTCCTGAAACGCATCCTGACCAATCGCGTGACTCGGCACCTGGCCAGAGATCACCACCATCGGAATCGAGTCCATGTAAGCGGTAGAAAGACCGGTAACGGCATTCGTCACGCCCGGACCGGACGTCACCAGCGCTACCCCAACTTTGTTCGAACTGCGCGAATAGGCATCGGCGGCATGGACTGCAGCCTGCTCGTGACGCACCAGTACGTGTTGGAATTTGTCTTGTTTGAAGATGGCGTCGTAAATATACAGAACGGCACCGCCGGGATAGCCAAAGACGTGTTCTACGCCCTCGTCAGCCAGACAACGCACGAGTATTTCCGCGCCAGTGAGCAAGTTTGCTCCCTGCGTTGCTTCGGTATTCATGAAACATTCCTTTCAAGGTCCATTGGAGATTGATCGGATGCTCTTTCCTAGCGAAGTATGCCTACCTCTACAGCTTTGACCTGCGCCCCTGGTTTGACTACGTCTACATCCGCCTGTTCCGTCAACCGTAGTGACGTGCAAAGCGTTGCCCAACGTAATCTCGTTGGCTGGATCTGTCTGTAGTGGTTCTGCGTACCTCTCGCGCTTGTGGCGCGGGTTAGAGCAAACTGCCTACATATGAAAGCGCGTCGAGTCGATTGCGGCGTTGTGTGCCAGCGGCGACCCGACCATAGAGCTTCGGGGTGTTCAAAGCGTCCCATACGGTACACTGCGGCGCACAATTGGGCAAGCGAAAATTGGAAAAAACCGCCGCGACGCAGCATTTTCTTGCCGCAGCGACTTGAAATGTCTGCAGAAAAGACATTTTTTTGCTAGCATGCGCTCAGTTCCAGAGCCGCCTCAGCGGCCCAGCGCCGGCTTTCCCGGCTACTTTTCAGTACAGCATGGCCACAGACAAAGAATTATCCGACTTCCTCGAAAACGTCGAGCGTCGTGCTTTCAAACAAGCCGTGTACGCGGTCCGCAAGGACGAATCGGCCCTCGACATCGTGCAGGACGCGATGATCAAACTTGCCGAAAAATACGGCGACAAACCATCCGCCGAGCTGCCGATGCTGTTCCAGCGCATCCTGCAAACCACCATCCTCGACTACTTCCGCAGGGAAAAAGTGCGCAACACCTGGGTCAGCCTGTTTTCCGGCATGGGTCCGGGCGGCGACGAGCACGATGATTTTGATCTGCTGGAGTCGTATGCCGCCGAACAGGGCAGCGCTGCCGCCGAATCGAGCGCCGACCAGATCGAGCGCCAGCAGACGCTGGCCACCATCGATGCAGAAGTGCAAAAGCTGCCGGCGCGTCAACGGGAAGCCTTCCTGATGCGTTATTGGCAGGATATGGACGTGGCCGAAACGGCCCTCGCTATGGGATGCTCGGAGGGCAGCGTGAAAACGCATTGCTCCCGTGCAACGCATGCGCTCGCCGAAACGCTGAAAGCCAAGGGAATTACACTATGAACACCGAAGAGCTGAATTTCGCTTACAAAGTGCGGCACGCACTGAACGAACGCCTCGACGATCTGCCCGCCGCAACGACCGAGCGGCTGGCACTCGCCCGTCAGCAGGCGCTGGCCCGTAAAAAACCCGATGGCGCGGCGCGCCGTAGTGCGCCGGTGCTGCAGACCAGCGCGGCCGGTGCGCAGGGCGGCAACTGGTCGTTTGGGTGGTTTAACCGGATGGGTGTCGCCCTGCCCCTGCTGGTACTGGTGGCCGGTCTGATCGGCATCTACCAGTTTGAGCAGCAGGAGCGCATCGCCGATCTGGCTGATCTGGACGCCGCCGTGCTGTCCGACGAACTGCCGCTGTCCGCCTATCTGGATCACGGTTTTAACGCTTACCTGAATCAAAGCGAGCAATAAGTATGGCTTTAAGTCGTCAGGCAAAGTGGGGAGGCTGCGCGCTGCTGGTGATACTCAGCTCGGCCGCCGGGCTGCTGTGGTTCGGCAATCAGGCGGATGCGCCTGCCAGTATCACCCAGCCACTGGCCAAGGCCGGTAACGCGCTCAGCGTTGCGACCGGTCAGGGCAAAGCCGCCGAGCAGACCCGCTGGAAGGATCTGACTGCAGCACAGCAGCAGGCACTGGCGCCGCTGGCCGGTGAATGGGATCAGCTGGAGCCGCTGCGCCGCCAGAAATGGCTGGGCATCATCAAGCGCTACGCTTCCATGAAACCGGACGAACAGGCACGGGTGCAGGAAAAAATGCGCGAATGGGTGCAACTGACGCCGGCAGAACGCCGTCAGGCACGCCAGAACTTTGCCCGCGCACAGAAACTTGACCCATCGCACAAAAATACCCAGTGGGAGTCCTACCAGCAGCTGTCCGACGACGCCAAACAGGAACTGGCTGCCAAAGCGGCCATCAAGCCGCAGGTGGCCAACCTGCCGACTGCCGCCCAGACCAAGGTGAAAACCGTGGCGCCGATCAAACCGCTAGTGCCAACGGAAAACGGTTCGGCCAAAGCGCCAGCCTTCCCGGCAACGCCCGCTGCGGGCGCGCCAGCAGCGGCGCAGTCACCCGCCATCGGCCCTGCTGCCGGGGTGACCGGTACTGCTGCCTATCCTGTCGCGAATCCTGCCGCGAATCCTGCCTCAAATCCGGCGGCGAATCCGGCAGCGAATAGCGCAGCCGGCGCAGTGACCGGCAGTGATGCCGCCGCGCCGAACGCCTCTAACCTCACGCCGGTGCCAGCAGCGGCCGCCGCACAGCCCGCTAGCAGCAATGTCAAATAAACTCCCCGCTTCCCCGTCGGCTCTGCCGACACCCGGCGTCGGCCGCCGCCTGATCGCCATGCTGTACGAAACCCTGCTAGGGTTTGCCGTACTGTTTCTGCCGTTTCTGATTTTTGAAGTCGCGGTGAAAGGCGGTCACACACCCGTCCTTGAACACATGCGTCAGGCGCTGGCGTTTCTGGTACTGGGCGCCTACTTCATCCACCAGTGGAGCCGTGAGGGCCAGACGCTGGCGATGCGCACCTGGCGTTTGAAGCTGGAACGCCCCGGCCACCCTCACCTGTCCCTGCAAACGGCAGCCGTACGCTACCTGCTAAGCTGGATGTGGATATTGCCCGCACTGATACTGAGCGCAGTCCTGCATCTGGACAAATGGCAGGCACTCGGCAGCATCCTCGCCGGTATCTTCGTGTGGGCAGCGACGGCCTTCCTCGATCCGCAGCGCCAGTTCCTGCACGATAAGCTGACCGGCACCCGTCTGGTACAACTGCCACCACTGCCGAAGAAAAAGAAACAGGCCAGCGCCACCTGAGTGAGACTGGCCTGCTGAGGCGCAACGTAACAGACGCTTAGAAGCGCTCGTGCGGCTGCAGATAGCGCCACTCGCCTTGCGGCAGGCTGGACATGGCAACCCGGCCGATACGGATGCGTTTCATGGCCACCACCTGCAGTCCCACCATCTTGCACATATGCTCGATCTGGCCCGGTTTCGGGCCTTTCACGGCAAAGCGCAGCCGGCGTTCGTTCTGCCAGCTGACTTTGATCGGTGGCAGCGGCTTACCGTTAAACGGCAGACCATGATTGAGCAAGGCCAGACCGTTCTCGGCGATCTCGCCCGCCACTTCCACGATAATTTCCTGCTCCATGCGATCGGCTTCGTCCACCAGCTTGCGGTTGACGCGGAAGTCCTGCGTCAGCACCAGCAAGCCGCTGGCCTGCGTTTCCAGCGGCAGCGCCAGCGTCCGATTGGCCAGATGGCGCTTCAGGAAGCGCTGAGCCGGTGCGCTGCGCGTCAGGCTGGCAGCATTCAACAGGTGCAGCGCTGGCTGACCATCTTTGCCGACACCACCATTCACGCCGGCCGGCTTATGCAGCAGCAGCGTTACCGGCACAATTTCCAGCAGCGTCGCATCGTCTGCAATGCTCACCTGCTGTTCCGGCGTGACGCGCGCGCCCGCCTCTTCGATCAGCGCACCATCCACGCTGACGAAACCGCCCTCGATATACAGCTCGGCCTCGCGGCGCGAACAGGGGCGCATCTCGGCCACGCGCTTGGCGAGGCGGATACCTTGCTCAGGGTTAGCTTCGCTCATCCGAAAAAGTCTCCAAAAACAGTAATCGCCCGATCGATATCGGCGCGCTTGGTATCCAGATGGGTAACGATGCGCAAATGCGGCGCCATCGACACCCGGATACGGGTCAGTTGCAATACGTCGTTCAGGCCACGGCATGCGTCCGGCGGCAGATCGACATAGAAAATATTGGTCTGCGGGGTGCTGACCTTGATGCCTTTCAGCTTGGCCAGTTCGCTGGCAAAGTAAGCGGCGTTGTCGTGATCTTCGGCCAGTCGCGCATACTGATGCTGCAAGCCGTACAGGCCAGCCGCGGCCAGCACACCGGCCTGACGCATGCCACCACCGAGCATCTTGCGCCAGCGTTTGGCTTCCGCAATCAAAGGCTTGCTAGCGCATAGCACCGAACCGACCGGCGCGCCCAGACCTTTGGACAGGCAGACGGACACGGAATCGAAACCGGCCACCGCCTCGCGTGGACTGACACCCAGCTTGACGGCCGCATTGCAGATGCGCGCGCCATCGAGGTGGGTTGCCAGCCCGCGCTGATGCGCCAGCGTGGTGGCCTGCTCCAGATAGGCTAGCCCCAGCACGCGGCCACCGATGGTGTTTTCCAGTGCCAGCAACTTGCTGCGCGCGAAATGGATATCGTCCGGCTTGATCTGCGCGGCGATGTCCGCCAAGGCCAGACTGCCATCGGGCTGATTGGTGATCGGTTGCGGCTGTATGCTACCCAGCACGGCGGCACCGCCGCCTTCGTAGCGATAGGTATGCGCTTCCTGCCCGACCAGATATTCGTCGCCCCGGCCGCAGTGGGCCAGTAGCGCCAGCAGATTGCTCTGCGTGCCGGACGGTGCAAACAGCGCCGCCTCGTAGCCGAACAGGTCGGCCGTGTATTCCTGCAGCAGATTGACGGTCGGGTCATCGCCGTACACATCATCGCCTACCTCGGCCGCCAGCATCGCGGCACGCATCGCCGCGCCGGGGCGGGTGACGGTGTCGCTGCGTAAATCCAGCCATTCTTCATGCATGCCGCTCATACGTGTACCACCCGGTTAGCCTGCTTGTGCTGCCAGTTGCTGCGTATAGAAGCGCTGACCCATTTCTTCCAGCCCCAGCGTCTCCAGCACTTCCTGCAAGCGCTGCGAAGGACGCTGACGCGGCAGGTCTTTATAGGTGGCGATAATCAGCTCGTTTTTCATCGAGTGCTCCCAGCCCACCAGTTCCGTCACATTCACGTGATAACCGTGCGCTTCCAGTTGCAGACAGCGCAGCACATTGGTGATCTGGCTACCGAATTCGCGCGTATGGATCGGGTGACGCCAGATTTCCGTCAGCGCCGACTTGGCCAGCGCCTTGCCCTTGTTCTTCTTCAGCACCGACGCCACTTCCGCCTGACAGCATGGCACCAGCACCATGTAGCGCGCTTTCTTTTTCAGCGCGAAGTCGATGGCGTCGTCGGTGGCCGTATTACAGGCGTGCAGCGCGGTGACAATGTCGATCTGGGCGGGCAGCAGCTTCGATTCGGTGGACTCGGCCACCGACAGCGGCAGGAAGGACATGCCGGGGAAGTTGAACTGCTGCGCCAGTTGCTGCGAACGACTGACCAGTTCTTCGCGCGTTTCGATGCCGTAGATGTGCGAGCCATCGTTGAGCGCTTTGAAGAACAGATCGTAAATGATGAAGCCGAGGTAGGACTTGCCGGCGCCATGGTCGACCAGCGAGATATTGCCCTGCGTCGCCTGCAGTTCCTTGAGCAGTGGCTCGATGAACTGGTACAGGTGATACACCTGTTTCAGTTTGCGGCGGCTGTCCTGATTCATCTTGCCGTCGCGGGTCAGAATGTGCAGTTCCTGCAGCAGCGCGACCGTCTGGCCTTCGCGGATTTCCGGCATATTGTCAGCGCCGGTCACGGTCGTGCCGATTTTTGCCGTGGCAACGGCCGCTTTTTTATTGGGCTTCATCGATCCACGCCTGTTGTATCGCTTCGAGAACTTTTTCGCCACCGCGCGTGTGGTCGTCGTCAAATCCATCCAGCTCGACGACCCAGTTGTGCAGATCGGTAAACCGGATCGTCAGCGGATCAAGGTCCGGGAACTTGTCGTAGAGCGCTTCGGCAATCGCGCTAATGTCAGACCATTTCATCTCAGTGCCCACCTTCGCTGGCGTGATTGATGGTGTACTTCGGAATTTCGATGACCAGATCTGCATCGGCTACCACGGCCTGGCAGGACAGGCGCGACACCGCTTCCAGTCCCCAGGCCTTGTCCAGCTGATCTTCCTCGTTTTCGCTGGCTTCGCTGAGCGAATCGAAACCTTCGCGCACCAGTACGTGACAGGTGGTGCAGGCGCACGACTTCTCGCAGGCGTGCTCGATGTGGATATCATTTTCCAGCATGATGTCGCACAGGGTTTTGCCAGCTTCGGCTTCGATGACAGCGCCTTCCGGGCACAGTTTGGCGTGGGGCAGGAATACGATTTGTGGCATGTGACTTCTCGGTAAATGTTTAAACGACCTGGTCCAGCTTCTTGCCGGCCAGTGCGCTGCGCACGCTGCGATCCATGCGGCGCGATGCGAATTCTTCGGTGCCCTGTGCCAGCGACTCGACCGCCGCTTTCACGGCGCTATGATCAACCGTACCGGCCTGCGACTGGGCGACTACGCCACGTACGCTGGCGATCAGGCTGTCGAGGTTCAGGCGTTCGGCGTCGCTGAGCAGCCCGGCATCTTCTGCCAGTGCCGATTCGGTCGCCAGAATAATCCGCTCGGCTTCCACCTGCTCTTCGCGCAGTGCGCGCGCCAGCATATCGACATCGGCCGACTGGTAGGAGTCCTGCAGCATACGCGCCACATCGTCATCGCCCAGACCATACGATGGTTTGACGCTGATCGATGCTTCCACGCCGGAGCGCAGTTCGCGTGCCGACACCGACAGCAAGCCGTCGGCATCGACCTGATAGGTGATGCGGATGCGTGCGGCACCGGCGGCCATCGGCGGAATCCCGCGCAGCTCGAAGCGCGCCAGCGAACGGCAATCGCTGACCAGTTCACGCTCGCCTTGCAGCACGTGCACGGCGAGTGCCGTCTGACCATCCTTGAAGGTGGTGAATTCCTGCGCACGCGCGCACGGAATGGTGGAATTGCGCGGGATGATTTTCTCGACCAGCCCGCCCATGGTTTCAATCCCGAGCGACAGCGCAGTCACGTCCAGCAGCAGCCAGTCATCACCGGCTGCGCGGTTACCGGCCAGCAGATTGGCCTGAATTGCCGCGCCCAGCGCCACCACTTTATCGGGATCGATATTCGCGTGCGGGATGGTGTGGAAGTACTCGCTGACGGCACGCTGCACATGCGGCATGCGGGTCGCACCACCGACCATTACCACGCCATCGATATCGTCGGCATCGACATTGGCGTCGCGCAGCGCTTTGCGGATCGCGTTCATGGTCTTGCCAATCAGATGGCTGGTGATCTCGTGGAAGGTCTCGGCGCTAATTCGCAGATGCACTTCTTCGCCCGAACCGAGTACCGCATCCACCGTCACGGATTGTTTGGTGGACAGCTGTTCCTTGGCCTCGCGCGCTTTCACCATCAGCACGGCGGTATCCTGATCGGACAGCGGCGCCAGTTTTTCCTGCTGATGGATGTAGCAGAACAGGCGGTGATCGAAGTCATCGCCACCGAGCGCCGAATCGCCGCCGGTCGACAGCACTTCGAACACGCCCTTGCTCAGCTTGAGGATGGAAATATCGAAAGTACCGCCACCCAGATCGTAGACCGCGTACAGGCCTTCGGAACCATTATCGAGGCCGTAGGCAATCGCTGCCGCCGTGGGTTCGCTCAGCAGACGCAGCACGTTGATGCCGGCCAGCTGCGCCGCATCCTTGGTGGCCTGACGCTGGGCATCATCGAAATAGGCAGGCACGGTAATCACGGCGCCCACCAGATCATCACCGAGTGTATCTTCGGCGCGCTGACGCAGCGTGGCGAGAATCTGCGCCGACACTTCCACCGGGCTTTTCACGCCAGCGATGGTTTTCAGTTGCACCATGCCGGGCGTATCGAGGAAATCGTAAGGCAGGTTTTCCGCATAGGCGATATCGGCCAGACCGCGCCCCATGAAGCGCTTGACCGAAACGATGGTGTTTTTCGGGTCGGTGGTTTGAGCCGCCTGTGCCTTGTAACCGATGTTGGCGTGGCCATTCGGCAGATAGCGCACCACGGACGGCAGCAAGGGCCGGCCATCTTCGTCGCTGAGTACCTCAGGAATACTGCTGCGCACCGTGGCGACCAGCGAGTTGGTGGTACCCAGATCGATCCCTACCGCCAGCCGGTGCTGGTGGGGTGCGGTCGACATGCCTGGTTCGGAAATTTGCAGAAGGGCCATGTAGTGTATGCCGTGCGGCTCTGATTAAATAATGGGGCCGGGCATGAGCCCGGCCGGAGTCTGTTCTGTGCTACTGCCAGCTTGCGCCGGGCGCCGATTCAGGCGACTGCCGAAGCGCGGTTTGCGGTGTTTCAGGCGCGAATTTTCACGCATCCTCCAGCACGCTCAACGCGCTATCGATCTCTTGCTTGAGTTTTTCGATGAACATCAGCGCCCGCACCCCCTGGGCTGCCTGCACATAGTCGTTAGCGTCAATTTGCTGCTCGATGGCGGCCAGTTGCGCCTTGCGTTCCTGGCGCAGTTGCCGATCCAGCCCTTCCAGTGCTGCCATATCGCGTGCGCCACGCGCATCGCCGAGTTCTTCGCGCCATTCCATCTGCTGCATCAGAAACGCCATCGGCATGGCCGTATTCGATTCCGTCTGCAGATCCACGCCATGCAGCTCGCACAGGTACTGAGCGCGCTTCTGCGGGTTTTTCAGGGTCTGGTAGGCCTCGTTGGCACGCGTGGCCCACTGCATGGCAACGCGCTTTTCCGCATCGCTGGCACTGACGAATTTATCGGGATGGACGCGTCCCTGCACCTCGCGGTAGGCGCTATCGAGCGCCGACGTATCGACGGCAAACTGCAGGGGTAGCTGGAACAGCTCGAAGTGATTTTGCATAGCCGGTCAGATGCGGAAGCTTTCGCCGCAACCGCAAGCGTCTTTCTGGTTCGGATTATTGAACTTGAAGCCCTCGTTCAGCCCTTCGCGGGCAAAATCGAGTTCGGTGCCGTCGATGTACGGCAGGCTTTTCGGATCCACGAATACTTTCACGCCGTGCGATTCGAAGACACTGTCCTCTTCCGCCGATTCGTCCACGTATTCGAGTTTGTACGCCAGTCCGGAGCAGCCGGTGGTACGCACGCCAAACCGCAGACCGATGCCCTTACCGCGGCGTTCGATGTAACGGTTGATGTGCTTTGCTGCTTTTTCGGTCAGGGTGATTGCCATTTGATTCTCCCGCGCCGTCGTGCAACGATGCAGCGACGGCGTGATTGTATTACCTGCTAACTGCGATGCAAACTTATGCGTTCACAGGGTGTTTGTTCTGATAATCCAGAACTGCTGCCTTGATCGCGTCTTCCGCCAGAATCGAGCAGTGGATTTTCACCGGTGGCAGCGCCAGTTCTTCGGCGATTTCGGTGTTCTTGATGGCCAGTGCCTGATCCAGCGTCTTGCCCTTGACCCATTCGGTCACCAGCGAGCTCGAAGCGATGGCCGAACCGCAGCCATAGGTCTTGAATTTTGCGTCTTCGATCAGACCATCTGCGCCCACCTTGATTTGCAGTTTCATCACGTCGCCGCAAGCTGGTGCACCCACCATGCCGGTACCAACGCTGTCGTCACCCTTTTCGAAAGCGCCCACGTTGCGCGGGTTTTCGTAGTGATCGAGTACTTTTTCCGAGTAAGCCATTTTGATGCTCCTGTCTCTTCTGAATCTTAAAAAATTAGTGCGCAGCCCACTGGATCGAATTGATGTCGATACCCTCTTTGAACATATCCCACAGCGGCGACAGTTCGCGCAGCTTGTTCACTTTGGATTTCATCAGGTCGATGGCGAAGTCGATATCGGCTTCAGTGGTGAAGCGGCCGATGGTGAAACGGATCGAGCTGTGTGCCAGTTCATCGCTGCGACCCAGTGCGCGCAGCACATAGGATGGCTCCAGACTGGCCGAGGTGCAGGCCGAACCGGACGACACGGCCAGATCTTTCACGGCCATGATCAGCGATTCACCTTCCACATAGTTGAAGCTGACATTCAGGTTATGTGGCACACGGTGTTCCATGTCACCGTTGATATAGGTTTCCTCGATTTCCTGCAGGCCCTTGGCCAGACGGTCACGCAGCGCCTTGATGCGGCCGATTTCCGTGTCCATCTCGACTTTGGCCAGACGGAAAGCTTCGCCCATGCCGACGATCTGGTGGGTTGGCAGCGTGCCCGAACGCAGACCGCGCTCATGACCACCACCGTGCATCTGGGCTTCGATACGCACGCGCGGCTTGCGGCACACGTACAGCGCGCCGATACCTTTCGGACCATAGGTTTTGTGGGCGGTGAAGGTCATCAGATCGACCTTGGTTTTCTGCAGGTCGATCACGACTTTACCGGTCGCCTGGGCAGCGTCGCAGTGGAAGATGATGCCTTTCGAGCGGCACAGTGCGCCGATTTCGTCGATGGGCTGAACCACGCCGATCTCGTTATTCACCAGCATCACGGACACCAGGATCGTGTCCGGACGGATCGCGGCGCTCAGCTGCTCGATGGTAATCAGACCATTGTCCTGCGGTTCCAGATAGGTCGCTTCGAAGCCGATGCGTTCCAGTTCACGTACCGTGTCCAGCACCGATTTGTGCTCGGTTTTCACGGTGATGATGTGCTTACCCTTGGTTTTGTAGAACTGCGCCGCACCCTTGATCGCCAGATTGTTCGATTCGGTGGCACCCGAGGTCCAGATGATTTCGCGGCTATCGGCATTCACCAGCGCTGCCACGTGGCCGCGCGCCTCTTCAACGGCCTTTTCCGCGGTCCAGCCATACATATGGCTACGCGAAGCAGGATTGCCGAACTGTTCGCGCAGATAGGGAATCATCATGTCTGCCACGCGTGGATCGACTGGCGTCGTCGCCGAGTAGTCCATATAGATCGGGAAATGCGGGGCCGTCTTGAACTCTACAGGCGCGATATTTTTTTCAGGGGCGTTCATCTGGTAACTCCGGGTTATGGGTCGCTCAACCGAGCGCGGCGTGATTGCGGTGCAGCACCACGACGTTCTGTTCAGCGTTCTTCAGCTTCTGTTGATCGACCAGATCCTGTAACGAGACGGAATCGAGGTAATCAACCATTTTTTCATTCAGGGTGGCCCACAGTTCATGGGTCATGCAGCGCACGCCGCTGGTGACATCGGCGCCGTGGCAGTTTTCCTTGCCGCCGCACTGGGTCGCATCGAGCGGCTCGTCGACGGCGATGATGATGTCGGCCACGGTGACTTTGTCGGCGCGGCGCGCCAGACTGTAGCCGCCGCCCGGGCCACGGATCGATTCGACGATTTCATGGCGGCGCAACTTGCCGAACAATTGTTCGAGGTAGGACAGCGAAATGGCCTGACGCTGACTAATACCGGACAGCGTGACGGGTCCCTTGCCCTGGCGCAACGCCAGATCAATCATCGCAGTCACAGCAAAACGGCCTTTGGTGGTCAGACGCATCACTACCCCGGTTCGGTTAAAATATCGACCCCAACGACTCCCTGAATAAGCGGATTAGTTGATCGAATTAGTCAAGTATACCAAACTTTAAAGAAGTCTGCCCGCGGCCACTGGGTTTGCCCGGTCTGCTCGCCCCTGCAGCAGCTGCATCGGTCCGAACAGCGCATGCATCTCGGGATTGCCGATAAAACTCAGGTTGTACGGGTGCTCGGCCCGAATTTGCGGAAACTTCTGCGTCACCGGCCGTTGCTCCAGCACTTTACTGAGAACTTCCGCGATCTTTCCCCATAGAATGAGCGTCGGCGCCTTCTCGGCATGCTCGGCCAGTCCGGCCATGACGGTCTCGAAAAACGGCAGCCAGGCCTTGGCGTCTTTCGCCGGAGCAACGTGATGGCGGAATACCAGCGCCGCGTTCAGCAGTAGAAAACCCTGTTCCGTCAGCTTGTCCTGCAACTCGGCCAGCGTCGCGATATGGCTGCCATGGCCCTGATGGGCAGCCAGGGCAATTCTGGACATGGCCTCGGCGCCGGTGTCATCCAGATCAAGCTGGCCATCCGCCACGAGTAGCATCTTCATGAAGTTACGCAGCGATGTGGCTTTATTGACGGGCTTGGACAGGCCGCCGCCCAGTTCATCCGACCATAAGCTGCCGACCGCGCCATCCATGAAGCTGACACCTGTCGCGCTGGCGGCGCGCGGATACGGCCCCTCCCCTACCAGCACATAACGCACCTGCTCCAGCGGCAGGGCAAAGGCGGCGAACAGCCGCTGATCAGTGGGCAGGTAATCATCCTGCGCCAGTTGCGGCAGATAGTCGGGAGTGCTGGCCATGATGGATTCCAGCCCCTGCAGCAGCAGCGGGTGCCAGGAGGCATGGACGCGCTTCAGCGCCGCGAGGAAATGGGCAGGAATAGTCATGGGGAAGCCAGCCTGGTAGCAAAAGGCGAAATTGTAGCCCAGCCGCGCCGATCTGCTGCGCCCGGCCGGGCTCGCGCAGCCAGAAAGCCTGGTGCAGAGCCAAAAAAAATATTGCCTTAAGAGAAGCTTAAAATAAATTTTGACAACAGAATAGTTTTTCGGATAAGATTCATTTCAACAACAAACCTTTCTGGAGAACAAACCATGTCGTTCAAGAAATCGATCCTGATGGCCGCCCTGCTGGGTGCAACCCTGACCGCACAAGCTGATGTCACCATCGTCGGCGGCAAGATCATGGTCAAAGATACCGGCAAGGTTACCGCCACCTTCCTCGGCTCGGACGCTGGTTACAATGACGTGATGTTCTTCGAAAATGGCGGCAGCACCCAACTGTTCAGTGGCCACAGCACGCCAGTCGGCACCGAGATTGACCTCGGCACTTTCGCCGCCGGCACCGTTCTGAACTTCCGCATGCATGTCGACAACACCGGCCATGACTTCTATATGGGCCCTGCTGCTGCCAACTTCGACAACGTATTCCACGCCGCTGCTACGCTGAGCAGCAACAACGTTGCCGTGGTCGGTTTTGAAGATCTGCAGGGCGGTGGTGACCGCGACTACAACGACATCCAGTTCAAAGTCACCAATGTGACGGCGGTACCAGAACCAGAAAGCTACGCCATGATGCTGGGTGGCCTGGGTCTGATGGGCCTGCTGGCACGTCGCCGCAAAGCCAAGTAATTCCGGGACTACCCCGATACAACGGCGTGCCGCAGAATTTCTGCAGCACGCCGTTTTTTTGCCTGCGCGCGCCAGCAGCGCTGACGGCAAGGGACGCGTGGTCCGCCGCACACAACGGCGGGCTTGATGTTTGTACTGTTATGCCGCAATATCAAAGCCAACCTTCGACCCATCAAGCAGAGGCAGGCGTGAGCGCTCCAGATATCTCCAAACTCAAGATCGAACGCAGTGCCAGCGGGCAGATCGCTGGCACCACACGCAACAAGCGCCGCTGGTTACGCGTGGTGATTGCGCTGGTGGTGCTGGCCATCGGCGCGAAAGTCGCGCAACACCAGTTCGGTGGCAAAACCAGCGTAGACACGGTCACGGTGGCACTCAGCTATCCGTCGCAAAGCTATACCCTGCTCAACGCCACCGGTTACGTGGTGGCGCAGCGCAAGGCTTCACTGTCGTCGAAAGCCACTGGCCGGCTGGAATGGCTGGGGGTACTCGAAGGCAGCAAGGTTAAAAAAGACGAAATCGTGGCGCGCCTGGAAAACCGCGATGTCAGCGCCACACTGGGACAGGCACAGGCTAATATCAAGGTGGCGCAGGCCAATCTGGCGCAGGGTCAGGCCGAACTGACCGACGCACAGGCCAATTTCAAGCGCAGCAGCGAACTGCTGGCGCAGAAGTTCATCGCCAGCTCCGCCTACGATACGGCGCAAGCCCGTCTAAATAAGGCACGCGCCAGCATTGCCGGTTACGAGGCCGCCATCACGGCGGCACGCGCCAATGCGCAGGTGGCACAGGTGGCGCTCGACCAGACCCTGATCCGCGCACCGTTTGACGCGGTGGTGCTGACCAAAAGCGCCAACGTGGGCGACAACATCACGCCCTACTCGTCGGCAGCCGACAGCAAAGGCGCGGTGGTGACCATTGCCGATATGAGCACGCTGGAAGTGGAAGCGGACGTCTCGGAATCGAACCTGAGCAAAATCCGCGTCGACCAGCCAGCCGAGATTACGCTGGACGCCTTCCCGGAACTGCATCTGGCCGGCACCGTCTCGCGCATGGTGCCGACTGTGGATCGTAGCAAAGCCACCCTGCTGGTCAAAGTGCGCTTTGCCGATCACGACGCGCGCGTGCTGCCGGACATGAGTGCCAAAGTAGCCTTCCTGTCGAAGGCCGTGCCAGCCGAGGACCGGCAGGCACTTACCACCGTGCAGGCAGGCGCCATCGCCAGCCGCGACGGCAAGCCAGTGGTGTTTGTGATCGACGACGACAAGGTAAAACAGGTCGCCGTGACGCAGGGCCGCAAGCTGGGCGAACTGGTCGAAGTGAAAGGCATCAAGGCGGGGGACAAGGTGGTGCTGACGCCAGACGCCAAGCTGCATGACGGTGCGGCCATTAGCCTGAGCAAGAAATAGGAAGAATAGGAAGAATAGGATGGCAGGTAAGCACATGGCAAGCAATCACATGGTCACGCCCGAACCGCTGCTGCGCATCGAACATCTGGCCAAATCCTATCGGCGTGGCGATCAGGTGGTGGAAGTGCTGCGCGATATCAGCCTGACGATTCCTGCCGGCGAGTTCGCCGCGCTGATGGGTCCTTCCGGCTCCGGCAAAAGCACCCTGTTAAATCTGATCGCTGGCATCGACAAGCCCGATAGCGGCATTTTGCGCATCGATGGGCTGGACATTGCCGGCATGAGCGAGTCCGAACTGGCGAACTGGCGTGCCCGCAACATCGGCTTCATTTTCCAGTTCTACAATCTGATGCCGGTGATGACGGCCTACGAGAATGTCGAATTGCCGTTGTTGCTGACGCCTTTATCACGCCGGGAACGGCGCGAACGCGTGGAACTGACGCTGGCCATGGTGAATCTGGCCGACCGCATGGACCACACCCCCAACGAACTGTCCGGTGGCCAGCAGCAGCGCGTGGCGATTGCCCGCGCCATCGTCACCGACCCGACCCTGATCGTGGCCGACGAACCCACCGGCGATCTGGATCGCGCTTCCGCGACCGAGATTCTGGCGCTACTCCAGCAACTCAACCAGCAACTGGGCAAGACCATCATCATGGTCACCCACGACGCTAACGCCGCAGCACAGGCGCGCACCCTGATTCACCTTGAAAAAGGCGAGCTGCTCGCCGCCTCGGCGGTCTAGCCACCATGTATTCGCTGCGGCTGATCCTCAAGAACACCCTGCGCCATAAGCTGCGTACCGGCCTGACCGTGCTCGGGCTGGTGGTGGCGATTTTTTCCTTCGGCCTGCTGCAGACTGTGGTTGACGCGTGGTATGCCGGTGCGGAAGGTGCCTCCAACACCACGCTGGTCACCCGCAACAAAACCTCGCTGGTGTTCCCGTTACCGCTGTCCTATCAGGCCCGCATCCGTGCCGTGCCGGGCGTAACGGGGGTCGGCTTTGCCAACTGGTTTCAGGGTGTCTACAAAGACCCCAAGAATTTCTTCGCGCAGTTCGCCATTTCCGGCGAGAGCTATCTGAACATCTATCCCGATTATCTGCTGCCGGACGAGCAGCGCAACGCCTTCCTGCATGACCGCAAAGGCTGCATCGTGGGACGCAAACTGGCCGACCAGTATGGCTTCAAGGTGGGCGACACCATCCCCCTCAAAGGCACGATCTACCCCGGCAACTGGGAGCTGGTGGTGCGCGGGATTTATGACGGCCGCCAGAGCAGCACCAATACCGCCACCCTGTTCTTCCACTGGGAGTACGTCAACGAGACGATCAAGAAAAGCATGCCGCGCCGCGCCAACCAGATCGGCGTGTACGTGGTGCAGATCAACCAGCCGGAAAATGCTGCCGGTATTTCCGCCGCCGTCGACAAGGAATTCGCCAACTCGCTGGCCGAAACCCTGACCGAGACGGAAAAGGCCTTCCAGCTCAGCTTCGTCTCCATGTCCGAAGCGATCGTCATGGCGATCCGCGTGGTGTCGTTTGTGGTGATCGTGATTATCGCCGCCGTGATGGCCAATACCATGGCGATGAGCGCGCGCGAACGACTGGGTGAATACGCCACCCTGAAGGCGCTGGGCTTTGGCCCGGGCTTTCTGGCCAAAATGATCTTCGGCGAATCGCTGCTACTGGCACTGGTGGGCGCTGGGCTCGGGATTGCGCTGCTGTTCCCGTTCTCGGTATTCCTTGGCAAAGTCATGGGCACCATGTTCCCGGTGTTCGAAGTGTCGCAACTAACCGTGCTGCAGCAGGTGCTGGCCGCACTGGCAATTGGCGCGCTGGCCGCGATTGCGCCCACCATCCGCGCGGTACGGGTGAATATCGTCGATGGACTACGGAGCATCGGTTGAAGATCCCCCTTTCCTATGTCGCTCGGAATCTGTGGGCACGCCGCCTGACCACGGCATTGACCGGTGCCGGTCTGGCACTGGTGGTATTTGTGTTTGCCACCGTGCTGATGCTCGATGAAGGTTTGCGCAACACCATGGTCACCACCGGCGAATACGACAACGTGGTGCTGGTACGACGCGCGGCGGAAACCGAGGTGCAGAGCGGTATCGACCGCGTACAGGCGAATATCGCTGCCAGCCATCCGGCGATCGCACGCGGCACGGACGGCCAGCCGTGGCTGTCGAAGGAAACCGTGGTGCTGATTTCGCTGATCAAGCGCGGTTCGGCGCAACCTTCCAACGTCATCATCCGTGGCATTGCACCGAATGCGCTGACGCTGCGCCCGCAAGTCAGACTCAGCGCCGGACGCATGTTCCGTCCCGGTGCGGCAGAAATCATTGCTGGCGCCAGCATCGCGCGGCGCTTCAACGGCGCTGGCATCGGCGAAAAAATCCGCTTCGGCCAGCGCGAGTGGACGGTGGTGGGCCTGTTCGACGCCGGCAATAGCGGCTTCGATTCCGAGATCTGGGGCGACGCCGACCAGTTGATGGCGGCCTTCCGGCGCAACGCCTATTCCGCCATGGTGCTGCGACTGGCCGACAGCCATCAGTTCGAGCGCTTCAAGCAGGATATCGAGAACGATCAGCGTCTGACGCTGGACGCCAAGCGCGAGCAGACCTTCTACGCCGATCAATCGAAAGCACTGTCTACCTTCATCAGCGTGCTAGGGCTGATCCTTTCGGTGATTTTTTCCATCGGTGCGATGATCGGCGCCACCATCACCATGTATGCCTCGGTGGCGAACCGGGTGGGCGAAATCGGCACGCTGCGCGCACTGGGCTTCCAGCGCGGCAGCATCCTGGCAGCCTTCCTCAGCGAATCGATGCTGCTGGCCGTCGTCGGTGGTGCACTCGGTCTGGCGTGCGCCTCGCTGATGCAGTTCATCTCGTTTTCAACCACCAATTTCCAGTCCTTCTCGGAACTGGCATTCGGCTTCCGCCTGACCACTGCGATCATCCTGAAAACCTTGCTGTTCTCGCTGGCGATGGGTGCTATTGGCGGCTTCCTGCCGGCGCTGCGGGCCGCCCGCATGCCGATTGTGGACGCACTGCGCGCGGCCTGAGAGGTGCTGCGGGTCTGCCGCATTCGATGTGCTGCATTTGTTGTGCCGCTTAACCACAGTCGATGGGGTTCGCGAGATTAAAGCGTGCTAGACTTCAACTACCATCAACGCAGCGCCATTCTGCCCCAAAAAGCGCAGGCCAGCATGCCCTACCGGAACCACCTATTATTCCCTTCCAGCGCCAGCAGGCTGTGTGCATTGGGGCTTTTGCTGACGGCACTGCTAGCGACACCGGCCAGCACACTGGCGGCAAACAACGGCCACCGGCTTGCACATAGGGCCCTCCCGGAACAATTTCACAAACTGCGCCAGCAACTGCTGGAGCGGGTGGTTCAGCCACTGCTGCAAAAATCAGCACCACAGCGGCGCCCCTGGCGCAACGCCGATAGTCTCCGCCTGCCGCAGCCGGCGGCACCCGACGGCAGCGGCGCAGCCCTGCCCGCGCAAGCGGCCAGTCCGCGCGCCAGTCTGCCCGGCGATGCTGCGGCGGGCCGCTGGCCCGAATCTTCCACCTCGCTGTTCGAACGCTACTGGTGGCAGATTCTGCTCGGTGGTGCCCTGATCATCCTGCAAGGCTTGCTGATTTCCGCACTGGTGTTTGCCCTGCGGGCGCGCCGCAGCACGCTCAATGCCCTACATGACGAACATAACCAGCTGGAAGCACGGGTACTGCAACGCACCCAGGAACTGCTGGAAGCGAACGCCAAGCTGGAGTTGCTGGCCACCACCGATCCGCTGACCGGCATCGGCAACCGGCGCCGCATGACGGAGCAGATTAACCGCGAGCTGGATCGGGGGCGCCGCCACCACCACCCGCTGTCGCTGCTAATGGCCGATATCGATCACTTCAAGAACGTCAATGACCAGTATGGCCATGAAGCGGGGGACCGGGTGATTATCGCGGTCGCCAAGGCACTCGCAGACGGCGTGCGCCAGATCGATCTGGCTTCGCGCTTCGGGGGCGAGGAATTTGTCCTGCTGATGCCGGAAACACCAATCGAGGTTGCCACCAGCGCTGCCGAACGGCTGCGGGCGGAGATCGCCAATCTGGTGGTACTCGGTGATAAGGGCGAGAACATCCACTTCACGATCAGTATCGGGGTGGCGACGGCAACCCCGGAAAACCTGACGGATACGCCCTCCTCGCTGGTCTCACGTGCCGACAAGGCGCTGTATCAGGCCAAGGAAGCTGGCCGCAACCGCGTGGTGCGCAACGGCTAGCCTGGCCGCAAAGACCTGCTTTACTCGGCGTCTGCCTGCTGCGCCGGATGGGCCTGCTGGAACGCGGGCAGTTCGGCACAGGCGCCGTGTATCCGCACAATAGTGGGATAAGGACTCAGGTCAAGCTGGAAGCGCTGTGCATTGAATACCTGCGGCACCAGGCAGCAATCGGCCAGCGTCGGCGTGTCGCCATGGCAGAAACGTCCGGTCCGGGCATCATCGGCCAGTAGACGTTCCAGCGCCGCCAGCCCCGTCGCCATCCAGTGATGCTGCCAGCCCAGCTTCATTTCTTCGCTGATTTTCAACTCACCGGTCAGATACTTGAGCACCCGCAGATTGCCCAGCGGGTGGGTATCGGCCGCCACGGTCAGCGCCAGCGCCCGCACCCGCGCCCGTCCCGCCGCATCGTCCGGCAGCAAGGGGCGTTGTGGCCGGGTCTCGTCCAAATACTCGATAATCGCCAGCGACTGGCCGATCGCTGCCGCGCCATCGTCCAGCGCCGGCAGCAGCCCGGCCGGATTGACGGCACGGTAGGCCGGCTGCAGCTGTTCACCACCGCCGCGCAACAGGTGCACAGGAACGGCTTCGTAATCGAGCCCTTTCAGGTTCAGGGCGATGCGCACACGGTAGGCTGCGGAACTGCGAAAATAAGTATAGAGCTTCATGCGTGATCTCGAAAGTTGGGTCAGTCTTGCAGCGCGGTCGCAGGTGAGGCCATCAGCCACAGCATGATGGCCGACAGCAGCGCAGGCACGGCCGCGATGACGAAAATGGTGCTATTGGGCCAGTTCATGCGGATTAACTCGCCACCCAGTAGCGGCCCGATGATGGAGCCGATGCGTCCCACGCCCAGACTCCAGCCGATGCCGGTGGCGCGCAAAGTGGTCGGATAGTAGCTGGCGGCCAGCGCATTCACGGCCGGCTGGCCGCCGACGATGCAGAAGCCCGCCACCAGAATCGCCACGCACAGCCACAGCAAAGCGCCCTGCGCCTGACCGATCAGCACTATCGCCACGCTGGCCACCAGAAAACCGGGAATCAGCACGCTGCGGAAGCTGGAACGGTCGATCATCTGCCCCATCAGCAGCGTGCCGATGGTGCCGCCGACCGGAAGAATCGTCCCCGCCAGCACCGCCATACTGGTCGACAGGCCGGCATCCTTGAGGATGGTCGGCAGCCAGTTGGATAAAAAGTACAGGTTCAGCAGATTCAGGAAGTTAATCAGCCAGAGTAATAGTGTGGTGCGACTGCGTCCTGACTGGAACAGCGCCACCACCGAGCCGCGTCGCTGCGCAGGTTCCTGCAGCAGATAGCGCTGTCCGTGTTGCAGCGACACGCCAGGGTCGATGCGGCGCAGCCATTGCGCCACCCGTTCTACCCGTTTGCCACTGAGGAGAACGAACTGCATCGATTCCGGCAGCATCCACAGCATCAGCAAGCCTATCACCAGCGGCACGGCGCCGCCGACGTAGAACACCGCATGCCAGCCATAGCGCGGCATCAGTGCTGCCGCAGCCAGACCGCCCAGCACCGCGCCCACGGTGAACCCGCAGGACACCAGCATCATCAGCGTGACACGGCGCCGCCGCGGGCTATATTCGCCTGCCAGCGCCATCACGTTCGGCATGATCGCGCCCAGTCCCAGCCCGGTGATAAAGCGCAGCCACTGCAATTGTTCAAGCGTAGTGCAGGCCGGCGTGAGCAGCATGCAGACCGAGAAGAACAGCGTGGCACCAATCAGCACCGGCCGCCGGCCGAGCTTATCGGCCAGCACGCTAAACAGCAGCGAACCGGCCAGCATGCCGAACAGGCCGGCGCCGAATACCGGCCCCAGACTGGCTTTGCTGACATGCCATTCCTGGATAATGGCGGGCGCCACATAGCCCATGGCCTGCACGTCGAAACCATCCATCAGGATGCATAGCCCGCACAGCAGATACACCCTTATCTGGAACGCGCTGATCGGACTCCGGTCCAGCAGTGCGGGAATATCGAGCGGCGCTTGCTGCATGGGCGATGCTGCCTTTCTGGCGAGTGACTCGAGGCGTTGCAGGAATTAACGCTCCGAATAATGGGTAACGGTTTGCTCGATAGCGCCGAAAATACTACGACCGGCGGCATCGTGCATTTCGATGCGCACAGTATCACCAAATTGCAGGTAGCTGGTCAGTGGCTTGCCCGTTTCGATGGTTTCGTACATGCGCACTTCGGCCAGACAGCAGTAACCGACACCACCATTTTCGATACTCGAACCGTGCAGGCTGCCCTGCTTGTTGGACACCGTGCCCGAACCGATGATGGTGCCGGCCGCCAGTTCGCGCGTGCTGGCCGCATGGGCCACCAGTTGCGCAAAATTGAAGGTCATGTCTTCACCGGCATTCGGTTTGCCAAACGGCTTGTGATTCAGTTCCACCAGCAGCGGCAGATGGACTTTGCAGCTTTCCCAGTGTTCGCCCAGTTCATCGGGCGTTACCGCAACCGGCGAGAACGCGCTGGCCGCCTTGGACTGGAAGAAGCCGAAGCCTTTCGCCAGTTCGTTCGGAATCAGGTTACGCAGCGAAACGTCGTTCACCAGCAGCACCAAACGGATCGCGCTGGCGCAATCGTCCAGACTGGCGCCCATCCGTACATCGCCCGTGATCACTGCCACTTCCGCTTCCAGATCGATGCCCCAGTCTTCCGACAGCGCGTACACCGGATCGTAAGGGCCGATGAAACTGTCCGAACCACCCTGATACATCAGCGGGTCCGAGTAGAACGATGCCGGCACTTCCGCATTGCGCGCTTTGCGCACCAGTTCCACGTGGTTGATATACGCCGAGCCATCGGCCCACTGATAGGCACGTGGCAGCGGCGAGTGGCAGCAACGCTGGTCAAACGGCTGGGTGTCGAGCGCTTCGCCGGAATTCAGACCGGCGTAGATCTGCTCCAGACGCGGCGCAACCAGATCCCAGTTGTCGAGCGCGTGCTGCATGGTGGCAGCGATTTTCGGTACGTGCTGATAGCGCGACAGATCGCGACTCACCACCACCAGGCGGCCATCGCGGCTACCGTCTTTCAAAGTTGCGAGCTTCATGCCTGTCCCTCCGGTGCGTGCATCCATGCGGCGTGTTTCGGTGCTTTACGGGTCTGCGACCACTCTTCCAGCATCTCCCATTTGACGGCGTCCAGGCGTTCCATCATTTCCGGCGTGCCGGTGTTGGCCGCCAGTTCTAGACGGTGGCCGTTCGGATCGAAGAAGTAGATCGACTTGAAGATGGTGTGATTGACCGGGCCGATCACGTCGATACCGGCGGCAACCAGACGGTCTTTGGCAGCCAGCAGCTCTTCCATCGAGCCCACTTCCAGCGCCAGATGCTGAACCCAGTTCGGGGTATTGCGGTCGCGGTCCATGGCTGGCTGGGTCGGCAGTTCGAAGAAGGCCAGAATATTGCCGTTACCCGCGTCCAGAAACACGTGCATATAAGGATCAGGCGCTTTGGTCGATGGCACTTCGTTCTCGGCAATCGCCAGCACAAAGTTCATATTCAGGTGTTTGCCATACCACTCGACGGTCTGCTTGGCGTCGATGCAGCGGTAGGCGACGTGGTGTATTTGTTTGATGTTCATGTTTGCCTCCAACAGGGATGTACGCATTAAAAGCGAAATTCAGATATCATACAAACGGTATTTTTCACCTTATTTATCAGATTTTCCGATGAATCCTAATCTTCGCCAGATGCGCGCCCTCGTGGCCGTTGCCAAAACGGGCAGCTTCACACTGGCCGCCGAGCACTTGAACGTGACCCAGTCGGCGCTCAGTGGCCAGATCAAGGAGCTTGAACAGCTGCTTGGCGTACGGGTGGTGGAGCGTACCACGCGCAAAGCGCAATTATCGGAGCTGGGGCGCGAACTGACGCCGCTGTTCGAAAAAATTCTGCAGGATCTCGATCGCGCCATGGGCGACATCGCCAAGCGGCGTGCCCTGAAGCAGGGCTCGGTGAGGATTGCCGCGCCGCAAATGCTGTCCTGCACCCTGCTGCCGGAAGTGATTGCCGCCTACCGGGAACGCTACCCCGATATTCAGGTGCTGCTGGCCGATAGTCCGGTGGAGCTGGTGGCGGCCCGCGTATTCAGTGGCGAAACAGACTTCGGCATTGGCCCGGAGCGGGATGCGGCCACCGAAATCGAGGCCCAGCAATTATTCGAAATGCCCTTCGTGGTGGTGTTTCCGCCCGATCATCCGCTCGACCAGCTGGCGCGCATCACCTGGACCGATGTGATCGACTATCCGATGATCTCGCTGCAAGGCCAGTTCACCGAACGCCTGTTGCGCGACATGCACAGCGCCTTCCGCGAACAGTCCATCAGCCCCTACAATGAAGTGACCTTCATGACGACGGCGCTGGCCATGGTGCATGCGCGGCTGGGCATTACCGTCTGCCTGCCCTACGCCGAAAAAATGGTACAGCTGTATGGCTTGCGCATGCGCACGCTGGAATCGCCGTCGCTGACGCGCCGCTTCTTTGTGTATACCCGCAATGCGCGGGCGCTGTCGCCGGCGGCGGAAAGCTTCATCAGTTTCCTGCAGGAGTTCGCCGCCGCCCACGAATGGAACGTACCGCAAAGCTGACCCTATGACTGCCAACACCATCGCCATCAATCAGCAGATGGATGCCTTCAACGGCCACCACAGCGTGTGGTTATTCGGCTACGGCTCGCTGATCTATAAAGCCGACTTCCCCTATCTGGAACGGCGCCCTGCCTGCATCACCGGCTGGACCCGGCGCTTCTGGCAAGGTTCACACGACCATCGTGGCACGCCAGATGCGCCGGGACGGGTGGTGACCCTGATCGAACAGGCGGGTGCCGTCTGCCATGGCATGGCCTACCTGATTACTCCGGAAGTATTCGCCCACCTCGACCATCGCGAGAAAAACGGTTACTTGCGACTCGCCATCAGTATGAGCTTTACCGACGCCAGCAAGGTGCAGGGACTGGTCTACATCGCCATGCCTGATAACAGCGCCTATCTCGGTGCGGCCAGCGAGCAGGAAATTGCCCGGCAGATCGCCCGTTCGGCTGGCCCTAGCGGGCCGAATGCCGCTTACCTCACCCTGCTGGCGCATGCCCTGCGTGAACTGGGGCAAGCCGATGCGCATATTTTCGAGATCGAACAGCATCTGACGCTGCTCGATCGGGCGGAATAAAGCGCGCTGTCCCGCAATAGCTGCAATAGCTGCAATGGCTGCAATGGCTGACCAGATCCGACCCGACAAATAAAAACGCCCGATGCTGAGCATCGGGCGCGAATAGAACCGGATGAATCAAGATGCGCAGATACGCTGCGCTACCTCAGTTAATCCCGGAACGCGACAACTATTTCTTACTTGGCAGCTTTGCGGCGGCGAGCGATGGCCCCCACCAGACCCAGACCAGCCAGCATCATGGCATAGGTTTCTGGCTCAGGTACGGCAGCGGTAACCGACACGTTATCCAGCACGGCGCCCGAATAACCATCGCCACCAACACTCTTGAAGGTCAGGGTCTCGGATGCGCTCGCGGCGACGAAATTAAACGTGTAGTTGGTAACACCGCTGCTGCCATCGAACGAGTATTTCTGATTACCAACGAACACATCCAGTTCAGCGCCATGCGAATATGGATTGTGGGTCAGGTCGAAGGACAGCGTGTAAGTTGCGCCAGCAACGGCGGTGAACGACTGGGAAATTGCGCCCGGACCTGGGGTACCCAGCATGTCGATACTGTTGCCCGAAATGGCGTTATAGCTGTTGTTGATGACGTCGACCGACACGCCGCCAACGGTCCAGTGAGCGATCGCTTCCTGACCCGCGCCAACGGTAATGAAATCGTTCAGTTTGCCACCGGCAACAGCGTCAAAGCCACCGTTCAGAATCAGGTTATCGGCCGATGCTGCGCCCGAAAAGCTCGCTGCTGCAATGGCTACTGCCAGGATCAATTTCGACATTTTCATGTGTTTACTTTCAAAAAGAGGGGAACGGTGACTCGATGACGCCATTCTACCCATAAATTTCAAAAACACAACTAAATTTTTATTTTGACACTCAATGTATCCACTTGGAAATATTTTTATCCTGAACAGCTCCCCGCTACACAGCGCTTGTCCCGCCACTTCCTGTAACGCTCTGAAGCCCCTCCGCCCCCGCTTACTGGAAGTGCAGCAGTCGGGGCGCTCAGAATAGATCGAGCTGCGCCGCATCGGCCGGCCGCGCCCGCACGCCCAGCGGCGGCACCACCAGTGGCCGGACAAACTGCGAGCTATCCATGCTGTGAAAACGGCTGCTGTGACCGTTCAGGCCGAGTCGCGTGCTGGCGATCTTGAAGCGCTGCCGTATCAAGTCCGCCCACACGCCCTCACCACGCATCCGTGCACCGAAATTGCTGTCGTAATCTTTCCCCCCGCGCAGGTCATGAATCCGGTTCATAACCCGCTGGGCTCGCTGCGGAAAATGTGCCTGCAGCCAGTCTTTGAAGAGCGGTGCCACTTCCAGCGGCAAGCGTAACACCGTGTAATGGGCACTTAAGGCGCCGGCCGCGTGCACCGCCTCCAGCAAAGCTTCGATCTCGGGCTCGGTCACAAACGGGATAATCGGCGCGATGCTGACGGCCACCGGTATGCCCGCGTCGGTCAGTGTGCGGATAGTGCGCAAGCGCCGCGCCGGCGCCGCAGCGCGGGGTTCGAGCGTACGGGCGATGGCCGGATCCAGCGTGGTCAGGGTAATCGCCACCGCCGCCAGTCCTCTGGCCGCCATCGGCGCCAGTATGTCGATATCGCGTTCGATCAGCGCCGACTTGGTAATCAGACCAACCGGATGCTGGCATTCCTGCAGCACTTCCAGCACGCGCCGTGTCAGCCGGCGTTCCCGTTCGCAGGGCTGATAGGCGTCCGTATTCACCCCTAATGCGATGGACTGCGGCACATACCCGGCCTTGGCCAGTTCGCGCCGCAGCATTTCCGGCGCATTCACTTTGGCGAATATCTTGCTCTCGAAATCCAGCCCCGGCGATAGGCCGAGATAGCTATGGGTGGGACGGGCGTAACAGTAAATGCAGCCGTGCTCGCAGCCACGGTAGGGGTTGAGCGAGACGCTGAACGGCAAATCCGGCGAGGTATTACGACTCAGAATAGACTTGCACACCTCGTCCGTCACCTGCGTTTTCCATGGAGAGCTTTCCGACGCTTGGTGCTCCCAGCCGTCGTCATAAGGCTCGCGCAACTGCCCCTCGAAGCGCCCCTGCATATTCGACACCGCGCCGCGCCCCTTCTGCGCCTTCAGGCTGGCGGGTGGCAGGATGACCTGCAACTGCTTGTTTTCGTCGTGGGACATGGGAATGGGAATGGGAACGGGAACGGGAATGCATCACCAACTGTGTATTTATACAGTATTTTAGGCGCATAAATAGACCCGATCAAGCGAAAGATCAAGCGTGCGCACCGCTCATCTTGGGCGCGTCCGGTCAAGCTGGTATCATGCTCGCCTTCCGGGGGCCAGGCCATCCGCCGCGCACTGCGCGCCCCCATGCCAGATCACCACTACGAGCCTACACATGAACACTCAAGCCCAGCCGTCCTTCGCCAGCCGGATCTCGATCGCCCTCAGCGCGTTGTTCCGCGCGCTCTCCGATGCTGACTACGCCGCTCGCCTGCGCGATATCGACCTCGTTGCCGCTGCTGCCCCTGTTTCTGCCCCTGTTTCTGCCCCGCTCGCTGCACCGGCACCGGCGCCTGCACCTGCACCTGTAACTGTACCAGCGCCGGTGACGCTGCGCGTCGCCACGCCGGACGCCGCCCTGCAATTGCTGGCCCTGTTCCAGCGCGAAGCACGCCTGATCGACTTCACGCAGGAAAACCTGAGCGCCTATTCCGACGCCGACATCGGCGCCGCCGCACGCGTGGTGCACGAAGGCTGCAGCAAAGTGCTGCGCGAACACTTCACCATCGACGCCGTGCGCAGCGAAGCCGAAGGCAGCCGTGTGGTACTGGAAGCAGGCTTCGACGCCAGCGCCGTGCGCCTGACCGGCAACGTGGTCGGCAGCGCGCCCTTCCGTGGCACGCTTAGCCACCGTGGCTGGCGCGCCAGCGAGGTGCGTCTGCCGAAACTGGCCGAGGCCCATGACGCCAGCATTCTGGCAGCAGCCGAGGTGGAATTATGAGCAGCCCGAGCGAACCGCGTTACGCCATCGGCATCGATCTGGGCACCACCCACAGCGCCCTGTCCTACGTTGATCTGCAAGCGAGCGAGGGCGAAAAGACCCGTCAGGCCGTATTGCCCATCCCGCAAGTGACGGCACCGGGCAGCGTCGAAGACCTGCCACTGCTGCCCTCTTTCCTGTACCTGCCGCACGCCGACGAACTGGCGCCGGGCGACCTCAGCCTGCCGTGGCCCGCTTCCGCAGCGGAGCAGACCAGCGTGGCCGGTGAAATGGCGCGCAGCCGTGGCGCCACCACGCCGATCCGGCTGGTCTCCAGTGCCAAGAGCTGGCTGTGCCACGCCGGTGTCGATCGTCGCGCCGCGATTCTGCCGAGTGACGCACCGGAAGAAGTGCAGCGCGTCTCGCCGCTGGAGGCGTCGACCCGCTACCTGTCGCATCTGCGTCAGGCATGGGAACAGGCTCACCCGGAAGCACCGTTCGGCCAACAGTCGGTCACCGTCACGATTCCCGCTTCCTTCGATCCGGGCGCGCGCGAGCTGACCGCCGATGCCGCCCGCGCTGCCGGCTACACCAATCTGACCCTGCTAGAAGAGCCGCAGGCCGCGCTGTATAGCTGGATTCAGGGCAGCGAAGGCCGCTGGCGCAAGGAAGTCAAACCGGGCGACATTATTCTGGTGGTCGACGTGGGTGGTGGCACCAGCGACTTTTCGCTGATCGCCGTGCTGGAACGCGATGGCGTGCTGGAACCGCACCGCATCGCCGTGGGCGATCATATTCTGCTTGGTGGCGACAATATGGATCTGGCGCTGGCCCATCTGGTCGCACGCAAGCTGGCGGCCAGTGGCAGCCAGCTCGATGCATGGCAGATGCGCGCACTCACCTACGGCTGCCGCAGCGCCAAGGAAAAGCTGCTGGCCGATGCCAGCGTAGAGAGCTATCCCATCGTCGTGCCTAGCCGTGGCTCGAAACTGATCGGTGGTTCGCTGCGCACCGAACTCACCCGCGCCGAAGTCACCAGCTTCATCCTCGACGGTTTCTTCCCGCAGGTTGACGCGAGCGCGCGTCCGGCCGTGCGCACCCGCGCCGGTCTGACCCAGCTTGGTCTGCCGTACGCGCAGGATGCCGGCGTCACGCGTCATCTGGCGGCCTTCCTGGCACGTCAGCTGGGCGCCACCAGCGAACTGCAAGGCTATGCCGGCAAGCAGCCGGCCGATGCCAGCTTCCTGCATCCGACCGCAGTACTGTTTAACGGCGGCGTGTTCAAGTCCGAGCTGCTGGCCCAGCGCATCATGGCCACCATCAACGACTGGCTGTATATGGAAGGCGCACAACCGGCGCGCATGCTGGCCGGTGCCGATCTCGATCTGGCCGTGGCGCGCGGTGCGGCCTACTACAGCTATGTGCGACGCGGTAGCGGCGTGCGGATCCGTGGTGGTACGGCGCGTTCCTACTACGTGGCGATCGAGTCGTCGATGCCTGCCATTCCCGGCATGGAGCCGCCGATTCAGGCGCTGTGCGTGGCACCGTTCGGCATGGAAGAAGGCAGCGAAGTCGAACTGCCGCATCAGGAATTCGGTCTGGTGGTGGGCGAGCCAGTGCAGTTCCGCTTCTTCGGTTCTTCCGTACGCCGTCAGGACCAGATCGGTGATCTGCTCGATTTCTGGGGCGCCGACGAGCTGCTGGAAATGAACGAGATTCAGGCCACCCTGTCGCCGGAAGGCCGTCAGTCCGGTGATGTGGTGCAGGTACGCCTGCATGCCATGGCCACCGAATCGGGTACCCTGGAATTGCTGGCGGTCGCCAGCGATGGCCAGCGCTGGAAAGTCGAGTTCGACGTCCGTGCAGGGAGCTCCGGCGCAGCATGAAGCAAGCCATCGTCAGCATCGATCTTGGCACCACCAATACGGTGCTGGCGTATGCCGCCGCAGATAGCAGCGAGATCCGCCTGTTCGACATCGAACAGCTGACCGCACCCGGTGAAATCGGTAGCGCTACGCTGCTGCCCTCGCTGCGCTACCATCCGGCCGAAGGCGAACTGGCCGACGGCGCTCTGCAACTACCTTGGCGCAGCGAGGATGTCGCTGGTCTGCCGCAAGTCGTGCTGGGCAAGCTGGCGCGCCAGCTCGGTGCACAGGTGCCGGGCCGCCTGGTGGCCAGTGCCAAAAGCTGGCTATCGCATCCGCAAGTCGATCGCACCGCGCCCATCCTGCCATGGGGCGCTGATGCCGATGTCGCGAAGGTTTCACCGCTGGCAGCCAGCGCCTCCTATCTGGCCTATCTGCGCAGTGCGTGGAACACGCGTTTTCCCGGGCAGCCCTTAGAGCAGCAACACCTCATCCTCACCATTCCTGCCTCGTTTGACGAAGCCGCACGCGCCCTGACGCTGCAGGCGGCCAGACAGGCCGGTCTGCCGCAGCTGCGGCTACTGGAAGAACCGCAGGCGGCTTTCTACGACTGGCTGTATCGCCAGCGCGCCAGCCTCGCCAGCGATCTGGCCAGTACCCGTCTAGTGCTGGTGTGCGACGTCGGCGGTGGCACCACCGACTTCAGCCTGATGCAGGTCACAATCAACGATGGCCAGCCCACAATCGAACGTATCGGCGTGGGCAACCACCTGATCCTGGGCGGCGACAACATGGATCTGGCGCTGGCCCATCTGGTCGAATCACGTCTGCATGGCGGCGACGGCACGCGGCTGTCAGCCAGCCGTCTGGCACAACTGGCCGAGCGCTGCCGCGCCGCCAAGGAACTGCTGCTGTCCGCCGACGCGCCGGAGCACACCACCGTCACCCTGCTCGGCAGTGGCTCCAAGTTGATCGCCGCTAGCCGCTCGGCGCAACTGACCCGCGCCGAAGTCGCCGCCATGGTGGTTGACGGCTTCTTCCCCCGTAATCCCGAGCGGGAAGCGGCGCGGCGCGGCCGGGCGGCACTCACCGAATTCGGTCTGCCATATGCCAGTGATGCCGCCATCACCCGCCATCTGGCCGGCTTCCTGCGCCAGCACGCGGCGGCCGCACGCGCCGCACTGGGCGCAGCGGGGATTGATGCCAGCGACACCAACGTCCCGGTGCCGGATACCCTGCTACTGAACGGCGGCGTGTTCCGGGCCGATGCGCTGGCGACGCGCCTGACCGAGGTACTGGGCCAGTGGCGCGGCGCACCTGTGACGCTACTCCACAACGATAATCCCGATGTGGCGGTAGCCCGTGGCGGGGTGGCCTATGCGCTCGGACAGGCCGGCCATGCACCGGTCATCGGCGGTGGCTCGCCACGCAGCTACTACCTGCTGCTCGACGCTGCCGCACGCCCTGACCAGCCACGCCGCGCGGTCTGCCTGCTGCCGCGCGGCAGTGCCGAGAATCGCGAACTACTGCTGGCCGAACGCAGCTTCGCGCTACGGCTGGGCCGACCGGTGCGCTTCCACCTGGCCTCCAGCAGCAACGCCGAACATACCCCGCAAGCGGGCGAACTGGTCGAACTGGCACCGGACGACTACCTGGAACTGCCGCCCATCGCCGCCGTGCTGCGCGACACCCGCAGTGACACGCGCAAGGAAATCACCGTACAACTGGCTAGCACACTGAGCGAAGTCGGCACGCTGGAAGTGCATTGCGTCGCCACCGACAGCGACCAGCGCTGGCTACTGGAATTCCAGTTGCGCGCGGTCGCGGGCAAGGCAGACGGCAGCGACGCTGACGACAGCACGGCCAGCGCGAGTGACGCTACCCTGCAGTTTGCGCTGCCGGCCGGTGTCGAACTGGCGCTCGAAAAGATCGACCGTATCTTCGGCACCCGCGCGCAGCAGGTCGAACTCAAGGAAGTGCGCCAGCTACGCGCCCAGCTGGAGCAGCTACTCGGTAGTCGCGCCAGCTGGCCTACCCCCCTGCTGCGTCACCTGTTCGACGCGCTGCTGGCACGCGCCAAAGGCCGGCGCCGTTCCGCCGATCACGAACGGGTCTGGCTCAATCTGAGCGGCTACTGCCTACGTCCGGGCTTCGGCGACAGCCTCGATGGGTGGCGTATCGAGCAGCTCTGGGCCATGTATGACGGCGGCATCCAGCACCACAAGGATGGTCAGGCCTGCGCAGAATGGTGGACCCTGTGGCGCCGCGTAGCCGGCGGACTCGATGTGACCATGCAGTTGCGCGTACTCGATGATTTCGCCTTCAACGTACAAGCCGACGAAGGCGAACGGGGCCGCCGCCCGGTCACGCTGGTCAACGGCAGCGAGGAAGACATGCTGCGCCTGGGCGCATCGCTGGAGCGCATTCCCGGCAATTACAAAGCCGAAATCGGTGCGTGGATGATGGGCCGGCTGCAAGCCCTGCGACGCAGCGCAGCGAAACGCGCCGCTATCGGCAGCCGCAGCGCTGCGCAGGAAGCGGCCAAGGCCGAAGCGGTGCTGGCACGCTTCCTGTGGGGCATCAGCCGGGTTGGTGCACGCCAGCCTTTCCATGGCAGCGCGCACGACGTGGTGGAGACGGCCATCGTCACCGAATGGCTGGCGCAGATAATGGAACTGGACTGGAAAAAACTGGAAGCCGCCGCCTACGCGGCCACGCATCTGGCGCGCATGACGGGCGATCGCACCCGCGATATCGAAGCGAACTTACGTGCCGAGGTCCTGCGCCGCCTCGCCGGCATCGGCGCACCGGCCAGCTGGAGCGCCATGGTCAGCGCAGTGGTGCAGCTTGATCAGGCTGACGAACAGCGTTTGCTGGGCGACGCCCTGCCTCCGGGCCTAAAGCTGATCGCCTGAGCGGGGCGGCGCAAACGCCGCCTGCTGCGCCACAAAACCGTCAAAAGCGTCGATCAGCGCTGCATAGCGCTGCGGCGCCTGTTCCAGCTGTTCGAGCGCATACACGGTCGCTTCCAGCGTCGAGAGCTGGTCCGGCAGATGCGCCTTGCGGATCAGATAGTGCGATGCCGGGGTTTGCCTGAGCGGCAATCGCGGCAGACTTTGCAGCGCCGGATTCAGGTACAGCATTTTGCGGCTTTTGCGCCACGTCCCATCCAGCACAATTAAACGCAAGCCTTGCGGGTGCCGTAGCCAGGCAGGATCGAGTGCTGCGGCACGCAGCATGCCGGGCGCCTGATCGGCCGGTGTGTCGGGATACAGCAGAATATTACGGCGTGGCCCTGCCAGCATGGCGTCCAACTGCGCCGGATCGAAACACTCCCCAACCGCCAGCTGGCTGCCCGCCAGACTCAGATGCAGCAGCCGCGCGCTGCCCTTGGCCTGATGTAGCTCTAGCGGATGCTGCAAAATCAGCACCTCCACCTGTGGCTGATGCGGCGCAATCCAGCCACAGATACAGGCACTCTGCGCCCGCAAACAGGCAGCACACAGCTTGCGGGGAAGTTTGACTGCGACGCTGGTGGGCGTCGCAGCGTCGCCTGGCAGGCTGGCGGATAGACTGGTCGATCGATGAATAGGCTGGCTCATAGGCCGCCATATTACTGCAGGCGTAGCTTGGCTGCCTGTGGTAGTGCGGGACGCTGCTGCGCCGTATCGAGTTTAAACACGCTCATCAGCTCATGCAGCTTGCCCGATTGCTCCTGCAGCGATCCGGCGGCCGCCGCCGCTTCTTCGACCAGTGCTGCATTCTGCTGCGTCACCTGATCCATCTGGGTGATCGCATCGTTGACCTGCGCGATGCCCTGACTCTGTTCTTCACTGGCGTTGCTAATCTGGCCCATGATTCTGGTGACCTGACCGATACTGTCGACAATTTCGTGCATGGTCTTACCGGCCTTGTCGACCAGCTCGGAGCCCAGCGTCACACTGTGCACCGACGCGTCGATGAGCACTTTGATATCCTTGGCCGCCGCGGCCGAGCGCTGCGCCAGCGTGCGTACTTCGGAAGCCACCACCGCGAAGCCGCGCCCCTGTTCACCGGCGCGCGCCGCTTCAACCGCTGCATTCAATGCCAGAATATTGGTCTGGAACGCGATCCCGTCGATCACCGCAATAATGTCGACAATCTTGCTCGAAGCAGCGTTGATATCACCCATGGTACTCACCACTTCACCGACCACCGCACCACCGCGACTGGCGATTGCCGATGCTGCATACGCCAGTTGATTGGCTTCGCGCGCATGTTCGGCATTAATCCGTACAGTCGACGTCAGTTGTTCCATCGACGAAGCGGTTTCCTCGAGTGCGCTGGCCTGCTGTTCGGTGCGCGAAGACAGATCGAGATTGCCATGCGCGATTTCGCTCGACGCCGTGGCAATCAGCTCGGTCCCGCCGCGCACTTGAGCAACGATATTGACCAGATTGCCATTCATGGTTTTCAGCGCATGCATTAACTGGCCCGCCTCATCCTGGCTATGCACTTCGATAGCGCTGGTCAGATCGCCCGACGAGACGGTTTCCGCCACCCGCACTGCCTCATTGATCGGTCCCGTAATCGTGCGGGAAATCCACCATGCTGCCAGTGCCCCCAGCACTATCGCCGCGACGCCCAGTGTAATCAGTAGCATCCGCCCGCTGGTGTACTGCTGGCGGATAGCGCTCGCCGCGACATCGAGCAATTCACTCTGTCTGTCGGCAAAACGTTTCAGCGCATCCAGATAGACGACGCGGCTGCGGGTCATATCGGTTTCGTATAGCCGCTTCGCGCCCTCCAGATCCCCGGCCGCCTTGGCAGCAAAGACCGCCTTGCGAATCTCCGTATAGGTTTTGCGCGCCACCAGCAGGGTATCAAAGCGCGACTTCAATTCGGCATCCTGGATGTTCTTGCCGATTTCGTCCTGAATCTTGGTAGCCGCCTGCGACGAGGTAGCCATCAACGCTTCGATCGCCTTCTGATCGGCAGGATCACTGACCATCACCGCGCCCATGGTGCGCGCCGCATTCACTTCGATGACTTTGCCCCACTCCGCGACCATGCGCTCATCGCGCACCTTCACACTAATCATTTCGTCGGTCATTGCGCTGGCGTGTCCAAGACGCAGCAGGCCAACAATCGTCATTGCCACCAGAAGCAACAGTACCAGCGCAAAACCGATCCCGAGGCGGGTACCAATTTTCAAGTTAGTCATGCGAATCCCCAAGAAGTCCAAGAAGTCCAAGAAGCACTCTGCCTGACGATCCTAGCATTATTTCCCGAAGTCGCAGAAAAGTTTCGCTATTCCGTACGTAAAACCCCTAAAAGTTTCTCCAGTTGGGTAAGTGTGGCGCCATCCTGTAGCACTTCCTGCAACCAGCGATGCAAAGGCATCTCGCCCCAGCAGGCGGCTTTTTCCGCCAGATAGGCCACCGGACTATGCGGCTCGCTGGCTCTGAAGAAGGCCGCTACCCGACGCAATTCAGCCAGCGCCTGCTGACGGTTCTGGATCGCCCCGCTCACCGCCGCGGGCAGAGAACTGGCCACACTGGTAACTGATACCGGCAACAGCGCATCCCGGCCGGCCAGCGCAGCGCCATCCGCCACCAGTGTGTGCAAAGCCTCGCGGGCAGCACTGAAACCGGGGGCCTGGCTAGCGAAGCGCGCCCCGGCCACCCGCTCCAGTTGCAGCAGCATCGCGGCGCAGTAATCGGCATCGGCCGGCAGCACCTTGCCGTGTTGCTGCTGCCACTGCTGCAGCAAGGCCGGTGTACGGGCCAGTAGCCAGTGCAGATTGCCGCTGCGCTGCTCGTAATCGCCCTGTTCCGCCAGCGGATACAGATCATCCCAGAACTGCTCGCACAAGCCCGCCAGCAGCGCATAGCCATCGCCCAGACCACGTGCGCCATGTGTGCTCGCCAGCGCTTCCGCCAGCCAGACTGCCAGCCGCAGATCCTTGCTGCGGGTTTCGATCAGCGCCGCGCAGCGCGTGGCGACCTGCTGCCAGTCGGCCTGCCTGAGCGTTGTGACCCAGACCCCCTGATCAAGCGCCGGATCGTCCTGCACGCGCACCTGCGCAATCGCATCCATCTCGGCACTGAATGCCAGATCCTCGCCACAGGGCTGATCGGGGCGGATCGGCTGCAACAGCCGGTCAAAACTCAGCATGGTCCCCCCCGCCTATCTGATGGTGTATTTGAACTGGCCCTGACGGCCGGCACCGACCCTGATGCGCGCGATCGGCACCGCCTCGCTCATACGCTGCAGGATCGCCGTCGCAACGCCGGGCAGTAGGGTAGCGCTCAGGATATGATCGACGTTGCGCGCGCCCGCATCGACTTCGGTACAACGCTGCAGCACCGCGTCCACCACCGCCGCCTCGTAACAGAACTCCGCAGCATGCTGTTGGCGGATCCGGACCGCGATCTGATCGAGCTTGAGGGTGATGATACGGGCCAGTACCGCATCGGCAATTGGATAGAACGGCAGCACCTTCAGGCGGCCGATGAAGGCCGGTTTGAAATGACGGATCAGCACTGGGCGCAGCAGCTGTTCCAGTTCCGTCACGGGCGGCCGTTGCGCCTGATTCAGGCAGGCCTGCATCACAGCCGCCGAGCCAAGATTCGAGGTCGCAATGATGATGCAGTTGCGGAAGTCGATCTGGCGCCCTTCCGCATCATCCATAACGCCCTTGTCGAACACCTGATAGAACAGCTCGATCACATCGGCATGGGCTTTCTCTATCTCGTCGAGCAGCAACACACTGTAGGGATTGCGGCGCACGGCTTCGGTCAGTACGCCCCCTTCGCCATACCCCACGTAACCGGGTGGCGACCCCTTCAGACCAGCGACGCTGTGCGCTTCTTGATATTCGCTCATATTGATGGTGATCAGCTTGCGCTCGCCACCATACAGCAGCTCGGCCAGTGCCAGCGCCGTCTCCGTCTTGCCGACGCCGGAGGGACCTGCAAACAGGAACACCCCCTGTGGTTTGACCGGATCATCGAGCCGCGCCCGGGCCGTCTGCACGCGCTGCGCAACCGCGGCCATGGCATCGTTCTGACCCAGTATGCGATTCTGCAGCGCCTCCTGCAGATGCAGTACCGTATGCAGATCTTCACTGACCATTTTACCGAGCGGGATACCGGTCCAGCCGGAGATAATCGCCGCCACCGCCGCAGCATCCACTTCCACCGGTACCAGCGGCGTCTCGCCCTGCAAGGCCTGCAACTCTTCGAGCAGGCCGGCTAGCGCAGCACTGCTACCTGCCGCACGCTCGCGCATGATGGCCGCGACCAGCGCCTGCTCGCGCTGCCAGCGCTGCGCCAGCGCATCGTGCCGCTCACGCAAGGCGTGCAAGCTCGTTGCTAGCGTAGCCAGCCGGCCGGCGTGTCTGCCAGCCTCCCCGACCCGCTGCAGCGCCGCGTTTTCTGTTTCAAGGCGTGCGATCTGCTGGATCACCTGTTCCAGCTGGGCTGGTGCCACACTGTGCGCCAGCGCGACCCGCGCGCAGGCGGTATCCAGTACGCTGACCGCCTTATCGGGCAGCTGGCGACCGATGATGTAACGATGCGACAGACGCACTGCCTGGGTCACCGCTTCAGCGCGGATGCTGACGCCGAAATGCCGCTCCATCAACGGCGTCATAGCGCGCAACATGGCCGCTGCCAGTTCCTCATCCGGCTCCTCGACCTTCACCACCTGAAACCGCCGCGCCAGCGCGGCATCCTTCTCGAAGTATTTCTTGTATTCGCTCCAGGTCGTCGCCGCGATGGTACGTAACTCGCCGCGCGCCAGCGCCGGCTTGAGCAGGTTCGCCGCGTCATTCTGTCCGGCGGCAGCACCGGCACCAATCAGCGTATGCGCTTCGTCGATAAACAGGATGATTCCCTGCGGGCTGCGTTTGACTTCCTCGATCACAGCCTGCAAGCGATGTTCGAACTCGCCCTTGACGCTAGCCCCGGCCTGCAGCAGCCCCAGATCAAGCGTGTGCAGGGCAACCTGGCGCAGCACCTCGGGAACATCACCGGCCACCATACGCAGCGCCAGCCCCTCCACTACAGCAGTCTTGCCAACCCCGGCGTCGCCCGTCAGTATCGGGTTATTCTGGCGCCGCCGCATCAGCACATCGATCATCTGGCGGATTTCCTGTTCCCGGCCAATCACGGGATCAAGCTTGCCTTCGCGGGCTAGCCGCGTCAGGCTGGTGGTGTACTGATCGAGCGCTGGTGTAAGCGCTGCCTGTGTGCCTGACGTAGCGGCGATGCCTGATGTACTCAGGGTGCTCCGGGGCAGCGTATCCGCCGGCGCTGGGGTGCACGGCACCAGTTCCTGCGAGCCCTGCGTGTAGCGTTCCAGATAATGTTTGATTTCGGCTATCGGCAGCCTGGCGAACTGGCTCGAGGCGCGCTGCGCCAGCTGCGCCAGACTCCTATCGGTCAGCATGGCAATCAGTAGATGGCCGCTGCGCACTTGCGCAGTCTGTGGCACAGCCAGCGATGCAATCAGCCAGGCCTGCTCCAGCAGTGCCAGCAGCTCGGTCGACAACACTGGCGTGCGGGTACTGCCGGACTTGAGCTGGCTGACAGCATGCTGCAGATCGGCGCTGAGTACTTCCACGCTGGTTTCGCAGCGCCGCAAGATGACCGTCACATCCGAGGCGGGCTGCTCCAGCAGCGCGAGAAACAGATGCTCGACTTCGACCGCGAACTGCCCCAGTCCGACACAGATACTGGCGGCACGACTGAAGGCCGTGCGTGCCGTAGGATTCAGTTTAGCAATCAGGGTCTTCAGATTCAGTTCCATGGGAAGTCTCCGCAAGCAGCACAGCAAAGGGCAGCAGATCATCCGCAGCAGAGCGGCGCCCGTCCTGCTGCGGCAACAGCGCCAGTAACGCCGTCAAACGATGCGATTGGTGGACAAGTCCCAGCCACCCGAGGTGTTCCCGCCTGCGCCGCCAGAGATTTTCTGCTGGGTGTATTTCCACTTCACTCTGGAGAACTTCAGCGACACTTCCTCGGACAGAATGTCGCCTTCCTGCACCGCCGGCGAGACAGCACCAATCAGCACATTCTCGACTTCGATTTCGAAGTATTTGACACGCTCGCCCTGGCCATCGGCGCGCATGAATTCCAGCCGGGCTTTCGGGATAGTGCGTCCTGCCGCACAGGTTTGTAGCAGGATGGGCGAGGACAGATCGGCCAGTTTCGCAATCACGATATCGCGATGCTCGCAGCGCTCGGCCGTGTGACCGCCGCCGGTGGAGGCAGTGGCCGACTTGGGCTGCTCGACTCCGAAACTGACCGAACGGCATTCGATCCAGTCCTTGTGACGATCATCGTTCGATTCACCCTTAATTCCGTCTATGCTCAGATACACGTCAATTGCCATGGCACGCTCCATTCTCAGGTTAGGGAAACAATCAGTTGCTGGTCGATTTCGGCAGCTCCGCGACCAGACGGAGGGAAACAGATAATTCATCCAGCTGGAAGTGCGGCCGCAGGAAGGACACCGCGCGATACACGCCTGGCCGCCCCGCTACTTCGTGCACCTGCACCGAAGCTTCACGCAGCGGGAACTGGGCCTTCTGCTCCTGACTGGCGCCATCGTCCAGCAGCACATATTTCATCAGCCAGCGGTTCAGGAAATCCTCGACATTCGAGGCTGCGGCAAAACTGCCGATTTTGTCGCGCATCATCGCCTTCATATAGTGCGCAATGCGCGACACGGCAAAGATGTACTGCAGTTGCGCAGACAGCACCGCATTGGCGTTGGCGGCTTCGGAGCTATAGCGCCTGGCCTTCTGCGCGGACTGAGCGCCAAAGAAGGCGGCATACGCCGTGTTCTTGCAATGCACCAGCGAGATGAAACCCAGGTCGCTCAACTCCTTTTCGCGCCGGTCGGTAATCGCCACCTCGGTAGGACATTTCAGTGCCACTTCGCCCTGATCCGTCTTGAAGGTATGGGTGGGCAGATCATCGACCAGACCACCGCCTTCGACACCGCGGATTGCCGCACACCAGCCAAAATCGTCAAACGCTTGCGTAAGCCGCGCGCCGAAAGCATAGGCTGCGTTGCACCACAGGTATTTGTGGTGGTCGCTGCCATCCACATCCTCGACAAAATTGAAACCTTCCACCGTGGTGCCATCCAGCGGATTGAATGGCAGGCGGCCCAGGAAGCGCGGCAGGGTCAGTCCCACATAACGGGCATCTTCCGATTCGCGGAAGGCCTTCCATTTGGCGTATTCCACCGTATCGAACAGCTTGGCCAGATCACGCGGTCTGGCCAGATCGCCATAGCTCTCCAGACCGAACAACTCCGGCGAGGCAGCGCTAATGAAGGGTGCATGGGCAGCGGCCGCCACGTGCGACATCTGCTCGATAAAATACATATCTTCGGGCTGGCGGGTGATTTCAAAATCACCGATCAGCGCACCGTAAGGCGCACCACCAAAGCTGCCGAATTCTTCTTCGTAGACTTTTTTGAACATGCTGCTCTGGTCAAACTCCAGCGCACTCTGGAAGTCCTTCACCAGTTCGCGCTTGCTGGCATTGAGCATGCGTACTTTCACGCCCTGCCCCGACGACGCGTTCTGCACCAGATAATGCAGGCCGGTCCAGCTCTGCTCGAGCTTTTTAAAAGCCGGGGCATGCATGATGGCGCTCAGCTGGCACGAGATCAGCCGGTCAATTTCGGCCAGCCGCGCATCCAGCGTGGCCGACAGATTGTTCGATACCACCACCGTGCCATCGAGCACTTGCCGCACCAGCTCCGCGATAATATCTTTGGCACGCTGATGCTCCACGCCGGACTGTGCCACCTTGCTGCGCTCGACGATCTGGTCGAGCAGGCTCTGGCCGGACTCCGCTCCGGCAGCTGGCAACACCGCATGCTCGGCTAACTGTACTGGCAAAGTCGTCATCTCAGTTCTCCCCTTGCTGTTTCAGGCTGGCCAGCTGGTCGGTGTTGTGCAGCACTTCGTTGAGGATGTCTTCCAGTCTGTCGTTACCGGCCAGCTTGTTGCGCAGGTCCGCCAGCTTGCAGCGTGCGTCCAGCAGTCTGCTCAGCGGCTCGACCTGCTGTACCAACGACTCGGGCCGGAAATCGGCCATCGATTTGCAACGCAATGCCACGCTAAAGCTGCTGTCGTCACCCGCCAGCAGGTTCGGCACCTGAAAATCCGCGGCCGGTTCGATCGCGCCCAGCACCGCGTCGAAGTTGCCACTATCGATGCTGACAAACTGGCGCTCCTTCATGCGCTTCGCTTCCTGCACCGAGTTGCCACCGAAGTCGCCCACCACACCCACCACAAACGGTAATTCCTTGTTCTCCAGCGCATCGCCGAATTCCACGTCATACGTCATCTGCACCCGTGGCGGACGCACCTTGCTTAAACGTTGCTGCACACTGTCGCGCTTTGCCATGCCGGCCTCCCGTGTAAATTAGACTGCGATGGTTCACTTCAAGCCGCTGAACGGATCGGAACTACTGTTCTGGGTTGCCGCCTTGGCGCCCGGTGGTGTAGCCGTCGACTTCCTTACCGGCGCACCGCCAGCAAGCGGTTTGCGGGCCGGATTATTCAGCGGCGGCACCAGCACCTCCTCGCCCAGACTGGTACGCAGCAATTTGGCCAGTTCCGACGCTTCGGAACGCAGCGAGCCATTCAGATTGTTTTGCTGGCTCAGATCAGCCAGCGCCCTGGTGGACAGGCGCAAGCCACTCACCGCCACGATGCTGTTAGCGAGTTTGTCGGCCGGATCACGCTGCAAACCTTCCAGCGCGTAGATGATCGCCTCGCCATAGCTGGCGCGATCGAACTTGAGCTGCGCGAGACGTAGCCACGGGGTCTTGTCGGCCGGGTAGGCACTGGCAGTGCTCTTGAGCATTTGCTGGGCCGCATCGCCCTGCCCTGCCGCGAGCGCCGTATCGGCATCGGCCATGGCCCGTTCCAGCGTCGCGGCCTGCAGTTTTTCGCTGCGTACCGTACTGCCATCGGTAACGCAGGCGGAGAGTAGAGCGGCTGTCGCAATGCCAGGCAGCCAGATACGCAAGATCGACATGGGCAATTCCTTTCGCGCAGTGGTACGGGGAGGAAGCCATTATTCCTCAATGCTTCAGCGATCTATTGCGCTGGCACAAGCGATTGCGCCCAGGGGATTTGATTGCGCCCGCGCAAGTTCAACCCGGGCGCGATTGGTTTTAATGCTGATTCGAACTGGAGGAACTATGCAAGCCGACATCCCGATCAGCGCTGCCAGCGCGTGTGCAGCATGAGCGCCGCAATAGAACGGCGCGCCATTCCCACGCTGATGGGCGGCCAGCGCCGCCAGCAGCAGCCGGGCTACGGCCAGTTGCGCACCCTGGTCGATCTGCTTGGCGACGGCTTCTACCTGCTCTTCATGCTGCGCAACGGCAGCACGCCGCCCGAGGCCGCGCCGTTTTTCGACAGCATCAGTGCCTATCTGGCCGGCTTCGACCGCGATGCACGCCAGTTGCAGGCGCGCGGGGAAGATATCGATGCTGCCAAATATGCGTTCTGCGCGGCCCTCGACGAAATCATCCTGTCCTCCTCCTTCGCGTTGCGTACCGCATGGGAACGGCGTCCATTGCAGCTGGCGATCTTTGGCGACCAGCTGGCCGGCGAACACTTCTTCGACCGGCTGGAAGCCTTGCGCGGCGGCGGCGCGGCACGGCTACCCGCCTTGCAGGTGTTCCAGATGTGCCTGCTAATCGGCTTCAAAGGGCGCTATGCACTGGAGGGACAGGACCGGCTGGCCAGTCTGATCGCACGGCTGGGCGAAGAAATCGCCGCCATGCAGGGCAAACCGAAAGGCTTCGCGCCCCAGGCCGGCCGGCCCGACCAGATCGTCAACAAGCTGCGCAGCCATACGCCGATCTGGGCTGCCTGCGCCATCTTCGCGCTGGTCGGGCTGAGCACCTTCACGTGGCTCTCGACATCACTGACCCACGACACCCGCGCCACACTGGCGGCCTACCACGATCTGGTGCGGCTGCCGCCTCGCCCTGTAACTATCACCATCACCCTGCCCTGAAGCGGGGTTTGCCAGGGCTTACTGCGCCACGCGGAACTCGATGCGTCGATTCCGCGCGCGCCCATCGGCACTGGCGTTTTCCGCGACCGGCCGGTCTGGCCCCTGCCCCGACACCAGCACCTGCGCCAGCGGTATGCCCTGCCCGGCCAGATAGCTGCGCACCGCTTCGGCCCGCGCCAGGCTCAGGGCCAGATTGCGTTCGCGTACACCGGTGTTGTCGGTGTGACCAATCACCTCGACTTTTTTGCCATGCACCTTCAGGAGTGCAGCCGCCATCTCATCGAGGATGCTTTTGCCGGATGGCGCCAGTGTTGCCTTGCCGCTGTCGAATTCGATAATGCGCCGTGCCAGCGTGCTATCGAGCAGATTCTGTTCGGCGCCACTGACCCGCAAGCCATTGTTGACGGTGTAGCTGGCATTCAGGCTACTCGCCATCTCGCTGGCGAGCTGCTGGCGCTGCGCCTCGTTAGCCACCTCGCCACGCACACTGACGCTGCTCCCTTCGATTTTCAATTCGCCCCTGGTAATCAGCTTCAGATTGGGCTGGAGCAGCTTCTGCACGTAGGCATTCCAGTTCGGCGGCACCGCCACCGGCGCGATCGTCAGCTGATCGACGACCCGCTCGACGCCATACAATTCACGCAGGCGCGCCAGTAGCGCAGCCTTGCTGGCTTCGTCCGGCAGTGCGCCATTGACCACGATCTGGCCCGGCCGGGGACTAGGCGGCGCGGGCACCTGCGCCATGCTGCTAGTGGTTACACTTAACCAAGCAGCTAGCACCGGCATTAGCCTAGGGCACAGCAAAACCAGCCCGAACGAGCGCATCGACATGACAGAACTCCTTTTAGCGAAAGGTCTCGTGAAATAAGGCGACGGCAGAGCGCAGCGACAACTGCCCCTGATCCAGATAGGCGGAAAGTTTCTGCACATCGGTATCGCCTTCGATCAGCTCATCGACCCAGCCCGTATAGTCAAAGCTGATCTGTTGTTCGACAGCGCATTGCGGATCTATGATGGCTTGCAGAGTCTCGGGTGCGGCACCGCCAAAGCCCAGCACCAACACGCAACGCGCGCGCTGCTCGCCGAGAAACAGACAGAGCTCGAAGTCGAGCGCATCAATGAGCGGCGCAATCAGCGCCAGCCAGAAGGCAGCGACCAGATAGCGCTGCGTCGCGCTACGCGGCAAGGGCAGCACCAGACTTTTATCGAGGTGTTCGGCGCCACTGCGGCGCACCGGCTGCAGCAACAGCCCGAGTGCCAGTATCAGCTGGCGTACATGTGCGCTGTCCAGCAATTGCGCCAGCGTCGCGATACTGTACTGTTCTAGAAACGCTGCAAAGCACTGGCGCTGCGCTTCGGATTGGCCATGAATTTCTACCGTCGCGGCGGCAAGCAGTTGTAACGGCAATGCCGGGTCAGCCGCGCCGCAGGCGCTAGTCGTCAGCGGCGCCAGCGTATCCCACAGCGGCGCCAGCAGCACCGGACTCAATGCCAGAAAGCTGTGCGGCTCGTCAACCTCGATCACGCTCACGGACAGAAATGGAAAGCGCCGCTGGGACAAATCGCAGCTGGCACGCAGCTGTCCGGCGATGGCGCGTTTGCTGCGCGTGCCGAGGAAGGCAAAATTGAACGGCAACAGCGCATCGTAATGCAGCTTCCAGCGCGGGTCGGCGCTGAGTAGATTCATCACCTCGACCAGCCAGGCATCGAGTAAATTCACCAGCAGCGGATTGTCGGCCACCTTGATGAAGTCCGCGCGGGTCGGCAGCTTGCCGAAGTAGCCCACCCGGGCTAGTCGCGCAGGCGACGCAGCGCGCGTCATGAAGCACCGCCGACAATGGTTTCCGGCAGTTGCAAGCCGCGCAGACCGGTTTCCCTGGGCGCTGGCGGCGCACTCTCGGGACTACTGATAATTTTCAGCGCTACGGGAATGGTCAGCGCACCGATGCTCCAGCGCAGCTCGAACACACCAGCTTCCCGTTTCTGTTTGCTGGCCGCTTCGATCATGCGCTTCAGCCCCGTCTGGCCGACTTCCTTGAACACCTCGATGCTGCGGCCATCGATTGCCACCGCGGTGATGCGCGCCCCCGCTACGCCCTGTGGCGCCGGATGCACCAGATTTGCCCATTGCGGCGCAGTGTTCCGGTAGCGCAGTTGCTGACCATCGATATCGATCGTGTATTCCATTACCCCCGTCGCGGGCATGGGCTGCAACTGGAACACGGTTTGCGCAGCCGCCGCCTCGCTGGTGGCGGCTGCCGTGCCCGGTGCTGCGACCCAGCCGGCAAACCGTGCGCCCATCGCCGGCGATAGATGGATGCCCATATCGGCCCAGGTACGTGGTGCCAGCTGATCGCCGCGCCGCAGCACCAGCGCGCCCATAGCGCTGCTACTGAATTTGGCGATCGCCCCCTCCGGACCGAACAGGCGCGCAATCTCCGCATCGCCGGCCACCACCCGCGCCGTCGGTGTGAACGGTACTTTATCGGCTAGCGTCTGACGGAACGGTTCGACCACCTGCAGCAGCCAGGTCTTGTTGATTTCCGCCTCCACCGGTGCCACCAGCACGGCAAAGGTCTGTATCAGCGGACGCACCAGAATCGGTCGCAGTGCCTGTTTCTGCGCGTCGCTCATCCCCGTCAGCATCTGCTCGTCGACCAGACGCAGGGCATCGGCCAGTTCCGAGCCGCTGCCTTCCAGTGTCTGCTGCATCAGTTGACGCGCTCCGGGGCCGGGATCGCCCTGGTTTTTGAGTTGATTGAGGCGTCCGCGCAGCCGTGACAAGGCCTCCATGTAGGCCCGCATCAGCGAGGCGTCCTTATCACCACGCCGCAGCAGCCGCGCCACACCGGAGAATTCGCGCCCGATCGCGCCCAGTGGGCGCTCGCCCGGGGTGAGTTCAGGCGGCAAATTCATATTGACCTGCGCGGGTGCACGGCGCAGCACGACATACTTAAACCAGTTCAGCAAGCCCGATTGCGCTTCCCGCATCTGCGCAGTCGATAAGACCGGATTGTCCCAGCTGGTCTGCTGCTCTATCGCTGTCAGCAATTTGAGCAGTGGCGAGGATAGCGGATCACCGAGCCGGTTCATCGCCGTCACGGCAGCATCGAAGCCATTCAGCGGCGCGATGCTTACGCCCTGCAGAAACTTGTGCCACTCGCGCGCATAATCGGCCCGGTAAAGATCGCTCAGTCCCTTCTGGATCTGCTCCGGGCTACCCTCCAGCGTCAGGTCATCGCGCCTCGCCGTCTTCAGCACCCAGTCAGCGCTTTGCAGATCGTGGGTGGCTGCTTCACGCAGTGCTGGCTGGATGAATTTTTCCCATGCTTCGCGGCTGTAGGCACCGTTCACCACGTGGCTACCCGTGACCAGCGACTGATCGGTCTCCCCGACCAGTCGCGCAACCGTCAGCGCGGGATAGCGGGTATTGGCACGCGCACGAATCTCGGCATACACCCGCTCGCGAGCAGGCATACCGCGCACCACCCGGCGCAGATTTTCCCGCGCCTGATCGACCAGCGCCAGCTTCGCTTCGATGCGCGGCCATGCCGGATCACCGAGCTGCGCGAGGTAAAAAGTCATCAGACGTTCGCCGCTACGGATCATCTGCTCGCGCGTCATGTTGCCACGATGGCTCTCCAGCCAGCCGCGCCAGTAGCGGGTTAACTGATCATTCAGGTGGCCCGCTTCAGCGTGCGCCGGGTCGACCAGCATCAGATAGCTCTTTAGCGCATTATAGGCATCGTCTACATTGGTCGCCGAGGCATCCTGAAACTGTCGCCCGGCAGCGACAGTTGCCGCGGGTGGCGTTGCCACCGGTGCGGCAGGCGCTACCACAGCTGGCAATTGCAGCTGATCCGCATGCGCATTCATCTCGGCCAGCAGCGCCTCCAGATTCGCCACCACCGGCATCAGCATCACCTGCCGTACCCCGGCAAAATATTCCTCGCGCAGCTTGGCCTCCAGCGCCTCGCCCTGATACAGTCCGAAACGCAATGTCCATGGGCGGTCCAGCCGATAGCGTTCCAGCTGTTCGATCCGGTCCTGCAAAATCTCCAGTGCTTCCAGCCGCACTTGCAGGTCGAGCCGTTTCTCCTGCAGCCGGATCACCTTATCCAGATCGGCCTGCACCTGAATCACTAGCTGGCGATTGGCCAGATACGACCAGCTCCAACCACCCAGCGCCGCACCTAGCAGCAAAGCGGCAGCGAAAAAGCCGCCCAGCATCAGGCGTCTGCGCTGCCGGCTGGCGTAATGGGTCACCAGATCTTTGTCGGCAAAGATCACCTGACGGAATAACTGCTGCAGAAAGAAGCCGGCCTGTCCGGCCTGCGGCGCTGGAGGCGCAGCGCTGCCGCTCAGCGCAAAACGCTGGGTCAGACGCTGCTCCTGCGCGCTATCGGTACCACCCTCCTGCAAGGCGCTGGTGAAGTAATAGCCGCGAAACACCGGCTTGAACTGGAAAGGGTTTTCCTCGAACAGCGTGGCGAGGAAGGCACGTAACGGCGCACGGAGGGTGGCAAATTCCTGCGGAAAGGTGAACACCCCGGGCGCCATCCGGTCGCGCCGCTGCTGGCTCATGTTCGCCACACTCAGGTCTTTCAGACCGGCGCACAATTCATCGAAGCTGTGATCGAAGAACGCCATAATCTGCTGGCCTGACGTGCGTTTGTAAGCCATGGTGGCGCCCCACACCCGCTCACGCTCGCCCCGTTCGGCGCCGGCAAAAAACTCGCTAAAGCCGGCAATCAGATCCGCCTTGGTGAACACCACATACACCGGCGCAAACACTTGCAGGTGCTCGATCAGATCCTGTACCCGCTGGCGCAAACTGCGCGCCAGTTGCAGGGCCACCTCCGGCGTCGCGCTGCGCAGTTCCGCGATGCTGACCGCAATCAGCATCCCGTTGATCGGCGCGCGATGGCGATGCTTGCGCAGCAAATCGAGAAAACCATACCACTCGGGACGATGCTCCTCCTGCACCGCATAGCGCCCCGCTGTATCGAGCAATATGCCTTCGGTTGTAAAGAACCAGTCGCAGTGACGCGTACCGCCCACGCCCTGCAGCACTTTGCCGTCAGCGAACGGAAACTGCAAACCCGAATTCGTGATCGCGCTACTTTTGCCCGCCGCCGGATTACCGATCACCATATACCAGGGCAGTTCGTACAACGCACGATGTCCCGCCACGGCGCCCAGTTTGGACTGACGCAGGGTCGCAATCGCCTTCAGCAAAGCCTCGCGGATCTGCTTCACCTCCGCACCGGTCTGCTCACGCGAGAGCGCTTCCTGCCCCTGGCCCGCTGCACCGATGGCCTGCTCCAGATTTTCCACGTCACTCTTGGTGCGGCGCCGTCGCCAGAAATAGACGGCGATCGCCAGCACCAGCAGTAGCAGCGTCGCCAGCAAAGCCCAGTCCAGCGAAATGTTCAGCATATCGGCAGCAAGGAAGAACAGTGCGACCGTCGCTACCAGGCCGATCAGGCTCAGGGGCTGTTTCAAGTTGCTGGGTTCGGTGATCAAGTACCAAAGTCGTCGCATCATGGGATTGGCCGGCAGAAAAGATTGCGCCACTGCAGCAGGCGGACCGGCCAATGTTGCCACCAGCGATGCCAGCATTTTTTGCGACAGGACAATGATTGACCAGCATCATCCTTATTCGCGCAGCCGGCCGGACTGCTGCAGCTCGACATGGCCGAAATCCATCATGGTCCAGCGCCCGCCCCAGCGCAGTCCGGCCGCTTCCGCCACCTCGCCATACAGGCGATAGCCGCGCATGGCCCACGGATCTTTTTCCGAGATGAGCAACTTGCCGTCGCGTAGAAACCCGCAGTCGGCGGCCAGACCGAACTGATGATAGCTCTGGAACGCGCGGGCGCTGGTGACTCCGGATCCTGCCAGCGCCAGCAGATTCTGGCGTTCCGGACTACGGTAACCTTCCAGTATCGCCATCTGGTAGCCATGCTGCTCGCGCATGACGCGGAACACCTGCAGCAGGCGGCGTGAAAAGCCCGGATCGAGCAATTGCCAGTTGCGGTTGGCGCTATCGAGCAGCGGCCGGATCTGCACCACATCTGCCGTAGTAAACGCCAGCGGTGGCGGCGCTACGGGAAGCGCCAGCTGTTCACCCTGCAGCAAGGCCAGTACCTGCTCGTTACTCGGTCGGCCCTCGCTGTAGACAGCGTCCAGCAGGGTGGCGCCGCCGAGGATCAGCGCCAGCAGTACCGGTACGGACACCAGCACCAGCGCTGCCAGCATCAGCAATATGCGGCGGCGCAGGAAGTTCAGCAGTGCATCGCTGCCGCTGCCGGTCCTGCTAGCGAGCTGTTGCACCTGCAGAACGCCATCCTGCCATGGTCTGGCGACGCTAGCACTGCAGCGCTGCAGCAGCCATTGTGCGGACGCCCTGAGCATCATCCTTGCGCTGGGAAACAGCAGCAAGCCGGCAGCGCCACAACTCAGCAGAAAAACCATCAGCACAAAGAACAGCAACATAGTGCGCTCCATCAAAGTCGGACGGCCTAGGAGACAGGAAACTGCTGAACCAGAAGGTCCGAGCCTAATGCCTGATAAAAAACCGGTGAAGGAGCAGATCAAATGTGGAGAAAATATCGTGCCCGGCCCTAAACAGATCCCTAGCCTGATCTCCCGCCAGCAGCGCAAGTGCAAGCCCAGCTGGCGCATCCTGCAGCGGCTTGCCAATGGCGGTTTGCCCGCCACGACGACGGCAAGCAGCCGCGGCTGGAACATTGATAGCTGGACGATTGGTCTGGGAATGCTGGTTGCGGTGGTCTGCAGCGCTTCCTGGTACATGCAGAAACCGCCCAAAGCCATGCCTCATACCGCCAAGGTAGCGCCGCCGGTGCCCGCGCCGCTGGCCGCTTCCAGCGCGCCGGACAGCGTCGTGATCGCGCCGACGCCGCAACCAGCAGCCGTGGCCCGGATCATCAATGCCGCAACAACGGATCGACCTCACCATAGCGATCCGCCGCCGATGCCAAGCAGCACTGCGCAGAGCAAGCCCGAGCGGAACATAAGCGCGCGCCGCAGCGCCCATCGGGTCGATCCGGGCAAGCTAGTCATCCCGGCCGAGCGCGCCAAAGAAAGCAGCGACAGCGATGCCGCCTTACTCGCAGCACTGGTCGCCCACGCCAGCCATCCCCCCACTGCAGCGGGCATCAACCGCGATATTGTTGAACGGCACGCCAACGCCCCCACCGCCCCGCTCCTGGCACGCTGCCAGCAGTTAGGATTAATCGAAGGCATGCTATGCCGCAGCCGCATCTGCGCCGACCGCTGGGACAGCGACGCCGCCTGCCGCCAACCCGCCAGCCCCCCCCACACCTTAGAACCGGGGTCAGATCCGACATCCGGACACGAACTCCACCGTAATTGAGCGGTAACAGTTCAGCTCGTGTCTAGATGTCGGATCTGACCCCGGTTTTCGGGTTATGGAAAGCCGTTGGGTTTTGCTGGATCGAAGCGGCTATGGTTCGCTACACGCCGGCAGGCATGCCTGCGGCGCCCGCTGCAGGATGATGCTCAGCGGTCGGTGCGGGTGCGCTGTGCACGCCACCACCGTGATGGCGATCCGCTCTCGCCACGCGGTGCGCGCCAGTAGTTCGATGCGCTGTTCATGCGTGCAGAATTCCCGTTCTTTTCCACAGGTGTCGAGCAGGAAGCCGGCAAAATCACCGAAGCAATCGTAGATCAATCCACTGACTTTGCCCTGATAGCGCTGCGCGTCCTGATCGCCGTGGTCGTGGCCGGGAGGGTGAGCGTCAGTGTCGCCGCCCTGCTCGCCGCCCGAGCCGTCCGGCGATGGTTTGATGTGATCGGGATCGCCACCCAGTCCGCCGACCCGCTCACCAATCAGCGAGACGTAGCGGCTGAACACGGGATGCCAACGGTCGCCCGTCGGTACCGCCTCGAGTATCCAGCGCAGCACCGACAGCAGCCGCGATTCGGCGCCCACAATGACTTCTTTGGTGCGCACCGGAATCGTCAGCTGGTAACTGCCCACCACCCGGCGCCAGCGGATGACGTCGACTGCCTGCTCGTGCGGCGCTTCGCCGCGCTGTGCGCCACGGATGCCGATCACCACCGGCGGTAAGGCAAAGGTGTCGCTTACCTGGCGTACGATCACCGTGTAGCGCTCGCCCTTGTGTATGGTGTCCGGCAACTGCAGCGACAGCAAACCGGTCAGGCCGAACGCGGCGCCCGGCGGCAGCGGCACATAGGAAATGCCGCCGACTGCCAGCTGTATGGTCTGCTCATCCAGCAAGCTGATGCCATGGTTGGCGTAGCGCGTGCCGGCCAGCGCGACAATCTGGCTAGCCGCCACTTCCGGTATGTAGATGCTGGCGATAGTATCCTTCGGCAAATTACCCCACTCGATCAGCAGCTCGTCCGGCTGGCGGTCCGGCAACTGCTCGGCGCCCTTGGCCGGACGCAACTCGAAGGTGCCGAGTATCCGTCGTGACGACGCGTAGCCGGGATTGGGCGATTCGATGATCGACAGATTGCGCTGGGCTAACTTGTCCGAGGCCGCAGGCGAGATGCCGGCCGGCACCGGAGCGGGATCGAAGGCGATTTCCGCCACCAGACACTGGTGGGCGTTGCGCACCAGTTGCTGGATGCTCTTGCGGCCCGAACCCCACGGCCCGTTGGCAGGCGATGGATGGGTCGGGAACTGTGCCTGAGTCTGGTTGATATCGAGCCAGCAGCCGAAGTAGGCAAACACTTCGCTGCCGTTACCGTTCATGCTGCGTACATTGGCCGGATCGTGCTGCGCCGTCAGCGCGGTATTGGATGAATCGACGCGCGGCTCGGCGAAGCATGGAATGGTCAGCAGATCGCCAGCGCCACTGAGGCCCAGCAAGGGAATCACATCGCTGCCGCTGGTGGCGCGGCGGTAAGTCGTGCCGGCATCGAACTCCGTCGACGTGGTGCTGGCCGGGAACAGCCGGAAGAAGCTGCGCACCTTGCTGATATTGGTCGTACCACGATAATGCACACGGGCGATGGCGAAGTTAAACATCGCCGTGCCATTGACCTTCTGCGCGAGTTCCAGCGTCGCGTCGGTGGCGAGATTGTCGAAACTCTCGCCCGCCGTGCCGGCGTTCAGATTGGTCAGCACCTGCTGGATGTAGGCATTCGGGTTGCCGTTGATGGTAGCGCCGAAGCGCGCATCACCGTCGCGGATCTTGAACACGCGCAAGTCCGTACTAAGCCATGAGGTCGGACCATCGACCTCCCACGGATTGGGGTCACGGATCAGCAGGATCTGCGCGTTGGCGCTCAGGCCGCCCAGCGTCGCCGTCATGTTGACCGCCAGCGTTTCGCCGGCGTTGGCGGGGAAGCCGCTGCTGTTGGCAAAGCTGATCCGGCAGACCCAGGTGAAGCGCTGCGGTGCAATCGGCAGACTGGCATCCTCAGCTTCCAGCGCAGTCACGGTAACCGACATGCCGGCGATCGCCGGGCTGAAGGTGATGTTCGGCTTCACCGTCGGGGCATTGCCCAGCGTGCCTGCCGTAATGCCCAGCTTGTCTGGCCAGAAGCCGTCCGCCAGCACGTAGAAGGCCTTATCGATCACAGCGGGGGAAGGCATCGTGTCGATTTCATCCTTGCCGAAGGTGCTGCGGTCGGTGATGAAGGTGACGCTCTTGCCGACGTCGGACTGCGCCAGATGCTCGGAAAAATATTCGTGACTGTCCGCGTTGTTGATGGCCTTGCCGGGATCACTGCTGGCCAGTGCCAGACAGGCTGCTTCGCCATACTGGATATCGTCGGTGTTGACGACCGCGTGGCTCCATTCGTGCACCAAGGTGCCGAACTTACAGTCCGTGCCGATCTGCGCTGCACTCAGGTAGCTGCCGCATAGCCAGACCGTGCGCGAGCCCTTGTAGGTAAAGGCGAAGTAGCCGGGCTGACAGGTATCGCTACCGTGTCCCTGACCGGTGAAATCATAGGTCACCTGCTCGTTGGCCAGCGTGCTGGAGATCTTGTTGTAGTCGTCCGTGACTTCATCATAGCGGCCCTGATTGAACGCGCCGAACCAGGTCTGGTACAAAGCATTGCTGCTGGCCGGTCCGGCAGCCAGCTGGGCTGCCGAGAGTGCTGCAAAATACTGCGCATTGCCATGGGCGATGATGGTGTCAGCCTGTTCTGCCGCCGTGCCACCGTTGAAATTGGGCGCCTTGGCATTATTCTTCGCCAGCTGCGACCCAGCCTCGGCTTTGCGGGCCAATTGGCCGGAGGTCGATTTAGGCGCATCACCCTGCACCACCTCGAACCCCACATCGGCTGGCGGCGCCACGTGCAGCTCATGTACCTCACGCTTGCGCGCGCCCGCCTTGACGTTCCCGACCACCACGAAGGCATCGAAAAACACCGCGTTCAAGGCCAGCGTGTACTGTCCGGGCTGATCGATCGCGTACACCTCGGAAATATCGACGCTAAAACTCTGGTGTTCACCCGGACCGATCAGCGTATAGGCGCTGGCCGGTGGGTCGCCGCGTTTGACGAAGCGGCCATCGTAGGGAATGCGCTCGCCGTCGCGCTCGACGACAAAGCAGTCGCCGCTCAGGGTGGGCTCGAGTGGCGTGCCCCAGATCAGCAACTGATACGCCTCGGCGCTGGTATTTTCGATTTCGCCGCTAATAACGATGGGTTCACCCAGCGCAAACACAGGCTGGGCGCTCAGTGTGGCAACAAACGGTTGGTGTCTCATGTCAGGTCTCCTTTATTGGCTACCGACCGAGCATAAAACTGCCGCTGGCTTCGACATTGATACGGCACAGAAGCCCGAACGCAACAAAACCGGGGTCAGATCCGACATCCGGACACGGCCTGGACTGTTCCTGCCTCATTACGGCGGAGCTCGTGTCTGAATGTCGGATCTGGCCCCGGTTATACGGCGGAGCTCGTGTCTAGATGTCGGATCTGACCCCGGTTCTGGAAATGCAAAAAGCCCAGCCGGTGAGGGCTGGGCTTTCTGGTTTTGCTGAATTCTGGCTCCCCGACCTGGACTCGAACCAGGGACCTGCGGATTAACAGTCCGTCGCTCTACCAACTGAGCTATCAGGGAAAAGAGGCCGCATTATATACGGCCATTTTCTAGCTGTCTAGGCTAGCCAGGCATTTTCTGAAAAATCAGAAGCCGCCTTTGAACTGCACACCGAACTGACGTGGCTCGTTGACGAAACCGGTCAGGTTGTTGAAGTCGATCGCGCCAATGATACGCTCGGTGTTGGTGATGTTGCGTGCGTATGCGGCCACTTCGTACTTGCCGCCGGCCCAGTTGTAACCTACGCGTACGCCACCTTCGACCAGCGCTTTGCCGGTGAACTCTTTGGCTTCGTACAGGAAGAAGTTGATCTTGCTGCGATACGACCAGTCAGTCAGCACGAACAGGTTGCCGTCAGCCAGCGCCCAGTTGTAGCGCGCGGTGGCGTTCAGGATGACTTTCGGTGCCTGGGGCAGCGGGTTGCCATCGATGCTCACACGACCTGCGGCGTTCAGCGGGTCGGTGACGGTGCACGAACCGCACTTGGCCACGGACAGGGAGGCGTCCTTGATTTCCGTGAAGTTGTAGGAACCGCCAGCGCTGACTTTGAAGTCCGGCGTGATGAAGGCTTCGAAATCGGCTTCCAGACCGCGACCAGCCGTCTTGGCTGCGTTGATCAGCTTGGTGACGTTGGAGTTACCACCGACCACGGTCAGTTGCTGGTTCTTCACGTCGTAGTTGTACACGCTCAGCGAAGCGCGGGCGCGACGGTTGAACAGGTCAGCCTTCACGCCTGCTTCGTAGGAGGTGATGGTTTCCGCGTCAGCGATGGTGATAGGCACCGATGCGCTCGCCGCAGCGATACTTGGCGCACGGAAGCCGGTTGCCACGCGGGCGTAAGCGCTGACATCTTTGCTCACTTTGTAGGTGGCGCTCAGATCCCAGTTTGCTTTGTTCTTGCTCTCATCCACCGACTTCGGACCGATCTGGGTCACGTTGATCGCTTCCACGGTACGGAAGTCTTTCTTGTCGTGGGTGTAGCGCAGGCCGCCGCGCAGAATCACGGCATCCGACAGATCGTAGGTCAGCGAGCCGAACACTGCCGAGGCGGTGTTGTTCTGGTGGCTCTGCAGATGCGAGGTTTGCAGCTGGGTGTTGCTGTCAAAGTTGTTGCTATAGCCTTCGGCGCTTTCCTTGAAGTAGTACACGCCCGTCTGCCAGTTCAGCGGACCAGCATTCTTCGATTCAGCACGGAATTCCTGGCTGTACTGGTGCAGCCAGCTCAAGCCTCCACCGGTCTGAACCTGGAAAGGAATGAAGCCCGGACCGCTAGGCGTACCGCCATCGATGTCGCCACGGCTGTAGTAATTGTCCACGCCTTCGTAAGCCGTCACCGAGAACAGTTTAACGCTACCTAGATCCCAGCTCAGACGGGCATTCGCGCCATTGCTGCTCAGGCTCTGCTGGTTCAGACCGTTGGTGTTGATCTTGGTGAAGTCGTAGCCATCGGCGAAGTCATTCGTGCCCTTCTTGATGATATTGGCACGGAACAGACGGGCGCTGCCGTCGGTAGTACGCGAGTGCACATTGAACAGCGCATTGAAGCTGCTGTTCGGGGTGTACAGGAACTGCACGCGTTCGGCGTGTTCGTTGTAGCCTTCCAGCACGTCGTTCTGCTTGGTGAAGGTGTTGTCGACGAAGTTGTCGCGGTGCTGACGCAGGGTCGAGGCGCGCATTGCCCATTCGCTCGACAGTGGCACGTTGACCGCGCCTTCGGCATTGACCGTGTTGTGGGTGGCCCACGACAGGTTGTAATAACCTTCTACTTTCTTGGTGTTCGGTTTTTCCGATTCAAACTTGACCACGCCAGCCGGGGTGTTGCGGCCGAACAGGGTGCCTTGTGGGCCGCGCAGCACTTCCACGCCAGCCACGTCGAAAATCGGGAAACCTTTCAGAATGCCGTTTTCCTGTACGACGTCGTCATACACCAGCGAGACTGGTTGCGACGCGAAGGTGCTGAAGTCGGTGTTGCCGTAGCCACGGATGTAGAAGCGCGGGAAGGTACGGCCGTTGGACGACTCGACATTCAGCGATGGCACTTTACCGGCCAGCAGACGGATATCCTGACCGCCGGACAGCAGCACGTCCAGTTTTTCATCTTTCAGCAGGGTGACGGAAACCGGCACATCCTTGATGTTTTCGGTACGGCGCTGCGCCGTCACGGTCACGGTTTCCAGCTGTGGTTCGGTGGCGCTTTGCGCCAGGGCGGAACCGATAGGCATGACGGCGCTCAGCGCCAGCAGGCGCTTGTGCATCTTCGACAGTTTGATCATTCAATTTCCCGATTGGTGGTGTGACAAAGAGTTAAAAACAGTGTCTCCTGTTCTCTCTTTATAGTGACTTCTGTCCAGTCATCTGATGTGACCGTGGCTGCGCAAGCGGCGGCGAGGCCGCGCAATGATGCCTAGAATGCACCGGCTTGCGAAAGGGCAGTATTTTCTTTCATTGATACCATGTATTGCAAGCGCAATATAAGCAGCACGATATTTACTGTTAGAAATTTGGCACACCCTGCACTGGCACGGAATAATCGCGGGTCGCAGGGGGCTGCACGGCACAAAAATAGCGCGCGGCACACCGATATAAAAAAAGCAGCTGTGACAGAAATGCCACAGCTGCTTGCATGTTTCGGGAAGAAACGCGGTGTTACATGCCTAAAGAACGCAGTAACTCGTCGTTGATCGCATCTTCATCGGAGCGGGACGCGCTACCACCACCCTGGTTGGCCGCGTGATTGTCGCGTTCCTGCTCCATCAGTGCGTCCGGATCGGATACTTCGCTGGCATCGAAATCGTGCAGACGGATGAACTCGGTACGGTCGATCGCCAGTTCCAGATAGAAGATATTGCTCTTTTCCGTGTAGAAGGTCACACGCCGCATTTCCGGGCGATCCAGTGGTGTATCCACACTCAGCATCACCTGCTTGTTCAGTACCAGCATTTTCGGCTGATTCTGGGTAATATTGGTTTGCAGTTCGCGCCGCACCTTGCCGGTAAAGTCGCCGACGATCTGGTTCATCAATTCGCCCATGATGTTCGACACTTCATCCGAGGTGTGCGAACCGGCCAGTTCCGACTTTGGCATGCCCATGTGCAGCATATAGCGCTCATAAATTTCCATGGCCGTGTCGGCGGCGAAGTTCAGTACCACCAGTCCGGTAAAACCACCATCGAACAGGACGAAACAGCCAATATCCGGTTTCAGACCGATTTTGGTAATCCGTTGCACCATGCCCGAGTAATTCACTTTGCTCTGGGTAGCGACGTTCAGAACACGGGTAACCGAGTTACACAGACTCATCAACAAGTCTTCGGTCCCGTACACAACATCCTTATTTTCCCCAACCATGTTCTACCTCTATTCATTTTCTACAAAAGATGACAGCTCTTTTTCCTGGTCCAGTGAGAGACGGATCAAGACCATGACGTGCGACAAGCGGACGACCTCATCTTTCCATTCCTGATTGCGGCCTGCAGGGGCATGCACCACCAGCCTGCCAAGGCGCCAACACCAGTGCTGAGGGTGTGACGATCTCGATTACAACAGGTATGACAGTCCCTTCTGGCCAGAAATAGGTTTCAGAATACCCACGCACAAGATTTCCGTCTACCGGAAATACGCAAAACCGTGCGTTTATAGTACGAAACTGCACCAATCTAGGCATGAAGGCAACGTCCAGCGACGATTTTGAAAAATTTCATTGCACCACAGTGATTTCCAGCATGACAATCACTAGCAACGATAGCATCCACAAAGTGACCTGATCGCCATGCGCAAGTTCTGCCTTACCCTGTCCCTGCTACTGCCTGTCATGGCCGGGGCGCAGAACGTCATGACCTGGCTGTTGCCCGACTTGCCGCCGGCCTCGATCCGCCTCGATGGCCGGCCCAGCGATGGCATGACCGATCAGCAGATCGCCTATATCCGCGCGCGCTGGCCGGAAGTGGAACACCGTCTCGTATATGCCAACCTGAAGCGTAGCTGGACCCTGCTCGAAGCGGGTCAGCCCGCCTGCTACAGTTTCACCCTAATCACTCCGCAACGGCTGGAAAAGGCCTATATCGTCCCGGCCAGCCTGCTGCCACCTCCCCAGCTGATTTTCCGCCGCGATGCCGCCAGCGCCCTGCCCCTGAATGCCCACCATGAGGTCGATCTGCCCAGCCTGCTGGCGCAGCGGCAATTGCGCGGCCTGCTCAGTGAAAAGCGCAGCTTTGGCATCACCATCGACCGCACCTTGCGCCAGCGTGCCGACAACGTCATCATGGAAGTGACACCGATCGGCAGTTACGGGGAGAATATTTTTACCCGCCTGCTGCTGAACCGGGCCGACTACACCATCGATTACGACTTTGTGCATGCCTACTATCTGAGCCGTGACCCCATGCTGCGCGAGTTACAGACCCGCCCCATTGCTGGCAGCAACACGCCCGTCACCATGGGCTTTGCCTGCCCGAAAACGCCCTGGGGCAAGGCCACGGCAAGCAAGATCGATGCGATTCTGGGCACCCGCGAAGGCGCGCACATGCTGCGTCAGACGGCGGAACGCTGGCTCGGCAATGACAGCCGGCAACGCTACGGCGAGCAGCTTGCCAGTTTCTACCGGCAGCGCGAAAAACCCATGCTCGGGCTGAGCAAGCCCTAGCCGCCCGCTCCGGAAGCAAGCTTATGTACCGACTCCGCCCGCTTCTGCTGTGCATCCTGCTACTGTGTCAGGCTGCGCCCCTGCGCGCCGAAGACATCTACCTGCCCCGCTCCAACGACCGGGAACCGTGGGCACCGTATATCAACGAGCTACTGCGCACGGCGCTGGCCAAAGCACCGGGGGCCACGCCGGATCAATTCCACTGGCTGGAAACCCATATGACGCAGGATCGGGCCTTCATGCAGTTGCGTAGCAACCAGCGGCTCGATGTGTACTGGAGTATGACGTCGCAGGCCCGCGAACAGGGGGTAAAGGTGATCCGCATCCCGCTGCTGAAGGGCTTGCTGGGCAACCGCTTGCTAGTCATCCGGCCCGAATCGGCCGAGCGCTTTGCACGCGTGCGGACCCTGGACGAGTTGCGCAACAACTTCAAACTGGGCCAGGGACATGACTGGCCGGACACCACCATCCAGAAAGCTGCAGGACTGAACACCGTCACCTCGTCCACCTACGACACCCTGTATTCGATGCTGCAGGCGCAGCGCTTCGATGCCATCCCGCTGGGCGTGAATGAAGTCGACGATGAGTTAGGCAAGCATGCCGATCTGAATTTGATGGTGGAGCCGACGCTGGCACTCTCGTATCCGGCGCCAGTATTTTTCTTCGTCGCGCCGAAACGGGTCGAGCTGGCGCGCCGCCTGGAAGCGGGCCTGCAGCGCATGATCAGCGATGGCAGCTTCGACGCCATGTTCGAGAAACGCTGGAGCCGGACCCTGCTCTCCAAAAACATGAAAAACCGCCGCATCTTCGCCCTACCCAATCCCCTGCTGTCGCCGGAAACCAGCGAGATGATCCGGCGCCACCCCGAGTATTTCCAGCTCAGCAAGCAACTGGAAGGTACAGCCCCCGCATCAGGCCTGCGGCAATAAAGCCTTCAGCGCCTGGGCATAGGTATTTCTGGCGGTCTGGGTGATGGCCAGATCACGCTGCAATTCCTGGGCACGCTGTTCGCACATTTGTAAATTATGCAAATTCTGGCGTGCTTCATCCGACAAACTGGCCAGTGCATAGGTTTGACCATCGATAGTAATTGCTTCCCGGGCATTCATCTGTGCGACTCCTTGCAATAAGGGCGCCGTCTGCGACGCCTGAGGTGCTGGCGTGCTGCTGGCCAGCGCCAGTTGTTGATTAATGGCACTGGCCGCTAACATCATGCGGTTGCCCCGTTGCGCCATGGGCTGCAGAAATTGACGGCGCTGTACGCGACAGGCCTGCAAGGCCTGCCGCCGTCCGCTAGCCGGATCGGCTGCCAGTTGTGGGTGCCCCTGCAAAGCCTGTTGCGCCTGATAGAACACAGCATCCGGCAAGGTCCAGCGGTCCAGCACCTGCTCACTGGGCTGGAAGCGGCCGGCGGCCGTCAGCGACGCCATATACGCCGAGATCTCCGCCACGATCAGCCGGCCATCCGGGTATTGGCACAGCAAAGGACAATACGGCGCCAGCTCCGGCAGTATGTGATTGGGATAGACTTCCACCTTCCAGTAACGGCGCGCCACCTGGCTGAAATGCTCGTAATCGCGCACTGCCACGAAACGCGCCTCGGCAAACGGCAAAATCTCGACCTTGGGTTTGCTGGGCGTGACGGTGTCGTTGGAAACATCGAGGTACAGACTACCCAACTGAAAAGCATTCTGGAAGAACTCTCCGCGCAAATCGCCCCACACCTGCCGCAGCATGCCGCCCGCACGGCGGAACGCCAGATGGGCCGCATAGCCGGCACTCGCCGCTGCGCTCGGTAATTGCACGGGCGTGACTGCCTTCAGCAGTTGCTGGGCAGCCAGCGTGATTTCCAGGCACTGCCCCAGCGGATAAGGCTTGCCCAGTTTGACGGGCTGGCGCGGCGCCAGTTCGGCATCCACCTGAGCGCGCAGCGCCAGAAAGAACGCTTCAACATCGGCCAGATGCGGCAACAGGTAGTCTGCCGTTAGCCGAGTCTGACGAGCGGCATCGATGACGCGCGGCTCGTTGGGCAAGACATAATGGCGGCGGGAGGGGGAACGGGGCGATCGGTGCACGATTACAGCTGAGGCCGGTTTAACTGCTTCCAACAGCAAAAAACCCCATGTGACGCTGTAACGACCTTGGCCGTTCCAACACACATGAGGCTTTTCAGTATTCTGGCTCCCCGACCTGGACTCGAACCAGGGACCTGCGGATTAACAGTCCGTCGCTCTACCAACTGAGCTATCAGGGAATTGAGGCCAGAATTATAGCTGCTGATTCCAGATTTACCTAATCTTTTTTTCGGCCACACCTGGCGCGCCGCCGCCCAACTGGCTGAGCTCCCCTACTTTGCCAGCGTGGGCGCCAACTCGGCCCACTCCCGGCTGGACCGCACGCGCCGTATCCCCTCCCAGGTCGCTGCCACCAGTGCCGGATTGGCATCCGCATACTCGTTGCCGAAGGTCAGATAGGCATCACTCAGCAAGAATGCAGGCGCCAGTATGCGCAGCGTTTTAAACTCCTGCTGGGCAAGGAATCCCTGCGCATCCGATTCGCGTATCACCACCGCATGGAAGCGGCCAGCCATCAGCATCTGCATCAACTGCAGCGCCGTCTTGGCAGTGTCGGAATTACTGATGCCAAGAGTATCGAGCGCCGCACGCACCACATTCACGCCACTGGGATAGGAAACCGAACTACTCACCCCCGTCAACGCTTTGCCATCCCATCGCACAGACGAGTCCGCACGGGTGACAAACACCCAGGTATCCACGCCTAGCGTATAGGCTCGGTCAGGCAAACCGTTCTTGAGAGGAAAGCGCATAAAATCTTTATACGCTTGGAAAGCTTGCACTCCTAACACACCATCCACCCGCCCCACCCGCAACGCCTCGACACAACGCTTCCACGGTTGCACCACGAATACTGCCTCGCTGCCGGCAGCGCGGGCTGCGGCGCGCACCAGGTACTGGGACTGCCCATCATGATCGGGAAAAGTCAGTGGCGCGGCCGGCCGGTCGCTCACACACAAGGTCATCCCCAATACGGGGGCAGTGAGCAGCGCCAGTAAGCCGTAAAGGAAACCATGGCACAGAGCGGAAAATCGCAGCAGGGACATCGTTGGCAGACTCGTGTTAGCGACGAGAAAGAGTAGCACGCAATTGGGGAAACCTTCGTGCTTTTCGTGAGTGACATAGCAAGCAGGCAACGCACCAGACAGACGCCCCGGGGACTAAGGCATGCCCTGGCACCGCGATCGGAACGGAACCACGGCAGCGCTCAATTAATAATTGAGCAACAGTCGCACCGCGCAGGACGCCGCATCACCGCGCAGTATTTGTTACAGGAAACCACTTCTCACGCAGTCTGCCGTAGGTCCCATCTTGCTTCATCGCCTCGAATGCCCTGCGCCACTGACGCACAGTCTGACGGGGAACATCCCGGGAAAACGCCAGATTAGTGGTGGGTGACAGCAACTCGAAAACCGGGCTGAAGGTTTGCGGCGCCAGCCCTTCGGCCTTCAACACCCGCTCCAGCTCCTGTCGCTCCAGCATCATCGCGGACGCCCTATCCGCCATCAACATGCGCACCATACTCGTCGCATCATTGACCTCGTAAAGGTTGTGAAACCCATCAGCAGCAAGGTCTTGTGACGAATACGAGGCCCGCACGACCAGTATGCTGGAGAGCTGCTTGGCCTGCTCCAGCGTACGCAGTTTCGCTATCGCTCCTGCCTTGGCGTAAAGCCCGGTAGATGTCGATAGCAAGGGGCCAAGCCACTGAAACTGCTGCTCGCGCTCAGCGGTGCGCTTGGGGCACACCAGCAATGTATTGGGTTCGGATTGCGCCCGGTGGTAGGCGCGCGCCCACGGCATCACGGCGATGGGGAAGGAACGCCCCAGACGATGCTGGATTTCTTCGACAATATCGACACAAAAACCCTGCAATTTGCCGTCCTTGACGAAGGCCATGGGAGGCACCTCGGTAGTTAGCACCTGCAATGTCTGGGCCCGCACCAGCCCTGTGAACGCCAGTCCAACGCCTAACACCAGACAACCGAGGACTTTGCGCATATTGTTTGCCCGGGAGTGAATTGAAGGGAAGTCTACGCAGCCGGCAATCGTAGCGCGTAGCGCGCACAAGATCGTGCACGCATGCAAGTTAGCACAATTTCGTGGTCCAGTGAATTCGCCCGGCAATTCTGCCCAGATGCCTCCCTACCCGGCACCGGCACCTGCACCGCTGCCCTTGCTGGCGACTTGCTCCGGAATACAGTTTTAGGCATAAAAAAACCCGCACTCGGTGCGGGTTTTTTGTGTCGCCAGAAGTCGCAGACGAATTACTTAGCTGCTTTCTTGCGACGTGCGATCATACCAAGCAGACCCAGACCTGCCAGCAGCATGCCATAGGTTTCTGGCTCAGGTACCGAGCTCACCGTGATGTTGTCGATCGCTGCGCCGTAGGCTTTGTTGCCAGCGAAGCCGGAGAACGACAGGGTGCTGGTGCTATCAACAGCGGTGAACGAGAAGGACTTGGTTTCCCAGCCCATCGCGCCCTTGCTGTGGCCAGTGGTGTTGAAAGTGAAGGTATTGGTGTTATCAGCGTCGCCAGCAAAGATCGTCTTGACCTTGCCGCCGCCGTCGGTGTTACCAGCCATATCGAAGGTCACGGTGTAGACGCGGCCAGCTACGGTCGAGAAGGTCTGCTCAATACTACCTGCCGAAGTACCATTCAGGTCCAGGCTGTAGTGACCTTCGGATGGGGTCCAGTAGTTGTTGATCAGATCAACGCTACCCGAGACAACGCTCCAAGCGCCGAGGTTAGTGCCTTCGCCGTAGGTCTTGAACGTACCCGAGAAGCTGCTGTCTTCGAAGCCGCCATTCGTGAAAGTGCTAGCTTGAGCCAGAGGGGCCAGCAGAGCCATCGCTGCGATTGCGATACCGGATTTGATCATACGCATATGTATTTTCCTGAGTGAACTGCTGGTTGAATTTGATTAACGTGTTGCCATTATCAAACTTAAATCAAGCAGTGTCAAGAAGATATCTTACATTTCTTTATTGCAACAAAAATCGAAAGCCATTGCCCAATGCAAAAAAGCCCAACCGGTGAAGGCTGGGCTTTTCTGTGTTCTAGCTCCCCGACCTGGACTCGAACCAGGGACCTGCGGATTAACAGTCGGCGACTCCAGTCGCCTGAATCCGACGACGACGGCGCGAGCCCGTTGCCCACAGCACTGCACTGCCGGCGAGGAATAAAACGCTCGCACTTGGCTCGGGCACCGGTGACACGGAAGCCAATTCCGTAATCTGCCACCAAGCGCCTACGCCCTGCCCATTCGCATCGACATATTGCAAATAAAAGTCGCCGGAGTGAGGATCGGCATCCGCCAACCACGTCTTGACAGGAACATCCATCGGGCGACCGCCCGGATAGAAGAACCTTAATTGCAGACCAATCAGCCGGAGATTGTCGACCGGCTGGGTATCGCTGACGGTACCGCCAGTCCCCCAGGCGTTGCCACCCAACATAGTGACGGTCGAGTAATACTCTGTACCGAAGGTATAAACCAGACTACTGGAAGCGGTCACCACATTGGTGCCGACCTGAAAAGTACCGCTGAATGCTCCGCGGTACCAATTCGAATCCGAGTAACCGGAATCGGGGATACCGTCATCAATGGTAAATATGCCGCTGACGGGAGTGCCGAGTTGATAGACACTGCCCAGCTCGGGAGGAACCGGCGTCCACTCCGCAGTCAACGTCCCCTTCACCGAATAGGAATGCAATGTCGCATAAGCGGGGGCAGTGGCCACCAAGCCGGCTACCAGTAAAGCTGCGGGGAAAGAACGCATTTCAATTCCAAAAATTAGAAAATAGATAATATAATTTAATAATTATCTATTGACAACTTTAATTTATTCCACTGAGTCTTCCCTCCGTCCCAATGCAAAAAGCCCAGCCGGTAAGGGCTGGGCTTTCTGGTCAAATGTATTCTGGCTCCCCGACCTGGACTCGAACCAGGGACCTGCGGATTAACAGTCCGTCGCTCTACCAACTGAGCTATCAGGGAATTGAGGCAACATTTTATACTGTTTAGTTAATTTCGACAAGATTACTATCGCATTAACTTTTAACACTATCGCTGCTGCCACTCGGACGCATCATTCGACGCATCCGAAGAAGCAAGATCTTAAAGCACTTTTGCGATGGCGTCAATCACGACATCGATGTTGCGCGAATTCAGTGCGGCGACGCAGATACGGCCGGTATCTACGGCGTAGATCGACGAAGCACGCAGTTGCTCGACTTGTGCCTTGCTCAGGCCAGAGTACGAGAACATCCCCACCTGATCGCGCACGAAGGCGAAATCATGGGCTGGCGCTTTGGCTTTCAGTTTTTCCACGAAGGTCTCACGCATTTCCTTGATGCGCACGCGCATCCCGGCCAGCTCGTCTTCCCACATCTGACGCAGTTCCGGGGTGGTCAGCACGGTGGCCACCACTTTGCCGCCGTGAACTGGCGGGTTGGAGTAGTTGGTACGCACGACGCGCTTCACTTGCGACATCAGACGGGCAGCTTCTTCGCTGCTAGCTGCCACTACGCTCAGTGCACCGACGCGCTCGCCATACAGCGAGAACGACTTCGAGAACGAATTCGACACCAGCAGCGGGCCGCCAGCATCAGCAAAGCGACGCACCACGGCGCCGTCTTCGGCGATCCCGGCGCCAAAGCCCTGGTAGGCCATATCGAGGAACGGTACCAGACCGCCAGCAGTGACGGCAGCAATCACTTCATCCCACTGGGCTGACGTCAGGTCGGCGCCGGTCGGGTTGTGGCAGCAGGCGTGCAGCAGCACGATGGCGCCGCGTGGCATGGCTTTCAGGTCGGCCAGCATGCCGGCGAAATTCACGCCATGGCTGACTGCATCATAGTAAGCATAGTTGTTGACGGTGAAACCGGCGCTCTCGAACAGAGCACGGTGGTTTTCCCAGCTTGGATCGCTGATGTAGACTTGCGCGTCTGGCGCGAAGCGTTTCAGGAAGTCGGCACCGATTTTCAGGGCACCGGTACCGCCGATGGCCTGCACGGTGATCGCACGTTTTTCCTGTACCACAGCGCTGTCTGCGCCAAATACCAGCTCCTGCACGGCCTTGTCGTACGCTGCCAGACCTTCGATCGGCAGATAGGTGCGCGGTGCTGGTGCGGCGATCAGGATCTCCTCAGCTTTCTGCACGCACGACAGCAGCGGCACTTTGCCGTTATCGTCATAATAAACACCCACACCCAGATTGATTTTGGCTGGGTTCTGATCGGCGTTAAATGCTTCGGTGATACCCAGAATTGGGTCGCGTGGGGCCATGTCGATGGCGCTGAACAAGCTAGGATTCGTCATGATAAGATTCGATTCGATTGGAAGCGGTTCACTGCGGTTGAAAGTAGACAGCGCGCACCAAATAACTGCTTCAGGCCGCTGGCAGGCCATTATTTTAACAAAGGTCGGTACACGATGGCTGATTTACCCGCAGTAAACTTCCCGGAAGCGACGGTGGTCACCTTTCCGGACTCCCCTTTCCGTCTGCACCAACCGTTCCCGCCGGCCGGCGACCAGCCCACCGCGATCACGCAATTGTGCGAAGGAATCAGCGATGGTCTGTTCTATCAGACACTGCTGGGGGTGACCGGTTCCGGTAAAACCTACACCATGGCGAATGTGATTGCCCGCATGGGCCGCCCGGCCATCGTGTTCGCACCGAACAAGACGCTGGCAGCCCAGCTATATTCGGAATTCCGCGAATTCTTCCCGGAAAACGCGGTCGAGTATTTCGTTTCCTACTACGACTACTACCAGCCGGAAGCTTACGTACCGCAGCGCGATCTGTTCATCGAGAAGGATTCCTCGATCAACGAACACATCGAACAGATGCGCCTGTCCTGCACCAAATCACTGATGGAACGGCGCGACGTGATCATCGTGGCCACCGTGTCGGCCATTTACGGTATCGGTAACCCGACCGAATACCACCAGATGATTCTGACGCTGCGCGCCAAAGACCGCGTCTCGCAGCGCGACATCATCGCCCGCCTGATCCAGATGCAGTACACCCGTAACGAGATCGACTTCGGCCGCGGCACGTTCCGCGTGCGCGGCGATACGCTCGACATCTTCCCGGCGGAAAATGCCGAACTGGCGGTGCGGCTCGACCTGTTCGATGACGAACTGGAATCGATACAGCTGTTCGACCCATTGACGGGGCGCGTCAAACAGAAGATCCCCCGCTTCACCGTGTATCCCGGCTCGCACTACGTGACGCCCCGTTCGACGGTGCTGCGCGCCATTGAAACCATTAAGGACGAACTGCGCGAACGGCTAGACTTCTTCCGCAAGGAAAACAAGCTGATCGAAGAACAGCGCATCGAACAGCGCACCCGCTTCGATCTGGAAATGATGGCGGAAATCGGCTTTACCAAGGGCATTGAAAACTATTCGCGCCATCTGAGCGGCGCCCTGCCCGGCGAGCCGCCACCGACACTGATCGACTATCTGCCCAAAGACGCGCTGATGTTCCTCGACGAGTCGCACGTGCTGGTAGGCCAGCTGAGCGCGATGTACAACGGTGACCGTTCGCGTAAAACCAATCTGGTCGACTACGGCTTCCGCCTGCCGTCCGCACTCGATAACCGCCCCCTCAAGTTCGAGGAATTCGAGCAGAAAATGCGTCAGACCATTTTCGTATCAGCCACCCCGGCCGACTACGAAAAGACCCACGCCGATCAGGTGGTGGAACAGGTGGTGCGCCCAACCGGGCTAGTCGATCCGCTGATCATCGTGCGCCCTGCCCTGTCGCAAGTCGACGATCTGATGTCGGAAATCACCCTGCGGGTGGCCAAGAACGAGCGTGTGCTGGTCACCACCCTGACTAAGCGCATGTCCGAACAGCTGACCGAATACCTGAGCGATCACGGCATCAAAGTACGCTACCTGCACAGCGATATCGAAACCGTCGAACGGGTGGAACTGTTGCGCGACCTGCGCCTCGGTACCTTCGATGTACTGGTCGGGATTAACCTGCTGCGCGAGGGTCTGGACTTGCCGGAAGTGTCGCTGGTGGCGATTCTCGACGCCGACAAGGAAGGCTTCCTGCGCTCGGAGCGCTCGCTGATCCAGACCATCGGCCGCGCCGCACGTAACCTCAACGGTGTGGCGCTACTGTATGCCGACCGCATGACCGATTCGATGCAGCGCGCCATCGGCGAAACCGAGCGCCGCCGCGCCAAACAGATCGCCTTCAACACCGCCAATGGCATCGTGCCGCGTGGCGTGCAGAAGATCATCAAGGACCTGATCGACGGCGTGTACAGTCCGGCCAACGCCGCCGAAGCGGGCGAGGCGCGCGAAGTGGCGCAGCAGGCAGCGCGCTATGAAGCGATGAGCGAGAAGCAGATCAGCAAGGAAATCAAACGGCTGGAAAAAGCCATGCTCGATCACGCCAAGAATCTCGAGTTCGAGAAAGCGGCGCAGGTGCGCGATCAGCTGCATGTCCTCAAACAGCAACTGTTCGGCGCACCGGGCGCCGACAACATCGCCTAAGGCGTGCGCTGTCCCACAAAGCTGGTCAGCGTATCGACCAGCTGTGACGATACCGGCAAGGCAGGACTAGCATAGGACAGGCGCTGCAGTTCGGCATCCGTGCCGACCATTTTCAGCAGGTGGTTCATGCCCTCGATCACTTGCAGTCGGGCGCGCGGCGCGGCTGCGGCCAGCGCCTGCGCTTCGGCTAGTGACACTTGCAGGTCGGCGCTACCCTGCAGGATCAGCACCGGCATGGTCAGCGCCGCAATCGCCTGACGGGGATCGTGGCGCAACCAGGAAATCAGATACGGCTGCACCGATGCATGGTAGAGGGCCTGCAGGGGCTGCGGCACATCATCGACCAGCCTGCCCTGTTTCAGCGCAGCCAGAATCCGCTCGTTCTCCGCCAGCAAGGGTGCTGGCAATTGCTGCGCTAACTGGGCACGCAGCACGGCATCGGCCGGATGTCCGGCGCCCGCGATCAGCACGCAGCCATCGACTTTGACCCGCGCGCAGGCCTCCGCCACGATCTGCGCACCTTCGCTATGGCCGGCCAGTATCAGGCGCGAGAAACGCCGGTCGGCGCGCAGCGTGGCAGTCCACGCCAGCACGTCCTCGATGTAGTCCTCGAAGCGCAGCTCGGCCTCGTGCCAGAGCGGGTTGGCGCTGGCTGCAATGCCGCGCTTGTCATAACGCAGAGTCGCAATGCCCTGCTGCGCCAGCGCCTGCGCCAGCAGGCGCAAGCTGTCATTCGGGCCGGGCAGCAAGTGATTATTGCCATCTCTATCGGTCGGCCCCGAACCGGCATGCAGCAACACCAGCGGCACCGCCTGTGACGGTTGGGCGCCCCGCTCCGGCAGCCACAGCGTGCCGTAGAGTAGGCCGCCCGTCACCGCCTGTGACACCGCTTGCGGCCCTGCCGCTGCCACCCCGGCACAGACCCACAACAGCAGCATCCAGATCACGCGCCTCATGATGCCGCCCTCTGCTGCTCCTGCTGATAGCGCCGGTAGGAATACAGCACAGCCAGCGGTGCCCACGCCAGCATCAGCACACTCTGCAGCCAGAACGGTAGCTGCAGGACCAGTGCAATCAGTCCCAGCACACCACTGGCTACCATCAGGCGCGCCGCAAGCCGGTGCGTGGCATGCCACACCACGTCATTATTCAGCGTCCACCGGGTGCGTATGCCCATGAAGAAATTGCGCCGCACCTTGCCCATCGGATTACCCAGCAGTATCAGCATCACATTCAGCCCCGCCGGTAGCGCCAACTGCATGGGCCAGCCGCGCTGCATGGCCGCCAGCAGCACCAGCGCCTGCACGTAGGCAAACAGCGTCAGGGCCACACCGCACAGGTAATAATAGGTCGCCGCAAACCCGGCGATACCGTAGCGCTGTGGCGACATGGTCGGCAACTGGCAGAATAGCCAGGTCAGCGCCGCCAGCATGCCGGGGCCGAACAGCCACAGACTGGCGCGCGGGCCATAGCCATTCACGCTGCCATCGGCAGCCCAGTGGATCGGCACCTGGGCCGGCAGTTGCGGCCAGCAATAGACCATCAGGGCGGTCAGTCCCGCAAGCAAGAACGTACTGAACACTAGAAACCGGGTTTTCATCACTTCCCTTCTCCCGTCGCCGGGGCATGTAAGTCCATCACCCAGGTCAGCACATCCTGCAGTACCGTGGTGTTCAGGCTATACCAGATGGTCTGCTTGTCGCGCCGCCGCCGGATCAGATCGGCAGCCAGCAGCACGGCGAAGTGATGCGACATGGTGGGTTTGCTCATGGAAAAATGGGTCGCCAGCTCGCCCGCACTGCGTTCGCCATCGCGCAACAGGCTCAGGATCTCGCGGCGCGCGGGATCGGCAATGGCTTTGAAAGTACGGTTGGCCAGCGACATAATGAGATCAACATCTAATTAGATAATCATCTAAATATAGGCGCCGAAAAACCCGAAGTCAAGCGACTTCGGGCCGGGATTACAGGGACTTGACGAACTCGCGGATACCGCCCAGCAGCATCTCGATCGACATTGCCGTCAGAATCAGGCCCATCAGGCGTTCAAAGGCCGTCATCACCTGCGGGCCTAGTACTTTTTGCAAGCGCTCGGCGCTCAGGAACACGGCCAGCCAGACGATGCCCACTGCCGCCAGCGCCGCCACGTGCACCAGCACTTCGCCGGTACTCTCGCGCGAGAACAGCAGCACGGTGGCCAGTGCCGAAGGACCGGCCAGAGCCGGGATGGCCAGCGGCACGATGAAGGGCTCGCCCCCTTCGGTACGGCCCAGTACGCCATCCGGATGGGGGAAAATCATGCGGATCGAGATCAGCAGCAGAATCACACTGCCGCCGATGCGCAGCGATACTTCCGACAACTGCAGTGCGGTCAGGAAGTGGCGCCCGAAGAACATGAAAATCAGCAGCAGCACGAAGGCGATCGCACATTCCCGCATCACGATGCGCGCTCGGCGCGCTGGTGGCACGGGATTCAGCACACTGGCAAACAGCGGCACATTGCCGAAGGGATCGGTTACCAGCAGCAGCAGGATAAACGTCTGGAAGAAATTTTGGGTCATGGGCGCCATCGCTTAAATAAAAAACGGGAGCCACAGCTCCCATTCCAAGTGTACCACCAGATTCAGCTGACGCCGCTCGACCGCAGCGCATGCGCATCGACCGAGCGTCGGCGATGCGCATGGCCTCGCGCCATCCGCTAGCCAGCGCTTACTCGGCGCTCTCGCCTTTCTTGATCCACGCCGCCAGCTGGTGCGGACGCAGGCCGTCGTAATCTTCGAACGGCTGATGGATCCACGGGTTGTGTGGCAGTTCTTCCATCTGGTAATCCGGCTTGAATACCGAGCAACCTTTGGTCCAGATCACTGCCGAGCGCACTTCCGTTACGTCAGGGAAGTTTTCCGTCAGGTGTTTCATGACTTTCACCAGCGTCACGCCGGAGTCAGCCAGATCGTCCACCAGCAGGATGCGACCGCGCAGCGGGCCTTTGGTCATCGTCATGTATTTGGCGATGTCCAGATCACCGCGCACGGTGCCCGCTTCTTCGCGGTAGGAACTGGTCGACAGAATCGCCAGTGGCACATCGAAAATACGCGAGAACACATCGCCGGGACGCACGCCGCCGCGCGCCAGGCACAGCACCTGGTCAAACTTCCAGCCCGATTCATGGACTTTCAGTGCCAGACGCTCGATCAGACGGTGATACTCATCCCAGCTGACCCAGAGGTGTTTTTCGTTCGATTGTGGGTTGCTCATAACAGTTCCTTGATTACTCGAATGGGTGACGCAGGACGATCGTTTCCTCACGATCCGGACCCGTCGAAACCATGTCGACCGGCACGCCGACCAACTCTTCGATACGTTTGATGTAGGCACGGGCGGTCGCTGGCAGCGCCTCGAGCGACTTGGCGCCCACGGTGCTTTGCGTCCAGCCCGGCATTTCTTCGTACACCGGCACGCAGCGTGCTGCCTCTTCCGCGCCAGACGGGAAGATATCGACGGCCACGCCGTCGATGGTGTAGCCGGTGCACAGCTTCAGGGTTTCCAGACCATCCAGAACGTCCAGCTTGGTCAGGCACATGCCCGTCACGCCGTTGATCTGTACCGAGCGACGCAGCAGTGCTGCATCGAACCAGCCGCAGCGGCGGGCGCGGCCCGTCACGGTGCCGAACTCGTGGCCCACTTGCGCCAGATGGTGGCCTACGCCGGCATCGGTTGGCAGTTCCGAAGGGAACGGACCGGAACCGACGCGGGTGGTGTAAGCCTTGGTGATACCCATGATGTAGTGCAGCATGTTCGGGCCCACGCCGGCACCGGCAGCAGCATTACCTGCCACGCAGTTCGACGAGGTCACGAATGGATAGGTGCCGTGGTCGACGTCCAGCAGCGAACCCTGGGCGCCTTCGAACAGCAGGTTGGCACCGGCTTTGTGGGCAGCATACAGGGCGCTCGACACGTCGGTCACCATCGGACGCAGACGTGGCACGTAGGCCAGAGCATCATCCAGGGTTTTCTGGTACTCAACGCGCGGTGCTTTCAGATAGTGTTCCAGCACGAAGTTGTGGTAGTCCAGATTTTCCGCCAGCTTTTCAGCGAAGCGTTTTTCGTTGAGCAGGTCGGCCACGCGAATTGCGCGACGGGCGACTTTGTCTTCATAGGCCGGGCCAATACCCTTGCCGGTGGTGCCGATCTTGGCAGCGCCACGGGCCGCTTCGCGGGCCAGATCCAGTGCCGAGTGGTAAGGCAGAATCACTGGCGCAGCATCCGATACTTTCAGACGCGATGCCACTTCCACGCCGACTTTTTCCAGCTTGTCGATTTCGCGCAGCACATCCGGCACCGACACCACCACACCGTTACCGATGTAGCAGGCCACGCCCGGACGCATAATGCCCGACGGGATCAGTTGCAGCGCGGTTTTCACGCCGCCGATGACCAGCGTATGGCCGGCGTTGTGACCGCCCTGGAAGCGGACCACACCCTGTGCATGATCGGTCAACCAGTCGACGATCTTGCCCTTACCCTCATCGCCCCACTGGGTACCGATGACGACGACGTTTTTTGCGTTTTTCTTTGACATCACACTAACCTAAGTTTTTAAGAATCCAGTTACTACCACTATCGTCGAGGACCAGCGCACGATCGCACTCGAACTCGTCCAGTTCGTTGCTGTGACCCGGCAAGCTCTGGATCACCACTTCGCCGGACTTGCGCAGCTCGGCGATTTTTTCCTTCAACTCCGGCGCATTGCCCCACGGTGCGCGGATCGAATGCTTGCGCTCCGCGGTAGGTAACAGACGCGCCAGTTCGCGCAAATCAAGCGAGAAGCCGGTGGCGGGACGAGCCCGGCCGAACGCCTCGCCAACGTGGTCGTAACGACCACCGCGCGCGACCGCATTCGGCAGGCCGGGCACGTACAGTGCAAACATCGCACCACTTTCATACTGATAACCGCGCAGGTCGGCCAGATCGATCGCCACTTCGGCGCGCCCCAGTGCCGACGCTGCCAGCGCAGCCAGTTCGGCCAGCGCTTTGCTGATACCGGGCAGATCCGGCAGTACTTCGCGGGCACGCCCCAGCACATCGACGCTACCGTACAGGCTAGGCAGGGCCAGCAGTGCGGCGCGCACCAGCGGCGCGTAATCCTGCGTCAGCGCCTGCAGGCCCGGCACATCCTTGGCACGCAGCAGCTGGACGATGTGCGCGGCATCGCGGGCCGCCGCAGCATCCCCTTCCAGAATCGCGCGCAGCACACCGACGTGACTCAGATCGAGACGCACGGCGGTGAAACCGGCCAGTGCCAGCGAGGCCAGTGCCAGTTCCTGAATTTCCGCATCGGCTTCCAGGCCAGCATGGCCATAGATCTCGGCACCGATCTGCAGTGGCTCGCGGGTGGCATGCAGGCCCGATGGACGGGTATGCAGCACGCTGCCGGCGTAGCACAGACGGGTGACGGAGGCGCGGTTGAGCAAGTGCGCATCGATACGCGCGACCTGAATCGTCATATCGGCGCGCAGACCGAGCATGCGGCCCGACAGCTGGTCAACCAGCTTGAAGGTGCGCAGATCGGTGTCTTCGCCGGCGCCGGTCAGCAGCGACTCGAGATACTCGAGCAGCGGTGGCATCACCAGTTCGTAGCCGTACAGACGGAAGTTATCCAGCATCAGACGACGCAACTCTTCTATCTTGCGTGCTTCCGACGGCAAAACGTCGGCGATATTCTCGGGCAAAAGCCAATTCGGCATGGGAAACTGAGACTGAAGTAATTAAAAAATGAACAATGCGCAACGCGCACGTCGACCGACAAGCGGTAGGCCGAACCTGATATTTTACGCGAAAATGCGTTTTGGCAGGAGAAAAAGATGCACTAAAGCACAAGGAACCGCCCTGACCGGATGCCATCCGGCATCCGGTCAGGGCTCCCCTAGGGGTTCCCCTAGGGGCTCCCCAAGGGGTTCCCTTAGGGGTCAGGCCTTACTTCTTGCCCGCAGCAGGGGCGGCGCCACCGGCAGTGCCGGAGCTTTTGAAGTATTTGAAGAAGTCGGAACTGCTATCCATCACCATCACGTCGCCGTGATTTTTGAAGGTGGCGCGATACGCTTCCAGACTACGGTAGAACTTGTAGAACTCGGGGTTTTTACCGAAAGCATCGGCATAGATAGCCGACGCCTTGGCATCGCCCTCACCGCGAATCTGCTCGGCATCGCGATACGCTTCGGCCAGAATCACGGAGCGCTGGCGGTCGGCATCGGCACGGATTTTTTCCGAATCGGCCGAACCGGTCGAACGCAGTTCATTGGCCACGCGCAGACGCTCGGCCTTCATGCGGTCATACACCGAGTTATTAATCTGCTCGACGTACTCGACCCGCTTCAGGCGTACATCGATGATCTCGACACCGATCTGGGTGGCCTCGGCCACCACCTTGGTGCGGATACCCTCCATCACCTTGCCGCGCTGACCAGAAATCACTTCACCCACGGTACGTTTGGTAATTTCTTCGTTGAGTGCCGCCTTGACGATTTGCGACATACGGTCGCGCGCACGGTTTTCATCACCATTGAAGGTCACGTAATACAGCTTGGCCTGACCATCGGCGCGGCCGATGCGCCATTTCACGAAACTGTCGACCAGAATATTCATCTTCTCGGCAGTAATGAAACGCTCGGCATCGGCCGATTCGATCGTCAACAGACGGTTATCGAGGAACACCACGTTCTGGAACGGCGGTGGCAGCTTGAAGTGCAGGCCCGGCTCGCGGATCACTTCCTTGATCTGGCCCAGCGCGAATACGATCGCATATTTGCGCTGATCGACCACGAACACGGTGGACGACAGCAGCAGGAAGGCGACAAACGCCGCCACAAGGGTACTGGCTATACGGTTCATTAACGGCTCTCCCGGTCACGTAAGGCTTCGCGCGCACGCGGATCACGCTGACGGTTCACTTCCACCGTCGGAATTGCTTCAGTGCTGGCAGCAGCAGGTTTGGCGGCGTTGGCAACATCGCTGGCTGCAGCCTGCGCAATCAACTTATCAAGCGGCAGATACAGCAGATTGCTGCCCGATTTAGCATCCACCATCACCTTGCTGGCACTCGAGTAAATCTGCTGCATGGTTTCCAGATACATCCGGTCACGCGTCACGGCAGGCGCTTTCTGATACTCGGTCAGCACTTGTTTGAAGCGGGCTGCGTTACCGGTAGCGTTTTCTACCACCATCGAGCGATAGCCTTCCGATTCCTGCAACAGGCGCGACGCGGTACCGTGAGCTTTCGGAATCACGTCATTGGCGTAGGCCTGACCTTCATTCTTCTGGCGTTCGCGGTCCTGCCCTGCCCGTACGGCATCGTCAAACGCCACTTGCACCTGCTCGGGCGGCTGCACGGCCTGCAGCGTAACGTTCGACACCAGCACGCCGGAAGCGTAGCGGTCGAGGATCTGCTGCATCAGTTGCTGGGTTTCCAGCGCCACTTTGTCACGGCCTTCATACAGCACAAAGTCCATCTTGTTCTTGCCGACGATTTCGCGGATGGCCGTTTCAGCCACCTGACGCACGGTATCTTCTTCGTCGCGGTTATTCAGCAGCCAGGCCACCGGATCTTTCAGCTTGAACTGCACGGCGAACTGGATGTCGATGATATTTTCATCGTCCGTCAGCATCAGCGACTCGCGCGCCTGCTTGTTCTTGATATTGCCGCGATAGCCGATTTCCACCATGCGCATCTGCGACACTTTCACCGTTTCATCGCTCTGGAACGGATACGGCCAGCGCCAGTTAAAACCGGCACCGGTGGTGTGGCTGATTTTGCCGAAGGTGTAGACCACGCCGGTCTGACCTTCCTGCACGATGAAGGAACCGCTGGCCAGCCAGATCAGGCCGATTACCGCGGCCACGGCGCCAGCCGTGGCACGCAGGCCGGCAGCATCCGGACCGGGACGATTTGGCGGCGTCGCACCGCCATTACCGTCCGGGCGCTTGTTCTGGCCGAACAGACCGTTCAGGCGCTGATTGAAATCGCGCCACAGCTGTTCCATATCGGGCGGGCCTTCGCCCGGCTTTTTGCCTTCGTTGGCTTGCGGCTTGCCGTCCTGCTGATCCGAACCCCAGCGCGGGTCATTCAGATTGGCTTTCAGGCCGAGACGTTTAAAAATCGAGGGGACACGCATTAGTGTGATCCAACTTGAGTGAGGGTGGGACTGCTTGCTGCTGCCGTGACATCTTCTGCGTCGGTCGCTTCTGCTGCTGGTGCTGCTATTTCTGGTGCTGCTAGTTCTGCTGTCTCGCCATCCTCGCAGTCATAGGCCTGCTGGAGCCGCGCACCGGGCGCCTGCTTGGCCCATTCGACAATGGCGCCACGCATCAGATCCAGACCAGCACCCGTACGGGCACTGAGGAATACGCGGGAAATCTTATCATATTCATCGCGCTCAACCGAGGGCTCCAGTTCGGCCGCGTCGATCTTATTCCACACCAGAATCTGCGGAATGTGATCGGCGCCGATTTCCTTGAGCACCAGATTAACCTGCTCGATCTGCTCCATGCGCACCGGCGATGAGGCATCGACCACGTGCAGCAGCAGATCAGCATGGATGGTTTCTTCCAGCGTAGCGCGGAATGCCGCTACCAGCTGGTGTGGCAGTTCGCGCACAAAACCAACCGTATCGGACACCACCACATTGCCCACTTCCTGCCCCATGTAGACGCGGCGCGAAGTGGTATCAAGGGTAGCGAACAGCTGGTCGGCGACGTACACGCCGGCCTTGGTCAGGGCATTGAACAGGGTCGATTTGCCGGCATTGGTATAGCCGACCAGCGACACCGAAAAGGTCTGACTGCGGCCACGCGAACGGCGCTGGGTTTCATGCTGCTTGCGCAGCTTGTCCAGACGCGCGCGCAGCGCTTTGACACGCTCGCCGATCAGCCGGCGGTCGGTCTCGAGCTGGGTTTCACCGGGACCGCGCAGACCGATACCGCCCTTCTGACGTTCCAGGTGAGTCCAGCCGCGAATCAGGCGGGTCGCCAGATGCTGCAACTGGGCCAGCTCGACCTGCAGCTTACCTTCATGGGAAGCGGCACGCTGGGCGAAGATATCGAGAATCAGGCTGGTGCGGTCCAGCACGCGGATATTCAGGCGCTTTTCCAGATTGCGCTGCTGGGCAGGCGACAGTGCATGGTTGAAGATGACGATTTCGATGCCGTGATCGAGCACCGCGAGGCCGATTTCGTCAGCCTTGCCGCTGCCGACGAAGTAGGCGGCGTCCGGCGCCGCCCGCTTGGCCGTGATGGTCGTGATCGGATCTGCACCGGCCGAACGGGCCAGTAATTGCAGTTCCTCGACGCTGGCGGCGAAATCGCCCTGACCGAAGTCGATACCGACTAGTGCAGCACGCATACGGTCAGGCTAGTGAGACAGGTGAATGGTAGACGTTGCGGCAAGTGCTTATTCCGCGTCCGAATCGATGCTCAGGTTGACGGCACGTGCCGGCACCACGGTCGAAATGGCGTGCTTGTAGACCATTTGCGTCACGGTATTGCGCAGCAGCACAACGTACTGATCGAAGGATTCGATGTGACCTTGCAGCTTGATGCCGTTGACCAGATAGATCGATACCGGCACGTGCTCTTTGCGCAAGGCATTGAGGAATGGGTCTTGTAACAGTTGCCCTTTGTTGCTCATAACAGCTCCATTTTTGTGTTGTTGTGTTCGATTTGGAGGCGAAACGCTTAATTTCAAGTACGTGGCTCAACGAAAGTCAAATGATTTCCGTTGAAACACCGCTCGCCAGAGAGAGAATGGTGCTTCTAAGCCACTGTAACCTGTTTTGACTTTTTTTGCTTTGTGTAGCGCAAAAAAAGTCCTTAAAAACGCCTTATTTTCCGCCCGTTTTCGAGAACGGGTTCTTACCGGTACGCAGTTCGATGCGCAAAGGCGTACCGATCAGCGAGAAGGTGTCGCGGAAATGCTTTTCCAGATAGCGTTTGTAGGGTTCGCCTACCGCATCCAGTGCATTGCCGTGAATCACGATTACCGGCGGGTTCATGCCACCCTGGTGCGCATAGCGCAACTTCGGACGGATCGAACCCTTACGCCGCGGCTCCTGCTTCTCGACCGCTTCGATCAGCGCACGGGTCAGCTTCGGCGTGGACAGATTCGCCGTGGCAGCGGCATAGGCCGAGTCCACCGACTTCATCAGTGGGCCAATGCCCTGCGCTTTCAGCGCCGAGATGAAGTGGGTCTTGGCGAACGACAGGAAGTCCAGCTTGCGGTCGATATCGATCTTGATTTCATCGCGTTCGTCGGTGCGCAGACCATCCCACTTGTTGACGGCTACCACCAGTGCGCGGCCCGTCTCCAGCACGAAGCCGGCGATGTGGGCATCCTGCTCGGAGATGTCCTGCTGGGCATCCAGCAGCAGCACCACCACGTTGGCTTCCGAGATCGACTGCAGGGTTTTCACGACCGAGAATTTCTCGATCGCTTCGAACACCTTGCCGCGACGGCGGATACCGGCGGTGTCGATCAGGGTGTACTGCTTGCCTTCGCGCTCGAACGGAATCTCGATCGAATCACGGGTGGTACCCGGCATGTCGAAGGCGATCACGCGTTCTTCACCCAGCAAGGTGTTGATCAGGGTCGACTTGCCGACGTTAGGACGGCCAACCAGCGCGATCTTGATGCCGTGGTCGGTCTTTTCCAGCTCTTCCGGATCTTCCGGACGCTGGGCAAACGCCAGGTTCAACGCCTCTTCCACCAGATCGGCCACGCCATCGCCGTGTGCCGACGAAATCGAATACGGTTCGCCCAGACCCAGTTCGTAGAAATCCGCCACCACCGAGGTGTAGCGCATGCCTTCCGATTTGTTCACGACCAGCATCACCGGACGACCGCTCTTACGCAGGAAGTCGGTGATGGTTTTGTCGTGCGGCGTCAGACCCTGACGGCCATCGACCAGAAACACGACGATGTCGGCTTCGGCCACGGCCTGCTTGGTCTGCAGTGCCATCTGGTGCATGATGCCTTCCTTGGCGACCGGCTCGAAGCCGCCCGTGTCGATGACGAGGAAGGGACGTTCGCCGACACGGCCCTCGCCGTAGTGACGATCACGCGTCAGCCCGGGCAAGTCCGCCACCAGCGCGTCGCGCGAGCGGGTCAGACGATTGAACAAGGTCGATTTCCCTACATTGGGTCGACCCACTAGTGCGATTACCGGCTTCATTATTTACTCGACCGCGAGTGCGGTCACTGTCCCTGATTGGGTTTGGAAAATCAAATTCGCGCCGGCGATCACAGGATCCGATTGAATCGGGCTGCCATCGGTCGCGGCGCGACCTATAAATGCGCCATCTTCCCGCGACAGGAGATGGACATACCCCTGGAAGTCACCCACTGCCACGGCACGACCGTACGACACAGGGGTCGACAGGCGGCGGTAGGACAGTTTGTCATTCTTCCAGGCGTTGCTGCCGTTTTCACGGCTGTAGGCTGCAACTTCACCTTTGTCGTCGGAGACGAATACAAAACGCTGATCCACCGACACGCCCACATCGGACGACGCCGGCTTGCTCCAGTGCGGCGCACCGGTCAGCGCATCAAAGCAGGCAACCCGGCCCTGATACGACACCGCGCACACATCTTTTTCGAAGATCACCGGGGTACCGGCGATATCGGTAACACGTTCCAGTTCGGTCGCGCCGCGTGGCTCACCAACCACCACTTCGAAGCGCTGCAGACCGGTTGCCAGCGTCAGCACCAGCAGCTTGCCGCCCGGCTGGGCCACATACACGTTAGGGCCATTGATCACCATGCCGGGCGCATTGCGCAGCGTCAGGGCCGGGGTAGTACGGGCCACCGACCAGCGTTTTACGCCGGTTTTGGCGTCGTAGGCAGTGATCTGGTTATCCACACTGCGCACCACCACCACCCCGCCACCGACTACCGGTGCCGACAGCACTTCACTGCTAGCTTGTGCTTTCCACAATTGTTTACCATTGGCGTCGTACGCAAGGATAACACCCTTGGTGCCACCCACTGCCAGTACCTCGCCATCGCTGCCCACACCGGCCGTCAGATCGGTGCCGGTTTTGACGCGCCACTGCTCTTTACCGGTGGCCGCATTCAGACGTGCCAGCACGCCATCACCGTCGGCCACGTACAGGTTTTCGCCGACCAGTGCCGGAGTAAACACCGCATTGCCGGCTTTACCCAGCGAGTATTTCCATACCGTGCGCGGGGTCGCGCCACCTTTCAGATCAAGCAGCGCGGCAGGCTGGATCTTGGTATCTTTGGACGAGAACAAGGAACAGCCGGCCAACATCGTCAGCAAGCCTGCAGCAATAACTTTTTCGGTAATACGCATATTTCAACCTTGATCTGAGCGCGCCGCCCGGGGCGGCGCTGAAACATTAAGCGGCGTCTTTAGCGGCAGGTACGGAGCCGCCGATGGCTTCGAATTTCAGCTGGATCAGCTGGCGACCTGGCGATTTCTTGTCGGTCGCATCGAGCGCTGCCTGATACGCGGTGCGTGCTTCGGCCAGCTTGTTCTGCGCCACCAGGATGTCGCCCTTGCGGTCCGCCACGGAACCGGCAAACTGCGCAGGCACGTCGCCAGCCAGCACTTTCAGTGCTTCGTCATAGGCTTTTTCGTCCAGCAGCAGGCCAGCCAGACGCACTTTCGCAACTGCCTTGAAATCCTCGCCACCATGGTCGATCGCCCATTGCAGCTGGGCCTTGGCCGATTTCACATCGCTGGCATCGAAGCTGCTCTTGGCCGCTACCAGTGCGCTCATCGGCGCGTAGGTGGTGCTACCGAATTTGCTTTCCATGTCGCCGGCGGCGCGCAGCACCTTGGCATTGTCCTTGGCATCGACGGCCGAGGTCAGCTCGTCGTACAGCGCGGCAGCCTGAGTCGCCTGATTGCGCTGATAGTAGTTCCAGCCGTTGAAACCGGAATACGCCGCCAGACCGGCAATTACCACCCACGAGGTCAGATTGCCGTACTTTTCCCACCAAGCTTTGAGGGAAGCAATTTGTTCTTGTTCTTCGAGATCGTATGCCATGTCAGTGTGTCTGCTAGTTATAAGGGTTATTAAAAATGAGCCGGGCTTGCAAAATTTAGTAAAACTTGGTGATGCTCAGTGATGCTTATGATGCTGCTCAGTGATGCTTAGTGATACTTAGTGATCGCAGTTCTCATCGTGTACGTGGTGGTGATGATCGCCGCTTTCGGTAATCTGGTCCACCACGAAATCCACCACATCATCGAACGGCACAGTCGCCTGTTGCTGCTCGCCTTCCGCGGCGCGCATGGCTTTCACGGCGGCGCTATGGTTCTGCACTTCGTCTTCACCGATGATCACGGCAAACGATGCGCCGCTGCCATCGGCCTTTTTCATTTGCGACTTGAAGCTACCGGCACCGGCAGCGGTCGAGCCGTGCATGATGACGTCCAGACCGGCGTCGCGCAGGCGCTCGCCCAGCACGAAGGCCTGCAGTTGTGCTGCTTCGCCCTGATGCACCAGATACACGTCACACTGGCTAGGCTGATCCGGTTCACCGGCCGCTTTCAGCAGCTCCAGCAGACGCTCGATGCCCATGGCGAAACCGACCGCCGGGGTAGGCTTGCCGCCAAACGAAGCGATCAGCGGATCGTAACGACCGCCGGCACATACCGTGCCCTGCGAGCCGAGCGAGTCGGTGACCCATTCGAACACGGTGCGATTGTAGTAGTCCAGACCACGCACCAGACGCGGATTGATCACGTAAGGAATGTTGTTGTGGTCGAGGATCTTGCGCACGCCATTGAAGTGCGCCAGCGATTCTTCGCCCAGGTAGTCGAGCAGCTTGGGCGCCTGATTGACCATCTCCTGCATGGCCGGATTTTTAGTATCCAGAATGCGCAGCGGATTGGCGTGCAGACGGCGCTTGGCTTCAGCGTCGAGAATCTCTTCGTGCTGTTCCAGATAGGCGATCAGATCGACGCGGTGGCGCGCGCGCTCTTCCGCATCACCGATCGAGTTCAGTTCCAGACGGATGTTTTCCAGGCCCAGATCGTCCCACAGACGACGGCACATCATGATCATTTCCGCGTCTACGTCCGGGCCGCTGAAGCCGACCGCTTCGCAACCGAACTGGTAGAACTGGCGATAGCGGCCGCGCTGCGGACGCTCGTGGCGGAACATCGGGCCCGTGTACCAAAGGCGCTTCGGGCCTTCGTAGACCAGATTGTGTTCGATAACGGCGCGCACGGCACCGGCAGTACCTTCCGGACGCAGGGTCAGCTGGTCGCCATTCATCGAATCGGTGAAGGAATACATTTCCTTTTCCACGATGTCAGTGACAGCACCAATCGCGCGCGCGAACAGTGCCGTGTTTTCCACGATCGGCGTACGGATCTGCTGGAAGCCGTAGCTCTGCACTACCGACTGTGCGGTGTTTTCAAACAGCTGCCACAGATGCGAATCGGTCGGCAGGATATCGTTCATGCCTTTGATGGCGACAATTTTTTCAGCTTTTTTTGGTTCGGACATTATTGATCTTCTTCGTGTTCATCAAGCCGCAACAGGCTTGCTGTAATTAGTCTTGACGTAATTCAGGACGATTTCCTGGAATTCTTCGACGATGCGCTCACCGCGCAGCGTCGCTACTTTGGCGCCGTCGACAAACACCGGCGCGGCGGGCGATTCGCCAGTGCCGGGCAGGCTGATACCGATGTTGGCATGTTTCGATTCGCCGGGACCGTTGACGATACAACCCATCACGGCGACGTTCATACCTTCCACGCCCGGATAGATTTTTTTCCACTCCGGCATTTGCTCGCGCAAGAAGGTCTGGATGTTATCCGCCAGTTCCTGGAAGGTGGTCGAGGTGGTGCGACCGCAACCCGGGCAGGCAATCACCATCGGGGTGAATTTGCGCAGGCCCATGGTTTGCAGGATCTCCTGCCCCACCACCACTTCGCGGCTACGGTCACCGCCCGGTTCGGGGGTCAGCGAAATCCGGATGGTGTCGCCGATGCCTTCTTGCAGCAGCACCGACAGCGCTGCCGTCGACGCAACGATGCCTTTGCTGCCCATACCAGCCTCGGTCAGTCCGAGGTGCAGCGGATAGTCGCAGCGACGCGCCAGTTCGCGGTACACGGCGATCAGATCCTGCACGCCGGAGACTTTGCAGGACAGGATGATCTTGTCGCGGCCCAACCCCAGCTCTTCGGCACGCACGGCGTTTTCGATGGCCGACGTAATCAGCGCTTCGTACATCACCGCCTGCGCTGGCCATGGCTCGGCGCGACCGGCATTTTCATCCATGATGCGCGCCAGCAGGGCCTGATCCAGACTGCCCCAGTTGACGCCGATGCGTACCGGCTTGTCGTAGCGGGCTGCCACTTCGATCATCTGCGCAAACTGGGTGTCGCGCTTGGCGCCCTTGCCTACGTTGCCCGGATTGATGCGGTATTTCGAGAGCGCCTTGGCGCACTCCGGATAGTCGGTCAGCAGCGTATGGCCGTTGTAATGAAAGTCGCCCACCAGCGGCACGTCGACCTCCATTTTGTCGAGCTGTTCGCGGATGTAGGGCACTGCAGCTGCCGCTTCCGGACGGTCCACTGTCAGACGCACCAGCTCCGAACCGGCGCGCGCCAGTTCTTTAATCTGGATCGCCGTTTCCACCGCGTTGGCGGTATCGGTATTGGTCATCGACTGCACCACCACCGGTGCATCGCCACCCACCCAGATCTGGCGCTGGCCGTGTGCAATCAGCACGCGGCGGCTGGCGCGACGTGCTGCGGGACCCGATGGAATGGCTGTGAGGCTAGAAGACATAGTGTTCAGCTTTGGTTTCTTAAAATACGAGAGTTACTTGATGTTCACGCGCGAAATCGTGCCACCCGCTACCGGTGGCAGCGCCAGCGGGCTACCGCCCAGCGTCGCTTCCACACCACCCGGTTTGCCCACGATCAGCAGTGCCGCATCCTTGATCTCGAAGGTCTCGGTGCTACCGGCTTTCACGGTGCGCGAAATCAGCGAGCTGGCACCGGGACGGCGGATTTCCACCCACGAGTCCTCGTTCACTTTCAGCACCAGCTGGGTAGCGCTGCTTGCCGGTGCAGCCGGTGCTGCCGCTGGGGTAGCGGCGGTCGCTGCCGGCTTGGCTGGAGTGGTCGCTGCAGCCGCTGCGCCGGCAGGCGGCGTGCCTGCTGCGACCGGAGCTGCTGTCGTGGCGGCCGCAGCAGGGGCTGGCGCGGTAACGGACGGCGTTGCCGCCGCAGCCGCTGCGGCGTCGATTGCTACGCCAGCAACGGCGGACGGCGGCACGGAAACCAGCGGCACATTCGCCGCGGCCACCGGTGCGTTTTCCTCGCCCGGTTTAACCAGGGTGGTTTCGATCGGCGTTACCGCCGCTTCAGCTGCTTTGGCAGCATCGGCCACTGCGCTCGCGCCATCGGCATCGCTACGCTGGAACATCGACAGCGGAATCATCCCGCTCTGATAGGCATACACGCCACCGGCCACCAGCACCAGTGCCGCGGCAGCACCCACCAGCCAAGCCACCGAACTGGCCGGACGCTGGGTCATCGAAGGGAAACGCGATTCGGTAAATTTGGCCGGCGCCTCTTTACGGGGCGGCGCAGCTTCGTAACTGGTTGGCGAGACGACTTCGATCATCGCCACCAGCGGTGTCGCATCAAGTTTCACAACCTTGGCATAGGCACGCACAAAGCCGCGCACCACGGCCATATTCGGCAGTGCATCGTAATCACCAGCTTCCAGCGCGCGCACTTGACGCGTCGCCAGTTTCAGTTGATCCGCAATCTGCTCCACCGTCAGCCCCATCGCTTCACGCTGTGCTGCCAGTTGCGCGCCGGGCGAGGCCACGCTGGTTTGTTGTTCCTGCGGCGGTTCAACCCACTCTGAATTCATTGATTCCCCTGTATCACTCATCAAACGCCCCACGTTGATAAGCAGCATACTCGGCCGAGCCGGCATGGTGGCGACGCAGTTGCGTCGCCCACGCTGCTTCGGCACCGGCATCGCCGAGCTGGTGCTGCACTTTAATCGCTAGCCATAGCACATCGGCCGTCAGACTCTCCACCTTCGCCACCTTGTTCAGGCGCGTGATGAAGAAATTGGCGCGCACAACATCGCGCTTTTCAAAATACACCCGCGCCAGATTGGCATTGGTGGCCGGCAGGTCGGGCGTCAGCTGCAAGGCTTGCAGCAGATAGCGCTCCGCGCTGGCGTAGTCTTTCACTTTCAGGGCGCAAGAGCCGGCGTTATTGGCCGCGCTGGCCGGCGCGCGGTAGGCGCGGTTGGCCAGTGCGGCATCGAACAGCGGCATGGCTTCCTTGACCCGGCCAGACTGGCACAGGAAGGAGCCGTAGTTATTCGCCAGATCGGGATTCCCCGGCGCGAGCTTGCGGGCGCGCACAAAATTATCCTCGGCCAGTGCCTGTTCACCCATCTGCTGGTAGATCAGGCCGCGCATGCCATAGCCATCGGCATACTGGGGATCGGCGGCCAGCGCCAGCTTGACTTCATCGAGCGCCACCACGTACTGGCCCTGCTCGTAGTAGCCGACTGCCAGCTGCATACGGATATCGACCTTGCGCTGGTTGGCGGTCTGATCAGACACCGTGGTCAGCTCGGCTTGGCCGCTCTGGCCCGGCGTAGTAGCGGACGAGGCGCAAGCGGCCAGCAGCAACCCTGCACACAGAATGCTCAGTGCGGAAAGGCTGCGCTGCGCCAGAGCCAGCATCAGGAACGGATCTCCACGATCTTGCCGAAATTGGCACCGAATTTCTGCTGGTATTCGCTCATTTTTTCCATGCGCTCCTGCACCCGGGTGCGGTCCTGCACTTCACCGGCCAGCTGGCCGCAGGCCGCGTCGATATCATCGCCACGGGTCTTGCGGATGGTGGTGACGATGCCGGCGTCCAGCAGGATCTGCGCAAACGCCTTGATGCGCGGATTTTTCGAACGCAGCAGGCCCGATTCCGGGAATGGATTAAACGGAATCAGATTGAATTTGCAGTTCACGCCCGTCTGGCGGTCCTGCACCAGCGCCACCAGTTCGCGCGCATGCTCGTCGCTGTCGTTGACGCCGTCCAGCATGCAGTATTCGAAGGTGATGAAGTCGCGCGGCGCAAATTCCAGATAGCGCTTGCAGGCTGCCATCAGCTCTTTCAGCGGGTATTTCTTGTTCAGCGGGATCAGCCCATCGCGCAGACTATCGTTGGACGCGTGCAGCGAAACGGCCAGTGCCACCGGCACTTCCTGCGACAGCTTGTCGATCATCGGCACCACCCCGGAAGTGGACAGGGTCACGCGCCGGCGCGACAGACCGTAGGCGTTATCATCCAGCATCAGCTTCAGGGCGGTGGCGGTCGGCTCGAAGTTCAGCAACGGCTCGCCCATGCCCATCATCACCACGTTGGTGATCTGGCGCTCGCCTTTCGGGCCCGCTTCGATGCCCTTGGTGCGACGCAGTTCGAATTCGGCCATCCACAACTGGCCGATGATTTCGCCCACCGTCAGATTGCGCGAAAAGCCTTGCTTGCCCGTCGAGCAGAAGCGGCAGTTCACGGCGCAACCGGCCTGGGTGGAAATACACAGAGTGCCGCGGTTTTCTTCCGGAATGTACACGGTTTCCACGGCATTGCCGTTGCCAACGTCCACCAGCCATTTACGCGTACCGTCACTCGAGGTGTGGTCGCTGATGATGGCCGGCGCCTGTACGAAGGCGCGGGTCTTGAGTTTGTCACGCAGCGATTTGGCCAGATCGGTCATGCTGTCGAAGTCCGACGCACCGAACTGGTGTATCCAGCGCTGCAATTGTTTGGCGCGGAACGGTTTCTCCCCCAACTCGGCGCAATAAGCGGTGAGCTGCGCGGGATCGAAGTCCAGCAAGTTGGTCAGAGGTGCGTTCACGGTGTTGCCCATTCTATTCAAAACAAATCATCACTACAAATGAAAAACCGCTTCTGCGCGCTGCGCATGGCACAGCGCAGCAGAAACGGCGATACAGCAGGTATTAAGCGCCGAAGAAGTAGGCGATTTCTACTTTAGCAGCTTCAACAGCGTCGGAACCGTGCACTGCGTTCGCGTCGATCGAATCAGCGAAGTCAGCGCGGATGGTGCCCTTGTCGGCTTTCTTAGGATCGGTAGCGCCCATCAGTTCGCGGTTTTTCAGAACGGCGTTTTCGCCTTCCAGAGCTTGAATCATGACTGGGCCCGAAACCATGAAGTCGACCAGATCTTTGAAGAAGCCGCGCTCTTTGTGTGCAGCGTAGAAGCCTTCAGCTTCTTCACGCGACAGTTGCTTCATTTGCGCTGCAACGATCTTCAGGCCAGCGCCTTCGAAGCGGCTGTAGATTTGGCCGATTACGTTTTTTGCAACTGCGTCTGGTTTGATGATCGACAGGGTGCGTTCGATTGCCATTTGAAAAACTCCAATAAAAAGAAAGGTTTAAAACAAAATTGATAACTCAATCAACCTTTAATTTTACCATAGAACACCCCAACTACCGAGTGCGGGGGTCAGATAGGCTTGCAATACCGGCAATTGATCCGCTAAAAACCGGCACTTTAAGCTTAGCCTAAGCCCGCAGGCACGCTATCTTTGCGCAATTTTGCACAGACATGCTATGCTTTTGGCAAGCAGTAACCGAATCATCCAGAGGGAGATAAGTTTATGAATAATATGCAAAATACCTACGACCTGCCGTCGAGTCGTCAGCTGGTCCAGCACAAAGTGCTGCGCAACACCTACTGGCTGCTGGCGCTTTCCATGGTACCAACCATTTTCGGCGCCGCACTGGGCGTCGCCCTGCACCTGCCACTGAGTGGCGGGCTGATGACGCTGCTGTTCCTTGGCGTGGCCTTCGGCTTCATCTGGGGCATCGAGAAAAACAAGGATTCCGGCATGGGCGTAGCCCTGCTGCTGGGCTTCACCTTCTTCATGGGTCTGATGCTGACGCCGCTGCTGACGCGCATACTGGGCTTCTCCAACGGTGGCTTCCTGATCATGACCGCCTTCGGTGGTACGGCGGCCGTGTTTGCCGTACTGGCGAGTATCGCCACCGTCTCGAAGCGTGATTTTTCGGGCGTCGCCAGCTGGGCGTTTGCCGGTCTGATCGTGATTCTACTGGCATCGATCGCCAACATCTTCCTCGGCATTCCTGCCCTGGCAGTGGCGATCTCGGTGGTGGCAATCGTGATTTTCTCGGCCTACATCCTGTATGACGTGCAGCAGATCATCAACGGCGGCGAGACCAACTACATCCGCGCCACCCTGAGCATCTATCTGGACGTGTACAACATCTTCACCAGCCTGCTGTCGCTGCTGGGCATCTTCGGCGGCAACCGCGACTAAGCTTTCGCGCTTCAGGAAAAAGCCGGCCTCGTGCCGGCTTTTTTATTGCAGCGCTGCGGCATGGGGGTGGGAGGGCAGATCCGACATCAAAGGGCGGAGCCCAAGGCCGGGGTCAGATCCGACATCCGGACACGGACTGAGCCACCAAGCCGGGGTCAGATCCGACATCCGGACACGGACTGAGCCACGGGCGGATGATTAGGCGGAGAACGCGCGCCCTCGGCGCGCGAGGCTGCCGCTGCGCGGCAGCAGTTGGGCGATTCGGGGCGGGATGGCCCTGCAGGGCCATGCCCTTCGAATCTCACACGCAGGGTGCGTAGGCACCCTGCTCGCTTCCGCCAAGCAACAAAAAACCGCCTCTTGGGCGGTTATTTGTTGCTTGGCGGAAGCGGTGTCTTTATAAACCACTGTCCGCAACGTTCCACACAAATCCAAAATAACATTTAAGTCACTGTTTTAAAAAGATTTTTCTAAAAAAACTTGTTCGACCCAATCCACTTTGATACACTTAGATCCATGCTTTAAACATGGGTAGAAATGTGGGTAAGAGAAAGACTGAGCGTTTAACTGCCGTTGCAGTGAACGCGAAAAAAGAGCGTGGATACTATGCAGATGGAAATGGGCTGTATCTTCAAGTCGGGAAACCCTATGAAGAAAACGGGAAACTTCTAGCTGGAAGTAAATCTTGGGTCTTCCGCTACGCCTTAAACGGGAAAGCCCGCGAGATGGGGCTTGGGTCAATTTCAACCTATAGCCTCGCCTCAGCACGCGAAAAGGCTCGGCATTGCCGACAACTTCTTGACGATGGTTTAGACCCAATCGATCAACGCCAGAATGAGCGGGCAAAACAGAAGCATGCTGCGGCCCAGAAACGGACCTTCAGTGAGTGCGCCCACGAATACCACAAGCTTCATGCTGACGGCTGGAAGAACCGCAAGCATGCTGATCAATGGGTCAACACCCTGCGCACTTACGCTTACCCCATATTTGGCGAACGGGATGTGTCGGATATTTCTAAGGCTGATGTGCTGCGCGTTTTAGAACCCATCTGGGCCAAGAAACCTGAAACAGCGTCGCGAGTACGCCAACGCATAAGAGCAGTGCTTGATTGGGCTGCTGCGCGCGACTATCGCCACGGGCACGATCCTCACCTTTGGGACCAAATCAGTCGCTCACTTCCAAAAACAAAAGACATCAAGAAGGCTGGGCACTTCGCTGCGTGCCCTTATGCGCAAGTTAGCGCTGCACTTGCTTCGATTGCGTCAGCCAACGTCGGCAGCTCAGTCAAAGCCGCGCTTGAATTTATCGTCCTAACTGCGTCGAGGTCTGGCGAGGCGCGCGACGCAAAATGGTCAGAAATTGATTTGGACAATAATCGCTGGACAATTCCTGGTGAACGCATGAAGGCCGGGAAAGAACATCGGGTTCCGCTGACGCCTCGCGTCATTGAAATCCTCAAATCGCAGCATGGAAAGCACGCGGAGCTAATATTCCCAAGCGACAAAGGCAGAGCATACAGCGACATGACCTTCACTATGGCGCTGCGGCGCTTAGGGCACACGTTCACTGTGCATGGGTTCCGCTCGACTTTCAGGGATTGGAGCGCGGAACAAACCTCTTTCCCACGCGAGGTTTGCGAGGCAGCGCTCTCGCACACCTCCGGCAAGGACGCGACTGAAGCAGCCTACTTCCGCAGCGACCTTTTTGAAAAGCGCCGCGAACTTATGACGCTTTGGTCATCCTACTGCGCCACACCGCAGTCACAGAAACTCCATATCACCAATACTGAAAATCAAATTACAGATTGAAAATCAAACAACTGATGAACGTATTCGCTGCTGGGACCGCTACCAGCGAGGGCGAAAAATTTGATCTTTTCTATACGCGAAAAATTTTTGACGGGCTGACCGATAGAGATGAACGAAGCGGGGGGGCTTTGGCCCTCCCCCCCTCCAGTAAAGGGCACTAACCCGTACTGACAGCCGCCAATACAGCGATTCTTGGGGCGGGCGGATTGTTTGCATCCGCGCTGACTGTGGGGATATGCGGATGCTTACAGAAGTAACGCTCAGTCCATTTTACCCAACCCGTTCAAAGTTATGTTATTTGCAATTAAATGTGCGATAATTGGTCTCTTTTTCTTGGGATTCAAATTATGCGTAAGTCATGGAAAGCACTCCTACTGGCAACTGCTGTTATTGCACTCAGTGCCACCAGCGCATTCGCTACACCTGTCACGTATCAATTTAGTGGTCGCCTGACCGATATCCGCAACAGCGGCGCCGGATTTAACTTTGGTGAGCTTTTCACCGCAAAATTTACCTATGACGACAGCCCCACGGTCGGTGCGCTTATTGAACCGGGCCGTATGGTGTTTTCCAGTGGTCCGCTTGTAGTGCAAGCAGGCAATAGCACATTGGCAGGCACGGCCACCTCTGAACTACAAATATTCAATGACTGGACCAACAACTATAGTGGCTACCACAACGCCGATGGGGTTTTCGTCAGCAGCTACGCCCATGACGCCTATGGCTTTACCCTTCTGCAGTTCGACTTATGGGATAACTATAACGGCAGAAAACTGAACTCGTTGGACCTACCTACGCAAGCGCAACTAGTCGATCTCGCCAGCAATGGGCGTATCTTCATTCGTCGCTTCGACAACGGCATAGAAACTGGCATGGCAGGCGGCTATTTCAGCGGTTTTTCGCCAGTCAGTTCCGTACCTGAGCCAATTCAGGCTTGGATGTTAATCGTCGGCCTATTGGTCACGTTTGTGCTGCGACGCTCGCAGAAATCAGGGGCTAAGCACTAACTTCACCGTACAGAGGCATGAGTGATTTAATGAAACACTCATCCGCATGATTTTCCGCCTGTGCCACCTCTGCTCGTAGCACATCCGAGATTACTAATCTAGGTATCGCGGATTGTGGATTCATGCGCGTTAGCTGGCGAAATGTGCAAATTTCCGTGTAAAACTGATGGGGAAATCTGATTGGCTTGTCTTGGGGGGCGCTCGCAGCATAGGCTGACATCACCGACGTATGTGACAAAGTGTGAATTTTACTATTTAGCAAGAATGCTAGTCTGAGGCGCTTAGACGGAGTCCGGCCAGCAACGGACCTTCAAGAATTATGCGTAAATTTATATTTTCAGTACTTATCCTTATAACTATGTCAGCCATAGCAGGTGATTTTTTTCCGCCGGATTACAAGAACTTTCCCTACAAGGAGGGGGATTTATTAATAAGCAAACGGAAAGAAGGCAAGTTTGCCGTGAACAAGATTCTGAGGGTAGATCGATTTGAGTTCAAAAAAGGTGCAATCATTAATATTCAGGGGAAGCAGTTCATTGCGACAGACGACGATTACTTGTTAGTTGTCAGTGCATCCTATGGTGCTGATGAATTCAGCTCCTTCGAACAAGCACGAGACGCTGCAATTAAGGGGAGGTGGTCGGTTAAGCTGGGGCATGTACCAAATCGCCCGCCTGGAGCTGCCGCCGGCCAAACCTATGTTGGACATACTCCAGTTCTCAAGTCAGAGCTAAACGGCTACGATATCTGGAAAGCTGCGTTCGAAAGAGGTGAGGCAGGCGTCTTCTAGGGCCGAGTTCGGCCAAAAGCAGACCGACGGCTATCAATAGCATAATGACGATGGATATCCTTGAATTTCCTCCCCACTTTCCACCAACTGACAAATGGAAGAAATTTTTCATCGGTGTTCGATGGTTGGGGCCGGACCTGTCATTTTTTAAAACGCTAAAAGCACTTCAGGCGAACCGAACCGCAGCTGATATGTCTCAGTGGGGAGGTGGTGAGCGTCAGCTTTTGGCAGAAAAAATATCCCAGATATTGCACGAGCAGCTTGGTTGGCGTTCTGCCTTGTTCATTCCCCAGGATGTCGCGATGGTTGCCTTTCATGGTCCTCGCTTTGACTTCAGTGACCCTGATGCCGCCTTTGATGATATTGTTGAAATGCTAGAGCGAGACTACTCGTTGAGTCCCTCAGGTTCATTTTGGGAATCTATGGGGGATGCGACACTTGGGCAGCTGGTAGATGGCTTGCTTACACTTCGGTGACGGAGTTCGGCCATTTGCAGACCTTCGAAATAGCACGAAAGCGGAATTGGGATGAGTGATATAAGAACGTACGAGACGTTCGATGATGCAAAGCTTTTGGCTCAGGACATACTCTCCAAATCGCTTGATGCGAACATGGGTTGCGCACTGATTGCATCTATCGCTGTGAAGCTTCGTCATCCTGAGTCACTGGAATTATTTTCCTCCTTAGCTCATGACCAATCTGGGCATGACCAGGTTGGAATCTCGACCGCCGACTGCGTAGATGATATTTTCGAGGCTTGCCACGTATTGTTAGGCAGTTCAACCAATGCACGCCATTGTGTATCTAGCGGCCTGTACCGGACCTTCGATTAGACATGAACGCACTTTTATGAGTTTTGAATCTGAAATCCAAAGTTGCAAATGGCTGTTTATGAACAGCATAAGCGAACCGTCCGATAACGAATTGCGCTTGCAAATTTTTGAAGCCGTCACGCTACCGGCATCTCCTGATACATTTCGACCCTTGAATGAAGCACTGGACTTGAACTTACCTTTTGGAAGTCCAATTGAGCATGTGACGGGGTGCAGGATATTCACCTTACATTGGCCTAGCTACGTAGCCTATTCGGTTCGGAACGAAAGCTATACAACCGTGGATAATTACGAGATATTTGAAGGGCGAAATTTCGTAAAATATTCGAAGTCAAGATACCTTGATTTTGTTAGAGATGCGACTTTTGCTGATGATAACTTTCCCGGGCCCATGACTCACTGGGGAATTTTTTGCCTCAACCATATTATTGACATTGTGTCTTGTCACCACCCAGAAGTAGGCATTTCAGAAAAAAAATAGGCCACCACTAGGGAGTCCTACCGGCGGCTTTCGGGCGAATTTCATATTAACGCGAAGGTCCGAGATGGGGCGACAGCCGCCTGTCGCCCTATTCGGCCGGTTTAACAACAGCCAGCACAGTGGATCTGGACACGTTATAGCGCCGCGCCAATGCGCTTACGCTTTCTTTGCGTTGATACGCAGCGATCATCGCTTCGCGCTGTGCTGGCGTCGTTTTAGTCGGTCTGCCTAGGGTCTTACCTTCTGCTTTGGCCCTCGCCAATCCAGCTTGTGTACGCTCCACTATCAGGTCGCGCTCCATCTCAGCAACGGCAGCCAGCATTGCCAGCATCAGCTTACCTGCTGGCGAAGTCAGATCCAGCTTGCCGAGCTGTAGCACCACCACTTCGACCTGTAGAGTACCAAGATGTTTAATAGTTGCCAATACATCGGGTGCATCGCGCCCTAGGCGATCCAGCTTCGATACGACCAACGTATCCTTCGCACGCAGCTTGCCCAGCAGAATGCCGAACTGCTTGCGCTGTGCTGCGTGCGCCTTGCCGCTTACAGTATCGGCATACCAGTATTCGATCTTGTATCCAGCCTGCTCAATTTCATGCCGCTGGTTCTCTGCGGTCTGCTCTACCGTTGAGACCCGCCCATACCCGAAGATCGCCATACAGTACCCCTGTTGCGTTGGAAAACGGTATAAATATAAATCAACATGTAGATATATGCAAAGGCTATTTTATCAACATCTATAAACAGGCATGAACCATGGTGTTAGAAAACGGTCGTTTTTCTACATTGTCTTGCTGATTGAACCCTGTTACAACATAGTAACCAACATGGAGAAAATAAATGATTGACCCAACTCAAGCTATTGCATTTTCATTGGCGAGTACCTCCGGTGCATATGCTCTATTGGTGGGGTCAGGAATTTCTCGTTCGGCTGGAATCCCGACTGGCTGGGATATAACACTCGAACTGGTCAAAAAACTAGCTCTGCTGAATGGCCACACGCCAGCGAAGCCCGAGGATTGGTACCGGGAAACTTATAAGAAGGCTCCAGATTACGCTGAACTCCTTGAACTTGTTACACAGACCCCTACAGAACGCCAGCAACTTTTGCGGTCTTATTGGGAGGCAAGCGATGCGGAAAGGGAGCGTGGGCTAAAACAGCCGACCACCGCTCACAGGCGAATTGCGGATTTGGTCTCCCTTGGCACAATTAAAGTGATAATTACTACAAATTTCGATAGGCTCTTAGAAACTGCCCTAGCTGACGTAGGTATCGTGCCGACTGTAATTAGTACTGTTGATCAAATCAAAGGCGCCATGCCTTTAATTCATTGCAAGTGTTGTGTTATCAAAGTGCATGGTGACTATCTCGACACAAGAATCCGCAATACTCCAGCCGAATTGGAAAAGTATGAGCCGGAACTCGATAGACTTCTTGACCGTGTGTTTGACGAATTTGGACTGATTTCATGCGGGTGGTCTGCCGACTGGGATGTAGCGCTCAGTGCAGCGATAGACAGGGCGCCGTCACGGCGATTTGCGATGTATTGGGCGACGAGAGGTACTGTAGGTGATAGAGGACAGGCACTTATTGCAGCTAGGGCGGGAACAGTCGTTCCTATTAAAAACGCTGATCAGTTTTTCGAAGAGGTATACGCATCCGTAAAGGCATTACACGAATTTGCAAAGCCACATCCTATTTCCAAGGAAATAGCGTTGGCAAACTTAAAACAATACGTTGCATCATCAAATTATGCTGTGCAACTTGAAGATCTCGTACTGGGCGAGGCGGAGAAGGCAGAGCGAGTCGTTCGCGATTATGCTTTCCCGATGAAGGGTGGGCCAACCCCGGATGCCGATAGTTTCACAAAGCGAATTCATGCATATGCGGCAGCGACTGAAACTATCACAGCTATGGCGGCAATAGGTGGCTACTGGGCGACGCCTAACCACAAGACATTGTGGCGACGCGCACTTGAAATAGTATATATCGCGCCTGATGACAATGGTTCATATCATGCTTGGGTAGGAGCGGCTCACTATCCAGCAATGATCCTATTTTATTCCGTGGGAGTGGCAGCGGTATCTGCTGAGAATTACGCGCTGCTTGCTGAACTTTTTTCGGCCGAGGCCGAGCGTGCAAACCGTACGCTTACCGCAGTTGAAGTTCTTCCGCCTATTTGTGCGTTCGAAGACAATCACGGCCCTACTCAATTTTTGAATGGGTACCTGAAGCGAAGGTTAGCGATGAACGAATACCTTCGTGATCAATTACGCGCCTTATTCAAGCGTATTCATCCACAAGACAAAGCATACAACCGGGCATTCGATAAATTTGAAATGCTGGTGTCCCTCGCGTTCTTGTGGCGCGCTAAGCGCACCGAAGCAAATTTTTGGACTCCGCCGGGGTTGTGGTTTATGCACGATGAGAACCGTAATTCAATACATGCTGACATAGCAAAATCGCTCAGCGAAGAAAAAGAGAATTCACCATATGCGAGTGGGATATTTTCCGATGATTGGGCGGATGCGAGCAACCGCTTAGTGCTACTAAAAGAGCAGGCGCCAACTCGCTTTGGTGGATTATTTTTCTGATTAACAACCTGAACAATATTCGTAAAATCTCCACATACGTCACTTCATGATGCTGAATTATGTGTGATATCGTCACGATTTTGAGCGGCGCTATTCCGCTTTCCACGTTCTTTGATGTGGTTTTTTTCCAGTTGGAATCGAACCTGATCGTAATGGATAGTAGATACCTTGCACAAGCGATCCGCCAAGGTTCTATAGCGCTTGCGCCAAGCTCGCGGTAGACGGGATGGCATAACATCACCAGGCTGTCCTCCCATATTTTGGAGCAGGCGATAACGTGTTAGGCGTGCTCGACCTGCGGCACCGGCCGCCAAATTGCTTCGGTATCGCAGCGCATGGCAGTGCCGACACGCCAACTCCCCACGACGCCAGTATAGTGACTGAAAATTCCCCTCATGCGCGCGAGGGCACTTTAGGAGGGGGCGTAACCGGCTATTCAGGCACGGAACGGCCATAATGTTAGCCATCCACACCCGACCGCCCAGATGGACCGCTAGGCGCGTTTCTGCCACCACGGCGACCGTGTGCTCATCACCATCAACCAGCACGACCTCGGGCCGACCTGATGCCTTAACGGCACTCAGCAGCTTGGGTAGGTTCACTTCAAATGCACTTTCCAAGACCGGAACGCGCGGTGCTTTGGGCTTCTTCATTTTTACCACCGAAAAGAAAAGCGAACCGGGCACTTTTATGCGCGATTCGCGGTTCGATTAAATCATTGACAGGTTACTGCACAGGCACGCAGGCGATTGGACGTTGGCGGGACCATGACATGCTATAGCTTTGGCCAACTTGGTAACAGATAATACGATCATTGAGATCGCCTAGCAGCTCAACAACACGCTTGTGTAGCATGCGCTTAACGGCTGAGCACTCCTCCGCTGGCTGATCGAACAGACAATCAAAGCCGATGCGGATAGCCTCACCAATTTCATCGTCCATCAGTTCACCGAGATCCATGAACGATAACTGCCGGCCGTAGCGACTTGCACGGAAACGATCAACACCAATATCTGCAAAAAGGTCACGCGCGAGTTTGAGTGCAATTTCACGCGGAAAATTCAAGAAGCCACTCGCAGATACTTTGATTTGCGCGCCTTGCGGCGTCGATTTGTTAGGTTTCATTATTTACTTTCAACAAAAGATAGCTGAGACAACGTTATTTCATATTTTGAGCGGTAGCCCATAATTCGACTGACAAGCGCAGGGTCTAGACGATTTCCCCCTCACGCTGCCGGGGCTTTCGCATTGGTCTCAAGACGGTTTTCCAATTTCCCAATTCCCAATTCCCAGTGTTCCCATTTAAGCCAGCTTCAGGAGTGGGAAGGACGGCATTCCCACTTCCAAGGCATCCCACTCCCCCTATAAGAGGGAGTGGGAACTGGGAAGAACCCAAGTATCTCTAGGGATGAATCCAAAGCTGGCCTTCGTGTTCACGCAGTAGCCCTTGCTTGACTAGACTTTCTATTGCAGCTTTCGCTCGTTCACGCTTCCGTTTCTTATCCACGTCCATCTTCTCAGCAACGGCAACGAGTGCGTCATCAAAAGACATACGCGGAGGCTCGCCTTGAATGAAGTCACCATCCGATATCGTCAACAGCGCCCACAGAACATCCTTTGCGACAAGTTGTTGCGGCGCCAGTTTCTTTGCTTGTGACAAAGCGAATGACGGTGTAGTAGAAATCGCCACGCACGAAGTCTCTTCTTCTCCGTCCTCATCCTCCCCCGTCACGACGATCTCCAGTTGAAATGGATTAATAGCACCCGTCGCATCATCCTTCGACTTGGAAACCTGCCAAACCGGCCCTGTTACCCCCTTATGCACGCTGATTGCCCCATCCAATGCCGCATACAAACTGGAGTGCCCGCGTAACCCCTTAGTCGCATCCTTCCCAGTGTGGTGCACAAGGCACACCAGTCCTCCGGTTAACTGCTGGAGCTGCTTAGCAGAAGCGATAATTGCGCCCATCTCCGACGAGGAATTTTCGTCTGCACCCGGCGCTGCACGGTTCAAAGTATCTAGAATAATCAGCCCCCCCTGCCCTCCAGCCCTAGAAATTGCTGCTGCCAGATCAGGGACATCAGTACCCTTCAGCAAGTCGAATTCCTGAGTAACGAACCGCAAAGCATCGGGCAGAGGCTTTTCGTAATAAATGCTCCATGCCTTCAACCGTTTGTTGATCCCTGCTTCGCCCTCCAGAACGCAGTAAGTGACGGGACATTGCTTAACCCTCCGGCCGAACCATTGAGGAAATGCTCCTGCCACTGCAGCAGCCATAGCGAGTACCAAGAAGGACTTGCCACTGCCACTTGGTCCGAACAGTGACGCTAGTCCCGTCGCAGGAAGCAAGCCCTTAATCATCCATTGCATCGGCTGTGCATTGCACATTTCCGTTGCGGACAAGAGTTTGTAGCGAGAGGGCACGGGCGCAACTGATCGCAGTAAAGATCTGAGGGCAGCATCCCCGTGTTCAGTGGCATAGTCATTCGCATCATAGTTAGCAGGCTTTTCCTGAGGCATCCCACACCATGTACAATCCAACATCGCAGCAATAACGCTTGCTTCCTCCTCCTTGCCTCGATCCGGTACGATCACCAATTTGGCACTGGGATATTTGCCCCGAACTACGCTTGCAACGGTGCGGATCCTTCCCGCTCCAAAACAAATAACCGCTGGCTCGCCAGTCGCTTGATTACAAGCCCATGCTTGACCAATGCCTTCGACAATGTAAATCGATTTTGCTTCAACAATTTCGCCTACAACGTGATATCCGCTCGCAAAGCCCGCTCCCGGCAAATTCAATTTCTTGCCTGAGGATGGAATAAACTGGATGGTTTGAATCAAACCATCTGCGAAGCACGGAACAGCAAGCCAACCTGCGACGCTTGCACCTTGGATAGTGAGCATTGGTGCATCCTTAGGGTATTCACGAATGCCATCCGGAATACCCCGCTTCTTTTGAACATATTTGTGATCCTGTGATGCAGGAATGCAGCGCGACCATATTTCAGATGCCTTCGTATTGAGCATTGCCTTCTCAGGCAGCACTGGCAAGTTCAGATCCTCTACCCTTTGCCTGCTAAGGTCTATTGAAATGGGCTTAACCTGTACGCTCCAACCAGCGTCCCTTGCTGCGCCAAACAAAGTCCGTGGCGTAATTGCCCCTTCGGCCGTAATTGCGTTCCAATCGCTCCTGCATTCACGCTCATTTTTGTAGCCGGGGCCAGCGCTGCTCCAAGCATGGAATGACTCAAATGAAACCCCCGCGCGTTTTGCGGCGGTTCCCAACGCAATCCATGCAGAACGATCAGCCGGCGGGGGAATAAAAAACAAAGCGTCTGTGGCCGCCTGCACATCTACCGTGTAAGGCTCACGTCGCAACGGGAGATGTTTTTTACTAGCTCCGACACCAAACAAGTTCTTCAGATCTCCGCTCACGATGTCTCCCGCTTCGAATCAAAAACAACCATGGTTTCTGGTGCTAACAGCGACGCATCTTGATGCTGTCTTTTCTTAAAGTGCAGGTTTTCCCTCCCCACCATTGGTTCCAAAAGCGCTGTGCCAATGGCCGCATACATCGATTCATCCGTATTCATGTTTTTCATTTTGATATGTGTCGTCAGGAAGCGGCCAAAACCCTCCCGCATCAGCCGCTTTTTGAGGTCTGCGAATTAGCCTTGCGACGATTTTTGATTGGATGAAGCTGGTGCATCAAGAGAGTCCACCAGACCCCGGATATCGGAGACACGCCACATCGTCAAGCGCGAACCGCTCTTGACGCTCGCTGGGAAACGGCCCGACTTAACGCCGGCCCACCAGCACGATTTTTTTACAGGAATAATTGGTGCTATTGGGGGATTAGCGTGAGGGTCGCCAATGATCTGCGTAAGGCGCAGGAAACCAATTTCAGGGAGTGTATGCATTTTTTTCTTCGTCTATAAATGGCCGCTGGGGGCCGACGAAGTGCATTCTGGAGGAAAAAAAACGAGAGAAAACCGAATTCGTTTTCTTGAAAGCGGAATTCGGTTTTTAGCCTCAACGACTATAAGTCTCCCTCGCTACTTTCGCTTGCCTCGCAATGCCGCGTAACGTGTCAAGACTCAGCTTGCAGCCAATTTCTTCAACCCTCTCCAGCAAGTTGCTGGCCGCATGCCTGTCGAGGTCGAGATCATCGGACTTGCAGAGGGCTGCAATCACAATCAAGAGCGAATTGCGCTCCTTGGAGTGAAGACGCTCCTCCGGCATGGCGGCGACTGCCGAGGATTCCGTCGAACAGTCTAAACAACCGTGCCGAACTTTGATTTGAGGGGGGTGTTGATAATGCCAGCCGAAGTGGAAAAATATATCAGCGGTGTCACCGGAAATCGCTCTAAAATCTGGAGTGCCCCCGCCAAATTGACCAGAAATATAGTGCTGTCTGCCCATAGCCAGAGCATCCAAAATTGCCGGTATTTCTTCGCTTTCCGGCGAGTGCCAGACTAGCCGGCCGAGCCGGCCAACACTGTAGATGCCAAAGCGTTCTATCGAAGTTGCCAATGCTCCGAAACCGAACTGCTTGATATGCATTAAAAGAGGAACGAAACCACTTTCGTAAAGATCGTCGAGCTGGGGGACTGCTTCTTGCGGCATTAATTTTCCTTGCGTTGTGGGTCTCCATAGCCGGATATCGGCCATAGATATATTTAAGAAGCCTCACGCAAACTGCTGTGCGAAACTCCGAATTTCCCACGCTGTGATGAGCAATCAATACGAATATAGATTGCTCTCCAACGTGAGGGCTTTTGATCGGACTACCAGCCGAAGTACAGACCGACACATACGTTGTCGTAGGTGTCGTCCTATAAAGACCTCACGTTCCACAAAAAAAATAAAGCTAATAAACATTCAGAAATTTGCTTAAACAAAAGCTCGCCCCCACACACCGGAAGCTAATAACAAAAAAAAGACCAACTCAAGGTTGGCCTATCACTCTAACTTTGCTACGACCCCACGATTACAGTACTAAAAAAAACGTGGGTAAAAACATGGGTAGAATCAACAATTTAGCTCAGAACCTGCATGGATTCGGGGTGTCTGGCGGAAGCGGTGAGATTCGAACTCACGAACAGTTTAACCCGTCGCTAGTTTTCAAGACTAGTGCCTTCAACCACTCGGCCACGCTTCCTTGCGTCCAATATTATACAGTCTCCCCCGCCTCTTGGGGATGCTTTCCCACCTTCAAACCTCAGGCGGCTCGACTACCTTGCTCTAAGCCCAGATTTTTCCGCAGTGCGATTTCAAATGCGTCCGCTTCTAGCGGTCTTGCAAATAGGTATCCTTGCACTTCGTCACATCCGGATTTCTGCAGGAATGCTAGCTGCTCCTGCGTTTCGACGCCTTCGGCGATCACTTTGTGCTTGAGTTGCCGGGCGATGCTGATGATGGTGTTCGCGATCGCGCAGTCATTCGCGTCGCCGGGAATGCCGATGGTGAACGAGCGGTCGATTTTCAACGTGTCGATCGGGAAGCGCTTCAGATACGATAGGCTGGAATAGCCGGTGCCAAAGTCGTCCAGCGATAGCGTCACGCCGAGCGCTGCGATCTGGTCCATGATGCCGATCACGCGGTCGATGTTGTTCATCAGCGTGCTTTCGGTGATCTCCAGTTCCAGCCACGCGGCATCCAGGCCGTAGCGCTGCAAGGTGGCTGCAACCCGTGCTGGTAGTCCGGCCGTGAATTCGCGTGCCGAGACGTTGACCGCTAGCCGCACCGGCGCTAGGCCCGCCAGTTGCCAGCGCTGGGCCTGCGCACACGCCGCTTCCAGTACCCATTCGCCAACCTGGACTACCAGACCGGTCGCTTCGGCCAGCGGGATGAATTCGGCCGGCGGCACCAGTCCGCGCTGCGGATGACGCCAGCGTACCAGCGCTTCGGCGCCAATGATCAGGCCGCTGGCTATGTCGAATTTGGGCTGATAGTGCAACAGCAATTCACTATTGCTGAGCGCCTGCCGCAGGCCGGTTTCTATCCGCATGCGCTCCTGCATGCCCTGGTTCATGTCCTGACTGTAAAACGCCACATGGTCGCCTTCGGCACCACCTTCCTGCTTGGCGCGATACATGGCGATATCCGCCAGCCGCAACAGGGTTTCGGCGTCGCTGCCATCCTGCGGATAGACGCTGATGCCAATGCTGCCGCCCACCCGCAAATCGTGACCATCGATCAGGAACGGCGTGTTGAGCGTACCCAGCAGCTTCTGCGCCACCATGCTCGCTTCGAAGTGCTGGCCTATGTCAAACAGGCCGACAGCAAACTCGTCACCACCAAGCCGCGCCACCAGATCCTGATCGCGCAGCACGGCGCGGAAGCGCAGCGCAACTTCCTGCAGCAGCGCGTCACCAATGGTGCGCCCCAGCGTGTCGTTGATCAGCTTGAAGCGGTTCAAGTCGATAAACAGGACGCAGCCGTGCAGCTTGCTGCGCTGGGCCACCGTCAGCGCCTGATCGACCAGCTTGGTCAGCAAGGTGCGATTGGGCAGATTGGTCAGCGCGTCGTAATACGCCAGATGGTGGATGCGTTCTTCCGCCTGCTTGCGCTCGGTAATATCGGTCAGGTAGGCGATCAGGCCGATCGGCCGGCCGTGCTTGTCACGCAGGGGCGACAGCGACAGGCTGGCCCAGAATACTTCGCCGGACTTCTTTTTGCGACGCACTTCCATCAGCCGGCCACCCTGCTCGAGAAAGGTATCGTTGACACTCTCGTCTTCGTCTTCGTAGAGGAACAGGATGTTGCGACCGATCGCTTCCACCGAGCTGTAGCCGAACAGCCGTTCGGCGCCTTTATTCCAGCTGATGATGAAGCCGCTCATGTCCATGGTCAGCACGGATTCATGAATGTGATCGAGTATCTGTGCCTGATGCTGGAGTTGCGATTCCACTTGCACGTAGGCGTGGCTGGAACGCTGCGCCAGCGACTGGGCGTGCAGCACGCCGGCGGCAAGGTGAGCCAGCGCCAGCAGATGGGCGCGGTCCAGCGCGCTATAGTCGGCGCGCCCGGACACGACGAAGCGGCCAAAACTCTGCTCTTCGTAGCAGATCTCCTGCGTCAGACTGGGGACGGCGGCATCATTGGCTGCCAGAACTTCAACCACGGGCGGCTCCAGCAGCAGCGCCTGCGGGTCGAGAGGAATGAATTCACCTAACGGGCTGTGCATCACACTGCGCACGATACGCCCCAGTTCCTCGCTCAACGCCTCCCCACGCAAGCGCAACACCGCGTCACAGAGTGCCGCGCTGTTACTCAGGAAATCGGAGGATGGAGGCGCGAGCATCGCTTATATATTCCGGCTCACCTGAATCGCCCACTGGTGGGCCTGCAATTGTCCGGCCCAGTAGGTTTCGGCATCAATACCTGCCTGCTCCAGCCCGGCACGGGTCGGCTGCTCCACCAGCTTCAGCAGTTCACCCAGCGCGCCGCCGCGATCCAGCAAGGCCATCACCACATCCAGATCCAGGCTGAGGGCGGCGACGATTTCCGTCATCGGCATATCCAGCAACACGTCCAGCAGCGAGAACACACCCGTGACAAAGGCCATGTCCAGCTGGTCGCGATCCCAGTCCAGCGCCTTGCCCAGCGCTTCCATCTGGGCCGCACGCAAAGCTGCCAGCGGCAGCAGAGGATTGGCTTTGCCATCGTCCTGCTGACGCGCGTACAGCAACAGTTGCAGCCAGCGCTGCAACTGGCGGCGCCCCAGCACATTGATGGCTTGTGCGAAGCTGTGTATCGGCGAATTCAGGGCAAATGCGGCCGAGTTCACCAGTTTCAGCAAGTGATACGACAGCGCTGGATCCTGCTTGAGCAAGACTTCCAGTTCGCGCGAGTCGGCATCGCGGGCCAGCAATCCCAGCAAAGCCAGCAGGCGTTTGCGCGAGGTGCCGTCATTGGCGTTCAGGTCGCGCGGCGGATGCAGCGCGAAGTCGCCACTGAACCAGGCGAAGCCAGCTTTGGCGCATTCACCGATCCGCGCTTCGCTGGACATGCCGCTTGCCAGATGGGGACCGGGCTGGCCGATCAGCGCCAGCGTCGGCGGTAAGCTGCTTGCAGCGTCGAAGCTCAGCGAGCGCGCGCCGCACAGCGTGGCGGCCATGCCGGCCAGTCCATCGATCATGATGCGGTAGCCTGCTTCGGCATAGCCGGCCAGTTTCTTTTGCACGGCCACGTCCGCCACCGCAGCCGCGGGCACCCGCAACACGATGCGGTTAGGCGGCAAGTCCTGCAGTTGCGATAATTCCAGTGCGGCCGGATTGGGCACGGGCAGTATGCAGTCCAGTGGTAACAATGCGCCGAGCACATCGTCTGTTTTCAGCAACGCCAGCGCGGCCTGCCAGACATCACCCGCATCAGCCGAGGGCTCAAGCGATAGCGCCACCCACTCGTTGTGCGCGTTGGAAACCGCTTGCAATGCCACTAGGGGGAACAGGCTCGATTCGGACGCAGACATCAGATTCTCTTGGAAGGTTGAGCTCACAATCTTAGTGGAAGAATTAACATAAAGCAATCAATTACCATCAGGCAGGATTGTGATTTAAATTAATACCAATCTAAGACCAGTAAACATTATGCAGTAAAGTAAAAAAATAACGATCCGCAATATAGCAGAGTTCGATGCACAAACCCGTACAGTTGAAAATTGCTCAACGGAATTAGAAGAGACACTCTGTTTCCACACAACAACGCCGACCTTAGCCGTTCTGAACGGCAAAACGAATCAGCTCCGCCTGGCCTTCGATGCCCAGTTTGCGCTTGATGTTGAGGCGGTGGGTTTCCACGGTACGCACACTCAGGTCCAGAGCCCGGGCAATCTGCTTGTTCGATTCGCCGCGCGCCAGATGGCGCAGCACCTCCTGCTCGCGAGTGGTGAGCTGCATATCCGGGATTTGCGGCTGGGCCAGCTGGCGGGCCAGCGCGGCGCTGTAATAGATTCCGCCAGACATCACCGTTTCGATTGCCAGCACGATATCCTTGCCCGGCGCATCTTTCAGCACATAGCCACGGGCCCCGGCGCGTATCGCCTGCGACACGTACTCGAGCTTGTCATGCATGGACAGGATCAGCACGGCAATGCGGGGAAACGCGGCGCGAAACTGTGCGGTCGCCTCGATCCCGTTGGTATCGCGCATATTAATATCCATCAGCACCAGATCAACCTCGAACTGGGCCGCCTGCTCCAGCGCTTCGGCCGCGCCACCGGCCTCCGCCACCACCCGGAATTGGGGCATGGCCTCCAGCCGGGCGCGCAGTCCGTCGCGCACCAGCGGGTGATCGTCCACCAGCAGAATTTTGATCGTCCCCGTCATCGTCGCTACTTTCTCTACTGAGTTCATCTTGAAGTTCTCTGAAGGCGCTGCTGATTGTCGCGTGTATCCGGTCTGGCTGGCGCAGGCTTTAACTGTTGATGGCCGCGAATGCGCTCAGCACCGTGCCGCCGCTGCCCGAGGCAATACTGAAGCGCCCGCCGATCGCATCCATACGCTCCATCATATTGCGCAAGCCGATGCCGCGCTGCGGATGCAGGGCAATCCCCTCGGCATCAAAGCCCTTGCCATCATCGCGGATCTGCAAGCTCACCCCGCTCGCGTCGCCGTGCAGGGCAATGGCAATATTCTGTGCCGCCGCATGGCGGCCGATATTGGTGAGCGCTTCCTGCGCCAGCCGGAACAGCACCGTGTTCGCCACATCGGACAGGCCGTCGCTGGCACCGCTGGCCTCGAAGCTGACGGGCGTACCGCTACTCAGCGTATATTCCTGTCCCAGATGCTTGAGCGCTGCGGCCAGCCCCAGATCGTCCAGGATAGCCGGACGCAGATTGTGAGAAATCCGCCTGACCTCGCCCATCACATTGCTTAATTGATCTGCCGCATGCTCGAACACGCCCTGGGCGGCATCCTGCTGGCCTGACGACAGCCGTATCATGCCCGCCTCGATTTGCAGCTTGATCGAAACCAGCCACTGGCTGATGCCATCATGCAGATCACGTGACAGGCGCGCCCTTTCTTCTTCCTGCGATTCCACCACGCGCTGGGCCAGCACCTTGAGTTTGGCATCGGCCACCCGTAATTCGCTAATATTCAGCGCCAGCCCGGAACTGGCCACCGCCACCGCCGCCGCAATCGCAATCGCGGCGATCCACAGCATGGTGTTATGAATATTGCCGGACTGCTGGACATCGACCTTGGCCAGCGCCTGATCGACATCGTCCAGATAGATACCGGTGCCGAGCATCCAGCCCCAGCGCGGCATGGGCACCACGTAACCGAGCTTGGCCACCGGTTTGTGGGTGGACGGTTTGATCCACATATAGCGCTCCAGCCCGCCACCGGCGCGAGCCCGCTGCAACAGTTTCTGGATGGTGGGCTGGCCCTGCTGGTCGCGCAAGTCGTACAGATTGCGCCCCACCAGTTCCGGCTGACGGGGATGCATCAGCGAATTGCCCTGCATATCGTAGACAAAGAAATAGCCATCGTCGCCATAACTGAGCGAAGACAGGATGCGCTTGGCTTCGCTGCGCGCAGCCTCGTCATCGCGTCCCGCCTCGTATAGATGGGCTACGGAGTGCATGGCCAGCGTCACGTAATGTTTGAGTTCGGCTTCCTTGCTGCTCAGATAAGCTTGCTGGATGGTAGCGCGCTGCTGCTGCGCCAGCAATTCCGACTGATGCCAGACTGCCAGCGCAATCGCGCATAGCGCCAGAATCAGCGGCGTAATGGCCAGAAACAGGACTTTTTGCCGCAAACGCATGCGCAACCTTCTTCCGATGAGATGCCCCGATTTTACGCGCTCACCCCACCTAAACACTACGTAGTTATACGGAGCGTACTTGCGTATTGCTGCGCTTGTGGCGGATATGCGATTCCTGAATACTGGCCATAAGCTGCCAGTATTCCAGTTTCTTGCGAAGCAGCAACACCATCCTTGGAGGAAGTATGCAAACCATTACCCCCCGTGGGCCGACCACTCTGGCCAGCCGGCTAGGCTGGGCTGCCCTCGCCCTGTGCGGCGCCACAGCCTTAGGCGTGGTCGCACTGAAACGCGGCGAATCCATCAGCGCCATCTGGATCGTCATCGCGGCGGTCTGCGTGTACCTGATCGCCTACCGTTTCTATAGCCTGTACATTGCCGACAAAGTGCTGGGCCTCGACAGCCGCCGCCTGACCCCGGCACAACGTCTGAACGACGGTCTGGATCACGTGCCGACCAATAAATACGTGCTGTTCGGCCACCACTTTGCCGCCATCGCCGGCGCTGGTCCGCTGGTTGGCCCGGTACTGGCTGCGCAGATGGGCTACTTGCCCGGTATGCTGTGGATTCTGGCCGGCGTGGTCTTTGCCGGCGCGGTGCAGGATTTCATCGTGCTGTTCATTTCCACCCGCCGCGATGGCCGCTCGCTGGGCGACCTGATCAAATCCGAACTGGGCCAGATTCCCGGCATGATCGCCCTGCTGGGCACCTTCATGATCATGGTCATCATTCTTGCCGTGCTGGCGCTGATCGTGGTGAAAGCCCTGGCCGGTTCGCCATGGGGTAGTTTCACCGTGATGGCCACCATCCCGATCGCGCTGTTCATGGGTGTCTACACCCGCTACATCCGGGTGGGCCGGATCGGCGAAGTCTCCATCATCGGCTTCGTGCTGCTGATCGCCGCCATCTTCGGCGGCCAGCTGGTACAGGAAAATGCCGCGCTGGCACCGATGTTCACCTTCACCGGTACCGAGCTGACCTGGATGCTGATCGGCTACGGCTTCGTCGCCTCCGTGCTGCCCGTGTGGCTGCTGCTGGCGCCACGCGACTACCTGTCGACCTTCCTGAAAATCGGCACCATCGTCGGTCTGGCGGTCGGCATCATCGTCGTCGCGCCTTACCTGAAAATGCCGGCCATCACCAAGTTCATCGACGGCAGCGGTCCGGTCTGGGCAGGTTCACTGTTCCCCTTCCTGTTCATCACCATCGCCTGCGGCGCCGTGTCCGGCTTCCATGCGCTGATCTCGTCCGGCACCACGCCGAAAATGATCGAGAACGAAACCCATGCCCGCTTCATCGGCTACGGCGCGATGCTGATGGAATCGTTCGTCGCCATCATGGCACTGGTGGCTGCCTCGACCATCGAACCGGGCGTGTACTTCGCCATGAACAGCCCGGCCGCACTGATCGGCACCAGCGCCGAAAGCGCCGCTGCGGCGATTTCCCAGTGGGGCTTCTACGTCACCCCGGAAATGCTGACCCAGACCGCCAAAGATGTGGGTGAACATTCGATTATCTCGCGCGCCGGCGGTGCGCCGACGCTGGCCGTCGGCATGGCCCACATCCTCTCCAGCGTGGTGGGCGGCAAGGCGCTGATGGCCTTCTGGTACCACTTCGCGATTCTGTTCGAAGCACTGTTCATTCTGACGGCGGTCGATGCCGGCACTCGTGCAGGGCGCTTCATGCTGCAGGACTTGCTGGGCGCCTTCGTACCGGCCATGAAGCAGACCGACAATGTGTTCGCCAACCTGACCGCAACCGGCCTGTGCGTGGCAGCCTGGGGTTACTTCCTGTATCAGGGCGTGGTTGATCCGCTGGGTGGCATCAACACCCTGTGGCCACTGTTCGGGATTGCCAACCAGATGCTGGCCGCGATTGCGCTGATCCTCGGCACCTGCGTGCTGTTCAAGATGAAGCGTGCGCGCTACGCCTGGGTCACCATGGTACCGACGGTGTGGCTGCTGATGTGCACCCTGACGGCGGGCTTCCAGAAAATCTTTGCGGCCAATCCGAAAATCGGTTTCCTGGCCCACGCCGCCAAATATCAGGCCGCGCTGGACGAAGGCAAACTGCTGGCACCGGCCAAATCGATGGCGCAGATGCAGCAGGTGATCTTCAACGACTATCTCGACGCCTCGCTGGCTGGCTTCTTCGTGATCGTGGTGCTGAGCATTCTGGTGTTCGGCATCCGCACCGTACTGGCCGCGCACGCTGCCAGTACACCGACCGCCAAAGAAAGCCCGATGGTGCTGGCCGGCGGAGCCCAGTAATGCTCGGCGACATCGCCCAGGCAGGACGCTATCTCGGACAGAGCATCCGTCTGATGATGGGCCTGCCTGAATACGACACCTACGTCAGTCACCGCGAAGCCACCCATCCCGGCGAACCGATGATGACGTATGAAGAGTTCTTCCGCGAACGTCAGGAAGCCCGCTACGGCGGCGCCGGCAAACGCGGTGGCTGCTGCTGAAGCGCCCGCGGTAAATCAGAAAGCCTGCCAGCGTGCAGGCTTTTTTTTCGTTATCCGGGAACCCGGGACTCAGGTCAGCGGTCTTATCTTCTGGCGTGGCACTGGCCGCCGCGCGGAGGATGCTGATGCCCCCTGCCTTTTCCTATCCGCAGGCGTTTGCCCGCAATCTCGGCTGGGTCACGCCTGCCGAGCAGGCGCTGTTGCGCGCCAAGCGGGTTGCCATTGCAGGCATGGGCGGCGTTGGTGGTGGCCATCTGCTGACGCTGACACGGCTCGGCATCGGCGCGTTTCACCTTGCCGATTTCGATCATTTCGATCTGGCCAATTTCAACCGCCAGGCGGGCGCCACCATGAGCACCCTGGAGCAGCCCAAGGTCGCGGTGCTGGCCGCGCTGGCGCGCAATATCAATCCGGAACTGCAACTGGAATTGTTTGATAACGGTGTTCACCACGCCAATCTGCCTGCGTTTCTGGACGGCGTAGATCTCTACGTGGACGGGCTGGATTTTTTCGCCTTTGGCGCCAGACAGGCGGTGTTCGCTGCCTGCGCCGCACGCGGCATCCCGGCGATCACTGCCGCGCCGCTGGGCATGGGCACAGCGCTGCTGAACTTTCTACCCGGCGCCATGAGTTTCGATGACTATTTTGGCTGGGGCGACCTGCCGGACACGGAAAAGGCCTTGCGCTTTCTGGTCGGGCTGGCGCCAGCCGGTCTGCACGGCAGCTATCTGGTCGATCCGGCCAGTATCGATCTGGCAGCGCAACGCGGCCCCTCGACCATCATGGCCTGCGAACTGTGTGCCGGCGCGGCCGCCACCGAAGCGCTCAAAATTCTGCTGCAACGTGGCACGGTTGCTGCGGCCCCCTATGCCTACCAGTTCGATGCCTACCGTAACCGGCTGGTACGCACCTGGCGTCCCGGCGGCTACCGCAATCCTTTACAACAACTGGCGATGTGGCTGATCCGGCGCCGCCGCGGAGCAAAGTCATGAGTCAGCCAGCGGGCGCGCTCGATACCACGCTGGAACAGATCCTCGATCTGGCGCGCTGGGCACCCAGCGGCGACAACACCCAGCCGTGGCGCTTTGAAATTCTCGGTCCGCGCCGTCTGACCGTACATGGAAACGACACGCGCAATCACTGTGTCTACGATCTGGATGGTCATCCCAGCCAGATATCGCTGGGCGCCTTGCTGGAAACCATGACGATTGCCGCCACCCGCTTCCGTCTGCAGGCCCACGCCAGCCGCCACCCGGAAGCGCCGGAACAGCATCCACGTTTCAGCATCGATCTGCTAGCAGCGCCCCGTCAGGCCGTCGATCCGCTGGCAGACATGATCCAGCGACGCAGCGTGCAGCGGCGCCCGCTGAGCCGCCGCCCGCTCAGCGAACCCGAACGGACCGCGCTGGCAGCGGCACTGCCGCAAGGTTATCAGGTGCACTGGCTGGAACGACGCGCCCGCCGTCAGGCTGCGTGGCTGATGTTCGACAATGCCCGGCTACGCCTGACCATGCCGGAAGCGTGGCAAGTGCACCGCAGCGTGATCGAATGGGGCCGCCGTTACAGCGTCGACCGGATCCCGGCACAGGCGCTCGGTGTCGACCCGGCCACGGCGCAGCTGATGCACTGGGTGATGCAGCGCTGGCAGCGGGTGGAATTTTTCAATCGCTGGCTGGCCGGCACGCTGATGCCGCGCTTGCAGATGGACTTACTGCCGGGACTGGCCTGTGCCGCCCATTTTGTTCTGTATGCTGCCCGCCGCCCCCAGCGTATCGACGACTTCATCGAAGCCGGTCGTGCCATGCAGCGCTTCTGGCTAACGGCCACTGCGCTGGGGCTGCAATTGCAACCGGAACTGACACCACTAATCTTTGCCCGCTATGTGCACGATGGCCGGGTGTTCTCCGCCACACCCGGCATGCAGAAGCAGGCGGCGGCATTGTCACGCCGCGGCGCCAGTCTGGTCGGCGCCAGCGTCTGGGAACAGGCCGTCTTTATGGGCAGGCTCGGTGCAGGCCCCGCGCCGACGGCCCGTTCACTGCGGCTGCCACTGCACAGTCTGTTGATAGCGCCCCCGGGGAGGCACTGATGCGCACCATCAAAGGCGCCCAGATCGCCCTGTTTCTCGCCCTGCTCCTGCTGATCGTGCTGATGGCACTGTTCACCACCTCGGTGCTACTGGGCTCCCTGGCGCTGGGGGATTTTCGCGGCGTGCTACTGCTGATCGCGGCGATCGTGCTGATTTACCTGTACGCCATGCTGGTGTATCGCATCGTGCTGTCTCTGCTGCCCTTGCGCGAAGGCGTGGTGACCGAGCACACGCCGGCAGAAACCATCGCCAACCTCAATATTCTGTTCTACCTGATGCTGTTCAACTCGTTGATCCGAAGCCACTTTATCCCGGTGCCGCTGTTGCGCCTGATCTATCTGGCGCTGGGTGCTAAGCTAGGCAGCAATACCTACTGCGCCGGCGTGATGCTCGATCCGCCCCTGACCCGGATAGGCAGCGATACCATTGTCGGCCACGATGCCGTCATCTTCGCCCATGTGATCGAGGGAAACCGGCTGGAACTATGGGGTGTCAGCATCGGCAGCCATGTCACCATCGGCGCCACCGCCATCATCATGGCAGGTGTCACGATCGGCGATCGCGCCATCATCTCGGCAGGCGCGGTAGTCACCAAAGGGAGCCAGATCGGCGCTGACGAAGTCTGGGGCGGCATCCCCGCACGGCGTCTGAAAACGCTGGCCGAAAAACCCTGCTGAAAACTGTCGGGACTTTTGACAGTCAGCCCCCTCTTGCACTCCCGCTGCATGCTAAGCGCCTGATTTCACAAGCACTCCTGCGCTTGGCAAGGCTCTTGCTCTATAGCCGCTACGACCCCGACTTCCGGGTTCTCACCGATCAGGAGTGTTTATGAAACAGCTCACCTTAGCCCTCGGCAGTGCACTGCTGGCCACCAGCATGGCCGCACATGCCGGCCCTACTATAGGACTCGACCCCACCGGCAGCGGAACTTACACCACCTATGCCGATCTGTGGACCAACGTCACCGATACGGCCCTCGTCACCGGCTTCACTCCCGGACTGACCGTCGGTCCCGGCGGCGCAGCTCCTTACCTGACCGAACTGCGTTCGCAAATGGTCATCGGCACTATGACGAACAGCAATATTCCGGCACTGGTGACGCCTGCCGGCCTGAACACCACCTTTGAAATCAGTAAGGTGGTGCGTTTCGAAGAGCTGGTCGACAGCCAGACTCCCACAACGGCACACTTCACCACGCCGGCCTCGCAATCGGCCGCCATGGATGTCGACCCGCTGCGTGCCGGCGTGCAGAATCTCGCCATCTTCTTCGACCGAATCGACGTGGGCGGCCCCAGCAAAGCCGTCCCCGGCAACGGCATCAACACAGTGCGCTGCTATGGTGAAGGGGTGACGTCAGCCGGTTGCGGAGGCGCCGGCGACCCTGACGGAGACGGCATCATGATCCTGTCCGGCCATCTGGTATTCCACGATGCCAGCTTTACCGCAGCCGGCCCGGTCGGCACGGGCTCCTTCGATTCGCGCTTCATGATTGACTATGTCGATCCCGCCTATCTCGACATCGTTACCGGCACCATCTTCAATGACAAACTCACCGGCACCACCAACGTGCCATCGTTCTTCACGCCCACCAGCATGTGGGATGGTGCGACGCCCACCACCGTGCCCTTCCTGAAAGTGGATTCCTCGCAGAGCTTTGCCACCGTACCGGAGCCGGCGACGCTGGCACTGATCGGTCTGGGCTTTGCCGGAATCGCGCTGGGAAATCGCCGTCGCACTGTCCCGACGGCGCTGGCAGCGTAACAGCAGGCGGCCCCGCGCGGCGCTGGCGGGGCCTTGTTCACATGGACACTGTGCCAGAGTCACTGCCTCAGCCGGCGCGTGCGCCCACTCTTTGCAATACCGCCAGCAAGCGCTGCGCCGCGTCATAGCGCTGGAACACGCTGGCCATGTTCTGCGCTGCTGCACGGATGCCCGGATGGACCAGCATCTGCAACACCGTGGCACGCAGCACAGCCGCCTCCAGCCGGTCCGAGCGCAGCCGCCGTCCGGCCCCTACCGCCAGCACGCCCTGCATATTCAGATACTGGTCCAGATTGCCGGCAATGCCTAACACCGGTACACCAGCAGCGAGTGCCTGCTGCGTGCTGGGACTACCACCATTACAGATCACCAGTCCGGCTCTTTGCGCAGCCTGTTCGCCGGGCAGATAGCGGGCCACGTAGGCATTCTCGGGCACGGCATCGGGGATGGGCTGCCCGGCAGTCGCCACCATCACACGTAAGGGCAAGTGCCCGAGTGCCTGCAAAATCAGGGGCAGCAACTGGGCTTGTCCGGAACTGCCCAGCGTGACATACACCAGCGGCAAATCCACCGGCAAGCCATGCCACCAGGGCGGCAATGCCATGTCTGGCGACCAGGTCAGCGGCCCCAGGTAGGCGTCGTGAGCGGGCAGATGCGGGGCCGCGAACATTTCCGCCACGTCCGGATAGAGCACCTGATCCGCGTCGACGTACAGGCTGCGTAAATCATACGGTAGCGTGGGCTGCCCAAAGCCGCGGCGTAAGCGGTTCAGCGGCACGCTATGCAGTGCAAACGCCAGCGGCCGTAAGATGCGGAAGATGGGATCGGCCAGCGCGATCGGCAATAGCCGCGCCAGAGCAAGCGCAGGCACCGTGTAATGCTGCGCGACGAAGGGGCTCCAGTACGCATTGATCAGCCCGATGTATGGCACCCGCAACAGGCGCGCACTGACTGCCAGCGAGAGCCGGAAGTCGCCAATCACGGCATCCGGCGCCACGCGTTCGAGCAGGCGCCGGTCATCCTGCACGTAGCGCTGCAAGGTCGCCACATCGTAGACCGGCTTGCCAGCCGCCAGAGCGGCCAGAAAGCGCGCGCTGGAGATACTCGCCAGCGGCCAGTACTGCATGGGGCCATCAGGCACGAACTCGGCGTAAGCTGGTGCACAGGCAAAGTGACAATCATAGTGCTGGGGCGATAGCATGCGCGACAGCGCCAGCGGTCGCCCCACATGCGCGAGCGTGACCGCTTCTGCCACAAACAGTATTTTTTTCCGCACCATGTGCCCAGCATGCAGTGCACTCCTGCCCCGTCTTTGAGATGGCTCAATAGTGTGGGAATTCGACCCAGATCAAGACCATCGTCCTGCAAAGCTTGTATTTTTCCCTACTGGAAATCGAAAGCCTGATCAGCTCGTTCAGCTTGCTGCGCCGACGTCTGGCGCCCACCTCTTGCTTAAAGCTCGCCCAATGTTCCATACCGAACGGTCAGGTCTCAGCCAGAAGTTGACCATGATTGCCTTGCTATCGACCGGCAGCGCACTGCTCATGGTGTTGATCGCTTTTGCCACCATGTCGATTCTCAGCCGTAGCGAGCAGGAGCGTCAGCAACTGATTTCGCTGGCCGACGTCATCGGCAGCAATAGCGAACTGGCCCTGCTGTATGCCGATGAACACCAGGCCCATCGCACGCTGGCAGCCTTAGCAGCCGACCAGCGCATCCGCCGCGCCGCTCTTTACACGGGACACGGCCAGTTGCTGGCGCACTACAAAGCGCTCAGTACATCCCCGGGCGATGACGCGCCCGGCCAGTTGACGCCGGAAGCCAGTGCCGGCGCACTGATCATCACCGTCAACGATCGGGCGCACTGGCTGCCCTCCTTGCGACTCTACCGTCCGGTACAGCGCAATGGAGACCGGATAGGCACACTGATGCTGGAAGCGAGTCAGTCGCGCATGTGGCTCGATCTGATGCGCAGTCTGGCTGCCAGTGGCGTGGCGGCCTTGCTGGCGTTCATGCTGGCCCTGCTGATGGCGGCCCGCCTGAAAAGCAGCATTGCCGAACCCGTCGCACGTCTGATCAGCGCCGCCCAGCAGGTCAGCTGCGGCATGACCACCACCCGCATCAGCCACCACCGGCAGGATGAACTGGGTGCCCTGATCGACAGCTTCAACGACATGCTAGCGCATGTCGAAGCCCGTGATGAGGCGCTGCATCAGTATCGTGACCAGCTGGAACGCCAGGTCGGCGTCCGCACCGAGCAGCTGGAAAAAGCCAAGAACGCGGCCGAGGCGGCCAGCCAGGCCAAGAGTGCGTTTCTGGCCACCATGAGCCATGAAATCCGTACCCCCATGAATGGCGTGCTGGGGATGACGGAACTGCTGCTGGCCACGCCACTAAGCGAGCAGCAGCGCCATTACACCAGCATGGTCAAGCGTTCTGGCGAGCATCTGCTGGTCATCATCAATGACATTCTGGATTTTTCCAAAATCGAAGCGGGCAAGCTGACGGTCGAATACATCCAGTTCAATTTCCGCGAGCTACTTGATGAAATCGAACATGTGTTTGCCCCACAGGCGCACAGCAAGCAGTTGCGCCTCGAACTGGAAATTGCCCACGATATTCCGATCGCCGTCTGCGGCGACCCGAACCGGCTACGTCAGGTGATCTATAACTTGCTGGGCAACGCTGTCAAATTTACCGACAGTGGGCAAATTACCGTGGCCGTGAACGTGGTCGCCGAAGATGCGCAGAGCATCAGTCTGCGCTTCGAAGTACAGGATACCGGGATTGGTGTCTCGGGCGAAGCGCGCGCCCGTATCTTTGATTCCTTTTCGCAGGCCGATGGTTCAACCACCCGCAAGCACGGCGGCACCGGCCTCGGACTAGCCATCTCGAAACAGCTGGTCGAGCTGATGGGCGGGCGCATCGGGGTCGATCATGCGCTAACGCAAGGGTCGATCTTCTGGTTTACCGTAAATTTCGACAAGCGTCGCATCGATCTCGACGACCCATCCAGCTACGCCAATCAGGAATACCGTGCCTTGATCGTCGACGACCAACTCGCCAGCCGCACTGCGCTGACACAACTACTGAGTAGCTGGCATCTGACTTGCAGCGCCTGCAATGCCAGTGCCGCGCAGCACGAACTACAGCAGGCACAAGCCGCTGGCCGCCCCTACGCTGTGGCGTTGCTGGAAATGGACTTGCCGCGCACCAGCGGTCTGGCGCTGGCAGCCGCCTTGCATGCCGATCCCGCACTGGCCGGGCTACGTTTGCTGTTGCTCAGCACCCGGCAACATGCCGCCGATACCGTCCAGCGTCGCGAGGCGGGCGTCACGTATCAATTGGTCAAACCGCTACGCGAGAGCGATCTGTACGAATGCCTGCTGGGCAGTACTGCTCGCACCGCCGGCAACAAGGCCAGCAACGCCAGCCACGCAGTTCTCGAACAGCTGGCGGAACCGCTCAGCAGCTTCAGTCATGCCAGCACAGCTGCGCTGCGCAAGCGGCGCGGCCGCAAGGTCTTGCTTGCGGAAGATAATCCCGTCAACGTGGAGGTTGCCAGCGCCATGCTGGAAAGCATGGGGCTGGATGTCAGCCGCGCCGCCAATGGCGCAGAGGCGCTCCATTCAGTGCAGGCCGATGCCTTCGATCTGGTGCTGATGGATTGCCAGATGCCCGTCATGGATGGCTTTGCCGCCACCAGCGAAATCCGCCGCCACGAACAGCAGCGCGGACAGGGTCACAAGTTACCGATCATCGCCATCACGGCCAATGCCTTGCAGGGCGACCGTGAATCCTGCCTGGCTGCCGGGATGGATGATTATCTGAGCAAGCCCTTCACCCAGCAGGCACTGGGCGACACACTGGCGCGCTGGATCCCTCTGCCACGCCAGCGTGCGCCCCTGCCAGCGCCCGGCAGCACCACGGCCAGCGCTAGCGCCATGCAAACGGCCAGCAGCGACCCGGCAGAGCCTGCGAGCGCCATCCAGCGTCAGGCACTGGAAAACATCCGGGCACTCAGCGCGGAAAACGGCGACGCCCTGCTGGACAAGATACTGCACACTTATCTGCGCGACACCCCCGAACAATTCACCACCTTGCGTCTGGCCATCCAGCACGATGACAGCGAGGCCTTGCGCCTGCTGGCGCACCGTCTGAAATCGGGTAGCGCCAATGTCGGTGCGCAACTGCTCGCCAGCACCTGCAGAGAACTGGAACAGCTGGGGCGCCAGCACACGACCAGCGGCGCCGCCGCATTGCTGGCCAATATGGAACAGCAATTCCACGCCGTCCGGCAGGCGCTGGAAGCAATACTGGAAAAGGAAGCCTGACATGGCAGCTGTCCCCTCGCCGCGCCGCGGACTGGTACTAGTCGCCGACGATGATCCCGTGATGCGCATGCTGATGCTGGAAATGCTGGGACAGGTCGGTCTCGATACGGTCGAGGCCGAAGACGGCCTGCAGGCGCTCGACAGCTTCCAGCGCATCCAGCCCGATCTGGTGATGCTCGACGTCGAAATGCCTGGCTTGGATGGGCTGGCCGTGTGCAGCGCTATCCGCCAGCTCGAGCAGCACACCACCGTCCCCATCATCATGGTCACGGGCGCCGACGAACTGGCCTCGGTGACCCGCGCCTACGAAGCGGGCGCCACCGACTTCGTCTCTAAGCCAATCAACTGGCCTATCCTCGGTCACCGCGTTCTGTACGTGCTGCGCGCCAGCGACGCCATCACCCGCCTGCGGATTGCCGACGCCCAGCATCGCGCCGTGATGGCGGCCATCCCCGACACTTTCTTCCGCATGAACCGCGCCGGCGATTATCTGGACTACGAACAGGGCCACGAAGCGAGCAGCGTATTCGCCAGCGAACAGTGTGTCGGCCGCAATCTGCAGCAGGTGCTGCCTGAGCCGATCGCCCGCAACCTGCTGCAGAAAGTCCAGACGGTGCTCGCGAGCCAGCACATCGGTTCGCTGGATTACGCCCTGCCCCAGCCTGCCAACATCCGGGTGCGCGCGGGCGAACATGCCGTCGCCGGGCCGGTACGCCATTTCGAAGCACGACTGGTGGCTACCGGCCCGGATGAAGTACTGGGGCTGGTGCGGGATATCAGCGAACGCAAGCGCAACGAAGAACAGATCCGCCGGCTAGCCTATTGCGACAGCCTGACCGGCATCCCCAACCGGCAAGCGTTTCTGGAAACGCTGGAAGCCGAGCTGCAGCGCTCACGCAAGGACCAGCACAAATTCGCCGTGCTGTTCATGGACCTCGATGCCTTCAAACGCATCAACGATACGCTCGGTCATGATGTCGGCGATCATTTGCTGAAAGCCGTCTCCGAACGGCTGCGCGAAACCATCCGCCCCAGCGATCTGGTATCACGCACCGAAGCCGACGACAGCAATCTGGCACGCCTTGGCGGCGACGAATTCACCATCCTGATTCCCGATCTGGAACGGGTCGACGATGCGCTGGCGGTGGCCCAGCGCGTCAAGGATGCCATGTGCCGTCCCTTCCAGCTGGACAGCCACGAAATCTTCGTCACCGCCAGCATCGGCATTTCCCTGTATCCCGACGATGGTGAAGATTGCAGCAGTCTGCTGAAATTTGCCGACACCGCCATGTACCACGCCAAAAACTGCGGCAAGAACAATGCCAAGTTCTACAGTTCGTCCCTGACCATGCAGATCATGAGCCACGTGCAGCTTGAGGTCGGTTTGCGCAAAGCCCTGCAGAATGGCGAACTGTACCTGCTTTACCAGCCGCAGATCGACGTCCGCAGCGCGACCATCGTCAGCGTCGAAGCGCTAGTGCGCTGGCGCCATCCGGAGCGGGGAATTATTTCGCCCACCGAATTCATACCGCTAGCCGAAGAAACCGGCCTGATTGTTCCGATCGGCGAATGGGTGTTGCGTGCTGCATGCCAGCAGGCACGCCTGTGGCAGAGCAATGACGAACGCCCGCTGCGGATTGCCGTGAATCTGTCGGCGCGCCAGTTCAAGGACGAGAACCTGAGCCAGATGGTGCTCTCGGCACTGCACGATAGTGGCATGCCGGCCGAACTGCTGGAACTGGAACTGACCGAGGGCACGCTGATGGATGATGCCCGCGCCACCATGGCCACACTGGAACAGTTACGCGCGATTGGCGTGTATCTCTCCATTGACGACTTCGGCACCGGTTACTCCTCCATGAGCTATCTGAAACGCTTCAATGTCAGCGCGCTTAAAATCGACAAGAGCTTCATCACCGGACTGCCGCAAGATAGCGAAAACGCCGCTATCACCCGTGCCATCATCGCCATGGCGCATGGTCTGAAACTGACTGTGGTGGCGGAAGGCGTCGAAACCAATGCCCAGTTGCTACTACTCGAGCAGTATGGCTGCGACATGGTGCAGGGCTACTACCTTGGTCATCCTTCGCCACCGGAAAATATCGAACTGATGCTGGCCAACCGCCCCATGCTCGATGGGAGTGACAAGCTGCGCGACGAGAGGTTCCCTGCACAGCTTTGACGCTGCTCGTGGTCCATTGCGCCACGCTTTCTATGATGGGTAGATCAAACGATCAGGATCTGCTCACAGGAGGCCTTATGGACCAGCACGAACACGTATTCCGACTGGTGTTTAGCCCGGAACGACCAGCGTGTCGCAAGCCGCTGGTGCTGCACGCCGCCGCCATTACACGGCGCAGCGAAGCACTGTTCAAAGCCATGGCCCACGATTACCTGCTGCGCGAACAGTTCATCACTGATCCCGCGACCGTGCTGGCCGACTACGCCGGGGGTATGAATTTGCCGCCCCAGCGTGCCTCCGTAAGTAATCAGCTGGTGTATGCCATTCTGGCCAACCGCAAGATGCGCAACTGGCTGCGCAACTATGCTGCCGAACATCAGCAACAGACCCCGAGCCGCAGCGAATTCATGACCGCCTTCGGGCATGCCGTGATCGCCCATGGCGACGATCACGCCGTGATTGCACTGATCCGCGCCTGCATCGACCGCGAATCGCCGTTCGCACTAGGCGGCATCGATCAGGCCATGCTGTTTACCAGTAGCCCGGTTTTTGCCTCGGGTTTTTTGGTACCCACCGATCACCGCACCACCAACGATTCCAACAGCACGCAGAATTTCGAACACAGTTCAGCCACCATCGGCACGGGGCCCGGCACTGAACATGGCACGGAAGTGGGCACCGATACGGGCACCCACTCCGGTACAAACCCCGGCACCAACAATGGTACGGATGAGGGCACCGATACCGGCACGGATCAGGGTACCGACGACGGCACTGACGACGGCACCGATACCGGTACGGATCAAGGCACCAACGATGGCACCGACGATGGCACCGACGATGGCACCGATAACGGGACCGATACCGGGACCGATCAAGGTACGGACGACGGGACCGATGACGGGACCGATAACGGGACCGATACCGGGACCGATACCGGGACCGATCCGGGCACCGACGATTCGGACTTCGATCCTTATCGCGGTCAGGAATATCTGCGCGTGACCATCGAAGCGCTGGTGCAGTACGCCATCACACTGGAAAGCCGCGGTCTGCTCGAGCTCCGCGAAGTGGAACTCTATGAAACCCGCTAATCAGGCCCCTACACCGCCCCTGCTGCCGCGCCGGGGGCGCACACTGTCCATCATGCCGACTTTTACCTGTCCGGCGGCGTGCACCGATTGCGGAACGCTGTCGAGCCCACGCGAGCGCGCCCACCTCGATCTGGCCACCGTACTGGCCGCCATCGACGAAGCCCGCGCGCTGAACTTCTGCAACGTGGTATTCACGGGTGGCGAAGCCACGCTCGAGTGGAACACCCTGCTGCAGGGCATACAGCGCGCCGCCAGCTATCACTTCCCCGTCCGGCTCGTCACGAATGCCCACTGGGCCACCAGCGCCAGCGTCGCGCACGAGAAGCTGGCCGCACTGATCGCAGCGGGTCTATCGGAAATCAATTACAGCACGGGCGACGAACATATCCGCTTCGTGCCACTGGAACGGGTTGTCCATGCCTGCGTCGCGGCCTGCCAGCTGCACTTGCGCACCCACGTCATGATGGAACTCAAAGAAGCCCGCAGCATCACCCCGGAATCACTGGAGCAGCACCCGCTGTTGACTGCGCTGCCACTGGCAGAACGCGCCTACCTGAGCGTGCTCAGTAGCCCGTGGATGCCGCTCAATCACAGCACCACCTATCGCTATCCGGAGGGTGTCGCCTGCGATGTGCAGGCCGCCGCAATGCGCGGTGGTTGCACCAGTGTCCTGCGTACCTACACCGTGCAAGCCGATGGCCGGGTGGGTGCCTGCTGCGGACTGGGTCTGCGCGTCATCCCGGAACTCAATGTCAGCAGCACCGACATGCCGCAATGCCTGCATCAGGCCATCAGCGCTGCGGAAGAAGATTTCCTCAAACTATGGATTCATTACCAGGGGCCGGCCAAAGTGGTGGCATGGGCGGCGCAATACAATCCGGCGATCCGCTGGGAAGGCATGTACGCCCACCAGTGCCAGATGTGCCAGCGGCTCTACCATGACGACGCCATCCGCGCCGTGATTGCCAGCCACTGGCAGGAAATGATTGCCGAAGTACTGCAAGCCGCGTGGCTGGACGAGGTGCACATTCCCACCACCCTGTCCCAGATTAAACGGGAACCGGCCTGAATCCGCCATGTCCGCCCTATCCACGCCCTGCATCGCGCGCCCCCCACTCACGGTGGCCAAACTGCGCCATGACGCCGACCAGTTCAATTACCTGCAAGCTTGTGGCATCCTCGGGCCGTCCTACGGCGCCATCGCCGAGTACTACCGGCATCTGGCCAGCCAACTCAGCGCCAGCCAGCTGGAACGCCGCGAACACTGGCAGCCGGCAGAGCTGCACGCCATCGGCAACATCTACAACCGCAATGTCTTTCAGCGTCACGCCCCCGTGCTGGCGCAGCCTTACGGCGCCAGCTGGTCAGGCGCCAGCGTGGAAAGCCGCTATTTCGCGCGGCGCCCCGGCATTGTCGTCATCGACGATTTTCTGTCAGCGGCTGCCCTGCACAGCCTGCGCGCCTACTGTCTGGAATCGACCATCTGGAACTCGCTACGCTATTCGCATGGCCGGCTCGGGGCCTTATACCGCAGCGGCTTGCGCTGTCCCCTGCTGCAACAACTAGCCGATAGTCTGGCAGTCGCTCTGCCGCGCCTGATCGGCCAGCACCATCCGCTCACCCAGTTGTGGGCCTACAAATATCCGGCGCATATGCCCGGTGACGATGTTCATGCCGACTTCGCGGCCGTCAATGTCAATATCTGGATCACACCCGATGCCGCCAACCTCGATCCGGCTAGCGGCGGCATGCGCATTTACGACGTCGCTGCGCCACCAGACTGGCACTTCACCGACTACAACCGGCGCCCTGCGCTCATCCGCCGCTATCTGGCCGCCATGGGCGCACGCTCGCGCTACATTCCCTACCGACAAAACCGGGCCATCATTTTTAACTCGGAGCTATTCCACGGCACGGCCGCCTGCCATTTTCGTGACGATTACGAGAGCCGCCGCATCAATATCACGCTGCTCTACGGCCAGCGCGATGCCGACCACGCGTCCACTATGTCCGCTCAGCACCCTGCCAGTCAGCTGGTCAGCAGCGCTAACAGTGCCATTGAAGGCGGCGTAGACAGCGCCTCGGGATACCGGGCATGGCGCAGTGCGGCACGCCGGCGCACCTAGAACACCCCGTCCTGCTTCATGGCAGCGATCTCCTCGGCACTGTAGCCCAGTGCCTGCAGGACTTCGTCGTTGTGCTGCCCCAGCGCCGGACCGATCCAGCGGGTCTGTCCCGGCGTGGCCGAGAGCTTGGGCGAAATCGCCGGCAGCTTGACCGGCGTACCATCGGCAAACTGGTGCTGCTCGAACATCTCGCGGGCGAGGAATTGCGGGTCGCTCATCATATCGCGCACCGAATAAATCTTCCCGGCAGGGACATCGGCCGCCTTCAGCACCGTCAGCGCGCGGTCGATATCGAGCGTATCGCACCAGGCCTGAATCGCCCCATCGATTTCGGCCGTGCGCAGCACCCGGCCATCATTGCGTTCCAGCTGCGGATCGCCGGCCAGATCAATACGGCCAATGGCCAGCATCAGGCGCTTGAAAATCGCATCGCCATTCCCGGCAATCACGATATTCTCGCCATCGCTAGTGGTGTAGGTATTCGATGGCACGATGCCAGGCAAAGCACCACCGGTACGTTCGCGCACCACGCCCGCGTGGTCGAACTCCGGCACCAGCGATTCCATCAGATTAAACACCGATTCATACAGCGCCACATCGACCATCTGCCCTTCGCCGTGCAGGCGACCGCCGGTGCTATCGCGATGACGCAGCGCCATCATGGCACCGATCACGCCATGCAGCGCCGCCACCGAATCGCCGATCGATACGCCGACCCGCACGGGTGGCCGGTCAGCATGACCGGACACATAGCGCAAGCCGCCCATCGATTCACCAATCGCACCAAAGCCCGGCAAATCTTTCATCGGCCCGGTCTGCCCAAAGCCCGACAGACGCACCATGATGGTGGCGGGATTGAGTTCCTTCAACTGCTGGTAGCCAATGCCCCACTTCTCCAGCACACCGGGACGGTAATTCTCGATGATGATGTCCGCCTCCAGCGCCAGCTGGCGCGCAATGGCGCGGCCGCGTGCATGCTTGAGGTTGAGCGTCAGTGATTTTTTATTGCGCGACTGGACCGACCACCACAGCGACGTGCCATCCTTTAGCACCCGCCACGTGCGGATCGGATCGCCGCCATCGGGCGATTCGATCTTGATCACTTCGGCGCCAAATTCGCCCAGCATGCGCGCACAAAAAGGGCCCGCAATCAGCGTGCCCAGTTCCAGTACTTTGATGCCTGCCAGCGGCATCGTCGGCTTGGTGTCGTTCACTTTGCTCATGTTGCCCTTCGGTCCAGCATGGCGCGGGCGATGGTGCCCGCATCCACATATTCGAGTTCGCCACCGACCGGCACCCCGCGCGCCAGCCGGCTCACGCGCAAGCCACGCGCTTTCAGCATCTCGCTGATGTAGTGCGCCGTGGCCTCGCCTTCGTTGGTGAAATTGGTGGCCAGCACCACTTCCGTGACCAGCCCGTCGGCAGCGCGGGCCAACAGTTTTTCGAGATGAATATCTTTGGGGCCGATACCATCCAGCGGCGATAGGCGCCCCATCAGTACAAAATACAGGCCCTTGTAGGTCAGCGTCTGCTCGATCATCAACTGATCGGCAGGCGTCTCGACCACGCACAGCAATTGCCGTTCGCGTCGCTCGTCGCTGCAGGTGTTGCAGACTTCGTCTTCCGTGAAGGTATTGCACAGGGCGCAGTGATGCACCGCATGCACCGCCTGCTGCAAGGCACGCGACAGCATGTCCGCGCCGTCGCGATCATGCTGCAGCAGATGAAACGCCATCCGTTGCGCCGACTTGGGGCCGACGCCGGGCAGACGGCGCAACGCTTCCGTCAGAAACTCCAGCGATTTGGACATCAGTCGGCGCGCAGTGACTTAGAAAGGCATCTTGAAGCCGGCAGGCAGATTCATGCCAGCGGTCAGACCACTCATTTTTTCAGCCGAAGTCGCTTCTGCCTTGCGTACCGCGTCGTTGAACGCAGCAGCGACCAGATCTTCCAGCATATCTTTGTCATCGGCCAGCAGCGATGGGTCGATCGACACGCGCTTCACGTCGTTCTTGCAGGTCATCACCACTTTCACCAGACCGGCACCGGACTGGCCTTCCACTTCTACCAGCGCCAGCGCGTCCTGGGCTTTTTTCATATTGTCTTGCATTGCTTGCGCCTGCTTCATCAGGCCAGCCAGTTGGTTTTTCATCATGATGGGATACTCCGTGAATTAAAAGGGTAAAAAGTGATCAGTGCAGCGTCGTCGACGCAGGCGGCGGCACGATAGAGCCGGGCACCACCCAGGCGTCGAACTCGCGGATCATGGCATTGATAAACGGATCGTTGGCCACCGTTTCCTCGGCGGCACGCTGGCATGCCGCGCGATGGGCTTGCGCTTCGGCGCTGGCCGTGTACCAGACCGGACCGAGTTCGGTATCGACCCGCACACTGCGGCCGAAACGCTCGTTCAGCGCCGCATTGAGTTTTTCGACATTGCCGGGGGTACGCCAGGTTTCAATCGGCACACGCAGCTTGAACACATAGGCATTCGCATCGAGGCTGCAGCTAATGAGTTCAGCCTGCATGGCCAGTTGCTGGGCGACGCCGCGCAGCGGCAGCGCGGCAGCCACGGCTGGCCAGTTGCCATCCCAGTCCAGTTCCGGCACAGCGGTGATCTGATAGGCATATGGCGCCTTGGCCGGTGCCGGTGCCGCGCGGGCCGGCATCACCACCGCGGGCGCTTCCTCGGCATAAGCATGCGACGGCGCCGACGTATCGTTCATATAGGCAGGCATTCCGGCAGGCGCTACCGCGCTGTCATCGGAAAACTCGGTGACCCACGGCGGCAGATCGTCCTCATCGCTGGACTGCTGCGCGGTCGCCGGCGCGGGAACGACAGCCTGCGGCTGTGCAGCCACTGCGGGTGCGACTTGCTGGACTGGCGCTTCTAGTACCGCCGTCGCTGCCGCGCCTGCAGGCAGGTCTTCCCACGGTGCCGGACGCGCAGCGGGCGAAGCTGCCGGTGCAGCAGCCGGCTGCATCGGTGCCGTGGCCGTCATGGCAGTCGCTGGCGGCACGCTCGGTGCGACCGGCGTACTCGCTGCTGACATGGCAGGTGCTGCCACAGCCGGTGTCAGGACTTGTGCCACAGCAGGCGACGGCGCGCCGGCTGCCGGATTCGTGGCAGAATTAGTTGCCAAGTTAGTTGCCGAACTAGTTGCCGGATTCTGCGCCGCGCTCGAACCCGAGCGTGCGCCCGGACGCGATGCGGCACGTGCCGCTTCCAGCGCGGCATTGATCGCCGCACGCGCAGGACTCATAGGCGCTGCCGGGGCAGAAGCGGCGGCCGGTGCCGCGGCGGCCGATGCCGCGGCGGCCGATGCCGCGGCGGCCGGTGCCACTGCTGGCGCGACGCTGGCCGCTGGCGCAGTGGCGAGCGGTGGTGCGGCGGCCGGGCTTGCCGCATTCGACACTGCCGGCATCACCGTTGCGGCTGGCAGCGGACGCGACACTGGCGCAGCGTCGGCAGCCGCGAGCGCTGCCGCTGCACCTGCCACCACGGATGGCGGCGTGACACTCAGGTGACTGGCTTGAACATGGGCGGCAGCCCGGCTGGGCGGCGCTGTGGCGGCACGCACGGCTGCCACGGCAGCCTGCCGCGTCAGCGCCGGTGCGGCAGCGGGTTGGCCTTCGGCGCCACCGACGCCGGGGCGAAAGGCCAGCATGCGTAGCAGCGTCATCGAGAAACCGGCATATTCATCCGGTGCCAGACCCAGCTCATTACGGCCATGCACGGCGATCTGGTAATACAGTTGCACTTCTTCGGGATCGAATGCGGCTGCCAGTCGCACGATATCGGCGTACTCCGGCAAATCTTCCGGCAAGGCCGTCGGCACGGTCTGCGCGAGCGCGATCCGGTGCAGCAAGGTGCCCAGATCCTGCAAGGCACCGTTATACGACAGGCTGCGGGTCGCCATTTCATCGGCCACCGCCAGCAGATCGGCGCCATCCTGCGCCGCCAGGGCATCGAGCAAGCGGATCAGATACGACTGATCGAGCGCGCCCAGCATGCCCTGCACCGCTTCCAGCGTCACCGCCCCGGCCGCATAGGCAATCGCCTGATCGGTCAGCGACAAGGCATCGCGCATCGACCCGTGCGCACCGGCAGCCAGCAAGCGCAGAGCCGGCGCTTCAAAACTGATGCCTTCCTGACCCAGAATATTATCCAGATGGCCGATGATATGGCCGGGCGGCATCTGCTTCAGATTGAATTGCAGACAGCGCGACAGCACCGTCACGGGAATCTTCTGCGGATCGGTGGTCGCCAGAATGAACTTGATATGCTCGGGCGGTTCTTCCAGCGTCTTCAGCATCGCGTTGAAGGCGTGGTTGGTCAGCATGTGCACCTCATCGATCATATAGACCTTGAAGCGCGCATTGCTCGGTGCGTACACCGCCTGCTCCAGCAGTTGCGCCATTTCGTCCACGCCCCGGTTGGAGGCCGCATCCATCTCGATGTAATCGACAAAGCGGCCCGCATCGATGGCGGTACAGACCTCGCACACACCGCAAGGCGTGGCGGTAATTCCGCCCTGCCCATCCGGCCCCACGCAATTGAGTGATTTCGCCAGAATCCGCGATAAGGTGGTCTTGCCGACCCCGCGCGTGCCGGTAAACAGATAAGCGTGGTGCAAACGACCGCTATGCAAAGCATGGGTCAGTGCACGAACCACGTGCTCCTGACCGACGAGCGTGTCGAAGTTCCGGGGACGGTATTTACGGGCGAGGACTTGATAGGACATGCGGGGATTTTACCGTAGATAGCAGGGACCGAGGGAGCCGCTGCAAACAGCCAGCGTCAGGACACCAAAAAGAATCAATTGTAACAAGGCGTGATGGGAATAGGTAATACGCTAAGATCGCCCTACAATTTGTTTTTCTTTTAACATCGTAAATAAATGAAAAAACTTGCCCTACTCCCCCTGCTGTTCCTGTCCCTTTCCGCCCACGCCAGTGAGCGCGAATGGCTGCCCTACAAGAAACTGATTGAACAGATGCGACTCGACAAGTACTACGCCATTCCGGCTGCCGAGCGCGACAAAATTAATCTATTCCTCTCGGTGAAACCGAAAAACAAGGCCTATAAGCCGGAAGATGTGGTGCTGACCGTGGTAAGCGGCAGCGAACGCCACCCGCTGCCGGCGCTGACGCCCGACTATCGCCTGAGTCTGATTCCTAATCCACAGTGGCTCAACGATGACACGCGCATCATGACCAGTCTGCCCAAGGACGAGAAATCCAGCATGGGCTACGAAATGACCACCCCGCTGCCGGCTGGCACGCAGTGGAATTACACGCCGGTGATGAGCAGTGTCGACCAGGCCAACCAGGCCGTCAAGAAAATGGCCGGCGCTTTCAGTATGTTCGCGCCCTCGCTCAAGGTGGTGGTGTTCAAGTTTGCCAAGCCGGCTCAGTTGAAAGTGGCCAGCACGGTGTATAACACGGATGCGAAGCACCAGATCCGGCTCAAGCCCGAATCTGCATGGCTGAAGGAGAATCCCCTGATCGTGGCCTCTGAGCGGCCACTGGAAGCGGAACTGGACGTGGAATGAACGCGGACTAGAACAGCAACGCGGACTCAAAAAGAAAAAAGCTGCCTATGGCAGCTTTTTTAATATCCCGAAGGAGACGAGCCTGATCTGCGGCACTTATGGTGAATAGCTGTGGCTGCTTCGTTCCCGACCTGACCAGGTTGGCCATGCCACAATGCGCAGGGGCCCGTCCGAGATGATTATACCTTACAGCCCGAGTTCCTGCCAAATCTGATCGACCCGTGCTTTGACCTCGGGCGACATGGCGATAGTAGTACCCCACTCACGGGTGGTTTCGCCGGGCCACTTATTGGTCGCATCGATGCCCATCTTGCTGCCCAGACCACTGACGGGCGAGGCAAAGTCCAGATAATCGATCGGCGTATTGTCGACCAGCGTGGTGTCGCGGGTCGGATCGACACGGGTGGTAATCGCCCAGATCACCTCGTTCCAGTCGCGCACATTGACATCCTCGTCCACCACCACAATGAACTTGGTGTACATGAACTGGCGCAGGAAGCTCCAGACCCCGAACATCACCCGCTTGGCGTGGCCGGCATACTGCTTCTTAATCTGCACCACCGCCATACGGTAGCTACAGCCTTCGGCCGGCAAGTGGAAATCGGTAATTTCCGGGAACTGCTTCTGCAGCAGCGGCACAAACACCTGATTCAGTGCCAGCCCCAGAATCGCCGGTTCATCCGGCGGTTTGCCCGTGTAGGTCGAGTGGTAGATCGGATCGCGGCGCATGGTAATCCGGTCGATCGTAAATACCGGGAAGCTATCCTGCTCATTGTAATAACCGGTGTGGTCGCCAAACGGGCCTTCCAGCGCATGCTCGTAACCGGTCGGATGACTAGGATCGGCATAGATATGGCCTTCCAGCACAATCTCGGCCGACGCTGGCACCCGCAACTCGCTACCGATCGCTTTGACGAGTTCCGTACGGCTGCCACGCAACAGGCCGGCAAACTGGTATTCGGACAGGCTATCAGGCACCGGCGTTACCGCACCTAATATAGTAGCGGGATCCGCACCGAGCGCCACGCAGATCGGATACGGCTGCCCCTTGGTCTGCAAGGCATGCTCGCGGAAGTCCAGCGCGCCGCCACGGTGCGCCAGCCAGCGCATAATCACCTTGTTCGGCCCCAGCACCTGCTGGCGATAAATCCCCAGATTCTGGCGCTTCTTATTAGGTCCTTTCGTAATCACCAGTCCCCAGGTAATCAGCGGCGCAATGTCGCCCGGCCAGCAATGCTGGATTGGCAGTTTCGCCAGATCCACATCCGCACCTTCCCAGACGATTTCCTGACATTTCGCGCCGCGCAATTCCTTGGGCGCCATATCCCATACGGCTTTCACCAGACTACCCATGCCCATCAGGTCCTTGAAACCCTTCGGTGGCTCGGGCTCCTTGAGGCGCGCCAGCACATGGCCGATCTTGCGCAACTCGCTGACATTGTCGGCGCCCATACCCAGCGCCACGCGGCGCTCGGTACCGAACAGATTGCCCAGCACCGGCATGCTGTGGCCGGTAGGATTCTGGAACAGCAAAGCAGGGCCGCCGGCCCGTAAAGTCCGGTCACAGACCTCGGTCATCTCCAAGTGCGGCGAAACAGGCGTCAAAATAGGCTTAAGTTCGCCCATTCGTTGCAATTGAGAAATGAAATCACGCAGATCAGAATATTTCATCGGTTTTTTACTTTTTCTTTCAAATCAGCATACTGTTTAAAAAGACAGGTCAAGTAGTTGATTTTATTGGTTTTACGCGCAATGCAAGCAAAAAAGTAAGATTTAAAAGTTATAGCTTTTACGTTTGTTATCATTGACTTGATATAAAACGCCTCATACAATCTGCCCTACTTGAAGAGAACACGGTTTTGCACGATCTGCGAACCAACACATGTGTTACTCATTCATTCACGGAGTCGGGGCTCCACATGACATTTTAAGGAGTGTTTTCAAAAGGCGTCTGCCTTACCCCCGATAGAAGTTGTATTGCGACTGATCCAGTACCACAGGGAAACATCAGCTCAGGCAAGCAATGACGGCGTCCAGCGCACGCACTCAGTGGCGGTGGACGGATATTTCTGATGCACGGCATTAGCACCCGGTTAGCTGCGTACAACGCTGGCGGGGAAGCGCTTTTACGGTCATTTCAGGGGAAGTCTATGATTAATCGTTTCAACGGTGCAACTCAGTTTGCCCACAACATGGCTCGCCAGCCAGCTGCGTGGTTGTTCAACACGCGCGTTTCGGCCAAAGGTATTTTGACCACCGCCCAGCACACGCTGACCATCGTCGGCGTCAGCGCATTGCTGATGATGGCGGCCTTGTTTGTCCGCCCGGAACTGGCCAAGGATCTGAGCAACATCCTCAACGGCGCACCGGACAGCGAAGCCGAAGTGGTAGTCGCCCCGCCCCTGTCGGCCCTGATGGAAGCCCCATCGAGCGCCCCGGTGGCTAATCCGGAGCCCCTGACGGCCGAAGAGAAGGCTCTGCTGGGCACCAAGAAACAGCAGCAATGGGTCACCTCCTGGTTATCCAAACGCTACCGTGTAGCCGGTGATGCCGCCAATATGCTGGTTTCGACCGCCTACCTGACGGCACGCGAAATCAAACTCGACCCACTGCTGATTCTGGCTGTGATGGCGATTGAATCGGGCCTGAACCCGTTCGCGGAAAGCCCGGTTGGGGCGCAGGGCCTGATGCAAGTCATGTCCAAAGTGCACCACGAGAAATTCCAGGACATGGGCGGCACCCAGGCGGCGCTCAATCCGGTGGCCAACATCCGTGTCGGTTCGCTGATCCTGAAAGACTACGTCACCCGTGGCGGTTCCGTCGAAGCCGGCCTGAAAAGCTACGTCGGCGCAGCAGCGTTCGAACACGACGACGGTTACGGCTCGAAAGTACTGGCCGAATACCAGCGCCTGAAGATGGTCTCGGCCGGCAAGAAAGTGCCGATCACCACGCCCGTGATCGCAGCAGTACCGGCAAAACCAGCCGCACCACTGGCCAGTACCGAGAAATCGATCAGCGGTACCCAGATCGCCGGACTGTAAGCACCCCGCGCTAGCCAAGCAGAAAGCCACCTCGCGGTGGCTTTTTCTATTGCTAGCGAAAAAATGGGGACGTAACGATATTTATTTAATATCGTCACATCCCCAATTAAGCAATGCTAGCGCACCTAGCGCCCGCAAGTCGTAACCTTGGTGCGTATCCCGTCGCGAAACGGATCGCGCCCCCCCGTCAGGCCGTTCGATTCTTTAACGGCACAATAGGTCGAACCGCCCGGCGCATGCACCCGGGTCATCACCCGACCATCATCGAGCTGCACACTTTCCTCACGCAAGCCTTCCGAGCCACTATAGGCACTCGCCAGCTTCTCGGCCAGCAGCGTCCGGTCGTTGGCAATCCGCTTATCCCGGGGATTCCAGGCCTCCTTACGCAATTGCCGATCCACCGCCCCGGCACTGCGGCGTGCGCGCTGTAGCGCATCCTCCTCGACCGCCAGCGGTCTTGCCGGCAAAGCCAGCGGATCGACGGGCGGCGCCGACACCACGGGCGCCACGGCAAGCGGGGCGTTCACCGCTGGCAGCAGCGTCATCACCGTCGGCTGTGGCGTCGTGCGAGGCGGCAGCGCCTGCGGCTTGCGCAGTGGCGCGGCAAGCGGCCTGGGCGGCGTTGGCATCAGAATATAGGTCAGCGCCGCTGCGGACCGCGTTTGCGGCACCTGAGCCCGCTCAGGCGCGCGCCAGCCCCACACCGCCAGCAGATGCGCCACACCGATCAGCGCCAGCCAAGCGCGCCGGCGCCATGGTGCAGCCGCCTCCCCCGTCAATGGAAAATTCATTTATCTTGCCAATTAAATAAAAACGCACAACTGTAGGTTGTCAGCTTAAGCAAGTCAAAGGCCGGGCCCGTCGCGCCGGCAGCAGCTACCTCCCGTAGCACCCGGCAGTACCGACACAAAAAATGGGGACCTAACGATATTAAAAAAATATCGTTAGGTCCCCCTTTAATTTGGCGGCAATAAAAAAGCCACCGCGGTAGACCCGGGTGGCTAGAGTGCGGCTCAGTGCGGCTTAGCGCTTTTTGTCGGCAGCGACTTCGTCAGGACGCAGTTTGGCGGCCAGTTTGTCCAGCACGCCATTGACGTATTTGTGACCGTCGATACCGCCGAACGATTTGGTCAGTTCGACCGCTTCGTTGATCACGACGCGGTACGGGATTTCCAGATTGTTCTTCAGTTCGAATGCACCGATCAGCAGCACGGCGTGCTCGATCGGCGACAGTTCGCCGATGCCGCGGTCAACCAGCGGGGCGAAGGTTTCGCGCAGGGCCACGGAATCCTTGATGGCACCGTACAGCAGCGCCGAGAAGTGGTCGCCGTCGGCTTTTTCGAAGCCGTGCGCCGAACGGATGTTGTTGACCACGGTGGCCGCATCTTCGTTATTCAGCAGCCACTGATACAAACCCTGCAACGCAAACTCGCGTGCGCGATGACGCGGCGTACGGTTTTTACTAGGGTTGGCGTGCAAAATTTTATCTGTCATGGTTATACCTATTTTTAAATTCTTACAATATCCGGCCTGATCTCATGGAAAGTGCCGGCGCATACCGGCACATCAGGCCGCTTCCAGCTGGGCTTACTCGTCGTCGCCCTGATCCTGATTCAATTCTTCCAGCGCGATGGTCAGGTTGGCCATTTCGACCGCGACGCGCGCGGCATCACTACCTTTTTCAGCCATACGCACTTCCGCCTGCTCGTCGTTTTCCGTGGTCAGAATGGCGTTGGCGATAGGAATACCATAATCCAGACCGATACGGGTGATTCCCGCGCCCGATTCATTCGACACCAGTTCGAAGTGGTAAGTTTCACCACGGATCACGGCGCCCAGTGCGATCAACGCATCGAACTGCTGCGATTCTGCCATTTTCTGCAGTACCAGCGGCACTTCCAGTGCGCCCGGCACGGTGACGTGCAGCACGTCTTCGTCGGCCACGCCGAGATGTTTCAGCTCAGCCAGGCAAGCGGACAGCAGGCC
>JAIXXN010000061.1 GCA_027490725.1 Oxalobacteraceae bacterium
TACGAATTTTGGTGCGGCTGGCAGGAATTGAACCCACGACCCCTTGGTTCGTAGCCAAGTACTCTATCCAGCTGAGCTACAGCCGCGAAAAACAAGATTATAACAGCTTTTCTCGTTTAGCGAAGCGTTCCGTCGAGAAATTTAATCTTCCGCATCGGAGGCTTACACTTATAGCAAAAGGGCCCGTAACGTGCGTTACAGGCCCTCTTACATACGAATTTTGGTGCGGCTGGCAGGAATTGAACCCACGACCCCTTGGTTCGTAGCCAAGTACTCTATCCAGCTGAGCTACAGCCGCCTTGTGAAGCATTATAAAGCATTAATTTCGTTTTGCAAAGTTCGATATTTTCTATCGTTTCGTTTGTCCGGAGCGCTAAACACCGAATAAAAACACTTACAAACCCCTTTAATACTTTTCTTTCTAACGGCATGCCGTGCGAAAGAAGCAGCATTATAGGGAGGGCATCGCCACTTGTCCAGCACTGCATCGCAGTTCGCGCCTGCCGTGCCCTGTCAGACGCCGAATTCGGCCGCTGCCTTGGAAGACCACAGGGCTTCGTTATAGGACGGGAACGGTTCACCATAGCAATCAACCTGACCCTGGTCGCCGACGAATTTCACCCACCAGCCCTGACCGTCATTGAGGATGGCGATATCGCCAGCATTGCAGTGATCGGCCAGTTGTTCCTGCTCGGCCAGCACCACTATCTTCACTTTTCGATGTTTTACCACCGTCACCATAGTCTCTCCAGGCGCGATCCCGTATCGCTTTCTCATAGTGTAACGCAGAGTCTTATTCACAGCGGTGATCTCTCTCATCACAACATACAATTTGCAAACGTTTGCGCCATGCAGCATGATGGAACTGTCTCCTCTATTCTCCTCCAAGGAAATAGATTTAGCCCGCTCCCGTAGCGGGCTTTTTTTTGCCGCAGCGCTCCCTGCCTGCCCTACTTCAAGCGTGCGAGGCCTGATCGGCATTCGGCACTAGAATACGCTGACTGCCCGCCCTGCCATGCGCCATCCCGGCCCGCCAGCGGACGGCCACTGCCCACGCCCAAGCGGCGCCCTTCCTGTCGATGAAGCTAGCAAGCCATCCTGCCGAACCTGGTGCCGACCAGCAGCTAGCTCCGGAAATACAGGAGTTACTGATACTCGACACGACGGCACAGATGCTGTCCAACCTGTCGCACGAGTTGCGCACCACCACCAGCGTGATCCAGGGCTGGGCGCAAGTGTTGCGCCGCGATGGCCGTAGTCACACCAGATTGCAGCGCGGCCTGCTCGCCATCGAACGCAATGCCCGCATTCAGGCCGGACTGATCGATGACCTGCTCGATCTGGGTAGCCTGTCGAGTGGTCAGCTCCAACTCCAGCTGTGCACCCTGTCGGCGCTGGCACTGGCCGATACCGCCCTACTCCAGATGCAGTCGAGCGCCAACAGTGCCGGCATCGTGCTGGAGCGCCGTCATGCTGGCGGTGACGCACTGTTGCGCGGTGACCCTGAACGACTTGGGCAGTTGCTGTGCAAGCTGCTCGGTAACGCCATCAAATTCAGCGCTATCGGTAGCCGGGTCTGGCTCGACCTGCGCCATGATGCACACGCCGTCTACCTGAGCGTCACCGATCACGGCATCGGCATCGCGCCACGTAGGCTAGCCGAGATCTTCACGCCATTCCGGCCGCCCGAAGCCGGCCTGTCGCGTCCACATGGCGGGCTGGGCGTTGGACTGGCCATCGCCCGCCAGCTGGCGGAACTGCACGGCGGCAGCCTGCGCGCCGACAGTGCCGGGATTGGACAGGGCGCCTGCTTCACCCTGCGCCTGCCCCTTACGCCATCGCCCTGAGCCCCTGACTTAGCAAACTACTAAGCAAAAACAAGCCAGCTGAACATTACTGGCGAAAACTACCAAAACAAAGCCAAAACAGGTACAATTAATTTCCATGTGGAAATATACTGCAGGTGTGCGCCGCATTGCCAGGGCGTGGGCTATGATGAATTTCCACGCTTTTCAGGCCCACCGGCCAACTGAATAGATAGACCGGGATCACTATGCCTAGCCGAGAAGAAATCCTGAAAGCCAGAATACTGGTCGTGGATGACAACGCTGACAACGTCGATTTAATGTGCGAAATCCTGCGCGAAGCGGGATATACCAACGTCAGTGCCACCTTACAGCCGGAGCAGGTGTGTGCGATGCACCGCCAGCACGGCTATGACCTGATCCTGCTGGACTTGCAAATGCCCGGCTTCAACGGCTTTCAGGTCATGCATGGACTCAAAGAAATCGAACAGGGTGGTTATCTGCCCGTGCTGGCCCTCACTGCCCAGCCCAGCTTCAAGATCGCTGCACTGGAAGCGGGTGCCCGCGACTTCATCAGCAAGCCGTTTGACCTGATGGAAATGCACAAGCGCATCCACAATATGCTGGAAGTACGCCTGCTCTACCGGGAACTGGCCCAGTACAGCCGCCAGCAGCAGGCGCTGGCGCTGCACGATCCGCTGACCGGTCTGCCCAACCGGCGCCTGCTGGAAGACCGCATCGGCCACGCGCTGCAGCACGCCACCCGCCAGCAACACAAAGCGGCCGTGATGTATCTGGATCTGGACGGTTTCAAAGCCATTAACGACACCCACGGCCACGCTGCCGGCGATACGGTACTGAAAATCGTTGCCGAACGCCTCAGCAGTTGCGCCCGCAAGGAAGACACCGTCGCCCGGGTCGGTGGCGACGAATTTGTCATCGTCATGGGCAGTCTGAGCCAGCGCTCCGATACGGGTGAGCCAGCGGCCAAGCTGATCGAAGCGATTGCCCGCCCCTATCTAGTCGACGGCGTGGAATTACAACTATCGACCAGCATCGGCATCGCCCTGTTTCCCGACGATGCAGCGGAGGTCGGCAAGTTGATCGCGGCCGCAGACAGTGCTTTGTATGTGGCCAAACGCAGCGGCAAAAACCGCAGCTATAGCGCCCATCTGCTACACCAGCAGAACGGTCAGCCCCACGCCATCTCGGCCAGCGCCCTCTGAGCGCAGCCCCTAGTGTTTGGCTTTGCGGGCTGCTTTGCGCAGCCCGGCTTCGGTGCTGTGCGCCACCTGCCCGGCATGCTGATGATCGCCCTGTGCCACCACCATCTCGGGCGCCACTTCGATGCGCGTCACCCCGGCATCGACCGAGATGGGATCGCTGGCCGGAAACGTCATTTCCAGCCCGTCATCGAGCAGCGATTCCCGGGCGCCAATTTGCGTCTCCGGCGTCTCCTGATCGGCCAGCGTCACGATCGCGGCAGCCCACTGCACAAATTGCAGATTAGCCAGCTCGCGCACTGTATGCACATTAAACGCCTGGGCCAGCGCCCGCGCATCGCCTGCGCTTAAACCGCGCAGGGCACTGCAGGGGGCTGCGGCCAGCGCGCGCAAACTCCATCCCGCATAGTCCTGATCCACGATGGTATCGATGTTCATGGTATCCCCTTGCGTCGCCGCAGTTGTGTGCTTACAGTGTGCGCAGCGCCACAGTGCTGGTCTGTACGCTGCCGAACGCAACACCGCAGCTGCGGCTGACACGCTACAGTACGCCATCGTGCGCCAGATCGCTGCAGACTGGGGTATCATCGGCGCCAGCCTAACCAGTCCGACGTGCCGAGCCCATCATGCCTGCCTCCCCTGCTGCTCCTGCCTTGCCCTCCCGCCCCGCGCCCGACGCAGCACTGGCCTGCGCCGCGCCCGACGCGGCGCAGGCCTGCGCCGACAGTGCGCAAGCGGTGGCCCTGCGCAACGCCGAACTGAGCGACTTACTCGGCCATCTGCACAACTGCTGGGACAATGAGCGCCGCTCGCTGTCGCGCCAGTTGCACGATAGTCTGGGGTCGTCGCTGACGGCATTGACCATGCATCTGGGCATGCTGACGCTGAAGCTGCCACCCGAGCCTGCCCTGCAAGAGCGCCTGGCACAAATGAAACAGTTATTGTTGCAGGTGGTCGAAACCAATCGGCAGATGCAGATGCAGCTGTGGAATGACAAGCTGGAGTTTCTAGGGGTGCGTGTGGCGCTCTGCGAAGTCGTGGACCAGTTCGGCGCCCAGCAGCAGCTGCAGACCAGCTGCCGACTCCCCGAACAGGACTTGCACTGCCCGCGCAGCCATGCGGTGGTGCTACTGCATGCACTGGAAGAAGGCTTGCGTAACGTCGCCGCGCATGCCCATGCCAGCGCCATCGACGTGCAGGTCGACGAAACCCCGCAAAGCATCACCTTGCGGCTCAGCGATAATGGCGTCGGACCGGACACCGCTGCCCTGCAGGCAGGCGGAAAATTCGGTCTGCGCACGGTGCGCGAGCGGGCCGCCTATCTGGGTGGCTCGCTGACCCTGGTCGCGCAGGCGTCCGGCGGCAGTATGCTGACGGTAAGCTTGCCGCTTACCACAGGCGCGCCAGCGGCATCACCATCCCACTGAACAGAGACCAGCGCGGCGTAGCCGCGTTCAGCCCGTGTGCCAGCCCCACATCGAGGGTCAGCAATTTGCTCGGGCTGTAACTGAGCGCCAGCAGCAGCTGGCTGTTACGGCCCGCGCCACGGCGCTGGTTGCCAGCCCATTCACCCGTCAGCCCCCAGCCCTCCTCGAGCGCCCCGGACAGTGCGGCCGATAGCCCTAGCTGGGTGCGCCCGCTGTCCGCCGCGATGGCGCCGATGCGGGTCAGATTCAGATTCGCATCCAGATGCAGCGCACCCAGCTCGCGGCTAACAATCCCGTTGACACTGTAGTCGGCCCGCCCGCTACCGAGCTGCTTGCGCGCGCTGGGCAGTTTAGTGCCCAGTTCCAGCCCCAGTGCCGTGTCCTCATCGAGCAGCATGGCCCGCTTGAGCACCAGCTGGGTATCGCCCACGCCATGGCGCTGGCCATCCGCAGTCGGTGCTGTCAGCCATCCTTCGCCACCGAGTAGCAGTGCCCATTCCCCATCGATCGCCAGCTTCAGGGTGTAGGGCAGACTGGCGCGGCGGCCCTGGTCCTGCCAGCTGGCCAGCCCGCCCAGTTCCAGTTCCAGCTGCCCCGCTGCCGGTAGCTGGGCCGGACTGGAAACCGAGGGCCGGTACGGTGTCACGGCCGCGACATCGGCGGCGCTGGCGCTGACCGAGAAGAATGCTGTGGCGAGCAGAAAAACAGTTTTCATGGCGGCGACCTCGCGGTGAAAGTGTGCTGTGCAGTCTGACGCCCAGCGTAGCAGCTTCGCTGCGCCGCGTCGATTACTGCGTGACCAGCTCGGTGGGCAGACTCAGGGTTTCCTTAATCTCCTCCATCACCACATAACTTTTCGACTGCGCCGCACCGGGCAAACTCAGCAGCATGTCGCCCAGCAGTTTGCGGTACTCGGCCATCTCGTGGATGCGCGCCTTGATCAGATAATCGAAATCCCCCGACACCAGATGGCATTCCAGCACCTCCGGTATGCGCAGCACTTCGCGACGGAATTGCTCGAAGGCGGGGCCGGACTTCTGGTTCAGCGTAATTTCCACAAACACCAGCAGTTTCGCCCCCAGCGCCGGCGGATGGATGCGCGCATGGTAGCCGGTAATCACGCCATCGCGTTCCATGCGCTTGACCCGTTCGATGGCCGGCGTAATCGACAAGCCTACCTGCTCGCTCAGGTCTTTCATGGAGATGCGACCATCGTCCTGCAGGATGCGCAATATCTTCCTGTCAAGCTTGTCGAGAGTTCGTACCGATTCTTTTTGAATTCGCATGAAAATCCACTGAAATATGGCGCGTATATAGTAACTAATGCTAGTTAAACGAGAATACCATAGCGGAATATCTGGCATCTACAAATAAATCGGGAGACTGCAATGCGCGTTGTTATCTTGGGTAGCGGAGTAATCGGCGTCACCAGTGCTTATTATCTGGCGCGTGCCGGCCACGAAGTCACCGTACTGGATCGTCAGCCCGGTCCGGCACTGGAAACCAGCTTTGCCAACGCCGGCCAGATCTCGCCCGGCTATGCTTCGCCATGGGCCGCGCCCGGCATTCCCCTGAAAGCCATGAAGTGGATGCTGCAGCGTCACGCTCCCCTCTCGATTACCCCGGACGGCACCCTGTTCCAGTTGCAATGGATGTGGCAGATGCTGCAGAACTGCAACGCCGAGCGCTATGGCGTGAACAAGGAACGCATGGTGCGTCTGGCTGAATACAGCCGCGATTGCTTCAAAGCCCTGCGCGCCAGCACCGGCATCGAATACGAAGGCCGCCAGCAAGGCACCACCCAGCTGTTCCGCACCCAGAAGCAGCTCGATGACGCCGCCAAGGATATCCGCGTGCTGGAAGAAACCGGCGTGCCGTATGAACTGCTGAGCCGCGAACAGCTGGTTGCCGCCGAACCGGGTCTGGACCAGAACAAGCTGGTCGGCGGTTTGCGTCTGCCCAACGATGAAACCGGCGATTGCCAGCTGTTTACCACCCGCCTGACGGCCATGGCCGAACAGCTGGGCGTGAAATTTCGCTACAACGTCGCAATTGACCGGCTGATCACGGCGGGCGACGAGATCCGCGGCGTGCAGTGCGGTGCAGAAGTCGTCACCGCCGATTCCTACGTGGTGGCACTGGGCGCCTACTCGACCCAGTTCCTCAAGGATCTGGTGAAAATCCCCGTGTATCCACTCAAGGGCTATTCGATTACCGTGCCAATCGTGAATGGCGATGCGGCGCCCGTATCGACCATCCTCGACGAGACCTACAAGATCGCCGTGACCCGCTTTGACGACCGCATCCGCGTGGGCGGCATGGCGGAAATCGCCGGCTTCGATCTGCGCCTCAATCCGCGCCGCCGCGAAACGCTGGAAATGGTGGTCAACGACCTGTTCCCGGGCGCCGGCAATACCGCCGAAGCGAGCTTCTGGACCGGTCTGCGTCCGATGACGCCGGACGGCACACCGGTGGTCGGCCGCACCGGCCTGCGCAATCTGTTCCTCAACACGGGTCACGGCACGCTGGGCTGGACCATGTCCTGCGGTTCGGCGCAACTGCTGGCCGACCTGATCTCGTCGCGTCGCCCGGCGATTCTGGCCGATGATCTGGGCGTCAGCCGCTACCAGCCGGAAGCCAGCCAGCGGCGTCCGCAACTGGCCAACGCCTGAGCGGGCTGTCCCGGACAACTGCGCGGCGGGTCGCGAACGCCGCCCGCGCCAGTTTTCCCGTCTAACGGCGCCTGGTGTGGCGCCGTTTTGTCGTTTTGTCATGCAGAAATGTTACGCCGGCGTTGAGTATGGCGTGACGCATGCGTATAATTTTGATCATGAACAAACTCGAAGCTTACGGCCACATCGCTGCCATGGCCATCCGTGGCGAACTGGTTTTCCCGACCAGCGTCAACGCGGCACTGCGCGTCCAGCTGGCACTGGATGATCCCGAGTGCCCGATCGATAAAGCCATCAGCCTGGTGCTGGCCGAACCGCAACTGGCGGCGCGCACCGTGGCAATCGCCAATTCCGCCATGTTCAACCGGGCCGGCGCACCGCTGATCACCAATGTGCGCGGCGCCATCATGCGCATCGGTTACCAGAATCTGTTTGCATTAGCCGCCGCCATGGTGGTGCGCTCCTTCGGCAGCCGGATCAGCGACCCGCTGCTGCGCGCCAAGGCCGAAAAGCTGTGGGACCACACGGTGGCCGTGGCAGCGCTGGCGCGCATCATTGCGCGCAAGGTGACGGGCGTGAATCCCGACACGGCGCTGTTTACTTCCATCGTGCATGAAGTGGGCGGCTTCTACCTGCTCTCGCGCGCCGACGAATTCCCCGGCCTGCTCGAAGAAGATACGGAAAACTGGCATGCCGCCAGTGAAGAGATCATTACCCGGGAAGTGCTGCGTAAGCTGTGCATTCCGGAACCGGTGGCTGAAGCCATCGAAAATCTGCGTGACGGCTTCCTGTCGATTCCGCCGGAAACCCTGTTCGACACGCTGCTGCTGGCGAACCTGCTGACCCCGGTCAAATCGCCGCTGCAGGAACCCGTGCGCGATCTGCCACCGCATTCGGAATCGGCGATCGAACTGTTCATCGATGACGAGCAGCTGGAAGTGATGCTGGCCGAAGCCAAAATCCACGCCATCGAAATGAACGCCGCCTTGCTGGTGTAAGGGTGCTCGGAAAATCAGGCGCACCGTGCGGCGCGCCTGACGGTGTCAGGTACTAATCGCGCTGGCCGGACTGGCCAAGTTGATCGAGCTGATCGAGCTGATCGAGCCGGTACAGTTTGACGGCGCCATAGCACTGGTAAGTACGCCAGCCGCCCACCAGCACAAACAGCAGGCCCAGACCCAGCGACACCATATTGTCGTGCCGGTAGTGGGCTCGTACCACCTCGAGCGGGACCACTTCCTTGCCGCCCACCGACACCCCGTAGACCGGATAGAATTCGCCCTGCACCAGCGCTCCGCCGCTGCTGCCCTGCGGGTCAAACCGTACTTTCACGGGATAGCTGAGCGCATCGCGCAAGGCAGTCTGCAGGCGCTGGTCCGGATCGCCCTTCACATACAGGACAAACTGGCGCGGCTCGCCGCGCAGGCCGAAGTAGTAGCTGTCCCGCGTACTGCGCTGCCATTCCAGCCGACCGCTGGCCTGCTGCAACTGCTGCGCCGCCGGAAAGCGCCATTCGAGCAGGCCAAACAGCAATATCAGGCCGACACCCAGCAACAGAACAAAGTGCGCACCGCGCTCACTAGCGAGCCAATATCTCATTATCGATCACGTTCAAGGCAAGGCAGCCATGATACATGGACGGGCGCGCACGGGTGATAAATCCTTGGCTCAGCCACGCTCCAGTAGCGCCGGCTGATCGGCCTCTGCCAGCAGCGCGTTCAGCGTCGGCGGCAAGGACTGGCGCAACAGCAGGTGGCGCAACTGCTCGGGCGCCAGCGGACGACTGAACAGATAGCCCTGCATTTCGTCGCAACCGTTGTGACGCAGGAAGGCGCGCTGCTCCTCGGTTTCCACCCCTTCGGCAATCACCCGCAGACGCAACTGGTGGGCCAGCCCAATGATGGAACTGGCAATCGCTTCATCGCCGGCATTGCTGCCCAGGTCACGCACAAACGATTTATCGATTTTCAAGGTACTGATCGGGAAGGATTTCAGCGCCGACAGACTCGAGTAACCGGTACCGAAATCGTCGATCGACAGGGAGATCCCCATCGCGCGCAATTCCGCCATCTTCGCCACGGCCTGCTGCAGATCGCGCATGATCACGCCTTCCGTCACTTCCAGCTCCAGCCATTCGGGCGCCAGACCGCTTTCCTCGAGCGCTTCGGCGACCCGCTGCACCAGCCGCTGTTCTTCGAACTGGCGTGGCGAGACGTTGACCGAAATCCGCAGTGGCGACAGGCCGGCATCCTGCCAGGCCTGATTCTGCTGGCAGGCCGTCTTGAGTACCCATTCGCCCAGTGCGAAGATAATCCCGCTTTCCTCGGCCAGCGGAATGAAACGGTCCGGCCCCAGCAGACCATATTCCGGATGCGCCCAGCGCACCAGCGCTTCCACCCCGAAAATATGGCCGGTGCGCAGATCCACCTTAGGCTGATACACCAGCTGGAACTGTCCTTCGTCGACAGCATTGCGCAAGCCTTCCAGCATATGCAGCTTGCGCTCGATGCTGGAATTCATTTCGCGGGTATAGAACTGGCAGTTATTTTTACCGGTATCTTTGGCGCGGTACATGGCCGTGTCCGCATGCATCAGCAGCGTTTCGGCATCGGCACCGTCGTGCGGATACACCGCCACCCCGATACTGCAGCTGACCTGCACCTCCTGATCGCACAGCAGCATCGACTCCAGTACCGCCTCGCGCACCCGCTCCAGCACCGGCGCCGCTTCGATGCCATGGTTTTCATTGAGCAGCAGGACAAATTCGTCACCACCGAAACGCCCCACCACATCGCCGGCGCGCAGACAGCCGGCCATCCGCTCAGCAACTATTTTCAGCAGTTCATCCCCGGCATTGTGGCCCAGACTGTCGTTCACCAGCTTGAAGCCGTCGAGATCGATAAACGCCACCAGCAGCGCCGTGCCCTGCCGGTGCGCCTGTGCGATGGCCTGCTCCAGCCGCGCGCCCAGCATGCTGCGATTCGGCAGACCCGTCAGCGTGTCGTGGTGCGCCAGATGGGCCATGCGCTCTTCATCGAGCTTGCGTTCACTGATATCGCGCACAATCGCCACCACGCCGCCTTCGACCGCCACCATCTGCTGATGCAGCCAGCGTCCCTTCAGCTGCGGCGCGCTGTTTTCCCATTCCTGTTCGTGCACCCCGCCCACCAGCATCACCCGCACCATGCTGTCGAACATGCCATTGCTACGTGCTTGCGGCGACCAGCCACACAAGGTCATGCCACGCAGGGCTTCCTTGCTGAAACCGACCATTTTCTCGGCGCGTGAATTACTATCGAAGAAGGCGAAGTCACTGATCGCACCGCTCGCGTCATAGAGCGCACGCAGCACGAAGAAGGCATCCAGACTGGCCGCCGTTGCGGCTGCATAGGTTTCCTGCGCGCGTCGCACATGGGTGCGGTGGCGGGCGCCCTGCCAGGCCCACAGGCACAGCAAGCCACTGCCCAGCATCAGTACCGCGCTGGCGATGCCGGCCTGCCAGAGTTTCTCTTTACGCTGGCGTTCGAAACCTGCCATGGCTTCCTGCTCGGACAATCCCACCACCACATTTAAGGCCACCCCGTTCAGCACCCTGGTATCGCTGTAGCGGTCGACCCCGTCGATGTGACGGAACTGCTGTGCCGTCAGACGCTGGCCAAAACTCAGGCGATCGCCGGTGCGTAAAGCACGTACCACACCATCCGCCCCCACCAGCGCCAGCATGCCCAGTTCGCCCAGCCGGCTACGTTCGTAGCTGCTGGTGAAATAGGCCGGATCCGTTTCGACAATCACGATGCCGGCGAAGTTGCCCAGTGCATCGTCAAGCCGGCGGGTAAAGTGCACATGCCACTCGCTATTGGCGGCATCGCGCGTCACCGGACTGACATAGGTGCTGCCGCTATCACGTTCGCGGTGCGTCGTGAAATAGCTCTGATCGGCGACCGAGATCGGCATGGCACGGGGACGGCTAGCCACCACCTGCCCATTCCGGTCGACGATGCTGATATTGAACACCACGCCCGGTGGCAGCAAACCTACCCGTTCGAGCTCGGCGAACGCACCGAGGGCGCCTTTGCGCTCGACGGCATACTTCACCACCCGCAAGGTCTGGTCTATCCCGTCCAGACTGCGCGAGACCTGCGCTTCATAGGTGCCCATCAGTTCGCGCAGCGAATCGCTGACGGCTTCCTCGGCATGCACCCGTTCGCCATTAATTTCATGCAGCGTCACCAGCCAGATCGCCACCAGCAGCAAGCCGGCAAACAGCGGCAGCGCCAGATAGGTATCCAGACCACGTCGCCACCACGGCCGGCGGCGCGAGAACAGAGACTGGCGCATCATCGCGGCACCAGCACGGTTTTGACGCTGGCATCGAGTGCACTGCGTTCGAGGTAGGCGATCATGGTGGGATTGTCGGCCACCAGCTTGCGGATTAGCGCGACGGAACTGAGTTCGCGCGGCGGCTGGCCACGACCGGTAAACACCATGCGGGTCCAGTAAGCCTTCATCAGCGCCGGCGACTTGCCGGCCACCCGCAGATAGAAATCATTGCGCAGCGGATGGCCGACCGGCAGGTCGAGCGGCTGGACTTCCTCGCCACCGGGCAAACTGCCGCTGCGGGCCAGGAATATATCGGCCACCTGTTCGCTCGTCAGTGCCACCACCGGACTACGGGCCGACATGATCACGACCAGTTCGGCAGCATTCACGCCCACGCTGAGCAGAAGCAAGTGCAGAAACAGCAGACTAAACGCGCCAGCGCGGCATAAACCCCAGAAATGTGCCATGGTCGACCTCGTCAGAACACAAAGTCGACGGCTACGCTGAGCACGCCGATCGCATGGCCGGCGAGAAACCCCGGCTGCGTGTTGACCAGGGTGCCGCGCGAACCGCTCACGACCATCAGCCGCTCGTACTGCAGTTTAACGGCGCTGTTGCTGGCCACATCCCAGCGCAGGCCAGCCGTGAGACTATGCTGATGAGGAACCGATGACAGCAGATAATTCAAGCCGGCATTCATGCGCAGACCCGCCGCACGGCTCAGGGCATCGCGTCCGGTCAGCTGCGGCCCGGTCGTGCTGGTGACGGAATGGGGCCGGGCCGCCGCGTAGCCCAGATACGGGGTCCAGTCGCCATAGCGCAGCCCGCCGCTCAGGTAGCCGCCACTGCGATGTCCCAGCAGCGAATGGCTGATCAAACTGGCCACCTCGGCGTTGACAAACCAATCGCAGCTATCGTAACTGATCCCCAGCGCCACTGCGCTGGTGCGGGCGTCGTCGATCGCATAGCGCTGCGCCAGTGCGGCACCATCCGGGCCCGACTGACGCAAGGCCGTGAACAACTCGGCGGCCAGATTAGCCGAGACGCGGGTACTCATGGCGCTCAGCCGCAGCGTCAGCGGGCCGCTAGTGGCCGTGTGCGACAGACCCGTCATGGCTTGCGCCTTGGCGCGCACCTGCGGCTGGATGGCGCGATCGGCGTGGCCATAGAATAGCTGCGTGACATGACTGAGATCGCCACTAGTCCAGCGGTAGCTGGCATCAACGCCATCGCTACTGGTGAGCGGAATGGCGGTGTATAGCTCCACCGGCGGGCGCACCCACGGCAAGGCATAGCCGGCTTTACGGTAGTCGCCCACTAGTAGTAGTGGTAGCGCAATGCGTCCGAGACGCAGGTTCAAATCCGGACTCAGCTGGTATTTCAGATTGGCCCACTCCACCTGTGGCGCATAGCCATTTAGCAGCCCACGCTCGGACACCAGTTGCACCACGGCCGACCATTGCGGCGCCAGGCGCCAGTCGGCCTGCAGTCCCAGTCGGCTATCCACCTCGGCACTCCAGGCACCACTGGCACCGGCCGCACCGGCATTGAAGGCACCGGCACTGAAATCGGCCTGCCGTTCATTGCTATGCACATAAGCGAGCGTGCCAAAGCCGCTGAGGCGCACGCCGGACGGCGACAGCTCGTCGGCGCGCACCATGGTGGCAACGACGAGCAAGCACAGCAGCGCCGCAGCGCGGCGCAGGGAATCAACGGCAAATGGCATGCAAAGTCCAGAAAGGGGAAAGCGTGGCGGCCAGCCGGGAACGGCCAGCCAAACAGCTCAGCGGGGCGGGCCGGAGGCCACTTGCCGCGCGCGGGAAAAAACCGGAAGGCGCACTCTATACTTCTTTAGAGCAACTGTCGATGAATTAGAGCAAGCTACCAAAAATCATAGACGGCATGGGCAAAAAACTGGTTTTAAGCTGAACAAATGCATTATTTTTCGCTGCGTACTAATAGATTTAATCAATTACATCGATAAATAATCATATTTATCAATTTTTTGCCAAATTCTGTACAATAGTTTGGAGTCGTTAATTTCCTTAAATCAATTACCAGATCTAGCGCGCCTAGCCACAGGAGTCACCATGCAATTCCATCAATTGAAAATTTCGCACCGGCTGGTGCTGGGCTTCGGCGTGCTACTCATGCTGACCTGCATTCTTTGCGGACTGGCCTACTTCCGGGTGCACCAGATCAACGACGATCTGCGCGTGCTGCTCGAGGATCGCTATCCGAAAATCGTCGCCTTGCATGACATCAAGGACACCCTCAACCATAGCAACGTCAACCTGATGGCGCTGGCACTGGAACAGGACCCCGCTGCGCGCACCAGCACCGAGCGCCAGTTGCAGGACGACGGCACCCTGATCGCTAAGCGGATGGGCGAGCTGGACCACGTAGTGCATCTACCCAAGGGACGCCTCGTCCTGGCACAGCTGCAGCAACACCATAGCGCCTATCTGCAACAGCGTGGCCGCTTCATCGCGCTGGTCGATGCAGAAGACAAAGAGGCGGCACTCAGCTTGCTACTGGGCGATCTACGCGCCGCGCAGCTACGCTATTTCTCTGCGCTGGAACAACTGATCAGCTTCCAGACCGAGCTCATGGCCGAAACTGCCGCGCAGACCGAAGACGAGACTGCCAACACCGCCAGCATGCTGATTGTGCTGGGTCTGTGCACCCTGCTATCCGGTGCCAGCATCGCCTTCGTGATTGCCCGCTCGATTACCGCCCCCCTGACGCGTGCCATCCGGCTGGCCGCCAAAATTGCCGACGGCGACCTGACCACGCAGATCGATGCGCGCGGCAAAGACGAGACCAGCCAGCTGCTGCAGGCACTGCAAACCATGAGCGAACAGCTGTCCGGCATCGTGCGCCGGGTGGAACACAACAGCAGCCAGATCGCTCTAAGTGCCCGGGAGATTGCGGCAGGCAACCTGAACCTGTCTTCGCGCACTGAACAGCAAGCGGCAGCACTGCAAGAGTCCGCCGCATCGCTGGAGTCGGTGGTGCATGCCGCACACCAGAGCGCGGAGCATGCCCGCGCGGCCCATCAATTGGCCGAACAGACCGCCCACGCCGCCCACCATGGCGGCCGTGCAGTAGAACAACTGGTCAGCCAGATGGCCATCATCAATCAGGTATCACATCAGATCGCCGATATTACCGGTGCCATCGACAGCATCGCCTTCCAGACCAATATTCTGGCCCTGAACGCGGCGGTGGAAGCGGCTCGCGCTGGCGAGCAGGGGCGCGGCTTCGCCGTGGTGGCCACGGAAGTGCGCACGCTGGCCCAGCGTGCGGCCGCGGCGGCCAAGGATATCCGCAAGCTGAGCGCCAACGCCAGCGACCGGATTGCCGATGGCGTGGTCATGGTGGAACGCACCGGCAGCGGCATCGCGGACATCGAACGCAAGGTGCAATCCGTCAGTGCGGTGATGGGCAACATTCTTGATGCCAGCCTGGCGCAAAGCAGCGGTCTGGACCAGATTCAGCAGGCTATCAACGAAATCGATCTGGTAACCCAGCAAAACGCAGCACTGGTCGAACAGGCTGCTGCCGCGGCTGCCTCTATGCAGGAACAAGGGTTCGAACTGGTGCAGGCGGTCGGGGTGTTTCAGCTGCCCCGGCAAGGCAGCCGTGACACGCCCGCAGGCACGTTGCGCCGGCCTGTAGCGGCAATGGCGCTGACCTGAGCGAGTGGCGCGCAGTGTGCTGAGAAAGGCGAGCGGCGCGCTACTGCGATCACACTGGCCGCTGCGGAGCTGCCGTGCGGCGGCGCGCACGGCAGACTTTACTAATGGGTCAGAACGCCGCTAGACTGGCGCCGTTTTAATTCGGCAATCGGGGTACCAAAGGCTTCGTGCACGCGCAACAGCACTTCGGCGCTCACTTCCGCCCGTCCATGACGGATTTTGCTGATGCTCGACGGCGCCAGTTGCAAAAGCCGGCTCAGTTCGGCGTCATTCTTCAATTGCTGCTCACGGATAACACTGTCCAGAAAACCATTCGGATAGTTTTCCGGCAAGGCGCCACGCCCACGGGGTACTTTCATCATGCTGCTCTCCGGTTAGCCTGTATGGCCTGTTGTTCATAATGGGTATGGATAATGCGCACCGCCACCATATCGCCCAGCAAGGCATCCACACATGCCGGGTCGAACTGGCTGCCGCGCCCATCACTCAGGTATTGCGCCGCGCGCGCCACCTCCCAGCCGGCACGGTAGGGTTTGGCGCAGGTCAGCGAATCAAAGACATCGGCCACGGCGACGATGCGCGCCACCAGCGGGATGGCCTCCCCTGCCAGCCCGTAGGGATAGCCGCTGCCATCGAAATGTTCATGATGACCGAGCGCCATCAGCGCGGCCATCTGCAGCAAGGGCACCGTACTACCGGCAAGAATGTGCGCGCCCTTCAGCGCATGGCTGCGCATCAGCGCCAGTTCGGCGGCATCCAGCACACCGCCTTTGGCCAGCAAATCATCGGGTAGCGCCAGCTTGCCCACGTCATGCAGCGGGGCCGCATCGGCAATCTGCTGACACAGACTCGCGTCAAGCCGCAGTTGCCTGGCGATCAGCAAAGCATAGTCGGCAATGCGGGTCATATGGGCGGCGCTGTCGGGATCGCGCCGCAACACCGCCTGCAGCAGCCGCTGCACGACCTCGGTGGTGCGGGCAGTGGCTTTGGCCTGTGCCTGCTGCACCGCCAGATCGAGCCGCTGGGCATGCTCGGTCAGACGCTTCTGCGCCAGCCGGCCAACCAGCAGATTGCCGATCCGGGCATGCAGCTCGGTATGATTCAGCGGCCGTGTCATGAAATCATTGGCACCCAGTCGCAGCGCTTCGTGGTGCACCGACTGCGACGTCTCGGCCGTCAGCATCATCACCGGCACGTTCTGCATGCCGGGCATGACCCGCAGGCGCCGCAGGCATTCCAGCCCGTCCATCTGCGCCATCCGGTAATCGAGCAGGATCAGATCAGGAATCTGGCTGGCACACCAGGCCAGTGCCGCCTCGGCCTGGTCGAACGCCAGTGGCTGGGCCACGGCAACCGTGGCCAGCACATGGCTGAGTAACTCCCGGTTCAACGGCTCATCATCTATGATCAGAACTTTCATGCTTACTCCTGCCTGCCATCGCCTGTCACCTACCGTTCGGCTGACTAGAGCAGCAGTACTAGGCGTAGGACTGTTTCAGCGGCATAATGCAGTTATGATTGCAAATAGCCGATAAAAACAATTATACCGAGCTTTTTTCAAATTCAACAAATTTGATATATTTAAATTCTACTGTGGCTAATTTGGGACTGATGTGACAATGAAAAACGCAACGCAAGCCGATGAAGTGTGCACCACCCAGCGCGCCGCGGAAATTCTCGGAGTTTCGGTTTCTTCCGTGCAGCAGCTGGTTGAAGCAGGCGTGATCGAAGCTTGGAAAACCAAGGGCGGACACCGCCGTATTCCACTGGCCGCCGTGCTGGCCTATAAGCTGCAGCCGGCCGCCGGTTCGCTGGCAGCGCAACCGGCCGCGGTACTCGCCAACCGCAGCAGCAGCGCGATTCCCACCATTCTGGTGGTGGAAGACAACCCCATGCAACGGCAGGTCTATGAACACCAGATCGCCAGCTGGAACCTGCAGGCCAGCCTGACTTTCTGCGAGAACGGCTATCAGGCGCTGCTGGAAATCGCCCGCCGTCAGCCCGATATCGTGCTTGCCGACATCGTCATGGACGGCATCGATGGCTATGAGCTGATCAACACCATCGTGGCCGATCCGCTGCTGCGCCCGATGCACATCGCGATCCTCTCGAGTCTGGACGAGGCGGCACTGCAGCAACGCGGTGGCGTACCCCGTGGCGTGGTATTTTTCCCCAAACCTGTCAATTATGATGAACTGCGGGGCTATTTACGGGCCTGCTGTGCCCAGCACGAACGTCATCGCCAACAAATCTAACGGTGTTATTGAATTTGACAAATATTTGCTTTTGAGGCAATCTTAAGGCTTACTCGCGTTGCGCGTCACCATCCCGGCTGGCGGCACGTGCAGGAGGATGGAACATGCGGCAAGCTGTACAAAGGCATCTCGACGTACGCTGGTTACTTGCGTTGTTTGCCTTGCTACTCGTCAGCGGCATCTGGGGCACCACCGTTTGGCAACTGGATCAGGACCAGCGCCATGCGGTAGCGTCAGCCGAACGTGAAGCCCAGGATCTGGTCCGGCTCTTTGACGAGCATGCCAGCCGCACCATTTCTGCCGCAGATCAGGCCGTGACCTTCCTGCGCCACCGCTATAACAGTCTGGGCACCAAGCTCGACATCAAGCGCGAGCTCAGCGAAGGTCTGGGACCGAGCGATCTGTACAACCTGTTTACCATCGTCGACGAACACGCCGATGTGGTGCTCTCGACGCAGCCCTTTGCCGCCGTCAATCTGGCCGACCGCCCGCACGTGCGGGCCCACATGCAGTCGGGTCCCGATCACCTGTTCGTCAGCCAGCCGGTGCTGGGGCGCGTCTCGCGCAAATGGTCGCTGCAACTGACGCGCCGCATCAGCAAGCCGGACGGTAGTTTCAACGGCGTGGTGGTGGTCTCGCTCGATCCCCAGTATTTCACCCGCCTGTACAGTGACATCAACGTCGGCACCCAGGGCTCGATTGCGCTGGTCGGCGAAGATGGCGTGGTGCGGGCACGTCGCGTTGGCAATGATGACAGTCGCGGCCAGGACATCTTGAATAGCGCGCTGTTCAAAGCGATGCAGAAAAACCAGCGTGGCACGCTGCTACAGTCCGGCCCCATCGACCAGCGCCAGCGCTTCTATGCCTATTCCCACTTACCCGGCGTGCCTCTGTATGCGGTGGTCGGGATCGATTACGAAGAAGCGCTGGCTGCCTATAACGAACGGCGCACCCAGGCCCTCACGCTGGCCGTCATCACCAGTGCCGTGGTACTGGCGTTTGCGGTCGGCATCATTGTCCTGATCGGCCGCCTGATCGTGCGGCGCGAACAGGCGCAGGCCGCCAACCTTGCCAAATCGCGTTTCCTGTCGAATATGTCGCATGAACTGCGCACCCCGCTGAACGGCATCCTCGGCTATTCCGAATTGCTGCAGACGGAATTTCATGGTTCCGCGGCTGGCGGCTTTGCCGATGCCATCCATAACTGCGGCATCAAACTGCTGGGTCTGGTCGAAGCCGTGCTGGAACTGAGCAGTCTGGAATCGGGCCAGACCAAGCTGGCACCGGAGACGACAGTGCTGGGCGAATTGCTGCATGGTGCGCTAGCGCGCCAGCGTGGCGCAGCCGTTGCCAAGGGACTGCGACTCGAACTCATCAACGGCAGTACCCTGCCAAGCCAGCTGATCTGCGACCGTATCAAGCTGATGCGTGTGATCGACATCTTGCTGCATAACGCGATCCAGGCCACCACCGAAGGCAGCGTGCAACTGCAGACCGATGTCAGCGCTGCGCAACTGAATTTCCGGGTGCGCGATAGCGGCAGCGGCGTGCCATTTGCCTTACGTTCGCGCCTGTTCGAACAGTTCTCCACGGCCGACGACAGTGCCACACGAGCGCGCGACAGTGCTGGCCTCGGACTGGCGATTGCGGCCCGTCTGGTCGAACTGATGGGCGGCCGCATCGCACTCGAACACAGTGACGAACATGGTTCCGTGTTCGTTTTCAGCATCCCCTACATTCGCCCTCACCAGCCTGATCCGGCAGTTCCGGCTGCCCTCAGTACCAAGGAAGCTGCATGAACACATCGCCCGTCTACCACGTGATCGACCCGGCCGTACTGCTCGAGGTTGCCGCCGGCAACCAGGAAGTGGCACTCACCCTGACCCGCACCTATATCGCCAGTGCCCCGGCAACCTTCGAGCGTTTGCTACAAGCTTTCAGCAGCGCCAATCTGAGCGGCATCGCCAGCCAGTGTCACGCACTGAAAGGCATGACCATGCTGATCGGTGCAGTGCAACTCACCAAGCTGCTGGAAAATATGGAACGCGCGGCGCGCCAGCAGCAACGTCTTCCCGAAGCGGAGGCCGGTTTGCCAGCCCTGCATCAGGCAGTGCTCAATGAAATGGCGCTCAGTCTGGCGCACGCTAGCCAGCAGCCCGGCTGATGCGTAGCAGCGACGCTTCCCAGTCCGGCGCCCTGCCGCCCCCCCGCCCGCACGGGCTGTTACGGCGCACCGGTCTGAGCGCGCACCGCGCCACGCAGCTGATCTGCCTGGCGCTGCTACTGACGCTGGCACTGGCCGCAGCGCTGTCCACCTGGACCTTGCGCCAGCATGAAATCGAAGACTGGCGCGACAGCCTCGGCAATCTGACCCTGGTGCTGGCTGAAAACACCGCACAGACCATGGCCGCCAGCTATACCCTGCTCGATAGCGTGGTGGCGCTGGCACAGGAGCAACCGGAGCGCCATGGTGACAATCGCCGCACTGCGCTGGCCAGCGAAGAAATCTATCACAGCCTGCGCGACAAAATGGCCGCCCTGCCGCAGGTCGACGTGGTCTCGCTGCTGGACGTGGACGGCAACGTCATCAACTTCACCCGCAGCTATCCGGCGCCAGCCATCAATCTGGCCACGCGCGATTACTTCCGCTATCACCGCGAACATCGCGGAGATCAGCCCTTCATGAGTGAACCGGTACGCAACAAGGGCAACGGCAACTGGACTTTCTATGTGAGCCGGCGTCTGGAAAACGCCCGCGGCGAATTCGTCGGCGCGGTACTGGTGGGGGTGTCCTGCCAGTTCTTTGCCGATTTCTTCCACCGCGTCAATCTCGGCGTCGACTCCACGATTTCCCTCTACAACCGCGACTTCACGCTGCTAGCGCGTTGGCCCTACGCACCGGAGATGATCAGCAAACAGGTGCGCACCGGTACCACCTATCAGGTGATCAGTCAGGGCAAACAGCACGACGTGGTGGTGACCGACAGCCCGCGCGCGTCCAATCAGTTGCGCCACGAAACCCGCATGGGTGCGGTGCGACAGGTGCGTGACTTCCCACTGATTATCAACGCCACCATCAACGAAGACATGATGATGCATGGCTGGTGGCGCAATGTGCGCCTGATTACCGGCATCACGCTGGCCAGCATGCTGGCGGTGCTGCTGGCGTTCCGGCTGGTGGCACAATTGCTGAAGCGGCGCGAACAAGATGCCCGTCAGGCGCTCGAACTGAAAGCCGCTGCCGATGCAGCCAGCGCCGCCAAGTCGCGCTTCCTGGCCATGATGAGCCACGAGATCCGCACCCCGATGAATGGCATCCTCGGCATGTCCGAGCTGATGCTGGGGACCCGGCTCGACGACACCCAGCGCAACTACGCCAGCAACGTCCATCAGGGCACGGTCGAACTGCTGCACATCATCAATGACGTGCTGGACTTTTCAAAAGTCGAATCCGGCCACCTGTCGCTGGACCTGCAAGCCTATGATCCGGCCCTGCTGATCCAGCAGGTACTGGCGCTGCACCAGCCGGTGGCGCAGCGCAAGGGGCTGCAGATCGACACCGACATTACCCCCCTGCCCGGCCCGATGGAAGGCGATCCGCTGCGGATGCGCCAGATTCTTGGCAACCTGCTCAACAACGCGATCAAATTCACCCCGGCCGGAACCATCCGGCTAAGTCTGAGAGCCACCGCACCGGTCGCCCCGGCGCTGCACTGGCGCCTGCATTTCGAAGTCACCGACAGTGGCATCGGCATCAGTCCGGAAGGCCAGCAGCGTCTATTTGAACCGTTCAGCCAGGCCGAACACAACACCAGCAGTCAGTACGGTGGCACCGGTCTGGGACTAGCCATTTGCAAACGGCTGGTCGAACTGATGGGCGGCACCATCACCTGCCAGAGCAGTGCCGGCTGCGGCACCACCTTTGTCGTCGATGTCCCGTCGCAGCACCTGCGACTGGCCGTGATTACCAACCCAGACACCCCGACTACCACGACTATGAGTAATCCTGCTGCCATGCCGACCGCCAACAGTCACCCCGCCCCCAACTCCCAGCCTGCCAAGCCGGCAGCGAGCGTGCCCACCCAAGGACGCATCCTGCTGGTGGAAGATACCGAAATGAACCGCCAACTGGCGCGTATTCTGCTAACCCGGCTGGGCTGGGAAGTGGACGAAGCGCACGACGGCCAGCAAGCCCTCGATGCACTGGCTGAGCGCCGCTACGATATGGTGCTGATGGATTGCATGATGCCGGTGCTGGATGGCTATCAGGCCACCGCCCAGTTGCGCGCACGCGAAGCGGCACAGGGACTGCCACGCACGCCGGTGGTGGCGCTCACCGCCAGTGCGATTGACGGTGACCGTGAACGCTGCATCCAGTCCGGTGCCGACGACTACCTGACCAAACCATTCACCTCGGCGGCCTTTGCCAGCGTCATCGAACGCTGGACCCGCCGCGCCTGAAGCTCTGGCGACGCCATGCAATGCTAGGCGCTAGACGCAAGGCGCTGGCTGTTCAGGCATCCAGTACGAAATGGCCGGGCGCCGGACCGAGTGACTGGCCGCGCGCGGCTTGCGGCGGCGCCACCGGCTGGCTGGACGAATGTCGCGCCAGCCATTGCTGCCAGCATGGCCACCACGAACCCTGCGCCAGTTCCGACTGCGCCAGCCACTGTTCGGCGCTGCGGTAGTTGTCACTGGCTTCGCAGGCTGGCAGATGCCGGTAGCTGCGATGCGCGTGACCCGGCTCGGACACAATGCCGGCATTATGCCCACCCGAGGCCAGCACAAAATCAATCGGCGCCGCTGCCAGCCGGTGCAGCTTGTACACCGAACGCCATGGCGACACGTGGTCACGCTCGGTCCCTACCAGGAACAGCGGTGCCACGATGTCGCTCAGCGCAATGCTCCGGCCACCCGCCTGATAGCGCCCCTCCGCCAGATCATTACGCAGGAACAGCCGGTGCAGGTATTCGCTATGCATACGGAACGGCAGCCGTGTCGCGTCGGCATTCCACGCCATCAGATCATTCGGCGCGGAGCGCTGGCCGAGCAGATATTCGCGCATCATGCGCGACCACACCAGATCGCGTGCATGCAGCAACTGGAACGATGCCGCCATCTGGTCGCCATCGAGATAACCCTGCTTCCACATCAGTGCATCGAGGAAGGCCAGCTCGCTGTCATCGATGAACAGCCCCAGTTCGCCCGGTTCGCTGAAATCGGTCTGCGCCGCCAGTAGCGTCACCGACGCCAGCGTGCCGTGCTGCGGCGCGTCCGCCGCACCGAGTGCCGCCGCGCCGATCGCCAGCAAAGTGCCGCCCAGGCAATAACCGACCGTATGAATCGGTGCCTGCGCGCACAGTGCCGACGCCTGATCGAGCGCCGCGTACAGGCCGCGCTCCAGATAATCATCCATGCCCAGATTGCGTTCCGCCGCACCGGGGTTATGCCAGGACACCATGAACACCGTGTGCCCTTGCTGTACCAGATAGCGCACCAGCGAGTTTTCCGGCGACAGATCGAGAATGTAGTACTTCATGATCCACGACGGCACAATCAGCACCGGTTCGCGATACACACTGTCGGTCTGCGGGCGATACTGAATCAGCTCCATCAGCTCATTGCGGAAAATCACTTCGCCGGGCGTCAGCGCCACTTCCACGCCGGGCCGGTATTGCTTATCGGTCGGCTCGGGCACGGTCATGCCGGGTGGCGCCAGACGGCGACACAGGTCCTTGCGCCAGTTCAGTGCCCCTTCCATCAGACTATGTCCGCCGCTCTCGCTGGCCGCTTGCTGCACTTCCGGATTGGTGGCCACGAAGTTGGATGGCGCCAGCATGTCGAGCAACTGGCGCGCAGTAAAGTTGACGACCTGACCGTGGTGCGGTGCCACGCCGCGGATCCCGGTGGTGGCCTGATCCCAGAATTGCTGGTACTGCAGGAAGTTCTGTGCATATTGCTGATACGGCCAGCGCTGCCATGCCGCACCGGCAAAGCGCCCATCGGCCCGCGTGGTGTCCGCCGTTACCGGTGCGCTGCAGGCTTGCGTCAGCAGCTCCAGCTGTTTGCCCGGCGACGTCGCCAGATGACAGGCCCAGTCCATGAACGCCAGCCCCATGCCGATCGGCGACACCCCGCCCGTCAGCTTGGCCATCTGGCTTTGCACGAACAGATCGAGGGTCTGGCCGGCGCTGGCTGCCGCCGTCATGCCCGGCAGCGCCGGGGCCGCAGACAGACTAGCGGAAGACGGACTGCTGGCCCGCACTGCTACGGCAGACTTCGCCGGTGTTTTCAACTTGCTATTCACACACACTCCTTGATAGTTGACCGGCAGATTATGGCGGCGCGCGCGGCACGCCGTAATTGATCTGCATCAAATTCCTTTAGAAGAGATACTCCAGAACTAAGGAAGTGAGTTTTGATCCACATCAAACATCTTTCTGATGTAGCTCAATAAACTGTAGCGCATGACCAACATTACTCTTGTCACAAGTAAGCGCCGGTTTGCCGTCGCCCTATTCGGTGTACTGGCCGGCTGCAGTTCGCTGGCGCCGCAGTACCACCGTCCGCCGCTGGCCGTGGCCGCCAGCTACCCGCTAGCGGCGTCCGGGATGGCTACCAGCAGCGCTGCCCATCCCGCCGCCATGCCGGCCGACTGGCAGCACTACTTTGCCGAGCCAGCACTGCAAGCGCTGATTAATAGCGCGCTCGACAGCAACCGCGACGTCCGGATTGCCAGCTTGCGGCTGGAACAGTCGCGCGCTGCACTCGGCATCCAGCAGGCCGCGCTTGCGCCTGTGCTGGGCGCCAGCGCAGGCGCTAGCCGCAGCCACGTGCCGGCCGACCTGAGTCTGACGCGCCAGCCCATGATCACCAGCCAGTACCAGCTTGGTCTGGGCGTCGCTGCCTGGGAGCTGGATTTCTGGGGACGCCTCGCCAGCCTGCGCGATGCCGCACGCGCCGAGTTTCTGGCGACCGACGCCGCCCGTCAGGCGGTGCGCCTCGCTGTGATCGCCCAGGTCGCCGACGCCTATTACGCGCTGCGCGAAGCCGATCAGCGCCTGCTGCTGGCACAGCGTACCCTGGCCAGCCGGCAGGAAAGCTTCCGCATCTACGGCCGCCGGGTGGCTGCCGGTTCCGCCTCGCGCCTGAATCTGACGCAGGTAGAAACCCTGCTCACCCAGGCACAGGCACTGAGCGCACAACTGGGACAGCAACGCGATAGCGCCCTGCAAGCCCTGCAACTGCTGGTCGGTCAGCCGCTCCAGTGGCAAGCCAGCACCAGCCCCGATAGCACGCTGGGCGAACTGGCCCCACTCGACGCCGGCCTGCCCTCGGCCCTGCTGACGCGCCGCCCCGACCTGATTGCCGCAGAACTGCAGCTGCAAGCGGCCAATGCGCAGATCGGCGCAGCGCGCGCCGCCTACTTCCCCAGCATCAGCCTGACCGCCTCGGGAGGTAGCGCCAGTGCCGCTCTGGACGGCTTGTTCAAACCCGGCAGCGGTAGCTGGAATTTTGCCCCCAGCGTCAATCTGCCACTGTTTGACGCTGGCCGGCGCGACGCCAATCTGGCGCTGATGCAGGCGCGCCGCGACAGTGCCATCGCCAGTTACGAGAAAGCCGTGCAAGCGGCTTTCCGCGACGTCGCCAATGCGCTCTCGGCCCGCCACTGGCTAGTCCAGCAGGTCGACATCGCCAGCCATGCGCAGGCAGTGCAGCGCGAGCGTGCTCGCCTGACCCAGCTGCGCTTCGAACATGGCGCTGCCGCCTATCTCGAGGTACTCGATGCCCAGCGTGATCTGCTCAGCGCCGAGCAGCAGCTGGTGCAAACCCGCCGTGCCCTACTCACGGCCGGCATCAGCCTGTATGCCGCACTGGGCGGCGCCACGCAGGACGACACCCGGCTCGCTGCGCCCTCCGCTCCCCTCACAGACTCTTTATCGGTACCCCGTTCATGACGCTCACGCTCCGCACCAAACTGCTCACCGCCGGCCTTGCCGGTGCCGCCCTGCTCGCCGGCTCGCTGGTCTGGTCCAAGCTGCATCCGGCCGGACCGGGCGAGGCTTTCGTCAGTGGCAATGGGCGCATCGAAGCCACTGAAATCGACGTCGCCGCCAAACTGCCAGGGCGTTTGCAGGACCTGCTGGTCAGCGAAGGCGATTTCGTCAGCGCCGGCCAGACGCTCGGCCATATGCAGGTGCTGACGCTGGAAGCACAGCGCGCCGAAGCCACCGCCAATCTTCGGCACGCCGAGGCAGGTGTGGCCAGCGCAAAATCGATGGTGGCGGTGCGCGAAAGCGACTATCAGGCCGCGCTGGCCGTGGTGGCGCTGCGCGAAAGCGAACTCGATGCCGCCGAACGTCGCCTGCACCGCTCGCAGACGCTGGTCAGCGAAGGCGCTGCGTCGGAACAGGAACTCGATGATGATCGCAGCCGGGTACGTAGCAGCACGGCCGCGATCCGCGCCGCGCAAGCCCAGGCAGCGGCGGCGCGCAGCGGCATTGAAGCGGCGCGCACCCAGGTCAGCGGCGCCAGCTCGGCCACCGTCGCGGCGCAAGCGACCATCGATCGCATCGGCGTCGACATCAGCGACAGCGCCCTGAAAGCGCCGCGCGCCGGCCGCGTCCAGTACCGCATTGCGCAAGCGGGTGAAGTACTGGGCGCTGGCGGCAAGGTACTCAATCTGGTTGACCTGAGCGACGTCTACATGACCTTCTTCGTACCGGAACAAGTGGCTGGCAAGCTGGCACTGGGTGGCGAAGTGCATCTGCGTCTCGACGCCGCACCGGGCATGGTGATTCCTGCCAAAATCTCGTATGTCGCCAGCACTGCGCAATTCACGCCGAAAACCGTGGAGACCGCCAGCGAACGCCAGAAGCTGATGTTCCGCGTCAAAGCCCAGATCGACCGCAGCCTGCTGCAACAGCATCTGACGCAGGTAAAAACCGGCCTGCCCGGCGTCGCCTGGGTCAAGCTCGATGCGCAGGCCGCATGGCCTAGCGAACTGCAAGTCCGGGTGGCCAAGTGATCACGGCGGCGCAACAGCCGCCTGTGGCAAAGGTGACTGACGTCAGTCTGCATTATGGCAAGGCCATCGGACTCGATCAGGTCAGCCTGACGCTACCGGCCCATTGCATGGTCGGTCTGATCGGCCCCGATGGCGTGGGCAAATCCAGCCTGCTGTCGCTACTGGCCGGCGCCCGCGCCGTACAGCAGGGCCAAGTGCAAGTACTGGGCGGCGACATGCGCAGCCGGGCGCACCGCGACGCCGTCTGCCCGCGCATCGCCTATATGCCGCAGGGACTGGGGCGCAATCTGTATCCGACTTTATCGGTCGAAGAGAATCTGCAGTTCTTCGGTCGTCTGTTCGGCCATGATGCGGCCGAACGGCGCCGCCGCATCGATCAGCTGACCGACAGCACCGGCCTGCGACCGTTTCTGGCGCGCCCGGCCGGCAAGCTGTCCGGCGGGATGAAGCAGAAGCTCGGACTGTGCTGTGCACTGATCCATGATCCCGACCTGCTGATACTCGACGAACCTACTACCGGCGTCGATCCATTGTCGCGCGCCCAGTTCTGGGATCTGATTGCGCGCATCCGCGTCGAGCGCCCCACCATGAGCGTGCTGGTGGCCACCGCCTATATGGAAGAAGCCGACCGTTTCGACTGGCTGGTAGCGATGGATGCTGGCCAGATTCTGGCCACCGGCACGCCCGCTGAACTGCGCCAGCAAGGCGGCAGCAGCATACTGGAAGAAGCGTTTATCGCGCTGTTGCCGGAACAGAAACGGCGCGGCCACCATCAACTGGTGGTGCCCCCCTTCGAACCGGGCCCGGAGCACGCGCCCGATGCGATTGCCATTGAAGCGCAAGGTCTAACCATGCGCTTTGGCGACTTTGTGGCGGTCGACGGGGTCGACTTCCGCATCCGGCGGGGCGAGATTTTCGGCTTCCTCGGTTCGAATGGCTGCGGCAAATCCACCACCATGAAAATGCTGACTGGCCTGCTGCCTGCCAGCAGTGGCACGGCGCATCTGTTCGGTAAACAAGTCGATCCACGCGATATGGCCACGCGCCGCCGCGTCGGCTATATGTCGCAAGCTTTCTCGCTCTACACCGAACTCACGGTGGCGCAGAATCTGGAACTGCATGCGCGCCTGTTCAGCGTACCGGAAGCGGAGATTCCCGCCCGGGTGGCCAATATGGCGGCACGCTTCGGTCTGGAGAGCGTACTCGCTGCCATGCCGGAACAATTGCCCCTGGGGGTGCGCCAGCGCCTCTCGCTGGCGGTGGCCATGGTGCACCGGCCGGAACTGCTGATTCTCGACGAACCCACTTCCGGCGTCGACCCGGTAGCACGCGACATGTTCTGGGAACTGATGATCGAACTGGCGCGGCGCGACCGCGTCACCATCTTCATCTCCACCCACTTCATGAACGAAGCCGAGCGCTGCGACCGCATCTCGCTGATGCATGCTGGCCGCGTACTGGTCAGCGCAGCGCCGCAGCAACTGGTACAGATGCGCGGCAGCGCGACGCTGGAACAGGCCTTCATCGCCTATCTGCAGGATGCTACCGCTGCTACTACCGCTGCTACTACCGCTGCGACGACTGCAGCAGCGGTAGTAGCAGCGGTTGCGATTCCTGTTGCCCCCCCTGTGGTCCGGCGCCCATCGCGCTGGCGTGCCAGTCTGGCGCGTGCCTTCAGCTTTACTCTGCGCGAGACGCTGGAACTGCGGCGCGACCCGGTACGCGCCACGCTGGCCTTGCTCGGCACTGCCATCCTGATGTTCATCATCGGCTACGGCATCAACCTCGACGTCGAGCACCTGTCGTACGCGGTACTCGATCACGACCAGAGTGGTCTGAGCCAGAACTACACCCTGAATCTGGCCGGCTCGCGCTACTTCATCGAACGTCCACCAATTGCCGACTACAACGATCTGGATCAGCGCATGCGCAGCGGCGAACTGGCGCTGGCCATCGAAATCCCGGCCGGCTTCGGGCGCGATCTGGCGCGCGGCACGCCGCTGCAGATCGGCGCCTGGATCGACGGCGCGATGCCGCTGCGCGCCGAAACCACGCGCGGCTACCTGCTGTCTCTACACCAGAGCTGGCTTGCCGATATGTCGGTGCACCGGCTGGGCCGCCACCCCAATATGTCTGGCGCCATCGAGACCCGCTACCGCTACAACCCCGACGTCAAGAGTCTGCCGGCCATGATCCCGGCCGTCATCCCGATGCTGCTGATGATGATCCCCGCCATGCTGAGCGCCCTGTCCGTGGTGCGGGAAAAGGAACTCGGCTCCATCCTTAATCTGTACGTCACACCCGTCACGCGCACCGAATTCCTGCTCGGGAAGCAGCTGCCGTATATCGCACTGGGCATGTTCAACTTCGCGCTGATGACCATCCTTGCCGTCACCGCTTTCGGGGTGCCGCTTAAAGGCAGCCTGTTCACCATCACGCTGGGCGCCCTGCTGTACGTGATCTGCGCGACCGGACTGGGGCTGCTGGCGTCGAGCTTCACGCGCAGCCAGATCGCCGCGCTGTTCGTCACCATGATCGGCACCATCATCCCCTGCGTACAATTTTCCGGCCTGCTCAACCCGGTCTCGGGACTGGAAGGACCGGGCCGCCTGATCGGCAAAATCTATCCGGCTACGCACTTCCTCACCATCAGCCGCGGCGTCTTTAACAAAGCGCTCGATCTGGCCCAGCTCGGTTCCGCCTTCTGGCCACTGGCACTGGCGGTACCGGTGATCCTGGCACTGTCGGTGCTGCTGCTCCACAAACAGGAACGCTGACATGGCGACGAATCTAGCCACGACGATGGCAAGCAACAGTCCTAGCAAGTTACGCACCAGCGTTAATCACATCTACCGGCTCGGTGTGAAAGAACTCTGGAGCCTGCTGCGTGATCCGATCATGCTGGTGCTGATCGCCTACACCTTCAGCTTCTCGATCTACATCGCCGCCACCGCCATGCCGGAGAGCCTGCACAACGCCGCCATCGCCATCATCGATCAGGATGCCTCGCCGCTGTCGGCGCGCATCGCCTCGGCCTTCTATCCGCCCCACTTCAAGGCGCCGCAACTGATAGATCCGGCGCGCGCCGACGCAGGTCTCGATCAAGGCGACTACACGTTTGTGCTCGACATTCCGCCCAACTACCAGCGCGATACGCTGGCGGGCCGCCAGCCGGCACTGCAACTGAATATCGACGCCACCCGCATGAGCCAGGCCTTTACCGGCAACGGCTACATCCAGCAAATCATCGGCGCCGAAGTGGGCGATTTTCTGCGTCACCAGCAGGAGGCCACAGCGGCACCGGTCGATCTGGCGCTGCGCATGCGCTTCAATCCGAATCTGGAACAATCGTGGTTTGGCTCGCTGATGGAAATCATCAACAACGTCACCATGCTGTCCATCGTGCTGACCGGCGCTGCCCTGATCCGCGAGCGCGAACACGGCACCATCGAACACCTGCTGGTGATGCCGGTAACACCGCTGGAAATCATGGTCTCGAAGATCTGGGCGATGGGACTGGTGGTGTTGATCGCCGCACTCGGCGCGCTGGTCTTCATCGTGCAGGGCGCTTTGCATGTGCCGGTGCGCGGCTCGATCGCACTGTTTGCCCTACTCGCCGCACTACACCTGTTCTCGACCACTGCGATGGGCATTTTCCTCGCCACGCTGGCGCGCAGCATGCCGCAATTCGGCATGCTGCTGGTACTGGTGCTGTTGCCGCTGCAGCTGCTGTCAGGCGGCAGCACCCCGCGCGAAAGCATGCCGCAACTGGTACAGGATCTGATGCTAGCCGCACCGACCACGCACTTCGTTGCCGCAGGCCAAGCATTGCTCTACCGGGGTGCCGGACTCGATGTGATCTGGCCTCAGTTACTGGCGATTGCAGCGATCGGCGCGGTCCTGTTCGGGGCGGCACTGGTACGTTTCCGCAAGACCATTACCCTGATGGCGTAAGCACAGACGAAGCATGGTAATTTTGATCTGCATCAATCAATTTTTGCGGAGGAATCCCTACGATGATGGCATGTGAGCACGGCGTCCCGCCTCCGCTCACTCCACTCACGGAAGGAAATGTCATGTCTTACAAAACCATACTGGTTCAAGCCGACTTGCCCGACGCAGTTGCCAACGGCGTGCGCCTGGCAGCACAACTAGCCAATGACGAGCAGGCCCATCTGGTCGGCTACGCACTGAGCGGCGCCGATCAGGCCATCGCCCAATGCAACGCTGCTGTGGCCGGCATGGTCGCCCTGCCCACCGATCTGGGCGCGCTCACCGAGAAGGCCGACGCCGCACTGGCGGAATTCTCTAAGCAGGCGCAAGGCTATGGCGTTTCCTCCTACGAAAGCCGGCGCATCGACGATACGCCCGACTACGCTCTGGTAATGCAGGCGCGCTACGCCGACCTGCTGGTCATGCCACTCAACGACAACAGCGGCGAACCATCGGCCGTACTACAATACGTGATGCTGCATGGCGGCAAACCCGTGCTGATCGTACCGACCGCCAACAAAGTGGAACAGGTCGGCCGTGCTCCGCTGCTGGCATGGGATGGTGGTCAACAGGCGGCACGCGCCATCAATGCTGCCCTGCCGCTGCTGCAACGCGCGGGCAAAGCCACGCTGGCCGTGTTCAACGGCACCGAACATTACGCCGCGCATGGCCAGCAACCGGGTGCCGACATGGCGACCTATCTGGCACGCCAGGGCATACAGGTGGAAGTGGTCCAGCGAAGCACCAAACAGGCCATCGGTCTGGCGCTGCTGGAACTGGCCGGCGAACTGAAAGCGGACTTGCTGGTGATGGGCGGCTACGGTCACTCGCGCCTGCGTGAAATTGCACTGGGCGGCGCCACGCGCGACGTGCTGAAACATATGAACCTGCCGGTTCTGATGACCCACTGATCCGGCGCAACCCACCACGGACACTATGACCGACTCTCATTCAGATCTTCCAGCCGCCACGCAAACCGAAGTTCCGAACGACGCTACCACAGACGTTCAGGACATCATCGAAAACATCACGTATGCGGAAATGAGCATCGGTCAGAGTGCACGCCTGTGCCGCACCCTGACGGAAAACGATATTGCCGCCTTCGCGGCCGTATCGGGCGACATCAACCCGGCCCACGTCGACACCGAATATGCCGATCACACCCTGTTCCACGGCGTGATCGCGCATGGCATGTGGGGCGCGGCACTGATCTCGCGCCTACTGGGGACGGTATTGCCCGGCCCCGGCACCATCTATCTGGGCCAGACCCTGAAGTTTCTGAAACCGGTACGTATCGGTGACGAACTGCGCATCACCGCCACCGTTGCGAGCAAGGAAGACGAGAAGAAGCACGTCACGCTCGATTGCGAAATCAAGAACCAGACCGGCGCCGTGGTGCTGACCGGCATCGCGACGGTGATTGCACCGAGCGAAAAAGTGCGCCGTCCGCGCACCCAGTTACCGCCGCTGTACATGCCTTCGCGTCACCACTACACCAGCCTGCTGGCTAGCGTCGCGCATCTGCCGGCAGTACGCTGCGCGGTCGTCCACCCGTGCGACGCAGCGGCACTGCGCGGCGCGCTGGACGCCGCCAAACGCGGCCTGATTATCCCCGTACTGGTCGGGCCGGAGCAGAAGATCCGCGCCATCGCAGCGGAAGCGGCGTGCGATCTGGCAGGCGTCGAACTGATCGACGTCCCGCACAGCCATGCGGCAGCCGCGCGCGCCGTCCAACTGGCCGCCAGTGGTGACGTCGAAATGCTCATGAAAGGCAGTCTGCACACGGACGAACTGATCACGGCCGTGCTGGCCGAACCGGCCTTGCGCACCAAATCGCGGCTATCGCACGTATTCCGGCTGGAAGTGCCGATGTACGACAAAGTGCTATTGATTTCCGATGGCGCACTGCACATCCAGCCCACGCTGGATGACAAAGTCGATATCATCCGCAACGCCATCACCCTCGCGCACGCGCTCGGCACGGCATTACCGAAAGTCGCGATCCTGTCGGCGGTCGAAACGGTCACCCCGAAAATCCCGTCCACACTGGACGCCGCAGCGCTCTGCAAAATGGCCGAGCGGGGCCAGATCAGCGGCGCCGAACTGGATGGCCCACTGGCCTTCGACAACGCCATCTCCCCGGCGGCAGCCCGCGCCAAAGGCATCATCTCGAACGTCGCCGGCCATGCCGACATCCTGATCGCACCCGATCTGGAGGCCGGCAACCTGCTCGCCAAACAGCTCGAATATCTCGCCGGCGCCGCCGTGTGCGGCGTAGTACTGGGCGCCACCGTCCCGATCGCCTTAACCAGTCGCGCCGACGTCGCCGAATCGCGCACCGCCTCCGCCGCGCTAGCACTGCTACTCGCCCACAGCTACCGCCAGCAGCACCCTTAATAAAACCGGGGTCAGATCCGACATTCAGACACGAAGTCATCTGTAGCGCCACTACCAGCGACCTATCCGCTCAGCTGAGTGCCAGAGTGCAGCAATCCACAGCGCCAGGCAGCCACTACAGTCCAGCCCGTGTCCGGATGTCGGATCTGACCCCGGGGTCATAAGCCTGAGTCGAACCGGGGTCAGATCCGACATTCAGACACGAAGTCATCTGTATCGCCACTGCCAGCGGTTTGTCCCCTCAGCTGAGTGCCAGTGTGCAGCAATCCGCAGCGCGTAGCGGCCGTTACGGTCGAGCCCGTGTCCGGATGTCGGATCTGACCCCGGGTTTAGGGGAGTGTGCTGCGCGCTACGGCGACGTAGAGTGGGATGCCGAACAGGATGTTGAGGGGGAAGGTGACGCCGAGGCTGAGACCAAAATAGAGCGAGGGTGTGGCTTCCGGCATGGCGTAACGGAGTACCGCTGGCACGGCGATATACGATGCGCTGGCGGCGAGTACCATCAGTAGCGCTGCGTCGCCAGCCGGCAGCTGCAGCAAAGCCGACAGCCCCAGCGCTAAGGTGGCATGCAGGAGCGGACCTATGACTGCATAGGCCACCAGTACCGGCGATTTGCCACGCATTTGCATGATGTTGCGCGCCGCCATCAGGCCCATGTCGAGCAGGAAGAACGACAACATGCCTTTGAACAGGTCGCCGGAAAACGGTTGCATGGCGGCTTTGCCGGCATCACCGGTGATCAGCCCGACGACCATTGCACCGAGCAAGAGTAGCTGCGCGCCGTCGGTGAAGGATTCGTGCAGGATCTTGCGGATCGATACGCTGGCGCGGCTTTCCGGATGGCCGCCGGGCCCACCTGCGGCAGTGGCCAGCTGCGCGCTATTAGCGCCCTCCCGCGCCTGCCCTGCGGCGGGACTCTGACGCAGCCGGTTGGCGAACACGATCGCCATGATGATGGCCGGCGATTCCATTAGGGCCATTGCCGCCGCCATATGGCCGCCATACGCAATCTGCTGGTTTTCCAGATACTGCACCGCCGTGACGAAGGTCACCGCACTCACCGAGCCGTAGGTGGCAGCTACCGCCGCCGCATCGAAGCCAGACACGAAGTGGCGCAATACCGCATAGCCGATCAGCGGAATGCATAGCGCCAGCGTGACAGCCGCGCCCAAGCTCAGTCCAACCGTCGCCGTCAGGCCGGAATGTGACAGGGCAAAGCCGCCTTTCAGACCCAGCGCCATCAGTAAATACAAGGACAGGAAGCGCGAGATGGCAGGCGGAATTTCGAGGTTGGAGCGAACGGCGCCGGCCAGTACGCCGAACACAAAGAACAGAATGGCGGGATCGAGAATGTTATGCATGAGCTGACTCCTTTGCGGCATTCTAGAAAAACCACGTCATCATGTAAAATCGATTCTTATACCGTCATATATAGATAAAACTCTATGAATATCACTTTCCGCCAATTACGGCTGTTTCTGGCGCTGGCCGAAACGGGCAGCGTCAGCGCCGCCGCGCGCGCCATGCACGTGACCCAGCCGACCGCCTCCATGCAGCTGAAAGAGATCGCGCTTTCGGTCGGGGTGCCGCTCTACGACCTGATCGGCAAAAAGATCCATCTCACCGATGTCGGCAAGGAACTGGCGGAGACGGCGCGTGCCGTGGCGCAAGCCTGGGACGGCTTCGAGCAGCATGTCGACGGTATCAAGGGCCTGTCGCGCGGCAAGTTGCGGGTGGCGGTAGTGAGCACGGCAAAGTACTTTATGCCGCGCCTGATCGGCAGCTTCTGCACCAGACATCCGGCGATTGATGTGTCGCTGGAAATTCTCAACCGCGATGGCGTGGTGCAGCGCCTGCGCGACAATCTCGATGACCTCTACATCATGTCGATGCCGCCGGCCGATATGCAACTGGGCGATCAGGTGTTCATGCCCAACCCCATCGTGGTGATTGCCGCCAGCAACCATCCTCTGGCGAAACGCAACAAGGTCACGCTGCAGGAGCTGGCCGGCCAGCGTTTCATACTGCGCGAACCCGGCTCGGGCACACGCATGGCGGCCGACCAATTCTTCCGCAGCGAGAAATTCCGCGCCGATATACGGCTGGAACTGGGCAGCAATGAAGCAGTCAAGGAATCGGTGGCGGGCGGACTGGGCATCGGCGTGGTGTCGCGCCATGCCCTGCACGGCCAGCAGAAGGAACATGGCGTCAGCGTGATCGATGTCAGTGGTTTTCCGCTGCCATCGGCCTGGCATATCGTCCATCCGGCCAGCAAAAAACTGTCACCGCTGGCGCAAGCATTCAAGCAGCACATGCTCAAGGAAATCAGCCGCAAGAAATGGCAGCAGGCCCTCTGACGAGGGCAACGCCGCGCTTACAGCGCCGGCATATCCAGTTCCAGCGTCGCGTAAAACGGTAGCGCCTGCCAGCGTTGCGACAGGGCCAGCACGGCCTCGTACAAGGCCGCGCCGCCACCGGGCTGCGGCAATACGGGAACGGCGCAGCCACGCATGGCACAGGCGCTTTCCAGACCGGCATCGAACATTGCCTGATCGAAGCTGCCACTCCAGAGCTGCGCCTGCAGGCTTTCGACCAGCGACTCGGCATGGCTGGCCTGATCGGCCAGCCCGGCCGGCACCACCGCATGACTCTGCTCCATCGCAAAGCTGATCTCGGCGCCAGCGCCGACCATGCCCAGAAAACCATGCCGGAAGTCGAGCACAGTCTCCACCACATAATGGATCAGATCGTGCGGTAGCACGCCCTGACGCGGCATCATGGTGCTACTGGCACTGCCATCGCGCCGCACACAGCGCAGCTGATCGTACTTGTCGTTCTTGTCTGATTTACGCGCGTATAACTTCATCGATTTACCCCGCAAAGCTTGCCATGATTCGCCACCCAGAGCAGATTGAACCCTGGCTCACTGGGCAGCGCGGACGCAGGCGAGATTATGCCCCCACACCGGGTTTCCCGCCAAGCCCGGCGGCATCGCTCAGGCCTTCCGCAACAGCCACAAGGCCGTCACCAGTACCATCGCACCGAAGGCCATCTTGATGGTGCGTTCCGGCAAGCGGTGCGCCAGCGCCACGCCCGCCGAAACGGTCAGCAGGCCACCTGCTGCCATCGGCAACCCCACCGACCACTGCACGTGGCCAGCGTTGCCATAGGTGATCAGCGCCACCACCGAACAGGGCGTGACCAGCGCCAGCGACAAACTCTGTGCGACGGTCTGGCGCTGGGCAAAAATACTGGTGAAGACCGGCGTTGCCACCAGACCGCCGCCCACGCCAAGCAGCCCCATACAAGCGCCGCCCAGCACACCGACCAGCGGCATCAGGCGCGCGCTACAGCGCGCTTTCACGGAAGAGTTCGTTTGCAGCACACCTTGCGAGAGCAGGCGCAGTGCCAGCAACAGCAGAAAGCCGGCAAAGATCCGCCGTAACAGCTCGGGATGCAAACTGGTGGCGAGTTGCGCTACCAGCAGCGTCGTCAGCGCCGCCAGCACGCCGATCTGCAGCCCCAGCCGTAACGGCAAGCGATGGTGGCGACTGTAACGCCACCATCCCAGCAACAGTATTGGCACCATCATGGCCAGCGCAGTACCCTGCGCCAATGCCTGCTCCATACCCAGCACCAGTGCCAGAAACGGAATCGCGATGATGCCGCCGCCGATACCGAACATCCCGCCGAGAAAGCCCAGCGTGCCGCCCAGTGCCAGCATCAGCAACAGATTGGTGATGCTCAGATAAACCATGCCCAGCCCCGCCTGCCGCACACGGCGACCAGCACTGCTTGCTTATGTTCTTGCATAAACGGCTTTCCTGACCAGAATTTCCAATCCCGCTAGCTTATCGTTCACGAATCTATTTACAATCCATCTAAATGTAAATCCTACGGACACGAATCGTGCACATCAAACCGCAACTCGAAGACTTACGCCTGCTCTGTGTGGTGGCGCGCAAGCGCAGCTTTGCCGACACCGCACGCGAACTGGGCATGTCCAAAGCCGTCATCAGCAAGCGAATCGCCCTGCTCGAAGCGGCGCTGCAGGAGCGCCTGTTTCATCGCAGCACCCGCAGCGTCACGCTCACTGCGCAGGGCGAAATCGTGCACCAGTGGGCCTTGCGGATACTCGAAGATGTCGACCTGATGGGCGAGGCCATCTCGCGTGAAAAGGCTGCGCCTAGCGGCTTGCTACGTCTGTGCAGCAGCACCGGCTTTGGGCGCAGCCGGCTGGCTCCCGCGCTGTCGGCCATGGCACACCAGTTTCCGCAACTGGAAATCCAGCTGGAACTGTTTGACCGCGCAGTCGATCTGGTGGACGAAGGCTTCCAGCTCGACATCCGCCTCGGCCACGTCCACGAAGCCAACCTCATTAAGCGGCGCATCGCCAGCAACCGGCGTGTACTTTGTGCCGCCCCGGCTTATCTGGCCACCCACGGAACGCCCGCCACTCTGGAACAGTTACAACAGCATCGCTGCATCCCGATCCGCGAACGGGATCAGGATTTCGGCCGCTGGGAATTACACGGCCCGCAAGGGAGCGAGACCATCAAAGTGCAAGGTCAGCTGTCGGCCAACAATGGCGAGATCGTGCGCCAGTGGGCGCTGGACGGGCACGGCATTATCCTGCGCTCGTACTGGGACATCGCAGAGGAACTCGCCAGCGGTCTGCTGATCCCGGTGCTGCCCGACTACTACCAGCCCGCCGATGTGTGGGCTGTCTACCCTACGCGCCTGTCCGTGTCGGCGCGGGTTCGCCTGTGCGTCGAGTTTCTTGCCGACTGGTTCGAACGCAAGGGCATGCAGGGCGGCATCCCGCCTACGCGCTAGTGCGCTGCTGTGGCGAGCGCCCAGCAGCTTATTGTTTACGCAATTTTTCTTGCGAAACACGTTGCAAAAAAACCCCGAATTTTCCACGGATTTTTGTGCCATCGACAAGCGCGCAAGCCGCCATTTTCATAGGCAAAAGACATGCTTTTTGCACAATCGATTTACCGTTTTCACAACTAATATATTTAGAAAAACTAAACAAGTTCAGGTACTTTTGACGTGTAGTCACTAGGGCCAGAGGCCGTATCGCAGTACCTCTGACACGTTCAACGCGCTCGTCCGGTGTCCGTCTGCCGGGCAAACAAGACCATTGGAGCATCATGAACTTGAATAAATACCTGATCGGACTGCTGGCCGCCTGCGCCCTCAGCCCGGCTTACGCCAGTCCCCTGCTGAATGAGGGTTTCAACGACATCAGCACGCTCGGTTCCAGTGGCTGGTACCTCGTCAACAATAGCAGTCCGGCCGGCCAGACCGGCTGGTTCCAGAGTAATCTCCTCGGTGCCGCTGCCGGCCCCGCCGATTCCGCGATTGCCGCCAACTTCCTGAATGCCAGCGCCGGTGGCGCCATCAGCAACTGGCTGATCACCCCGGAACTGGCCATGGCCAATGGCAACTCCCTGAACTTCTCGCTACGCCTGCTCGGTGACAGCTACCTCGATACGGTACAGGTGTACTACAGCCTTGCCGGCGCCAGCCACAACGTCGGCAGCACCAGTAGTTCGACGGGTGACTTCGTGCTGCTGGGCAGTTACAGCGCCGACACCGATACCGGCTGGACCAGCAACGTACTGACCCTGTCGGGCCTGAGCGGCGCCGGCAGCGGACGCTTTGCATTCCGCTATCTGGTCGACAATACCGACCTCGCTGGTGACCAGATCGCCATCGATTCGGTCAGCGTCAGCGCCGTGCCTGAGCCGAGCGCAGCGATACTCTTGCTGGTGGGGCTGGGCGTGCTGGGCGCCGGCCGCAGACGTCTGCGCGGACTGGTCTTTGCCAGCGCCTCGGCCACCGCACTGGTGGCGCAAGCCGCAGCGCCAGCCGGTCCCGATGGTTTGATGAGCTTCCCGAATGCGCGCGTCGTCAGCGCTGCCGAACTCAATCTGCAAGTCGATCAGACCAGCGCCGCCACCGGCCTGATGGCCTATAAAGACCCTGCCACCGGAAAACTGACCGGGCCGACTGCCGAACAGGCGGCCGAAATCGCCGCACTGAGCGCCAGCAGCAGCGCCCGCACCGGCAGCCGTGTGGCGCTCGGCGGGCGCAGCGTGCCGCTCACCACAAACCGCGGTGGCCGCGGTTTTAAAACCGGCGATGCCGGCATGAATTTCGCCATGGCCCACAAGGACGCTGATGGCAAGCTGGTGCAATCCTGCCTGCCGGGCGAGGACGCCGCCCGCCACCTGTCGCACGCTCCGCAAACGACTGCTGCCCAAGGAGAAAAACAATGAAGCGCCTCGTTCTGAGCAGCCTGGCTGCCGCTAGCTGCCTGCTGGCCTCGTCCGCCTCGGCAGTCGCTGCCCCCGCAACGATTGTGATCGTCAACGGCGATCTGCCGGGCGTCGGTTTCAATGACACCACGCCGGCGACGCCAGTCGGTGGCAATACCGGGACGACCCTCGGTGTGCAGCGTCTGAACGCCTTCCAGGCGGCGGCCAGCAAATGGGGCGCGGCGCTGACTAGCAGCACCCCGATCACCGTGCTGGCGAGCTGGGTACCACTGACCTGCACCGCGAGCAGTGCCGTACTGGGCAGCGCCGGTGCCACCGAAGTGTTTGCCGATTTCGACGGCGCACCGCAAGCTGGCGCGCTGTACGGCAAAGCCCAGACCCGCAAACTGATCGGCGAAGATCCCGATCCTGAAACGCCAGACATCGTGGCCCGCTTCAATATCAATCTGGGTAAGTCGAACTGCCTAGCTGCTTCGCCGTTCTATCTGGGACTCGATAACAACCATGGCAGCGCCATCGATCTGGTGACCGTGCTGACCCACGAGTTCGGTCACGGCCTGGGCTTCCAGACCTACACCAATGGCAGTACTGGTGCCCAGCTGGCAGGTATTCCCAGCATCTGGGACTTTTACCTGAAAGATGCCACCACCAACAAACTGTGGAAGGACATGACGAATCAGGAACGTGCAGCGTCCGCCCTCAAATCCGGCAAACTGGTCTGGACTGGCGCCAACGCCAATGGCTACGTGAATACCGTGCTGCAAAGCGGTGCGCCTGTATTGACCGTACTCAGCCCGTCCAGCGTGGCCGGCGTGATGCAGGTAGGTACGGCATCGTTCGGACCAGCATTGAGCAGCCCGGGCACCACCGGCGAACTGATGCCGGTGGTCGATTCTGGCAGCAGCACCGGGCTAGCCTGTAACGCCTTGTCGCCGGCCAACGCGGCGGCAGTGAAAGGCAAAATCGCGCTGGTCGATCGCGGGGTGTGTGCGTTCACCATCAAGGCTAAATTTGTCCAGGATGCCGGTGCCATCGGCGTCGTCGTGGCAGATAATGCTCCCGGTTCGCCACCACCAGGGCTGGGCGGAGCCGATCCGAGCGTGACGATTCCGGCGGTACGCGTGACACTCGACGACGGCATCGCCCTCAAGGCAGCGCTGGCCAAACGTAGCCGGCTGCATTCGAATGTGTTCGTCAACCTCGGGGTCAATCTGGCCTTGCGGGCCGGCGCTGACAGTCAGGGTCGTCTGCAGATGTTTGCCCCCAACCCTTACCAGTCCGGTTCGTCGGTGTCGCACTTCGATACCAGTGCCTTCCCCAACCTGCTGATGGAGCCCGCCATCAACGTTGACCTCAGCCACGAAGTGTCGCCACCTAACGACCTGTCGTTCCCGCTGCTGCGCGACGTCGGCTGGTAAGCTGCAAAGGGGGCGCCCTGCAAGGGGGCGCCCGTCCGGCAGACGGGCGCCTTACGCACTCAATGCGGCACGGTGCTGATACACCATCCGCTCGATGATGCCGCTATCGGGTGGCGTCGCCAGCGCCCGCGCCGCATCCTGGCGTCCGGTGGCTTCCAGCCCGGCACCGGAGGACCCCACCCGGTATTCGCTATGGCAAGCCGGACAATACAAAGTATGGCCCGGCGCCGCCTCGCGCGGACGCACCACAATCGGGCCGCAGGACACGCAATGTTCCAGCGGAATGCCCTCATCGCTGTGGCCGACAATATGGGCCAGCGCCGCCGTGTGCTCTAGCCCGAGAAACAGCTCGCCCAGTTCGGCGTCGAACTGACGTCCCAGTTCAGCTTTGATAATGAACATGGCTTTGGCAACCGGCATGCCCGTGCGGTACGGCCGCGAACTGGTCATGGCGTCGAAGGCATCGCAAATACCGACGATGCGCGCCACCTGCGGAATCGCCGCGCCGTGCAGACCGTAAGGATAGCCGCCGCCATTGGGCATTTCGTGGTGCAGCAGCACCGCATCACGCGCCAGTTCCGCCAGTGGGTGCTGCCCCAGTAGCCGCAAGCCGCTCTCGGGATGGGTTTTGATGACGGCATACTCGGCCTCCGTCAGTCGCTCGCGCTTGCCAAGGATGGCGTCAGGCACGCCGATCTTGCCCAGATCATGCAGAAACGCGCCAATCGCCACGCGCGCCACGGTGGCCGGCGGCAAGTCGGCAGCCTGCGCCAGCAACAGCGACAACTGCGAGACGCGCCACAAATGTCCGCCCGTGTACGGGTCGCGCGCTTCCACCACCCACGCCAGTTGTAGCAAGCTGGCCAGCAGTTGGCGCTGCGGCAGCCCGGGGCCAGTGTGTATGCGTTGCCAGAGATCGCGTAAGTTCATCAGTACTCCACCCTATCAGCTCAATTTATTATCAGGCTAATTTGTCGGCTGTGCCTGCCTGATCCTTACAGTTGGGAGAAAAAAGTTGTTTGCTGCTAACAGAGACCAGCTAGCGCTAGATTAGCTACTCATTGGTAGCATTTTTACTCAATCGGTATTATTATTGTCGAACCGGTAAGCCAACCACTTTTACGACTGTCGCGCCATGCCTTTTGATACCGTCCGCATCACAATGCTGTGCAGGCACTACGGATCGTGCCTGTTACTTTGTCTGAGCCTTACGCTACTAGCCAGCGCCAGCAGTCAAGCCGCCAGCTGGCGCGACGAGCTGCCGGCAGCCGTCAAACTCGGTGGCGGCGAACTACGCTGGTTCGGCTTGCGCATCTACCATGCCAGCCTGTGGGCCGAGCAGCGCCCGTTCCAGTCCCAGCGCCCCTTTGCCTTACAGCTACAATACCATCGCAGCATCAGCCGCGAACGACTGGTCGATACCAGCATCGATGAAATTCGCCGGCTCAGTCCCGCTGCCCCCGATGCCGCCACCCTGAGCCGCTGGCGCGCCAGCTTGCTGCGCGCCTTCACCGACGTGCAGGCCGGCGACGAACTGATCGGACTATACCGCCCCGGGCAAGGCATGCGCCTGTATAACCAGCAGCAGTTGCTGGCCGAAATCGATGATGTCGCGTTGGCCCAGGCCTTCTTTGCCATCTGGCTGGACGAGCGCACCCATGATCAGGGACTGCGCCGCCAGCTGCTGGGCACGTCTCCGTGAGCACTGCCGCCCCGCGCTGGTGGCGGCTGGCCGCCTACGGCCTGCTCGGCTTGCCACTGGCAATGGCCGCCCTCCCCGTGTATGTGCAGGTCGCTTCCTACTACAGTCTGCTGCACGGAACGGGGCTGGCGCAACTCGGCTGGGTACTGTTCGCCGCGCGTCTGCTCGACACCGTGCAGGACCCGCTGATCGGCCACCTGATCGACCGGCTGCGCCAGCACCTGACGCGCTGGCTGATCGCTGGCGGCCTGACCCTGGCGCTGGCGTTTACCGGACTGTGGCAAGTTCCCGCCACCCTGATTGCACCGACATTGTGGCTGGCCGTGATGCTGTTCCTGGCCTACAGCGCACACAGCCTGCTGAACATCGCCTATCTATCATGGGGCGCCCGCCTCGCCCCGGCCAGCAGCGCTGACAGCACCGCCAGCGCACCAGTGCTCTCGGCCACCGCATGGCGCGAGGGTGCCGGTCTGCTGGGCCTGATCCTCGGCAGTACCATTCCTGCCACCATCATGAGCGCCAGCCCGGCCAGCATCGCCGGACAGATGGCCTGGTACAGTCTGGGCTTTGCCGTGCTGCTGATACTGGCCCTGTACGCGCTGCTGCGACTGGCACCGGCATGGCCAGCGGCTAGCGAGGCAGCTGCCAACTGGCGCAGTGTGCTGCAACGCATGCGCAGCAACCCCAGCTTCCGGCGTTTGCTGCTGCCGTATTTCCTCAATTCCTGCGGGGTCGCGCTACCAGCCACGCTGGCCCTGTTCTTCATTGGCGATCAGTTGCGGGCAGCGCCGCTGGCCGGGCTATTCCTGGGCAGCTACTTCATCGCTGCGGCGCTCGGTCTGCCCCTGTGGACGGCGCTGGCGCGCCGCATCGGCGTGCTGGCGTGCTGGCGCCTCGGCATGCTGCTGGGGATTATCAGTTTCGCCGGTGCCGGCTGGCTGGGCGCTGGCGACACGCAGGCCTATCTGCTGATCTGTGTGGCCGCCGGTGCCGCGCTGGGCGCCGATCTGGCCATGCCGAACGTGCTGCTGGCACAACTGATCCGTCCCGACGAAGCGCCGGCCGCCTATTACGGCGTGCTAACGTTACTGGGCAAGCTGGCACTGGCGCTGTCCGGGCTGGCGCTGCCCTTGCTGGCACTGCTAGGCTACCAGCCCGGCCAGCCCGGTGGCCTGCCGCTGGCACTGGTGTACGCCGCGCTGCCCTGTCTACTCAAACTGCTGGCCATGTTCGTGCTGCGACGCGAACTGCCGGCAGCACCGATTTTTTCCCGGAGTCTGCCATGAAACCCCTGTCTACCCTACTCAAACTCACCCTGCTGCTACTGTTGTCCGCCTGCGCCAGTCCCAACGTCCAGCAATATCAGGCGCTGCAACCGAAACTCGATCTGCCCGGCTATTTCCTCGGCACCACCCACGCCTGGGGCATGTTCCAGCAGCGCGGCGGCAGCGTCGTCAAACGCTTCAAAGTGGAAATTACCGGTACCGGCGACGCCCAGCAACTCACGCTCGACGAACGCTTCCGCTATGACGATGGGACCACCCAGCGACGAGTCTGGAAGCTGACGCGTGACGCCGAGGGGCGCTGGAGCGGGCGCGCCGACGATGTGCAAGGTGTCGCGCAAGGGGAAATTGCCGGGAATGCCCTGCACTGGCAATACACCCTGCTACTGCCCGTCGATGGCAGCACCTACGCGATGAAATTTGATGACTGGATGTTCCTGATCGACGAGTGCACCATGATCAACCGCGCCAGCATGGGCAAGTTCGGGATTGAACTGGGACAGGTCACGCTGATGTTCCGCAAGCAGTCCTGCCCGGGCTAAGCGCCGCCGGCTACGGTAAAATAGCGACTTCCGTATGCCGCCCGATCCCCATGAAACGACCTGCTCTGGCATGGCTGCTGATGCTGTTCAGCGGCCTGCTCTTTCTGACCGGCTGTGCCGTCGCGCCCAGCCGCAACAACGTACCTCCTGCGGACGCACCGCACACCATCTACCTGCTGCGCTACGGCTGGCATACCGCCCTGCTGTTCGACAGCGAGACGCTGCGCCAGCGCATTGCGCGCCTGCGCAGTGACCTGCGGCCTTCACGGTATGTGCTGGTGGGCTGGGGTGATGGCGCGTATTTTGTGCAGGATAACGCCGCCTGGTCGACCGCCGTCAAAGCGCTGGTAGCGTCGGATTATCCGGCCTTGCAGGTGGGGGGCCGGGAAGTCAATCCGCCACTGGGCGTGACGGCGCAGGACAGCCTGCCGCTGGCGATTACGGCGCGCGGCATGGAACAGCTACTGGCCTATCTGGAACGTAGCATCGCCACCGATGCTGCCGGGCAGCCCATCTATCTGGGTGCGCAGACCGCCTACGCCGACCGTTTCTATCAGGCGAACGGCCACTACAGCTTGCTCAACAACTGTAATTCGTGGATCGTGGGGGCGCTCAGGGCGGCAGAATTACCGATTGCGGGACTGAATCTGACGGCCAGCAGCGTCTTCGAACAGGCGCGCCAGATTTCGGCACTGCAGGCGCAGATGCGGGAAAACAAGCTGCCTGCCCCGTAATGGCGGCAGGCGGGGCAACACCGGCTAGGCAAGCGGGCTAGACAGGCGGGCTAGACAGCCGCGCCAGGCAGCCGAACTTAGGCGGCGGCAGCGGCCTTCGGTTTGCGCGGCGCGCGCGGCTTCTTCGGTTTTTCTTCCACGCTAGCGCCTTCCTTGCCTTTAACCGCTTCGATTAGCGCCGCAACATAAGCATTGCGCGCGGTCTGGGCGATCGCGATTTGCTGTTGCAGACGGGCCAGTTCCGCATCCACCACTTGCACGTTGGCTGCTTGCATCTTTGCAACATCGTTCAGTTTTTCGGAAGCATACGACGTTCCGTTGATCGTAATGTATTGCGGCAGACTCATCATTTTCCTTGTATTCAGACAATTAGGTAGGCGCTTATAAAATTCCGCCGGCCGCAATTGTATGCCGTGGCCCGCCGCACTGCAACGTCGGCCCCGCACGCCACCATGGCCCCCGGCGATTTTATTGGTCAGCCAGCAGCGCCGTGCACAGCGCCCGCGCCGAAAGCCAGGCCCCCTGCACGCCCCCGCCGCCCCAGGCGTCGCCGCACACACCAAGTCGGGTGGCACGATCCCAGTAGTGTCTGGCTGTGGCGTCCGCCTCTGTGACGCACGCAGTCTGCAGGGTGGCATAGCGCCAGCGATGTACCGTAGCGTATTGCCATCGAACGGATGCGCCCAGCCAGTCGTCCAGTGCCCGTAACAACTGCTGCTGTACCTGCTCCGCACTTTCTTCCAGATGCGCCTGACTCCACGCAGTGGACGCATGCGCCACCCAGTGCGTCAGCCCCGCAAGCGAAGTCCTGCCCGGCTTGCTGTCATTGCACACAATCATGGCCAGCGGGCCGCTGTCTGGCAGCGCCACCGGCACGGCGCGGGCAGCCTCGGCGACGGCAGTGGCAGTGGACGTGCCCGCTGCACCGCTAATTGCCATCAATGTCCAGTCCGGCAGCATCGTCAGCGCAGCGGCCTGCTGCGCCCAATCGGGCTGCTGCGGTTCAAGCAGGGCCGCCGCCTGCTGCGGTGGAATGGCCAGTAGCACAGCATCGAAGCCGCTGAAACTGCCTCCCTCCGCCAGGGTCACACACCAGCCGCCCGCCTTGCGCTGCAGTGACTGCACGGTTTGCCGGGTGTGCACCGTCAGTCCCGCCAGCAGACTGCGGCACAGCGCCGGCATGTCGGGCGTGGCCAGCCATTGCCGGTGCGCGACACTGCCCGGCACATCGCTGGCCTGCACTGCCGCGGCAGCCAGCCCAACTGCACCCGATGCCGGCGGCCACGGCGCAATCTGCCCCTGCGCGTGCGGCACGGCCAGAAAGGCCGCGAAGTCCGGATCACTCACTTCGAAGCACGGCGCACCATGGTCAAAGCTGGCCTGACGGGTGACGCCGGCCGCATCGGTCCAGTCCACCCGCCGCGTGGTCATGCGACCACCCACGCCACGCGACTTGTCGAACACCGTCACCTGACAGCCGGCCTCGCTCAACATGCGTGCGCAACTGGCCCCCGCCATGCCAGCGCCAACGATCGCCACCCGCATTCCTGCCTGAACCTGATCTTTTTCCACTTGCGCCTCGATTTCCTACTCAATACAAACTCATAACAGACTCAAAATAGCCATCTGTCGCAATTTTTCGCTATAATAACATGCAAAATCAACTCAACATTCCCATGAAACCAGCCACCACCCCGGCAGCGATGCCCGCAGCGGAGCCGCCAGCGCGTTTGCGCAGCAGTGCCGTCGCCCGTCTGACCAGCATCCCGGTGGCCACCTTGCGCATCTGGGAACAGCGCTATCAGGCGGTGCGCCCGGAAACTGCTCCATCCGGGCATCGCCGCTATGCGCCACAGGATATCCAGCGCGTGTTACTGCTGCGCCAACTCACCCAGCAAGGCCATGCCATCGGCACGATTGCCACGCTCAGCGATGCGCAACTTCTGCAACTGGTCAGCCAGCTTGACAGTACTAGCGCGCCCACCACCGGCAGCGCGCTGCGCACGCTGGTGCTTGGCCGCGCGCTCGGCAGCAGGCTGATGGGCGCCGTGCTGCACCCCGCTCTCGCGCGCCCGCACTCCCTGCTAGCACCCGCTGAAACGCTGGCTGAGGCACTGCTGTCGGCCGCCGGCAATACTGTCGACCTGTTGCTTTGGGATCTGCCGGGACTGCAGGCGGAAATCCCGCTCGAGCTACGCGCAGCGCAACGCACCTGGCCCGACTGCAAGGTGGCCGTGGTGTATCGCTATGCCGGTGCCAGCGCGCTGGCGCGCTATGCGGCGGCAGGCATCGCGGTCTGGCAGGAAGCGCCGGACGACGCTCTACTGGCGGAATGGCTCAACACCCTGTCGGACGGTCTGCCGCGCGGTGCCTCGGTCAGCCGTTCACCGCGCCGGCTGTCAGCACCAGACAGCGCGGCGCAGTCCGCCACCAGTGACACAGCAGCGCCGCCGATGATCGCGCCGCGCCGCTTCGACGACACCGCACTCAGCGCGATTGCCAGCATGGCGCCACTGCTCGCCTGCGCGTGTCCGCAGCATGTGGCGGGACTACTGCGTCAGCTGGCCGACTTCGAAGACTACAGCGCCAGTTGCGCCAGTCACGATGCCCGCGACGCTGAAATCCACCACGCGTTACAGTACATCGCTGCCATGGCCCGCACCCAGTTCGAAACAGCACTGGTACAACTGGCAGCCCACCAGGGCATCGCTCTGGACGTGCAAGGCCCTACCGCAGAAAAGGTAACACTATGAACTTCAAACCTCTCGCCCGCTATACCTGCGCATGGCTGGCCGTGGCCGCCCTGAGCGGCTGCGCCTCGACCCAGCCCCCGGCAGGTATCAGCGCCGTGACACCGTTCGAACTGGCCCGCTATCAGGGCCGCTGGTATGAAATTGCCCGCCTTGACCATAGTTTCGAGCGCGGCATGAGCGATGTCTCGGCCACCTACACCGCGCAAGCCGATGGCAGCGTCAAGGTCGTCAATCGCGGCTACTCCGCTGACCCGGGGCGCTGGCGCGAAGCACTGGGGCGCGCTGTCTTCACCGGACCGACCGATACCGGCTCCCTGAAGGTCTCGTTCTTCGGCCCCTTCTACGGCGGCTACCACGTGGCGGCACTTGATCCGGACTATCGCTGGTCGCTGGTGGTGGGCCCGGATCGCAGCTATTGCTGGATACTGGCGCGCGACAAACAGCTGGAACCGGCCCAGCGCGCCGCCATCACCGCCAAAGCAGCCGAGCTCGGCATTGCCACGGACGCGCTGATCTGGGTGTCGCAACAGCGTCAGGATCCCGCCCAATAGGGGCAGCGGCATGACGTATTCGGTCGTCTGGTTCAAGCGCGACCTGCGGGTCCACGATCACGCCCCGTTGCGCTATGCCGCCAGTCGCGGACCAGTGCTGTGCCTGTACGTACTGGAACCCAGCCTGTGGGCGCAAGCCGATTACGCCACCCAGCATCTGCTGTTCCTGCAGGAGAGCCTGCGCGATCTGGCGCAGCAACTGCGCCAGTGCGGCGCACGCCTGCAACTGGCCGTTGGCGAACTACCGGAGGTACTCGCTCGCCTGCATGCCCTCGCGCCCTTCCAGCGCTTGCTGGCCCACGAGGAAACCGGCAATGGCCACAGCTATACACGCGATCAGGCGGTAGCACGCTGGTGTCTCGAACATGGCGTGCAATGGCAGGAATGGGCGCAACATGGTGTGACGCGCCGCCTGCCCAGTCGCGACATCTGGCATGCGCTGTGGGAGACCCATATGCAGGCGCCCGTCCTGCCCGCGCCGCGCCCCGGCAGCCTGCAAGGCGTGACGCTGCCATGGCCGCTGATGCCATGGCCGAGCGCTACCGAACTAGGGCTAGACCCGCATCACCCGCCACACCGGCAGCATGGTGGGCGCACTGCCGGCATGCAGGTCTACGACGAGTTCTTACTGGAGCGCTGTCAGAATTACCGCAGCGGTCTGTCTTCGCCGCTCAGCGCACCGGGCGCCTGCTCGCGCCTGTCGCCGTATCTGGCACTGGGGTGCCTGAGCATGCGCGAAGTGCTGCAAGCCAGCATGGCGCGCATCGAAGCGCTGGAGCACGATCCGGCGCCGCAAGCGGCATGGCAGCGCAAAGGTCTGATTGCCTTCGTCAGCCGGCTACACTGGCACTGCCACTTCATCCAGAAACTGGAATCCGAGCCGGCACTGGAGTTCCACAATCTGCACCGTGGTTATGACGGCTTGCGCGAAAACGACTGGAATCCCGCACACTTCGCGGCACTGATGGCCGGGCGTACCGGCTGGCCGATGGTCGATGCTTGTGTGGCGATGCTGCGCGAAACCGGCTGGATCAATTTCCGCATGCGGGCGATGCTGGTATCGGTGGCCAGTTATCCACTCTGGCTACACTGGCGTCCGGTGGGTCTGTGGCTGGCACGCCAGTTTCTCGACTACGAGCCGGGCATCCACTGGAGCCAGATGCAGATGCAGGCTGGCACCACCGGGGTCAACACCACCCGCGTCTACAACCCCGTCAAGCAGGCCATGGATCACGATCCGCAGGGACTGTTCGTGCGTCGCTGGCTACCGGCCATGCGGCGCGTGCCGGACGCGTATCTACTACAACCGTGGCTGATGCCACTGGCACTGCAGCAGCGCTGCGGGGTGATGGTGGGACAGGAGATTGCTGCCCCGCTGGTCGATCTGGAGCAGGCCACGCGCAGCGCCAAGCAACGCCTGCACGCCTTGCGCGCCGAACCGGCCGTGCGTGCCGCCAAAGCCGCCATCGTCGAGCAGCATGGTTCGCGTCTCCAGCATGGCACGGCGCAACGGAGCAGCAAGACGCGCAGCAGCCAGACTCCGGCACCGATGCAGCAGCAGGCGCTGGATTTCTAGCGCCGGTTTTCAGCGCCGCTTTCAGGCGTCGCCACCCGACAACAGGAACAGCACCATGCGGTCATTGCTTTCCAGCTTGCTATGCAGCGCATCCTGATCGGCGGCGATGCTTTCTTTCGATGGCAGGCTGCGCACGGCTGGTACTAGTTCCGGCGGCAGCGAAATGCCCAGTTCGCTCAGCGCACCCACCGGGTCACCCAGCAGACGTTCGCGGAAAGCGTCGTCGCTGGCCAGTTTATCGAGTACGGTACGCAGCTGAGCGGAAGTGGAAATCGTCATAATCAGAGTCCTTAGCGTGATAAAGTTAATTTGGCGCAATGTCGGGGCGCAACCCCATGCTACGACAAAGCGCATTTATTGCCAAGATGCCACGCTCCCCTTTCCGCAGCAGCCCGAACTAGGCTAGACTCGCCGCGTCACTTTCTGCAAGCTGAGCTATCCCGCTATGAAAATTCGTCGTTGCGCCGTGCTGTACATTGAACCCCGCGAAACGCTGGCGATCGACTGGGCCGCCCTATTTGCGGGCAACAGCACCCTGGCAGCCAGCCACCACTGGCTGGCACTGGCACCGCATCTGGATCGCGAAATCACCCTTGATCAGCAACAGCTGATGGCGCTTGGCAGCATCAGCCAGACCCTGTGGTGCGAACGGCAGGCCTGTGCCGAGCGCTGCGGCGAGGCCGTCATCACCAGCCTGCTGGAACTCGGACTGCTGGTGAGTCAGGACCCAGCCTACGCCGCCCTGCGCGCCCGCGATGACACGCTGCGCGCGCTGCACTGGCGCCCCCTATCAGCACTGGCGCACACCTTCAGCCGCTGGCAGCAGGTAGGCGCCGATACCGGCATGAGCGCACCCAGTTTCCAGCAATTGCTGGACCAGTACGGACCACCGCCTGCCCCCACGGCCAGCCATCGCGGTTGCGGCGCGCCGCTAGCACTGCCCGCTGCCGCCAGCGGCCTACTCGACGCGGCGCTCCTGCAGCGTTACACGGGGCGTAATTTCGATCCACAAGCAACGCTGGCGCTACCACTGCTGGCGCGCCTGCTGCAACGCAGCTTCGGTGCGCAGGCCGTGCGTGACATGGGGCCGCAGGTACAGGTCATGAAAAAAACCAGTCCCTCCGGCGGCAGCCTGCACCCGATCGAGGCCTACCTGCTGGTGCAGCGGGTCGACGGTGTGGCACCGGGCTGGTACTACTACCAGCCGATTGCGCATACCCTGCAACCATTGCGGCTGCTGGAACGGGATCAGGCTGCCGCGCTGGCCATGCAGATGCTGGCCGACCAGCACTGGTTCGCCAACGCACCCGTGCAGATCGTGATGGTGGCGCGCATGGAGCGCAACTACTGGAAATACCGCAACCACCAGAAAGCCTACAAGGTGCTGGGGCTGGATGCCGGCCACCTGTCACAAACCTTCTATCTGCTGTGTTCCGAAGCAGGCCTGCCGGCCTTCGTCACGGCCGCCGTCAATGACGTGGTGGTCGAGCAGGCGCTGGAACTCGACCATTTACAGCATGCCGTGATGGCCGTGTGCGGTTGCGGCGCCGCCGCTGAGGGCGCCCGCAACATGGTCGAACTGCGCTACGGCGAGAGCGGCGCGCTATAAGCTTCGGCCGAGGCGTCGAGCGCGTCGATACCATCGAGTACCGTTTCCAGCGCCGCACCGAAGGCCGCCAGTGCTTCGCTGAACGGCGTAGCACGTTCCGCCAGCAGCACCTGTTCCAGCTCGGCCGCAGTGCGGTGCAGTTCCGGCATCGACAGATTGCCGGCGGCACCGCGCACCTGATGTACCAGCAGCGCTGCTGACTCCACTGAGCCCTGCTCGAAAGCGGCCATAAGGCGCGCCGGACTCGGTGCGTATTCCTCGGCAAATTTATGCAGCAGTTTGGCCAGCAAAGCATGGTTGCCGCCAAGCCGCTCCAGCGCTGCAGCAACATCGATACCAGGTACCGCCAGTACCGCAGGCGCTGCAGCGTGCGCAGCGCCGTGCGCTGGTAGCTCGGGCGCGCTGCGGGCTGTGACGGGGGCCGGACAGGTGCGGATCCAGCTGGCCAGCACGGCAAACAGACGCTCCGGTTCGATCGGCTTGGTCACATAATCGTTCATGCCCATCGCCAGACTGCTTTCACGGAAGCCGGCCACCGCGTGCGCCGTCATGGCGATCACCGGCAACTGTGCATGCTGCGGCTGGGCGCGGATGCGCGCGGTGGCTTCATAGCCATCCATTTCCGGCATCTGGATATCCATCAGCACCGCATCGAAATGACCCAGCGCCAGCAGCGACAGGGCATCCTGACCATTGCTCGCCAGTTCCACCTGCACCCCCGCACGCAGCAGCACCTCGCGCGCCACCTGCTGGTTAATCACGTTATCGTCCACCACCAGCACCTGTGCGCCGGCGATATGCAGTGCCGCTTCCGAGCGCGCGGCACGTGCCTCGGGCACGGGCGGCTGTTCCACCACATAGCCGAGCGCGCCCTGCAGCGCCGCCAGCAGTGCCGCCGGGGTTGGCGGCTTGGCGACGCAGCCCTGAATGCCGGCCTGTTCGGCAGCATCGCCCAGACTTTCGCGGGCAAATTCACTGGCCAGCAGCAGCACCGGCAAGGCCGGGCCGGCGCCGCCTGCGCGCAGCAGGCGCGCCGTGGCGATGCCGTCGGCAGCGGGCATTTCCCAATCCACTAGCAACAGATCGGCATGGCTGGTCTGGCACCACGCAGCCGCCTCGGCGCCAGTTTCGAACAGGCTGGCGGTCAGGCCCAGCTCTTCAAACTGCTGCTGCAGCATGCTGCGCGCGACCGGATTGTCGTCGACCACGACAATGTGCCGCTCGGCCATGCCGGACGGCAGCTTCCAGCGCGGTGACAGGGCCGGCGCCAGAGTGCGCAGAGTCAGACTGAAACTGAACCGGCTGCCGCGCGCTGGCGCGCTATCGATCACGATTTCGCCGCCCATGGCTTGGACCAGTTGCTGGGAAATCGCTAGCCCCAGTCCGGTGCCACCATACAGCCGCGTGGTACTGGTATCGGCCTGCGTGAATGCCTGGAACAGTCGCGCCTGCTGCTCGCTGCTGATCCCGACACCGGTGTCGTCGACGCTAAAGCGCAGCCGCACCTCCTGACCATCGGGCGCGGCCTGTTCCAGCGCGACATGCAGCGCGATATGACCATGCTCGGTAAATTTCAGCGCGTTGCCCAGCAGATTAACCAGAATCTGGTTCAGGCGCAGCGGATCGCCCAGCACATGGGTCGGCACCTGCGGCGCGCTCCACACCAGCAGTTCCAGACCTTTCTCGGCGGCACGCCATGCGAACAGATCAGTAATCTGTTCCAGCACATCGGCCACGGCAAACGGCAGACTTTCCAGTTCCAGCTTGCCGGCCTCGATTTTCGAGAAATCCAGCACATCGTCGATGATGGCCAGCAGATTATTACCGGCCCGCCCGATCTTGCCGAAATACTCGCGCGCCTTGAGCGGCAAATCGAGGTGGGTGCCCAGCCCGGCGAAGCCGAGAATCGCATTCATCGGCGTGCGGATCTCGTGGCTGATATTGGCCAGGAAGTCGCTCTTGGCGCGGGTCGACGCTTCCGCATCGGCACGCGCGCGCTGGATCGCACTGATCGCATCGGCTTTCTGGAAGGCCGATACGAAGGGTTCCTTGAGCGCCTTGAACAGTTCCACCTCGCTGCGGGCGAAACGGCGCTCCTGCTCGAACACCAGATAGCCCTGAACCTGCTGATCGACGCGGATACGCACTGTCAGCGTCCGGCCCTCATTACTGAGGAACATATCCGAGGCAACCGTCTCGGCTGCCAGCACCAGCTGCGCCTGTGCATCGGCGCGGCTCAGTTGCTGAGGATGCGCGCCCTGCAGCCCGCGCTCCCAGACCGCGCGCGCCGCGAACGGCTCATCGCCGGACTGCGCGACCCACGCCGTGGCCAGCCTGACGTGACCGATGCTGCCCGACTCGGTCAGGATGGTGTGCAGCAAAGCGTCAAAGTCGAGCTGCTCGTTGATCGACTTGACGATGGCGTGGACCCGTTCCAGATGCAGGGTACGCAGATACACCTGCCGCTGCAGCAGCGCCTGGGTGCGACGCAGCTTGCGCACACGCCAGCGATACAGGCCCCACACCGAGGCCAGCGCCATTAGCCCGGCGGCACTGCGCGCCCACCAGGTCTGGTACCACGCGGGCAGGAAATGCAGTTCCATGGTCAGTTCCTGCGGGCTCCACTCGCCATCGCGGTTGCTGCCACGCATATGCAGCAGATAGCGTCCCGGCGCCACGTTGGCATAGGTCGCCACACGCCGGTTGGCATCGCTCTCGACCCAGTCGCGGTCATAGCCTTCCAGACGGAAGGCGTAACGGTTGCGCTGGCTGGCCGAGTAATCGAGCGCCGCCACTTCCACTTCGACGCTGCGGGTACCGGCCGGAATCTGCAAGCCCGCCCCACCCGGGACGAGTAGCGGCGCGACCACCACCGGACTGCGATCGAGCCGCACCGTGGTGACTGCCAGCGGCGCCTGATAGCGCCAGCGCTCTAGCATCGGCGCCTGCGGATGCACCACGGCGAAGCCGCCCGAGGTGCCGAATACGATGTCGCCGCTGGCCGTCTGGGCCACGGCACCGCCGTAATAGGACTGGAACACCACGCCTTCCGGGCGGCCCAGGGTGCGCGCCCGCATGGTAGCCGGATCAATCACCACAATCCCGTCACTGGTCGAGGCCCACATGCGGCCCGCCGCATCGGCCATGATGCCGTTGACGCGCCCACCAGGCAAGCCGGCAGCCTCGCCCAGATGCAGGAAGTGGCGCGCGCCATCGGGCGTGCGGCCCTGCAGGACCGCAAGGCCGGCACTCAGCGTGCCGACCCACAGCCGGCCCTGGCGGTCAAACGCCATCGAATTGATAAAGCCCTGCGACAAGGCAGTGGGCGAGCCCACCACCGGCACGATCTGTTCGACGGCGCCGCTGACGGTATCGAGGCGGTTCAGGCCATTGCGGGTAGCGACCCACAGCGCATGATCCGGCCCCAGCAGCATGGTGGTGATGCGCCCATCGGTCAGCCCGCCACTGCCCGCCGGCCCTGCGCCAAACGCGCGCACGGTATTCGCCTTGGGATCGAAACGCAGCAGACCCGTAGCGGTCCCCAGCCACAGCACGCCGCCGTCGCGCACGATGCTGCCGACGCGGGGATGGGCATCCGTGTGCGGCAGGCTGACGCGGCGCACCTGCCGGCCCTGGGCGCTGGTGTGGTAGAGGCCCAGCAAAGTGCCGATCCACGCTTCGCGCGGTTCGGCTTCGGCCATCGCCAGCACCAGCCGGCTCGGCAAAGCCGTTTCCGGCTGCGCGGGATCAGGTCGCAAGGCTGCGGTACGGCTGCCGTCCGGCGCAATCAGATCGACGCCCTGTTCGGCCAGACCGACCCACAGCTGACCGGCCGAGTCGGTCATAAAGGTGGTGGCAGAAATTTCCAGCAAGCCTGCGCCATCCATGACGGTGTCGACGGTACGGTTGGCCGGATTATGGATGTCCACGCCACGTTCGTGCGCCACCCACACCAGACCGCTACGATCGCGCAGCAGCGCGGCCACGCGATCGATACCCAGACTGGTAGGGATGGCGGGACGGTGCACAATCCGCCGGCTATGGCCGGCGCTATCGAATTCGATGATCCCGCCGCCATAGGTGGCAGCCCACCACTGGCCCGGCAGCACTTCGCTGAGCGACAGCACCATGGCATTCTGGGCATCCGACACCGGATCGAGTTTGAGGATGCGCGCTTGCGGCGTGCCGCCTGCCAGCGTCACCATACCCACTCCGGACTTGAGTGTTCCAAACACCAGCTCCTTACCGGCATTGCCGCCCAGCGCCAGCACCGCATCCTTGACACCCTCGCCCAGCGCGACGTCGTCAATCTGGCCGCTGGCGGCCGCGCGCCGCGCCAGTCCGGCGTTCGAGCCCAGCCACAGGTCGCCCTGCGCATCCACCAGCAAAGCGCGTATCTGGTTGGCGCCCGGACCGGCTTCGGCGGCACGGCGCACGTGGACGATCTGGTTGCCATGGGCGGTATCAATGTAATCGAGGCCACCCGAGGTGCCGATCCAGAGGCGCCCCTGGGCATCGCTGGCGATGGCATTCACCGCCGGACTCGACAAGCCATTCGGTCCGGCCGGATACCGCACAAATTTTTCGGTCTGCCTGTCATACATGGCCACACCATCGGTGGTGGTGCCGATCCACAGGCGGCCCTGCCGGTCAACGTGCAGGGTCTGGATGAAATCGCCGGGCAGCGAGGCCGGATCATTCTGGTTGTGGAAGAAATTGCGCATCCGGTAGCCATCCCAGCGCCCCAGACCGCCCTGCGTCCCGATCCAGATGAAACCGTCGCTATCCTGCACCAGCGTCATGGCGCTGGGACCGGGGAATGCCTTGTCAGCGGGAACCAGATGTTCGAAGACAGCCGGCGCCAGTGCCTGCCATGGGCTGGGCGCAGCATGGTGTGCGTTCGCCACGACGCTGCACAGCAATGCCGGCAAGCAGGCCAGCAGCCGCCAGTAAGCCGGCACAGCACGGCCAGCAATCAGGGAAAGAGTTTGAACAATGCGCACCAACGTGGAACCGCCTAGCCTGCTAAAGGTTGTCCCATGTCTGATGTCAATGGGATTGCGCCCCAAAGCATACGGAATTGTTTGCCGCCTGTCTATTTTTGAGCTGTGTATCTGACTGTTACGCCGCTGTTACCTGTCGACACTAGCCCTTGCCCCCCCTCTGCAGCGATAGTACCTTAGCTGCATGACAACATTTGCTTGTGCAGCGAGCGCCTACTCGCTCCTAACAACTCACACTAGGGATCCACCATGAACATTCTGCAAAAAGCTGCAATCGGCCTATCGCTGGCCGCTTCGCTCGCCGCACCGGCGCACGCCGATGTGACCCAGTCGCTGTCGCACTCCGGCACCGACCAGTACGCCTGGGTGAATCCCGGCATCCTCGATCTGGGCGGCGTCACACTGGCCAGCGGCACCAAGGGTATTTACGCGCTGACCAGCCTGTCAACGCTGGTCGATCAGGGCTGGGGCTACACCGATCCGTCGAATGGCGTGTTCATCGGCCTGTTCCAGGGCAGCACCAATGTCTACAGCTTCCTGGCCGCCGGTTCCAGCCATGACTGGGCCACCCAGTCCTTCAATATCGCCGATAACAACGCGGTGTTCTACGGCCTGAATGCGGCCCTGAGCGGTCTGACCGAAAACGCCGCCACCCCGCTGAGCCTGCGCATGTACACCGATGCCTGGGGCTATCCGGGCTGGGAACTGCACACCCGCGACAATTCCTTCTCGGTCACCTCGGGCGTCACCCCCGTACCTGAGCCGGAAACCTATGCGATGCTGCTGGCAGGTCTGGGCCTGACGGCGATGTTCGCACGGCGTCGCAAAAACGCCGCTGAAGCACAGAAATAAAGCAGGGTAATCCCCGCTGCGATGGCGGGACATGGTCGACGCGCAGTCTAGTCGAGCACGTCCCGCCATGCGGCTTGCACGTCACGCCAGCATCAGCCGGCGCGCGCCGCGCTCATGCGCCCTGGGCAGCAGACCAGCGTAGTGCCGATGGTGTGAGATGGCGCTGCAAGCCGCTACAAATATCCGCGGCCAGCGCTGCCTGCAAGGCCATATCGCGTTCGCCGACAGCGTCGAATTGCGCCACCCATGCGATGCGGCCGGCGCGGATCAAACGCAGCGAGGCACGCACCCGTTGATGCTCGAGGCGGATACTGCCGTCCAGCTGGTAGCCCGCCTCGCCAGCCGCCAAGCCTTCCACGGCCGGCGCTTCTACCGCCCGACCGAAGATCTGGAACAGGCGCGTGGCAAGTTCCTCGTCGAGCCCTGAGACGAAGCCGGCACTCCCTTCCACCTGGCTCAAGTCGCGCAGCGGCGCTAATTGCAAACGCAGCCGCGAGTCGACCCCACTGCGCGCAGTCACCGGTCCCAATTGAGGGAGATAGCCACCCCGGGGAATCTCGATGCGCAGCGCTGCCGGGACTTGTGCCATGCGGTAGTAGGCACCCAGACGCTCGCGTAAGCGGCCCATCTGGACCCGCACCACCGGATCGGCGGCCGTGTCATATTGCTGCGGATCGCGCCGGAACACCGCCAGACCGATGCCGTACTCACACAGCTGCTCACGCTTGCCATCAAGCATGGCATCGACCAGAAACATCAACAGCTGACGCATGCGCGGCGCCTTCGCAAACGCAGGGCTAGCCAATACCAGCGCCGCTGCTTCGCGCAGCCGTTGCGCATACGGCAAGCCGCGCGCCACTTCTTCAAGCCGTGTATCCATCATGCCTCCAGAGCGGAAAACGTTCCTCAACGCACACCCAGCAGACTGAACATTCGGGTGCAGCGGCCTGGCCGATGCACGCATCGCCCTTCAGGGACATTGTGAAGATCAGCCACCAACAGCGGCCGGAATAGCTCAGCAGGTAGCAACTGACTTGCCTGAATACGCGACTAGCCTTCTACTTACAGCGTAACATCCTTCGAACGCCGCAACATACGTGAATACTCACATTCCTCGAAAATCCGCCTCTCGCGCCGAGCCGGCAAAAAACTGCCTAAGCGATTCAGGTACTCGACATGACCTTAGCGGGAACAATGCAATACCCGGCCTAAGCAAACCGCCAATGCATCCGGCCGGTTCAAGGTGATCATTCGACGCCGACCCACCACTGCGGGATAGGATAAAAACATGTGGTAACGTTAGCTTTTTTTGTTTAGAATCGTTCGCACGGAAATTCTTCAACCCGAAACTGCATCGCGTAATGACGACGGACACGATCCGGCCCCGTTCACAGCATATTTTCCGTATCGATGCTGAATCAGCAATCACACCAGCACTGCAGCGCGACGGCGCCGCGCGCCTCACTATGACCAGAATCGCTGCCAGTCCAGCGCAGCAACAAGGAGACCAGATGCAACGACGTAAATTTTTCAGCACCGTGATCGGCTGCGCCGGGGCTAGTCAGGCCTGGGCTTCCGGCATCCTGTCGGCGCCACCGCGCGTGGGACAGGAACGTGAATATCAGCTAGCCCTGCTGGCAAAAATGGCCCTCCCCGTACTCGAGAATATGGCGGCCGGCACGCTGAAAAAGAATTTCCGGATCGAGTACAGCCCGATCTGGCGCGATCGCGCAGCCGAGGTGTGCTACCTCGAATGCTTCGCCAGGCTGCTCGCCGGGATCGCACCATGGCTAGCCCTGCCGGACGATCACAGCAGCGAAGGCCAGCTACGTCAGCGCATCCGCACACTCGCCGTCACCAGTCTGGCCAATGCCGTCAATCCGGACCACCCGGACTACCTGGCCTGGCGCGCCGGCAGCCAGACGCTGGTCGATTCCGCCTATTTGTGTAACGCCTTGCTGCGCGCGCCCAAGGCGCTCTGGGAACCGCTCGATGCCGTCAGCAAAGCGCGCCTGATCGCCGAAATTCAAGGCGCCCGTCGCTATGAACTGCCGTACAACAACTGGGTGCTGTTTGCCTCCATGAACGAGGCATGGCTACTCTCGATCGGTGAGCAGGCCGACCTGCTGCGTCTCAACACGGGCTTACGCAAGGCACAGGAATGGTATGCGGGAGATGGCTGGCTCAAAGATGGCGACAGCTTCCACTTCGACTACTATAACTCCTACGTAATGTGGCCGATGATTCTGGAAATACTCCAGCAAGTGGAAAAAGCCGGACAGCGCGTGTTCCTCGAACCGGCAGCGCGGCTCACCGAGCAAGCCTTGAAGCGCACCCAGCGTTATTGCGAACATCTGGAACGTCTGATCTCGCCGGAAGGGTGTTATCCGACCATAGGCCGTTCGCTCACTTATCGCACGGCCGCGCTCCAGCCGCTGGCCCTGCTTGCCCTGCAGAAAAAGCTGCCTGCCTCGCTGCCAGAGGGGCAGGTGCGCGCCGCCCTGCACGCGGTGCATCAGTCGATCTGGCGCCACCCGTCCAATTTCACAAGCGACGGTTTCCTGACGCTGGGTTTTGCCGGTCACAATCCGCAGCTGGCTGACTGGTACTCGAACAGTGGCAGCATGTACATTGCATCGACCGGCCTGCTGGCACTGGGCTTACCCGCAGACGATAGTTTCTGGCGCAGCCCGGCACTGGACTGGACCCAGAAACGCGCCTATGCGGGCCAACCGTTCGACAAGGACTACGCCGTCGACTATTGAGTTGCACCGGCCGGGAGCGTCACCCCGTCCGAAAAAAACAAGGAGGGAGGGCGGCACGCCCTCCCTCCTTGTTTATGGTCTGGCGCGCTGCCGATAGGCATGCTGGCGGAAACCGGAACGGACCTGCCATTGCCGCAGCAATGCATCGATTCTCGCCGCCGGCATCGGCACCGACAGATTGCCCGGCACATCGCCGTAGCCCGACACCATGTTAGCCTGCCAGCTGACCGCCGCGCCGGCAGCGGGCTTGCTGCGCTCGTGCAGCAGATAGCCCGCACCGGCGCGATTGACCACCACATTCTCGCGCAGTTGCAGCCGGTCCGGCGTCGGATAATCATGTACCTCCAGCAGCGCCACGGCAGCACTGGATACGATCAGGTTAGCCCGCACCAGCGCGTCGTCGAGGCCTGCCACCAGAATCGCGCGCCGACCATCATTGAGGCTCAGATTGTTTTCCACCACGGCAGCGGTGACCATTGCCTGATGTCCCAGACCGTCCTGTCCGCAAGCGCAGAACAGCACCAGCCCGCCAGCATTATCATGGCTGTAGTTGGCAACAATGCGGGTGTTGCGGGTCCCCATATCGGCATCGAAGGCCATGCCGTCTGCGGACTTCTCTCCCGCCTGCAAGCGCACGCCATGCACTTCGTTGTATTGAAACAGTGCCTCGTCGGTGTTGATCGCCCAGACCCCGGCACTATTGCCCGGCGCCCGCATCCAGATATCGTAGACCAGATTCGATGCCACCACCGGTCCTTGGGCAGTGCGCACGATGATGCCATCGCCGCCGATATCATGGACCCGGTTATTCCGGATATGCAGCCCGGTAGTGGGGAAAAACTCCTGATCCCGCAACGCGACACCATGGTTCTTGTAGGGCGGGTAATCGCCGCAGGGGGCTCCCCCGGCCCGGCACATCCACGCCGAACGATTGGAAATGCCGATGCCGTCGACATGGAAGACCTCGCTATTTTCGATCAGCACATCGGCAAAGCGGGTCGGTTGACCGGGCTGATCTGGCATTTCATCCTGACGCGTCACCTCGAACAGAATGCCGCCAGTCGCTTTGTAGGCGAGCGCCTGACCAGGCCGATCCTGCAGATAGCCATGCACGTGGTGCACATACACATTGTCGATCCGGTAGTGCTGTCCCACCCCGAAATTCTCGAGCTGTACCAGCAAGCCTACCCGGCCACCTTCCTGCACTCCGTCATTGCTCAGTTCCAGATCACGAATTTCCCAGTGATCGACATTAAAAAGATGCAGCGCGGCGCGCTGTTCCGACGCTGACGCAGCGCGGCACAAGGACACATAGGGACTGATACCCTGCGCGGTGCGGTGCGCAGCGCTCAGTTGCTGCAGCGGGTCCGCACGGAAGTCGCGACAGCCGGCCGCAATGACCGGACGCGGCAGACTGCGTGCACCATAACTATCGACCACAATCGGGGCTCCTTCGCGCCCTGAGCTACCGGCTGCAGGACGGAAGCTGCCATAACAGACGCTACCGCGCTTAAAACGGATCCGGCTGCCCGGCTGCAAAACCCGGGCACTCAGTGCCTCAAGATTGTTCAGCGGGGCCGCGCGGCTACCATCTCCGCCGATGCTGCCCGGCGCAGCACAATCCACATATAGCGTGGTGGTAGTGGTAGTGATGGTGGTAGTGGTGGCGGCAGCGCAGCCCGCCTGTAGACTGAGTGTTGCCAGCAATAGCAGTGCCGGACGCAAGATCTGCATAGAGGAGCCTTTCGATAGATCACCCGACGCTCGCGCGGCTCGGAGACGGCAAGCGTTGCGAAAACAAAAAAGCGTTCAGGGCCGCAGCTCTGAACGCAAGAGAGAGTTGCCTCTCCCACTGGAACTTTATACCTCAAGCCGCGTGGATAGCGATCAGAACGCCATATCGGCACGCATGGCGAAGTAGCGCTGATAGTCGCGTGCCGGGGTCCAGTTGGTGGTATTTACCGCCAGCAGCTGGTTCGGTGCACGGCTACTCCAGGTACCGTTGGCCCAGTTGTTCAGCAGGCCAACTGCGTAGGACTTGTTGAACACGTTATTCACCATAAACGACAGCTTGAAGGTATCTTTCTTGTCCTTGAAGCCGGCGCCCAGATTCAGAATGCCGTAGCTGCCCAGAATCGTCATCGGATCCTGATTCAGACTGAACTGGACTGCGCTCTGCCAGCGATACGCCGCAGTGACAAAGGCGTCATAGCTACCGACATTGCCGATGTCATACTGACCACCAAGGTTGAGCTTGTACTTGGGCGCATTGGGCATGGTTGCACCAGCCAGATTCTGCACTGACGCATTGTTGTACTTGGGATTCGGCGCACAGTTACCACCCGGCACGGCGGCATTACCGGCCGCATTGAGCACGCTGTAGCAAGGACCATTTTCAAAGTCGGCAATTTCGGCACGGGTGTAGGCAAACGCCGCATTGACGCTGAGTGGACGGCTGACACGCCAGTTCAGATCGGCCTCCAGCCCGCTGGTACGCAGCGCACCGATGCTATGCAGGGTGGTACGGAAAGTACCGTCCGGATCGAGGAAACCGGCCGACTGCTGGAAGCCGGTGAAGTTGGTGCGGAACGCCGCCAGATCGAGTGCCATGCGGTTTTCCAGCAAGCTCAGTTTCAGGCCGGCCTCAATGTTGCGGGCATTCTCGCCCGGCACTGGCTGCGACTTGGCCACCGCGCCGGTGAAGGAACTGGTCAGGTCATACGCCAGACCCTTGTGGCCGGTCGAATAGGTCAGGTAAGCGAGTGTCGCAGCATCCAGATGGTGTTCCAGACCGACCTTGCCGGTAACCTTGGTCTCGCTATTATCGCCGCGCAGCGCCTCGGTCAGCACACGGCTGGTGGCCGGTGGTGGCGTGTAGCGATTGAAGGTATAGCCGATGTCTTCCTTGTTGTAGCGCAGCCCCAGCAGCACGCCGGTCTGTGGCGTCAGGTCGTAATTCGCCTGTCCGAAAATCGCGGTGTTGGTGTTGTAGGCGGTCGAGGCCCAATCCGTCACATAGGTAGTGATGGGTGCACGGGTCAGTTCGCGACCCAGATCATTCTTTGCGTAGAACAGCCCGCCGACATAGCGCAGCGCGCCCTTCTCCGGCGAAGTCAGGCGGAACTCCTGCGTTTTCGAGCGCGCATCGAACTGACCGTACTGGTACAGGCCACCACTGAAACCACTGGGCTTGCCATTCACCAGCATGGCGCTCAGCACATCGCTGTCGGTCGCGTCACCATCCTGGAAATCGCTCATCTTGTAATGCGACCACGAGCTCACCGAGGTGAAGGTGTGGTGGGCCAGCGGACCATTGTCATCGAAGTTGTAGACCACCTTGACGCCGACGCCGCGGTCTTCTGCGCGGCCACCGGCCGGATAGTCATTGCGCACGTTGACATTGCCGGGGCCGGGGCTGATGCCCTTCAACAGCGTCGACGCTGGCAGCTGCGCAATATTCTGGTATAGGCCGCCAGGCGTCATCGAGGAAAACGGCGAAACGCAGCAGTTGTTGACGAAATTCGCTGCGTGCGGGCTGACCACGACCTGCAGGTTGTCGCTCGGGCTCCATTCCAGCTTGCCGGTCAGGTTGTTATCACGCATGCCGTTGAGGCGTCCACCATCGGCCAGATTTTTCACCACCCCGCCGAAATCACTCTTGCTAACTGCCAGACGCATGCGCAGCGTATCGCTCAGGGCGCCAGACAGCGCACCGCGCACCCGCCATTCGCCATCGCTCGACAGATAGGTCGAGGCACGGCTCTTCCAGCCCGCTTCAATCGGCTTGGTGGCAATATTGATGGCGCCAGCAATCGAGCTCTTACCCAGCATGGTGCTCTGCGGGCCTTTCAGTACTTCGATACGCTGCACATCGGCCAGATCCTTGAACGCATTCGCCTGCATCGCATACGGCACATCGTCGACCACCACTGCCACGTCGGCCTCCACACCGATCCCCAGCGAGAAGGTACCGATGCCGCGCATATTGATGCTGAAGTTGGCTGGCTGGGTACCGTAGCTCAGGGTCAGTGCTGGCGACAGGGCTGGCAGATCATCCAGACCACGCACATTGTTACGCTGGATGGTCGCATCGCTGAGGACCGTGATGGCCATCGGTACATCCTGCAAGTTCTGGGCACGTTTGTTAGCAGTTACCACCACCTGCTCGACCTGCACCGCGGCATTGGCCGCCGGCACCGCCTCCTGCGCCTGCGCCAGACTGGAGATGGCCAGTGCCACGGCCATCACCATCGGACGTACTGGGAAAACGGCATGATTTGTCTCGTTATTATTGCTGTTCATTACTACTTCTCCTCTTAGATTACTGATTCGACTAGATGATAACGTTATCTAACAACCCTTAAAAAAAACCGCCTAAGTTGGCGACCATCAATGTGGTAAGGATAACACCCATAAAAACAGAATGTCACACATTTCCACACTCAACACAAAAAAACCACATTCTTTAACGGGTACGCTGAATCACCAACGGTTCGGTAACACGCGACGCCGTCGCTGCCACGTGGGCATCCCATGCTGCTGCACTGCTGAAATCGCCACCCTTGCTCCATACAGCACCCAGATAGTAGACAAACGGCGTGGCCGGCTTTGCTGGCGCCAGGGCCAGATAATGTCCCGCCTGATTGAGGTAAGTAGCGCTAGCCGGCACGATCACGGCGCAGGCATTGCTGCCATGACTGCCCTGCGCCGGCTCCCAGTAGCTCATGCTATTGCTGCCCTGCTGGTAATGTCCGCTGCCTTCGCGCTGCACGATCCCGACACCGACCGTCAAAGGCGCCTTATCGACGCTATCGAAGCGACTCTCGACCCGGCTGAAATGGCTGCCCGCATCGAGCTGCACGCGGCGTACTTCCGCTACCGGACGCCCCGCCACATTCCAGTGCTCGAAACGCAGTTCGAATTCGGCACGTAGAGGGCCATCGGCCAGCACTTTCCAGGCGCTGAAGTTACGCGATGGGTACAGACTCTGGCCTGCATAGATCCCCAGCCCGCCGCAACCGCGACTGCTGCCAACATGATAGAAGTCCAGCCCGTCGCCGCGATCCAGATGATAATCACCGCGCCGGTACCAGTCGTCGAGCACCAGCTTGCGGGTCGACTTCGACCACACATCGATACCGCTGGAGACCAGCAATTCTTTCGGATCACGCATCACTGCCGGGCCATAGGTACGATGCGCCACGCGGTCGTTCTCCCAGGCGAAATCATCCAGCCGTTCCGGCACGAAGCGGGCATGGGCACGCGACTGCACTGGTGGCACGGCAGGCAGCTTCTGGCGTGGTATCAGCAGATAGCGGCGTGTCTCCTGTCCTGCCAGATCGGCCTGGAACAGCAGGCCGTTAACCAGCTTCTGACTCGGCAGAACGCGCGAGGTGAGCGCATCCATCACCACCAGATCGCCGCTCTGCGCCAGCTCGACCGACTGCTCCAGCCGGTAATCTGCGCCCGGATTGCGTACGCTGATTTCCTGCACCGCGCCATCCGACGCCAGCGCCATGCGGTACATCTCGCTACCGGCCAGCAGGAAGCCACCAACGGCAAACACGTCGCTCGATTGCGGATCGAATTTGCGCGGATCTTCACCGATAGGCTGCACATGAATCAGCTTGCCGTCGGCCAGCACATGACTACTCAGCGCCTGCCAGGCTTTCTGCACCGCCGGCTCAAACTGTGCGCGCGCTAACAGTCCCTGATTGACACCCCATGCCAGTGCATAGGTGTACAGCGCCGTGCCGCTGCTCTCGCGACTACTGTAATTGACCGGATCCAGCAGGCTGGGGCGCCACAGCCCGTCGGCCTGCTGCAGACTCAGCAGGCGCTGCGCCATTGCGCGGTATTGGGTGATAAACCGCGCCCGCTCGGCATGCTGCTCCGGAATGTATTGCAGCATCCGCACCAGTCCGCCCATCACCCAGCCATTGCCACGTCCCCAGAACACCTTGCTGCCGTTGGCCTCGCGCTGCTCGAAGAAGCGGCTATCACGGAAATACAGATGCTCGTCACGGTCATACAGGTAGTCGGAAGTGAGCCACCAGTTACGGATTGCAAAATCAAGATAGCGTGGATCGCCCGTCACCGCACTGAGCCTTGCCCACGCTGGCGGCCCCATGAACAGCGCATCGCACCACGACCAGCGCTGCTGCACACCAGGCGTCTTCCAGTTCAGCGAACCGGCGCGCGGATGCGCCAGCATGTAATCGAACTGCTCACGCATCGGCGCAATCATGTGCGGCTCGCGCGAGTACTGGAACAGCTCTGCGTACATCTGACCGACCGCGTAATCATCAGCGTGATACATGCTCGGACCCAAGCGCCATGCATTTTTCTGACCAGCGCTGCGCATCGCGTCTCGATAGCTTTCGTTACCGGAGATACCCACCAGCGCCATCATTCCGGCGTCCCCGACTGCCTCGGTCCAGTCTTCGAGCGGATAGCCGGTCGGATGTGCCAGCTGCCAGTCCGCCACCCGTTCCATGGTGCGCAGAATCACTGCAGGGTCATGCACTGCTGCGTCGCTGGTGGCCATGGTGGCCGCAACGGCCTGCGACAGGAGTGAGTGCTGCGGCGCAGTGATACAGCTTCCGGCACATAACAGCGCCAACGCTAGCGTAGTCCGATGGAATGAAGGCATGGAATATCCTTGGTAAAAGTGGCAGCGCAAACCAGTGCGACAACCGTATGCATGAATCGAGTGAGTTAACGATAACACATAAAATATCGCACTGCCTAGCCGCATTCATCATTTTTTTCTGATGTGCTACAGAAACGTCTGATGCGCACACCGCCTGCCGATTTTCCTCAAAAAATTGGGCTAGCACCCCGTAGAATCAGGCACTGATTCAAACCCACTCTCTCGCTGCGCCCCGCCTGGCAAGCAACAAGGTCGTGTCACCGGCACGCGGCAGGCCCGCTGATTCAGAAAATTACACTCAGCTATACAGGCCAGTGTGCCCCGCGCGCACAGGAAAAGTCTTGCCAAAACACTAGCACCAATGATAACGTTAGCGCACCTTACCATCCGCCCTCCGGGTCATCACCATTGAAACTTGTCTTTGAACAGCTAGAAGCAAGCCTCGCATCACTGGGGAATGCCTTCCCTGCCGATACCACCGAACACCAGTTCTATCGCGCGCGGCAAATCACCGGGCACGCAGATGGCGCCAACGTTGGCTGGACAACAGGGTTCTGGACCGGATTGATGTGGCTATCCTACGAACTAACGGGCCGTCAGGTGTTTTATCAGGCCGCATGCCAGCAAAGCCAGAGTTTTAGCCGCCGCCTCGCGTCGGGCTGCGACCTGCAACACCACGACATCGGCTTTCTGTATTTGCTCAGCCATGTTGCCGCTGCACAGATTGCCGGCCTGCCGGAATCTGGTGCCACCGCCATGGCAGCGGCCGATCGCCTGCTCGCGCGCTATCTGCCCGGCGCTGGCATCCTTCAGGCGTGGGGCGCACTCGACGATCCGCAGGAACAGGGCCGCGCCATCGTCGACGGTTTGATGAACCTGCCGTTACTGCACTGGGCCAGCAGCACCAGCGGCAATCCGCGCTACCGCGATGCCGCGCGCAGTCACGCACACCGCACCCGCGAACAACTGGTGCGCCCTGACGGTTCGACCCATCACACCTATTTTTTCGACCCGCTCACCGGTCAACCACTGCGATCAGCCACACATCAGGGATGGTCTGACAGCTCCTGCTGGGCGCGAGGACAGGCCTGGGCGCTGTATGGTTTCTCACTGAATCAGCGTCACCTGCCAGAGCTCGACTTACTCGACACCAGCTGCCAGATTGCCGACTATTTTCTCGCCCATCTACCAGCCGACCAGATCGCCCTGTGGGACTTGAGTCTGCCGATCAAGAGCAGTGAGCCGCGCGATAGTTCGGCTAGCGCCATTGCCGCCTGCGGTCTGTTCGATCTGGCCGAGCAATTGCCAGCTGGAGCGCGCAGACAACACTATCACCATGCCGCGCTGCGCCTTGTGCAGGCTCTGGAGCAGCATTGCGCCGCCCGGCGTCCGCAGGCCGGTGGCCTGCTCCTGCATGGCACTTACCATCGGCAAGCCGAACTAGGCGTCGACGAATGCAATCTGTGGGGCGATTACTACTATCTGGAAGCACTGGCACGTCGGGACTATGGCTGGCAGAGCTATGACCGGACCAGCCGCCAGCCCATCTCAATGACGGCGATAGCGCAATAGCAGGCGGTACCAGCACCATGCGGCAATCAGGCCGACGCTACCGGCGGCGAGAAATACCAGCCGGTAGTCATGGCCATTGCGATCCAGTAGATAACCGATCAGCATGGTAAACAGCACCGTCAGCAAAGCGGTCAGTGACGCCGACAATGCTGCCAGCGATGAGAACTGCTGGCGCGGCAGCATGACCGGCAACAGTGACGCCGTGCCGGTCAGAAACGCCCCCGCCAGCACCACGTGAACAAACAACCACAGCAGATAAGACAGCGGCCCAATCACCAGCCACCACGCCGCCAGCATGCAGCAGGCGTACAGCAACATCGCGACAAAACCTATCCACACCGGATGATAACGGTCTGCCAGCCAGCCGATTGGCAGCGCCAGCAAAATCGACATGGCATAGCCCGCTGCCACGGTGCGCCCGTATTCATGGTAGTCGACATGGAACTGGCCAATCGCATGGTAGCTATTGATATTCGCCGGTAAGACACAGATCGCCCCCAGCGCCACCGCGATAAACAGCAGCGGGAATTTCCATGGGGTGGCCGCAGTATCCCCAACGCCCTCGCCCGCTAGCACGCCGTCAGCGGGCATCCCGTCAGGCGCGCGCGTCACTCTGCGCAGCGCGCTCACGCCCACGCACACCGTGACGAAACACAGAAAATAGGCCAGCGCCACGCTGAGAATAATGCTCTGGACTGCCTCGGTAAGTTCTTTGGTGAAATAGGAATAGAAGAAAATTCCGCCCACGGCAAGACTGACGATACGCAACACCCCGAAGAAGCGCCCGATAATCGCACGCGGCACCACGTCATTGATCATGCCGATAAACAGCGCGTTACCGATAATCGTGAACAGGGAATAGGCGGTCCAGCAAACACACATACAGGCCAGTACAAAGGTACTTTGCTCCTGCGGTGCCGACTGGGCGAGCGACCACAGCCAGTTGCCGAGACGCTGGCTGTAAGCCAGACCAATCAGACTGAGCGAAATCAGGGGCACGCAGACCATCAGAAACGGGATATGCCGGCCCAGACAGCTACGGGTGCGATCACTCCATGCCCCGACCGCGGGACCTACCAGCATGCTGAGCAATGCTGGCAAGGCGCCCAGCAGACTATTCAGCAACACCGTATTGTCACTAAAGCGTCGCAACTGAAACTTGAACAGATCGGGAATCGCCCGCTCTTTCAGCGACCAGCCCAGTGCACCAATGAGTAATAGCGCGAACAGCGCGTACATGGCGGGCGTCAGCACGCGCCGTTCAACTGGCTTTGCGACGATGGACTCCATCTCAACGCTGCCCAGACCTAAGGAAGCGGCGCTCGCACAGAGGCCTGACTCGGCGCATCACCATCACTCATGCAACCCCGGTCTTGCGTGGGGCACTACGCTTGCGTGCTGGTGTAGCGCTCTGCTGCGGCGCGGGTCCGGTACTTACCCGCATCACCAGTTCGCTAGGAAACTCGATACGCTGGCGCCGTCCCGGCTCATTACGTATGCGGCGCAGCAGTTCCTGTACGGCCGCCTGTGCCATCGGCTGGAAGGGGTGGCGCAAGGTCGTCAAAGGGGGCTGAGCCAGCGAGGCCGCCGGAATATCATCGAAACCGATCACGGAAATATCCTGAGGAAGCTGCAAGCCCCGCTCGCGTATCGCATTCATGCAGCCCAGCGCCATGGTGTCGCTGGCCGCAAAGATCGCGGTCGGCGGCGACGCCAGCGAGAGTAGTTGCCGCCCTGCTTCCAGACCGGACAGTTCCTGAAAATTCCCCTGATAAATCAGTTCCGGCTCGGACACAATACCGGCAGCGGCCAGCGCTGCCAGATAACCCTGTTCGCGCAAATCACTCTGTCCCGTATGGGCTGTTCCACGGACGAAAGCAATGCGACGGTGGCCCAGTTCGATCAGATGGGCAACCGCGTCGCGCGCGCCATTCACGTTATCGCCACGCACCACCGGCAGGGTGGTCTCGTGGCGAAAATAATTGAGCAACAGCACCGGACTACTACTGCCCTCCAGCGTGCGCAGGAATTCTTCAGTCATGCAAGGCAGCACATAGATCAGGCCATCCCACAGACCGTGCAGCATCTGGCTCACGGCAGCGCCACGCGCTTCGCCCAGCGTGCCCATGCTGCTGTAGATGAACATGTCCATCTCCACCTTGCGCACCTCGATACTGAGCGCGGTCACAAAGGCATTCACCACCTGCGAGGATAAATCGTTGACGACAATGCCGATCACATTGGTCTTGCCGCCCTTCATCATGCGTGCCAGCGCATTCGGGGCATAGCCCAGCTCCTTGGCAGCGGCCTGTACCTTCGAGCGGGTATCGTCGGATGCGTAGCCATCGCCGCTCAAGGCACGCGACGCCGTCATCACGGAAACGCCAGCAACTCTGGCCACATCTACCAGCGTGACGCTTGCTTTCTTGTTTGCCATTTCCCACCTATCCCTACAGACCAGAACCGAAAATGATTGTACAGATAATCTTCCCGGGCATGCAAAAAATCGTTAACGTTATCTACGCACCCGTATGACTTTACGACGCGAGTGCACCGCGCCAGTATTCGCTCAATGCGGCGCCGAGTTCGGTGCGAAAATCAGGCCGGATCGGTGCGAAGACCGGATCCGCCAGCAATAGTTTGAGATTGGGTGGGTAGTCCAGCGATTGCCAGAGTCCGCGCGTCAGCGCATAGGTACGCATCAGCAAAGTCAGGCCGCGACCGGCGGACAAGCCCAGTCTGGCCTCGATTAAGGCGGCCGTCGCCATCAGTCCCTGCAGTAATTCGAGCTTGAATTTACGCAGGATGGCGTCGTCGAGATTTCGTTCCAGCACGCTATACGCCATGGCATCGAGTCGCAAGAGCTCGGGACACGCATCCAGATAGGCAACATAGCAGCTCATGAAGCGCGTCAGCACATCGTCGCTGGCCGGAGCCTCGAACACGGCATGCACAGCTTGCAGCAGGCCTGCGAAATACTCATTGAGCAAAGCAAAGAAGATCTCTTCCTTGGTCTGAAAATACAGGTAGACCGTGCCCTTGGCCAGTCCCGCTTCGGTCGCAATCTGGGCGACCGACGGCAATTGCCGACTGTCATGCAGGAACAGCCGGCGCGCGGCCGAGAGTATCTCGGCGCGGCGGGCTGCTTTATCTTCGGAATCAATCGCGCGTGCGCACATTAGAGCTTGCTTCAATCAGGACGGGGCAGTCTAACAGTTGCCCCTTGCGCACGCAACCGCGGTGCCAGCGGGATTTCCGCGCGGCGCACTGGGCCAGCTGGCGCGATCTGACCGGGACGCGCCGACCTCAGTTTTTCATCAGCTGGTAGGCAAGAAAACTCTGCAGCTTGCGCGGCGCGAAACGGTTGCTGAAGATAGTCAGCTGATTACCTAGTCCCGGCACTTTGCTAGGCGTGCCGGCCAGCATAGCGCGTATCCCCGTTTCGGCGACGGGACGCGAACGCATCATCATCAGGCGCTGGTAGAGCGTCGCTTTCTGTCCGGAGACGGCAAGGAAATTAGTCGCCGTGATACCGGGCGACAGGACACTCACCTTCACCCCGCGCGGCGCCAGTTCAAGGTTCAGTGCTTCGCCGAACAGCAGGACATAGGCCTTACTGGCCGAATAGGCGGCATAGCCTGGCGTGGCCTGATAGCCACCGATGCTGGCCACCAGCAAGATATGACCACTACCACGCTGCACCATATCGCGGGCAAAGGCGTGGGTCAGTTCAGTCAGGCTCATCACGTTAAGCTGCAGCATGTCGAGAGTGGTCTCCAGCGGTCGTTCGACGAATTCGCCAAAGGTCCCATAGCCGGCATTGTTGATCAGCACATCCACCTGCAGACCCCGGGCCTGAATACGCTGCCGCAGTTCCAGACCGGCTCCCGCTTGCGCCAGATCGATGCTTTCCACCACCACCTGTATGCCGTGCTGCGCTCTGAGCGTTGCGGCAAGTTGCTCCATCGGTTCGGCCCGACGGGCCGCCAGCACCAGATTGGCACCGCCTTCGGCCAGAATGTTGGCAAAGTCGACCCCGAAACCGCTCGATGCCCCCGTCACGAGTGCCCACTTATTGCTAAATTCCCCCATTGCTGCCCCTTTCGAAATTTAAATGACCGCCGGTCATTATCCGGCAAAAATAAAATGACCGGCGGTCATTTAGACCCGACTTTATAATGACCGGCGGTCATTTGTCAACAGTGGGCGCTGCGAAAGGGGCTACTCGCGGTGCATTACGCGCCTTCGACGGATGACGCGCGTGGCGAAACGCGCCCGCCCGCTTACACCGACAGCGTCTCGTGCGCCGCCTGCCGGATCGCCTGGGTGGCAGGATGGCTGATGCGCCGTTCGGTGGTGATCGCATACACCTGCTCACGCAGCGCCGCGATGGTCCCGATCAGCACCACACCATACTGGGCGCAGATGGCATCGGCAATCGCCGCCGGGGCGAAGAACACGCCCGCGCCAGCCTGCCCGAAGGCCTTCAGCATGGCGCTGTCGTCGAACTCGCCGATCACGTGCAAACGCGCCACATGCTGATGCAGCCACTCCATCAGTCGCGCGTGCACGGCGAAGTCTTCGCCGGGCAAAAGCAGCGGCGCATGGTTCAGACATTCCGGAAACGCCCCACTCAAGGTTTTCACCAGCGCGGGCGCCGCGAACACCCCCAGCTCGCTCTCGCCCAGCAAATGGTTGTAGGCGCGCACACTCAGATGGCTGGGCATGGCACGGTCGGTGATGATCAGGTCGAGTTTATGCACCGCCATATCGGCCAGCAGCGCCGCCAGCCTGCCCTCGCGGCAAATTAGCCGGGTCGGTTCGGCCAGCGCCAGCGCCGGTGCCACCAGACGGCAGGCCACGGCCTTGGACACGGAATCGGAGACTCCGACCCGGAACGTGGTAATTTGTGTGGCAGACTGATCTTTGACGACTTCCAGCAAGGCATCGCCGGCGCTGAAAATATCCTCGGCGTGGCGCAGCACGCGCTTGCCCGTCTCGGTCAGTTCCAGTCGCCGCCCGACGCGCCGGAACAGCTCTACCCCCAGCGTATCGGCAAACTCGGTGAGCTGCCCGGAGATCGACTGTGGCGTCAGATGCAACTGTTCGGCCGCCTTGGCGATGCTGCCGCTGCGCGCCACCATCCAGAAGTAGCGCAGGTGTTTGTAGTTCAGAGTGGCCATGAGGAATCCTTTAATACATCGTTTTTTTCGATGTTTTAACAAAGTATATTCGAATTGTACGACGGATCGAGCACCCCTATCATGAGTCCTGTCATCCACTACGAAAGGAAAGATCATGAACATCGCAATTCAATCGAACGGCCTGATCCTGACCGAAAGCCTGCGCGCTTACGTGCACCGTCGTCTGGAAACCTCGCTGGGCTGGGCACTGACCCGCCGTCTGGCCGTCTGGCTGTCGGACATCAACGGTCCGCGTGGCGGGCGCGATAAGCGCTGCAAGATCCAGATCAGTCTCGACCATGGCAAGACCATCGTCATCGAGGACACCGAGGAAGACATGTACGCCGCGATCGACCTCGCCGCCGAACGCGCCGACCGCGCACTGGCGCGCCAGCTGGAGCGCCAACGCAGCCACAACCACGCCAAAGCGGGTTCGCTGGCGCCAGCCGCGCACGACGCCGACCAGGCGCAGGAGCAAGAGCAAGAGCAAGAGCAAGCACAACACCCGCACTAACAGCATTCACCATTATTTTTAAAACGGAGCGCGTCATATGACTGGAGTCGAAAACATTGCCACCGCCCCCATGTGGGCGGGCTTCGTAGCCTTCGTGCTGCTGATGCTAGCCGTCGACCTGTGGGTCTTCGGCGGCAACAAATCGCACAAGGTCACGGCGCGCGAGGCAGGCGCATGGTCGCTGGGCTGGTTCAGTCTGGCGCTGGCGTTTAACGGTGGGCTGTGGTGGTATTTAAACGGCACGGTGGGCGCCGAGATCGCGCAGCAGAAGTCGCTGGAGTTCCTGTCCGGCTACCTGATCGAGAAAGCCCTGTCGGTCGACAACATCTTCATCTTCCTGCTGATCTTTACGGCCTTCCAGGTCAAAGCGGAATACCAGCGGCGGGTGCTGATCTACGGCGTACTGGGAGCGATCGTGATGCGCGCCATCATGATTCTGGCCGGTGCGTGGGTGGTCAGTGAATTTAGCTGGGTGCTGTACCTGTTCGGTGCGTTCCTGCTGTACACCGGCGTGAAGATGTTCAAGGCCGTCGACGAGCAGCCCGACGTGCAGAACAACCCGGTGCTGCGTTTTGCGCGGCGCCACCTGCCGGTGTCGGAAGGCGAGCACGGCGAGAAGTTCTTCGTGTGGAAAGACGGCAAGCGTTACGTCACGCCGCTATTGCTGGTGCTGATACTGATCGAAGCAACCGACCTGGTGTTCGCGGTGGATTCGATCCCGGCCATCTTCGCCATCACCTCGGATCCGTTCATCGTGTTCACCTCGAATATGTTTGCGATTCTCGGTTTGCGGGCGCTGTACTTCCTGCTGGCTGACATTGCGGACCGTTTCCACCTGCTGAAATATGGCCTCGCACTGGTGTTGTGCTTCATCGGCCTGAAGATGCTGTTACTGCCGTGGCTACACATTCCGGTCTATGTGTCGCTCGCCGTGGTGGCAGCGCTGATCGCCGGCAGCGTCATCGCCAGCCTGTATGCAACACGCAAGACACGTCATTAAGACGATCCAACCAATTTTAAAGGAGTACTGCAATGCGTCATTACGAAACCGATAGCGCCAGCGCCGCAGGCCGCATCGTCGCCCTGTGTATGGTGGTGGATGGCAACATGGCACCGTCCGAACTGCGCGCACTGCAACGTTCGCGTCTGCTAGAGCACATCGATATCGACATCGACACCTTCCACGATCTGGTCAGCGAGCTGTGTCAGGACATGCTGACCACCTCCGTCAAGCACGAGCACGTGGTGCTCGATGAGGAAACCATCGATGCCCTGCTCGGCGAGATCCACGCACCGGAACTACGCCGCGAACTGCTGCGCGCCATGTGGACCATCGCCGATGCCGACGGCGTGCTGGCCGACGCCGAAGCCAAGCTACTATCGCGGGCCTGCCGCGTCTGGGCGGCCGAGTCGCACTTCGTGCGGGAAGAAGAACGCCTGCTGGCACTACGCTAACCCGACTGCGCTAACGCAACTGCGCTATGCGCTGCCCCAAACAACAACGCCACCCGAGGGTGGCGTTGTTGTTTGCCAGCACGCTGGCAGTCAGCCGGACTTAGGCCAGATCGAAGCGGTCGGCATTCATCACCTTGGTCCACGCAGCGACAAAGTCCTGCACGAACTTAGCCTGATTGTCATCCTGCGCATACACCTCGGCATACGAGCGCAGCACCGAATTCGAACCGAACACCAGGTCGACGCGGGTCGCCGTCCACTTCACCGCATTGGACTTGCGATCGCGGATTTCGTACAGATTGCGACCGGCCGGCTTCCAGGTATTCGCCATGTCGGTCAGGTTGACAAAGAAATCATTACTCAGCACGCCAACCCGCTCGGTGAACACGCCATGTGCCGTCGCGCCGTGATTCACACCCAGCACCCGCATACCGCCCACCAGCACCGTCATTTCGCTGGCAGTCAGACGCATCAGCTGAGCGCGGTCCAGCAGCAATTCTTCCGCAGTCACGGCGTAGTAGGTCTTCATCCAGTTACGGAAGCCATCGGCCAGCGGTTCCAGTACGGCAAACGATTCGTCATCCGTCATGGCTGCCGTGGCATCACCACGACCCGCTGCGAATGGCACCGTCACCGGATAACCAGCTGCCTGAGCGGCTTGCTCGACGCCCACATTACCCGCCAACACAATGACGTCGGCAACACTGGCGCCCGTTGCAGCAGCAATTTTCTCCAGCACCGCCAGCACCTTGGCCAGCCGCGCCGGTTCGTTACCGGCCCAGTCTTTCTGTGGTGCTAGACGGATCCGTGCACCATTCGCACCGCCGCGCTTGTCCGAGCCACGGAAGGTACGGGCACTGTCCCACGCCGTGGCGACCATCTCGCCAATGCTCAGGCCACTCGCGAGAATCTGCGCTTTTACCGCCGCGACATCGTAGTCGGCACGGCCTGCCGGCACCGGATCTTGCCAGATCAAGTCTTCCTGCGGCACATCCGGGCCGAAGTAGCGCGCCTTCGGTCCCATATCGCGGTGGGTCAGCTTGAACCAGGCGCGGGCGAACACGTCCGAGAAATACGCGGGATCCTGATGGAATTTCTCGGCAATCTGGCGATACGCCGGATCCATCTTGAGTGCCATATCGGCATCCGTCATCATCGGATTGCAGCGAATGCTAGGGTCTTCGACATCGACTGGTCGATCTTCTTCGCGGATGTTGATCGGCTCCCACTGGGTGGCACCGGCCGGCGATTTTCTCAGTTCCCACTCGTAGCCGAACAGCAGCTTGAAGTAACCATCATCCCACTTGGTCGGGTGCGTCGTCCATGCGCCTTCGATGCCGCTGGTGACCGTGTCGCGGCCGATGCCACGGGTGCTGTGATTATTCCAGCCCATGCCCTGCTCTTCCAGGTCCGCACCTTCCGGCGCCGCGCCCAGATTGGCGGCCTTACCATTACCGTGGGCCTTGCCGACGGTGTGGCCGCCGGCGGTCAGTGCCACGGTTTCCTCGTCGTTCATGGCCATGCGGGCAAAGGTGACGCGCATATCGTTGGCCGTTTTAAGCGGATCGGACTTGCCATCGACGCCTTCCGGATTGACGTAGATCAGGCCCATCATCACGGCTGCCAGTGGGTTTTCCAGCTCGCGCTCGCCAGAATAACGGCTGTCGGGATTGCTGGTCGGCGCCAGCCATTCTTTTTCTGAACCCCAGTAGATGTCCTGTTCCGGATGCCAGATATCTTCGCGGCCGAAGGCGAAACCGAAGGTCTTGAAGCCCATCGATTCGTAGGCCATATTCCCGGCCAAAATCATCAGGTCAGCCCAGCTGATCTTGTTGCCATAGCGTTTTTTGATGGGCCACAGCAGGCGGCGTGCCTTGTCGAGGTTGGCGTTATCCGGCCACGAATTAAGCGGCGCAAAGCGCTGGCTGCCACTCCCGCTGCCGCCACGGCCGTCCGCAATGCGGTAGGTGCCGGCCGAGTGCCACGCCATACGGATCATCAGACCGCCATAGTGGCCCCAGTCGGCTGGCCACCACTCCTGGCTGTCGGTCATCAAGGCTTTGAGGTCATTCTTGAGTGCTGCGACGTCGAGCTTTTTGAGTTCTTCGCGATAGCTGAAGCCCGGGCCCATCGGATTGGTTTTGGTATCGTGCTGATGCAGGATGTCTAGATTGAGCGCCTTCGGCCACCAGGCCACCGTCGCCGAAGCTGCCGACGTCACACCACCATGCATTACCGGGCATTGGCCCTGGGACGCGCCATTATCTTGTGAATTCATTGGTTCTCCTTGATTGAAATTGATCGAGCGGACAAAGTCAGTAAGGACAGATTAGCCCACTCGCCGATTAAAACCAAACCAATTGATTTTATCTACTCAATAGTTTTTAACTATTCAAAGCCAGAACCCGCTAATTTGCGGTGCTGCCAACACCCGTCTGAATCTTCAGAATGGCTTTATGCGGGCTATTGACGCGTCTCATACGCTAACGCAACATGCGACGCACCCGGTCGGTCATAGGCCTCTCCAGCATTGACCGGTGGTCGTGGACGCGGTCCTTCTGCATCGCCACGCGAACCTCTCCTCTTGAGACCAGCGGCTGTCGCAGGTCCGTTTTTTGATTCGACCAGAAACTATGAGACTTTCCTTTGCCCGCGTTCTGATAGCGTCCTTTGCCGTGACCTGCGCAGCATTCGCCGCCACACTGCCCGCCCATGCCGCCGATCCTTACCAGCCGCGCCAGTATGTGCAGTTCAAACCGGCCGAGTGGGTCAAGAGCGCCAGCATCTACCAGATCAACGTGCGCCAGTTCAGCGCCGAGGGGACCTTCAATGGGGCCACGGCACAGTTGCCGCGGCTGAAAGAACTGGGCGTCGAGATTCTGTGGCTGATGCCTATCCACCCGATCGGCGCAGTCAAACGCAAGGGGGCGCTGGGCAGCCCCTACGCCGTACGCGACTTTCGCGGCGTGAATCCGGAATTCGGCAGCGCGGCGGACTTGCGCCATTTCGTCGAGCGTGCCCACGCACTCGGCATGCACGTCATACTGGACTGGGTTGGCAACCACACCTCGTGGGACAACGTGCTACGTAGCAGCCACCCCGACTGGTATGTGCACGACAGCGACGGCAAGCCAACGCCGACCCCGTGGTACGACTGGGACGACATCATCGATCTCGACTACAGCAAACCGGCTTTGCGTCGCTATATGACCGAGGCGATGGTGTACTGGGTGAAGGAGGTCGGCGTCGACGGCTTCCGCGCCGATGCCGCCGGGCTGCTACCGCAAGACTTCTGGGACCATGCCGCGCGCACGCTGCGCGCCATCAAACCCGTGTTCATGCTCGCCGAGTGGGAAAGCCGCGACATGCACCGCGATGCGTTTGATGCCAGTTATGCGTGGAGCTGGTGGGACACGCTGCACGACATCGCCAAGGGCAAAAAAGACGCCACGGCGCTGTACTCCTACTATGCATGGAACCGCAAATTCTATCCGCGTCAGGCCAAGCGCCTGTTGTACACCACCAACCACGACAAGAATGCCTGGGACGGCACCGAGTTCGAAATCTTCGGCGACGCCGTCGATGCGGCCATCGTGTTCAGCTTCGTCAGCGAAGGCATGCCGCTGATCTACAACGGTCAGGAAGTCGGTAACCGCAAGCGTCTGGCATTCTTCGACCGTGATCCGATCGTGTGGACGGCCTCGCCCTACACGGCGCTATACCAGCAACTGATCGCGCTGAAAAAGCAGCACAGCGCGCTCTGGAACGGCGCCCATGGCGCGGTCATGGACCCGGTGCCGAACAATGCGCCCAAACAGGTATTCAGCTTCGTGCGCGCCAACGCCAGCGATAAAGTCTTCGTTGTGCTCAACCTGTCGGCGCAGCCCGTGACAGCACGCTTCGAGAAAACCCTACACCATGGTCAGTATCGCGACTTTGCCAGCGGCGCGCCAGTCAGCGTGGACGCCAGCAGCAGCTTCGAGATGGCGCCGTGGAGCTACCGGGTACTGGTCAAATGAGCGCCCAGCCTGGTGTGCGCCAGATCGTCATCCTCGGCGGCGGCACTGCCGGCTGGATGACCGCCGCCGCACTGGCCCGCGCGCTCGAAGGGCGGATCGCAATCCGTCTGGTCGAGTCCGAAGCCATCGGCACCATCGGCGTGGGCGAATCGACCATTCCCATGATCCGCAAGTTCAACGCCGCACTGGGCATCGACGAGGACGAGTTCGTGCGCGCCACCGGCGCCACCTTCAAGCTGGGCATCGAGTTCCGCGACTGGGGCCGCATCGGCGAGCGCTATATGCACGGCTTCGGCCGCTTCGGTCAGGATCTGGAGACGCTGCCCTTCTACCAGTACTGGCTGCGCATGCGCCAGTCTGGCAAGCACCCCGACCTTGGCGCGTTCTCGATCAATCAGGTCGCCGCACGCGCACAGCGCTTCATGCGCGCCGATGTGTCGCGCGGAAATTCGCCGCTGGCCGAGATCACCCATTCCTTCCATATCGATGCCGGCCAGTACGCGCGCTACCTGCGCAGCTACAGCGAACGGCTGGGTGTGCTGCGCACCGAAGGCCAGGTCGCCGAGACGCTGCTGCAGCCAGAGAACGGTCACGTGGCAGCGTTGCGACTCGCCTGCGGCACCCTGGTACAGGGCGACCTGTTTATCGACTGTTCCGGCATGCGCGCCCTGCTGATCGGCGACGCGATGGCCGTGCCGTTCGAAGCGTGGGATCACTGGCTGCCTTGCGACCGGGCGTGGGCCGTGCCCTGCGCGCGCGCCGCCGACTTACCGCCATACACCATCGCCACGGCGCGTCCGGCAGGCTGGCAGTGGCGCATCGGCCTGCAGCAGCGCACCGGCAACGGCCACGTCTACGCCAGTCGCTTCATGGACGACGCACAGGCCCGCGCCCTCCTGCTGGACCATCTCGATGGTGCAGCGCTTGCCGAGCCACGCCAGCTGCGTTTTCTGGCCGGGCGGCGCGCCCGCACGTGGGACAAAAATGTGCTGGCCATCGGTCTCTCTGGCGGCTTCCTCGAACCGCTCGAGTCAACCTCGATCCACATGATCCAGACCGCCATCGCGCGCCTGATCGACTTCTTCCCGGACCGTGGTTTTGCGCAGCACGACATCGACGCCTTCAATCAGCAGAGCCGCTTCGAAGCGGAGCGGATTCGCGACTTCCTGATCCTGCACTACCATGCCACCACCCGCAACGACACGCCGTTCTGGGACTACGTGCGCAATATGTCCGTGCCGGATACGCTGCAAGCGAAAATCGATCTGTACCGCTCGCGCGGGCGCATTCTGCGCAACGCCAATGAATTGTTCGCCGAAGTGGCCTGGCTACAGGTGCTGGAGGGACAGGGCCTGGTCGCCGGTGGCTACCATCCGCTCGCCGCGCTGCGTGACGAAGGCGAGGTGGCCGGCTATCTCGACGAGATCGCCAGTGTGATCGGCCAGTGTGCCGACGTCATGCCCACACACGCGCAGTTCGTCGAGGCCATCGTGCAGCGAAAAACGCGCGCATGAACACGCTGGAACAGCCCAAGCACACTCCGATCAACACAGCCTCGATGTAGCAAAACTACGAACGCACATTATTTTTGTAGCGACCGCACAACAGAAGGCGCCCGCTTAAATTAAGGTTCGCTTCAGGTTACAACGAAGCCCTTCAGCACCACCTCTTTTCTGCAATTCTCCGACGTAAGATCACTCCCGACTCATCGCGTTCAGACGAAAGCAGCACGTCCCACGACATGCTGCTTTCGCGAGTTCTAGTTTTATTACATTAAACGGAGATACGAAGTGAACAAAAATAAACTTACTAAAACTATCCACGCATCGGCTTTGCGCCCTACCCCGGTAGCGCTGGCCTGCGCACTGCTGGCGAGCCTCAGCGGTGCGGCGATGGCGCAGGACGCCAGTGCCCCGGCAGAGGCGGTGTCGGCCACACCAGCCATCAACACCGTCAAGGTATCGGGCATCCGCAGCGGCATCGAAGCCGCGATCTCGATCAAGAAGAACGCCAGCTCCATCCTCGAAGCGATCTCGGCCGAAGACATCGGCAAACTGCCAGACAGCACCGTGGCCGAATCGATTTCGCGCCTGCCGGGTGTGACCACGCAGCGTGACAAAATTACTGGTCGTGCCAGCGTGGTCAGTGTGCGCGGGCTGGCACCGCAATTCAATGGCTCGCTGCTCAATGGTCGCGAACAAGCGTCCACCGGCGACGCCCGCAATCCCGAATTCGATCTGTTCCCGGCCGAGCTGACTGGTGCGGTGCTGGTGTATAAAACGCCGGACGCGTCCTTACTGGGTCAGGGCCTGGCTTCGACCATCGACCTACGCACCGTGCGTCCGCTGGAGTTCTCCAACCGCGTGATCGCGGCCGGCGTACGCAAGGAACGGCTGGCCATCGGCTCGGGCGGTGAAGAAGGCAGTGGTCGTCGCAGCACCCTGTCCTACGTCGACCAGTTTGCCGATCGCAGCATCGGTGTATCGCTGGGTGTGACCTCGTTCAAGCAGAACAACGGTGAAGAACTGACCTTCGACAGCTGGGGTGGCTGGGCACCGACCGTGCCCTACAACGGCGCCGATGTACAAGTGCCGGGCGGCTTCCTGTCGGAAACCAAACACGCCCACAATGACCGCGACAGCGCCACGGCAACGCTGCAGTTCCGTCCCAACGCCAAATTCAAAACCAGCGTGGACCTGTTCTATTCCTCCGGCAGCGAAAACACCAGCCGGGTTGGACTGGAAGGCGCGATCCCCTTCGGCGCCGGCATCTACGACCCGAACGGTACACTCAGCAACGCCACCATCGTCAACGGCGTTGCCACTAGCGGCACCTTCGATAACTACAAAGGCGACATCCGCAACAACACCTACAGCAGCAAGGATAAATTCACGTCCATCGGCTGGAATGCGGAATGGAAAGTGGACGACTGGCGTCTGGAAGGCGACCTGTCGCACTCGGTGGGCAAACGTCACTCGGCCAACTATGAAACCACGGCTGGCCAGCCCGGCAACACCCCGAACGCCCAGCTGGGAAAAATCTCCTACACCGGCTTCAACGGCAGCAACTTCGCCGACGTGAAGTACACCACCAGCCTCGATTACACCGACCGTTCGATCTTCAAGCTGACTGACATGGATGGCTGGGGTGGTGGGCCTGAGACGCCGCAGGCAGGCTACGCTGCCATGCTGAATCTGCGCGACAAAGTCGACAGCATGCGTCTGTCCGCGCACCACGAGCTGAATTGGGGTCCGGTGGTCAATGCACATATGGGCATCAATTACTCCAAGCGCGATAAATCGCGTCTGGGCGAAGGTGAAGGCCGTCTGGCCGTGATCGGCGGCGATGGCTATGCCGCGATGACCATGCCGGGCTCGAACACCGCCATCGCCGGCCCGGTCGGCATCCGCGTCGCGCAGTTCGACCCGACCGGTTCGCTGGGCACCATTTACAACCAGGAACGCTGGGTCGACCCGACCGTGCTGTCGCGCGACTGGATCGTCACGGAAAAAGTCACCACCGCCTATGCCATGGCCGATCTGGAAGGAAAACTGTTCAGCCTGCCATACACCGGCAATGTCGGTTTACAAGTAGTGAATACCAAACAGAGTGGTTCCGGCAATACGGTCGATCAGTCGGCCTGTAAAGGCATTACCGTTGCCACCTGTAAGTATGGCTTCGAGACGGTATCGGACTCGTACAATAAACTGCTGCCGAGCATGAACCTGTCGTTCGACCTGAGCGATGACAAGATGATGCGCATCGGTGCCGGCAAGCAGCTCTCGCGCGCCAATATGGACAATATGCGCGACAGTGTGTCCTTCACCCTGCCCGCCGTCAGTGCGCCGGATCCGGTGACCGGGATCGTGCCACCGCAGCGCCTGACCGGCTTCGTCGGCAATCCGAAACTGCGCCCGTATGAAGCGCGCGCACTGGATGTATCGTTCGAGAAGTATTTCGGCAAACGGGGCATCGTCAGCGCCGCCTTCTTCTACAAGAAGATCGACAACTACGTGATCAATTTATCGGAGCAATTCGACTACAAAAATTACACCAGCGCCAGCACACCTTTGCCAACCGAAGGGCCATACAAAGGCAGCACGATCGGCGCGGCCACCCGTCCGGTGAATAGCGATGGCGGTTCGCTGAAAGGGATAGAACTGGCGGCTGCCCTGCCCTTTAACCTGCTCACGCCGATGCTGGACGGTTTTGGTGCCAACCTGAACTACTCCTACACCACCAGCTCGGTAACCCTGCCCACCTCGGGCTTTGTGACCCAGAATAATGCCCCGGTGTTTGTCGGCGCGGCGACCACCATGACCTTGCCGGGCCTGTCGAAGAACGTCGCCAGCGTGCGTCTGTACTACGAAAACCGCGGCTTCCAGATGTCGTATGCGATCCGCAGCCGTTCATCCTTCGTGGGCCAGATTCTGGACTACCGAGGCGACCCGCAGTTCACTCATCTGGCCAAGGAAACGATCGCTGACGTACAGGGTTCGTATGAATTCCAGAGTGCTTATCTGAAAGGTCTGTCGGTCTATCTGCAAGCCAACAACCTGACCAACGCACCGTTCCAGGAATACATGGTCAACCCGAGCATCATCACCACCAGCCGCAAATATGGCAAAAACTATGCGTTCGGCGTGACGTACAAGTTCTAAGGTCAGCGCTTCAAGTAGAAGTCTGAACTCCTGTCCTCTTGCCCTCCCCAGCCTGCAGCTGCGGAGGGCTTTTTTTGTGCTGTCGCGCGGGTCGTGCGCCATGGGCTTGCGTAGCAGAAGAGCCGGAGCGGCGCCGACCGTGCCGCTTCAGGACGCGCTCTGCGCAGACGCTTTGCGTTTGCGCGCTACCACACCCATCAGGCCCAGACCAGCGACCAGCATTGCATAGGTCTCAGGTTCCGGTACTGCGGTGACGTTGATGTTATCCACTTGAACATAGCTCTGGCTCAACAGGTTGCCGGTCAGGACCACGGCTGCCAGGCTGTTCCAGCCCTCGAAGCCGACCAAGGTCAGGCCGCTACCGTCGTGAACCTCGACCACCCGCGACACCGTCGAACCATCGGCGAAGATACCTTTGATCCCCATCTTCCCAGCATTGTTGGCGTAGGCACCCGGCGAGAACTCGAGGCTGTTCAGATTGAACAGCGCAGCGTCCTGGCGACGGAAAGTTACGGCGTTGGTATCGGCGTGGGCGAGTATGTCATACGGCGCAAACTGCAGCATATTGGTGCCATTGTTGTATGGCGCGACCCCTTGCCCGAGCAGCTCGTAGTCCAGCGCCGTGAACACGAAACCCTGGGTAGTGATGATGGTTGGACGAATCGCAACGCTGCTCACATCGGCGTTATCGAAGGTGATGGTTTCGGCAAATGCCGCCGGTACGGCGCAGCTGGCGGCGAACAGGCAGGCGGACAGCAAAGGCTTGATCGAAAAAGACATGGTGAATTCCCCTGTGTTGTTCGATGACGAAATGTCATCGGTTTCGCCACTGTAGTCGTGGGCAGTCGAGGGGGAAATACGGCAATCACCGTATTTTTGTCGGCAAGGCAACGTTAAGGACTTGAAAACGGCACCATCACGCCCCAACCCGGGCGTGGGCGAGACCTGTGCGCGCGGACGCGCGACAGTTTCCTCTGAAAGTGAGCATTTTGCTAACGGTAAATGCCATAGGATGTTATCATTATTTTATTGCTCTCAATGACAGGCATCCTGATGGATATCTTGCTGGCCGACGATCACACCATTTTCCGGCAAGCGCTGAAATTCCTGCTGCAGAATCATGCGGGGATGCGTGTCGTGGCCGAGGCAGCCAGCCTCGATCAGGTGCAGCCGGCACTGCAGCAGCAGGCGATCGATCTGCTAATCCTCGACTACCACATGCCGGGCGGCGAATCGTCGGCACTACTGGCGTATTGCAAGCAGCGTTATCCGGACTTGAAGGTGGTCGCACTGACCGGAACCCGTTCCGGCATCGTGCTCAAGCAATTACGCGACGCGCACGCCGACGCGGTCATGCTCAAGGATTGTACGGGTCCCGAGTTACTGGCCTGCATAGAGCAGGTGATGGCCGGGAAAACCGTACTGGGCGACGCCGTGCAGGAACAGATCGCCACTTGCGACGAACAATTGACGCCGCGCGAACTGCAAACGGTGCAGATGATCTATCAGGGTTACGCCAATGCCGACGTCGCTGCCCAGCTAAACCTGTCGGCCAAGACGGTCGACAAGCACCGCGAAAATATCATGCGCAAGCTGCAAGTGCATAACGTGGTGCAGCTGATCCACAAGGTGCGCCAGCTGAAGTTGGTGTAGTGGAGGATGGCAGGTGCCAGCGCCTAGCTAGCGAGTGAAGCTTCAAAGCGCGCGAAGATCCGATCAATCTGCCGTGCAAGCACCACATCCTTCTCGGTCAGACCGCCGGCATCGTGGGTGGTGAGCGTGATCACTACCCGGTTATAGACGTTACTCCATTCAGGGTGGTGATTGCTCTTCTCGGCGATGAGCGCAATTTCCGTCATAAAAGCAAAGGCCTCGGCGAAGTTCTTCAAAACAAACTCGCGTGTGACGGCGCCACGTTGAACGTAAAGCCAATCCGGAATCGTGGCCAGTTTGGTGGCTAGCTGCGGTGCGGCGATTTTTTCCATAACAATCTTTCGGTATCCATCAAGTCAAGTCTCGTCAACACTGTATCACCGCATTTGACGTTTCCGGGGAAGCACCCGCAGTCGGGCACTTGTCCCGGCAACACGGTTATGCAATGAGAGACTATCAGAAACGGCAGTTCTCCGACGCCCGCTACTCTGGCGGCACTGCCACACCACCACCTGCCATACCAGCGTCATATTTCACCACTATCATCGCGCAAGGTAAGGACGTAGCCCGCGTCTTTGGTAATTGCACGAGCCCCTCAATGATTTCCAACGGACGACGTAAATTCCTCAGCTTTGCCGCAGCAGCCGGCGCCACCTCGATGTTCCCCGACCTGATCCGCGAAGCGCTCGCCGTTCAGGCCAACAACGCCACCGGCACCCTGGCCGACGTCGGACACGTGGTCATCCTGATGCAGGAGAACCGCTCCTTCGACCATTATTTCGGCTCGCTGGCCGGCGTGCGCGGCTTCGATGACCCGCGCGCAATCGACCTGCCGAACGGCCAGCCGGTCTGGTACCAGCCCGACAGCGCGGGTCACTACGTGCTGCCCTTCCATTTTGACGCGCAGAACACCAGCGCGCTGTCGATCGGCACCGACCACACGTGGAAGGGTTCGCAGGCGACCTGGCAGGGCTGGGACGCCTGGGTCAAGAAGAAGACGCCACAGACGATGGGCTACTTCAACCGGGGCGATCTACCGTTCTACTACGCGCTGGCGGACGCCTTCACGATCTGCGACGCCTACCACTGCTCGGTGTTCGGCGCCACCGATCCGAACCGCATGTATTCACTCAGCGGCAGCAATCAGGGCTGGATGGGCGATATGGGTAGCCTTTACAACATTAGCGCCAGCGGCTACTACAACGCCGATCCGGCCAACGACAACATCAGCGCCACCGTCACGGCCGGCGCGCCGAACTGGCGCACCTACGCCGAGGTGCTCGAGGCGAACGACGTCAGCTGGAAGGTCTACCAGGAATGGGACAACTACGGCGACAACTACCTGGCCTATTTCAAGAACTTCCGGGTTAACGCTGATGGCAGCCGCCTGAGTCCCAGCTCGCCGCTGTACCAGAAGGGCCGCGTAATGGCCCCCGGCTCGAGCGCCGCCAATGCGCCCGGCACCAAGGGCGACTGGCTAGTCGCCGCCTTCGCCGACGACGTCAAGAACAACCGCCTGCCACAGGTGTCGTGGATCTCGACGCCGAACGACTATACCGAGCACTCGCCCAATTCGCCCAACGCCGGCGAGAACATCACGGCGCGCCTGCTGGCCGCGCTGGTAGCCAATCCAGCCGTCTGGTCGAAGACCGTGTTCCTGCTGATGTACGACGAAAACGACGGCTTCTTCGACCACGTTCCGTCGGACATGGCGCCGTTGACGCCGGCAATGGGCCGGACCACGCTTGAGCACATTGGCGCCTTCGAGACGTATCAGAACGAGCCGGTCGGCCTTGGTCCGCGCGTACCGATGCTGGTGATTTCGCCGTGGAGCAAGGGTGGCAAGGTGTGCTCGCAATTGTTCGACCACACCTCCAAGACGCGCTTCCTCGAGGAGTGGCTGGTGAACGGTCTAGGCAAGGACCGCGCCAGCATCGAGTGTGGGCTGATCTCGCCGTGGCGCCGCGCGGTCTGCGGCGACCTGACCGCGGCCTTCGATTTCCGGACGCCGAATAGCGACTGGCCAGCCAGCGTGCCCAAGACTGCCGCCTACCAGAAGGTCTCCGGCAAACCCCATCCAACGCCGCCCGCCGTGCAGTCGCTGCCGCTGCAGGAGACCAGCGGGGCCGACAGCGGCGCACGCGTGGCCTGTGCCCTGCCCTACCAGCTGCAGGTCCAGGGGAGCAACGTCGGCGACCAGCAATTCGAACTCAATTTCGCCAACGAGGGACGCGCCGGCGCGGCGTTCATCGTCTATTCCAAGGCCCGCAGCGACGGCCCCTGGTACTACACGGTGGAGGCGGACAAAAGCATCACAGGGGAACGCTGGAGCTGGAGCGGAACCCACTATGAACTGAGCGTACACGGCCCCAACGGCTTCCTGCGCCAGTTCAGAGGTGCCATCGCGCAGACGGCGGGCGCGGCGCGTCCGGAACTGCAAACTTCCTACCAGATCGCCAACAATCGGATCAGCCTGACCTTGTCGAATCTGGCGGGACAACAGGCCTGCAACTTCACCATCGTCGACAACGCCTATGGCGCCGCGCCGGCCAGCTACAGCGTGCCGGCCGGCCAGACCAAGGTCATCGACTGCGGCCTCGAAGCTAGCTTCGGCTGGTACGATTTCAGCGTCAGCAGCAGCGCTGATCCGCAGTGGCTGCGCCGTGTCGCCGGCCACGTCGAAACCGGATCGTTTAGCCGCACCGATCCGCAGATCGGCAGGAATCGGGGTAAGTAGGGGCTGGCGGGGCGTGTGGCGGGCTAGGGCTAGGGCACGCCGGCTTGCTGCCAGTGGCGCCTGGAGGAAGTAGAAGAATATGCGGTCGCCAACTATGGTTGTAGTGCCTGATAACCTAACCATAGAAAATTATTCGCTGCCAAACTTTCGGCCTGAATCACTCTCAAACGTAAGGGCGCGACGGCTTCAGCGAGTCGCTGCTCGTTCAATCGAAACTCACTCAAATCGGCGGGTAGCGACAGATGTTCAATGACAGTCTGCTGGGCGAGATAATCCCGATACAGGCGGTTGTTCTCGTCCTTAAGGCCGCCGACCTCTTCTTTCAATTTCCCAATTTGCTTGTACGACTTAGTGAAGGGAATCTTGGCGAGCATGCCTGCGTCTGCTTCAAACTGACCAAGCTGGCGGATGGTATTTTGTAGTTCGCCGTATACCTTCACGTGCATCACTCGCAGTTGCTCCAGTCGTTGCTGCGCCGCACGGCGCTTCTTGAGAACAACAGCGTGCGTATGCAACAGGGTTAGGTAGGCTTTCGCTTGAAGTCGCAGTTCAAGATCAATGCTGCATATGGTTTGCTGCTGCAGCGCTTGCATCATCTGACCGGAACCGTTCATCGCCGCTGAAGTCAGCGAGAGGTCTTTCTGATCTCGTTTTAAAAGAGAAATTTCATTGTCGAGAACACCGATTTCCTCGGCTAACTGCAGTTCCGTCGCCTCGGACATCTTCGCGAGCTGCTGGGTAATTCGTCCTTTCTCTGCCTTCTGATGCTCGCTTACCTTGCTATCAGCACTCCGTAGCGCTGGAAGTTCAATCGCAATACGCTGGAGCTGGATCCATTCGTTCCGAATCATTTTTCCCGAAACCAGAATCAGTACGATGAATAGGAACAAAAACAGATTACGCCGAATGGTTTGAAATACTGCGACAAGAATTTTACCCACGCGAAAACCACCGAACGTTGAAGAGTGACGAAGAAGCGCGCTGATCACAGATGATTGCGCGGTGAATCATGCGACATTTTGCCCAAGCGAGAAGACCGATCAACGACGACATGATGAGGCGAGGCGTCGTCTTTTAAGCTGATAAACGGAAATTCGATTCGGCAACAAAGCAGATTGCTGAGGATACAGCATTAAATTGATGGCAATGGTTTTTTACTATGACGGGAGTTGATTAATGAGCGCTTCGCGTCATTGGTTTGCGCCTGTACTGCCAATCACCAGCGGAGCTATCCGATATTGGAGAGGTAAGCTGGCCGCTGATGCCACCTCGGAGTCATTGACAACTTGCCCTCAATGCGCGCTCGGCGCTAGTGCATTGCCTTATGATGGCATTCCGCATTGAGACATTGCGGCATCGCCAGCGGAATACCAACGGCACTCTTAGCGCTTAAATGCTGCGTCAATAAAGGTAACATGTGGCCAAGCACAAGTTTTGACTCAAAGGCAGCACCTGTCTCAAGGCCAGCTATATCCGTGATTAATTCTTCATGAAACTCTTATAGGCGCCCAACGCCCCGCCAACTGTTGCGCCAGTGACGGTGCTAATAATCGGAATTGGGATCATTGAGGCCAGGGCGCCGCCAACGACAGCTCCCGCCGCCGTATCTTTCACGAGTTGCGACTGCAACGCCACCTTTCCCAGCGCGCCAAGTTCCGAAGCGGTTGCGCCCATAACATGCTTGACCTTCGCTGCAGCTATCTTTGCATCCTCGAAATCGACTTTGCCGTCGCCGTTTAAATCGCCAACCAAGACGCCCAGAGAGCCGAGCGATTCAGATGCGGAATTGACCGCGACACCAGACGCTGCCGCAACGGCCTTCGCCCCCGAAGAAACGGAATCACCAGCAGCGTCCGCGCCCTTTCTCACAACAGCAAAGGATGCCACGGCAGTTTCCGATACTGAGGAGCTAGCCTTTGCTGCAAATTTCGACGTTGCGTTCGCGGCATCACCCGCTACTTCTCCGGCAGATTTTCCAAGTTCAACCATGGAGTGCCCAGCTTTTTCAATGGAGTTCTTAGTGGATGCAACCGAAGTGTCAATCGCGATAGATGCCGCGTCTGCAGCTGTTGCGACTTTATCGCCAAAATTTTTGACGAACCCGGACAACGCATTTTTCATAATTTCCACTCTGCGTGATTGGGCACTATCTTGTAGAAGTCTGCAAAAGTGTAGCCAGCGATATGGCACGATTACAGTTCGTTTTAGAACTAACATCCCTTAACTAGAGTTTTCTTCTAGCCTAACTCGTCGAGCATAGCAGCATACGTGGCGGGAAAGTCCTCAGATAGTCACACCACGGCAACTTTTCCGTTGGATAAATTCATGGCCGAGTTTCGCCGCTGCACACCCGGACATCGCCCGCCACTTAATCGCGAATACGCTACTTATGCAGAATTACCGCAATGCAGTGCATTTCTCTCCCCTTTAAGTGACATCTCAGTTCCAGAATCGAAAGCGTAATTTTGATGGTGCTATATGCGCACGTTTAGATGCCTCATATCCAGCGTTTGCTAAGGGTATGACTAATTTCATCCTATCCGGGAAGGCGTCGATTACTTATTATTTTCACATCACCAAGTCTCCCAACGACTTCCATCGCTTACAAGGAAACGCCATGAAAAAGCTTATCGCCACCGGCATCGTACTGTGCGCCAGCACATGGCTGCAAACGGCCCATGCGGATCAACAATTTTCGTTTACCGAGAGTTTCACCAACCCGAATGACCCGCATAGCACGATGGTGCTGAGCGGTACGTTCAGCCAGGCCGCCAATGGCACGCTCACCAGTTTGTCGACGCAGATTCTGGAGAACGGCGACTACATCGCGACTATGCTGGACGTATCAATTTCGGCGTTCCATCTTATACAGCTGCCGCAATCGGTGGAGTTTGGTTTCCCGCTGCAGATCAGCGGCTATTTCATCGGTCCCTCCGGCAACCGGAATACCATCAGCTCCTGCGGCCAAATTTACGTCGACGGTCCTGGCTGCGCCAACTGGAATGCCCAGGATCCCACAGTAGTCCCGCATGGCCTGACCGACATCCGCACCGCAGGCGCAGGCGTCGGTGGCCAGCAGCTGTCCAATTATTATTTTGCCCAAACCGGCGCCTTGCAGATCTCTGCCGTCCCCGAACCCAACAGCGTACTGATGCTGCTCGGTGGACTGGGCATGGTGTACGCAATCCGTCGCAAGGCGAGCGCCGCCGCGCCGTCGCAACGCCTCTGCTGAACAGGCAGCGCGCCAGCGGCGATCAGCTGGCGCGCATCGTATTCCTTGTCGGCCCATGCGGCCGTTACCATCAAGGAAGAGATGGATGGTTTCAAACTAAGCGTGGATAAGCTAGCCCACGTCCTGCCTGCAGGCTCTCTCTCACACACCGACAGGCGCGACATTCAAGATTCCTTTGATATGTACATTCATATTAAAGAAATCTTGAATGTGAATGCGACTTCTCAATGATTTGCCTTCGGTTTCTTTACGCCACCGCGGCATTCGCGGTGACGACGTCGAGCCGCAGCGCGCTCGATCACCACCATTTTCATGTTGTCGCACTGGACCTTGCGCAACACGCCGCCGTCTGCCACTCGCGCAGATATCCCAATTTGGCTACAACGTAGCGTAGGGTGTTCCCGCGCCGAATTTGCGCGTTGTTAGTGCTACTGACACACACATGAAATAGCCGCATGCATAGCCCCATCAAACTGGTAGCAAATCGGTCTGTTGTGGTCTAACGACTAAAAAAAAGTACCATCCTTCCATTTCAATCAAACGAAAGATTTTTCAGGTAGCAAACCGCTAAATTTCTTCACATATCTTTCTTTTTATTGACGCCAAACTTATTTATTACTACATTTTGATGACGGTTAGCTTGCAAAAAACGAAAGAAAATAAGTTAATAATTTTCGTTTTGTGCTTCTCATCATCTGCGCCGTAGCGGCAAGCGCCGCTACGGCGCGCTGACCGTATTCCATCAAAACGACTTGAAGAATAAGGAAGGACGCTCGTATGAAAACAACTTCGCCGGTACTGCGGCGCGCGTTGCTGACACTGGGATTACTGTCATGGTTGGCTGCGGCGCAAGCCCAGTCGATTACCGGCGGTCTGTATGGTTCGGTGCCAACTGGCACCGCGACCACCGTGACCGTGACTAACGAACAGACCGGTTTCAAGCGCGAGTTGCAGCTTGATGCGCAAGGTCATTACAAAACCTCCGGCCTCAATCCGGGCCTGTACACGGTAACCTTGCGCCAGAGCGAGACCGTGATCGCGGTGCGTCAGGTCAGCGTGAAGCCGAATAGCGATACGCCGGTGCTGGCCGTAACGGCCGAGAATCAAGGTAGCGACACACTGATCACGGTCAGCGTGGCAGGACACTCGGCGCAGACCATGGTGCTGCCGATCGACGTGAATACGCCGGAACTGTCGAGCCATTACAGCCGCGAGCTGATTAACGCCCTGCCCCTGATTAACGGCAATGCCGAATCGATTGCCCGACTGCGTTCCAACGTGCGCTACGACCAGAACACCACAGGACTGGTGCAACTGGGCGGCGCTTCGCCGGCCGAGAACCGCTATTACCTGAACGAGTTCGACACCACCAATGACCGTACGCTGCTGGGCGCCAACCGTCTGCCGCGCGAAGCGATACAGGAAACGGAAGTGATGGCCGGCAGTTTCGGCGCATCGTGGACCAATGCCACCGGTGGCATCATGGCGCAAACGGTACGTCAGGGCTCGAACAAATTCGAAGCCGGCTATTCGCTGTATTACACGCCGCCCACTTCGGCCGCACTCATGCCACCTGAAAAGGATATCCGCGACGGCCAGGGCGATTACCTGCGCTATAGCTCGAACAACCACAGCGAAGCGAGCGTGACCAATTATCTGTGGGCCTCGGGTGCGCTGATTCAGGACAAGCTGTTCGCCTTCGTTCTGCTCGGTAACAAACTGCCATCGAGCAACTACAGCTTCAGCCAGAACCGCGAATCGATCGCCAGGTCACAAAGCAAGAACGCCCTGCTCAACCTGACATGGAATATCAACGATGACCACACGCTCAACCTGACCGCATCACGCGCATCAAGCAGCACCAGCACCAATACCTATCGCCTGCTCAGCGACTACAGCACCAAAGTAGGCGCGTTTTCGTCGAGTTCATATGCGCCCGTCACGGAACGTATGCTGATCGCCAACTACCACGGCAACCTCGGCAATAATCTCGAGCTACGCCTGATGGGCGGCTTCCTCGGCCAGCTCAATGACCGCGCCCACGGTGCCGAAGATGTTCCGTATGTAGACTCCTACAATAGCCAGAGCCAGAAGACCACCAACATCGGCGTACAGGACCGCACGGTGAATTTCCGTCCCGACGACTACTGGCGGCGCGGCTATAAAGGCGATCTGGGCTGGACGCTGGGCAGTCACAAGCTCGTCTTCGGCGCCGAATACTACCAGCACTTCCTCGGCCAAGACTGGCATTCCCCGCAGACCGGCTGGTACACCTATTACGACCGTCCCAACACCGTGCAGTTATCGAATGGCGAGCAGGTCAGCGGCAAATATGTGGGCTACTACTTCAATCGCGAATTCGGCCGCATGGTCTCGATTAACAAGGCAGCGTATCTGGAAGACTACTGGAAGATGGGGCATGGCGTGACGGCCTACGGCGGCCTGCGCTTCGACAAGTTCATCAACAAAGATGCACTGGAGCGTCCCCTGTTCGCCTTCCCCACCACCTCGCCGCGGCTGGGTCTGGCGTGGGACGTGCATGGCGACTCCAGCCTGAAAGTGGGCGCCAATCTGGGACGCTATTCGCTGGCCATGCCCTCCAACTTCAGCTTCGGCGTCGCCGAATCCCATCTGGAACAGCGCAAGTGGTACCGCTATACCGGCATCGATCCGAACACCAAAGCGCCGCTGGGCCTGAGCCAGATCGGCAGCACCTACACGGTGCCCGGCCACGATGGCGTACCGCCGCAAGCCTATCAGGTGGCCACCGACAACCTAAAGGCGCCCTACCAGAACGAGTTGCAGCTGTATATGCAGAAAGCCTTTAACCGCAACTGGGTGGGGCAAGTGGACTTCGGCTATGCCGACCTGAAGCGCGTAATCAACTCCACCTGCTATGGTCAGGGCATCGGCAAATATGCCAACAGCCATGGCTACCCCAACTATCCGGTCGATTACGAATGCTTCGAACTCAATCCCGGTGAAGATGTGACGGTGACGCGTGACTTCCGTGGCGACGGCAAACCGGTAACGCTGACCATACCGGCCAGCGAATTCGGCCTGCCCAAGCCCAAGCACAAATACATCCACCTGACGCTCGATGCCAGCCACTCGCGTAGCGCCAGCGAGCCGTGGTATCTGAACACCAGCTATACATGGACGCGCTCGTTTGGCAATGACAATGGCTTCCTGAATCTGGAAAACCGCAATGCCGGCTACATCGGCCAGACCGGCATCTACGATTTCCCCGAAACGACGCGCGGCGCCAGCGGCAATCTGACCAATGACGTGCGCCATGCCCTGACGGTCTCGGGGGCCTACTACTACCAGAGCGGCCTGCGCACCAGTGGCGTGCTGAGCATCCACAGCGGCGAGCCGCTCAGCTGCTTCGGCCTCAAGCCCGATGTCGACAGCCTGTCGTACAACTGGGGCTCGTGGGGCCATTACTGCGATAGCAGCACCAATCCGGTCGGCATCAAGACGGCCGGCACCAGTGGCCGCCTGCCGTGGTTCTGGCAGTTCGATCTGGGCATAGGCTATGACGCCAGCGTGGGCGCGCATAACAAACTGAGCCTAGACCTGAGCATCCAGAACCTGTTTAACCGGCGCGGCATCACGGACCGCTACAACACCTATAGCGCCGACGTGAATGCAGACAACACCATCGTACCCGACATAAACTGGGGCATTCCTAGCCAGTATCAGGCACCTCGCCGCGCCTCGCTGGTGCTGCGCTATAACTATCGCTAATCATTGACGGAGACTGAACTTTGAAACTAAGTAAAACTATCCAGACCAGCCTGTTGGCACTAAGCCTGGGCTGCACGCTGGCCTATGCCGTCCCCGTTAGCAGCGCAGCGCGGGTGCCGCACTTTGCCATCGAGGGCGCGCAGTTCAAGCTGGACGGTCAGCCATTCGTGATCCGTTCCGGCGAGATGCACTATCCGCGCATTCCGCGCGCCGCATGGCGCGAACGGCTACGCATGGCGCGCGCCATGGGCCTCAACACCATCACCACCTACGCCTTCTGGTCGCAGCACGAACCGCAGCCGGGCCAGTGGGACTTCAGCGGCCAGAACGATATCCGCAGCTTCATCCGCACCGCAGCGGAAGAAGGATTGCAGGTAGTGCTGCGGCCGGGACCGTATGTCTGTGCCGAGGTCGATTTCGGCGGCTTCCCTGCATGGCTGCTGCGCACGCCGGGCCTGCGGGTGCGCTCCATGGACTCGCGCTATCTGGCCGCCAGTGCGCGCTACTTCAAGCGCCTGGCACAGGAAGTGGCCGATCTGCAAAGTAGCCGTGGCGGCCCAATTCTGATGCTGCAACTGGAAAATGAATATGGCTCATTCGGCCGCGACCATGACTATCTACGTACCATGCGGGCGCAGATGCGCGGCGCCGGATTCGACGCGCCCCTCTTTACCTCCGACGGCGGCGCCGGACGCTTGTTCGAAGGCGGCACGCTGGCCGATATACCAGCGGTGGTCAACTTCGGTGGTGGCGCAGACGATGCCAAGGCATCGATTGCCGAACTGAGCGCATGGCGTCCCCACGGTCCGCGCATGGCGGGGGAATACTGGGCTGGCTGGTTCGATCACTGGGGCGAGCAGCACCATCGCCAGAGCCCCGAGGATGCCGCGCGCACGGTGGAGTGGATGATGCAGCAAGGCATCTCGTTCAACCTCTACATGTTCCATGGCGGGACCAGTTTCGGCTGGCTGGCCGGCGCCAACTACTCGGGCGAGGAACCGTATCAGCCCGATACCACCAGCTACGACTACGATGCGGCGCTCGACGAAGCGGGCCGGCCGACGGCCAAATACCACGCGCTGCGCGCTGTCATCGCACCGCATTTGGCGCAACCATTGCCGCCAGTTCCGGCCGCACCGCAGCCGCAGGCGATCGCGCCGTTCCCGCTGCAGCCGGCGGGCAGTGTGCTGGAACAGCTGGAGCGTCTGTCCAAGGGGCAGCCGTCGCGCTGGGCGCGGGCGATGGAAGAATATGGCCAGAACTACGGCTATATCCTGTATCGCAAAAAACTCGCCAGCGCCGCGCAGGGCAAACTGGTGCTGGAAGGCCTGCATGATCAGGCCACGGTGCTGGCCGATGGCAAGGTAATCGGACGGCTGGACCGGCGTCTGAACCAGAGTACCGTGACGGTGGATCTGCCGGCCGGTACCCAACTCGATCTGTTGGTGGAAGCGATGGGACGGATCGGCTTCGGTGGCAAGCTGGTCGATGACACCAAGGGCATCACGCGCGGCGTCAAGCTGGGCGAGGACGAACTGGAGGACTGGACCGTGTATCCGCTACCGCTCGATAGCGCTAGTCTGAACAGGCTAGCACCGCGTGCACCATCCGCAGCAGTGCCGGCAGGCGGCGCAGGCGAGGCAGCTAGTGCAGCGGGACCCGGCTTCTGGCGCGCCAGCGTGACACTCGCGGGTCCGGTCGATACCTTCCTCGATACGCGTGGCTGGGGTAAGGGACAGGTGTGGGTGAATGGCCACCATCTGGGACGCTACTGGCAGATCGGCCCGCAGCAGACGCTGTATCTGCCGGCCTCGTGGCTGAAAGCTGGTGCCAACGAAGTACTGGTGCTGAGCACGGAAACCCCGCAGGTGAACAGTATGCAGGGGCTGGCCGAGCCGGTGTTTGATACGCCTGCCAAGTGATCAGAGTTATGCAACCAGGCTATTCGATCTAGAAAGAAACAGATGAGGTCGGTTAAAAACATCATTGCTACTAATGCCTAAATGGCGATATGAACTACTTGACCTCAGCACGCCTGAGTGGCTTGGACAGCGCTAGGAAAATGCTCCCAACGCGGACTTATCGCGATGGGAGCATGATCTAGTCAAACCGGAAGCGTATCCGCAGTAGCATAGCGAGTTGCGACACGAGTTTAGATGCCGACTGGTCAGCCCTTACGGCCGCATGCCCCTATTACTTGCTGACCTCCGCTAAAGACTGGCCGATGATGAGTCCATGTCAAAACTGCATTTATCGTTTCCACGAAAGCCCAATCCACTCACCAATCCCTGATTGCTGGGGCATTTTTACATCCATTGGGTCCTTGGGGATCACCTTCGGACCTTAGGAGCAACACGGGGAATCGCCTCAGCCCACAATAAAAAGTATCTACAGTGAGAATTCAGTCCATCACGGCGCCGCCGTTTTTGCTACAAAGTACTCGTAGAGACTGGTATCAACTGGACTCACAAGACGCAGTGTCATAGAAACAACATCGAGCTTGGCCCCATTATCGCCGTCCATTTTTGTCTGGTTGGGATCATGAGAAATGGCTTTACCTAAGTAAAAGAAATCGGTTCCTTCTGCATCATCCTTCTTTGCAAACACGTAAAGCGGAAGTTGGTTTGCAACGATTGCTTTAACCTCGCCACTCTCCAGCGTGCGTCTGCTGCGCGTGAACCAGGTCAATGTCGACGGGTTAAGGAACTTGTCTTCATAATTGATGCCCTTAGAAATATCCGCGTCCTTGTGCAAGGTGACGAAGATTGGGCAACTGTTTGATAAGAAATCGACCTTATAGCCGTATATCGTACTTTGCTGATTCGACTTCCAATTCAGCAGACGGCAAACGTCTTTTCGCGAATAGCGTTGCCCAACCTGAATTTCACTGCTCCATTTGTAAATGTGTCGAGCAAGATACAGGCCTGTCTCAAGCACATCTCGTACGTGATTCATGAAGACCAAATTTTGATTCCACGCCGCCAGAAACTTCTCACTGAGCTTGTAGCTGTCATCACCGACAGTGACGACCGGTACGGCACCATACTTAGTGGCTTCCGCATCAGTGTAGAATTCAAGGCTGACTACAGCCAGCACCGAACTGAGCGTCGCAGAGTCAGTCGTCAGAACATTCTGCTTAAGAAGGTCGACGAAGGCATCAATAGGCAGTTCACCAGAACACCGCAGAAGCTCCTTCAGGAGGAGAATTTCATGGGGACGCTTCCCGTTTAGTAACTCTTCGGAAAGGAACGTGAGGACTGAATCCTCATAAGCCCCTGGAAGCACGTCACTCGCGTTGACCTTGTTGAGGAACCTCCAGTAGTTTTTCTGCTTTGTCGCTATCACGTTCGGGTCAACGAGATCGAAGCGGGCGAAATCGAGGAGTAGCGGCGTTCGACCCAGTCGATTCTGTAGCTCAACGAAGGATTCCTTAAGTCTCGTCATGCTGTCGAGGGTTGTGGTTGCCAGAGATGCGTAGATCCTCTCCTTCGATATTGCGTCAAAATTGACACTTGACAGCCCTGCAATAGCACCGGATTCCTGAGCGTCGATTATCTTCTTACGAATCGAGTCTTTATTGAGACTGTTATCACCAAACAACGCGATGGGAATCAGATAGTTATTGTCATAGTTCCCGATGAAGTCGATAACGACAAGATGATCTTTGCCCGCGGCCTTTCGTAATCCGCGTCCGAGCTGCTGCGTAAACACGATGCTTGACTGTGTTCGACGAAGCATAACGACTTGATTAACTGCAGGGATATCGATCCCTTCGTTGAAAATATCGACGGTAGCTATATAGTCCAATTCACCTCGTTCTAAACGCTGGACGGCTTTCTCTCGTTCATCGACCGAGTTGCGCCCGCTCAGCGCAAGCGTTCGGAGTCGTTTGCCATGAACTTCACGAGAGTTAAGGAGACTCGAAAGCTCAGCAGCCTCTGCATTAACGCTGCAAAAGATAAGCCCCCGAACTGGAACACCTACATGGCCATATCTCTCAATCGTCTTGATCAGATGATCAACGCGCTCAGAGGCGACAAGTCGGCTAAGGTCGGTCAGTTGATCGATGACTTCACCGTTCTCCATCTCGAAGTCGGTGACGCCGTAATAGTGAAAAGGCGCCAGCATGTCGGCTTCAAGTGCTTTCTGCAAGCGAATTTCATACGGCACATTAAAGCCAAATAGTTCAAACACATTGAATTCGTCCGTGCGTTCTGGCGTCGCTGTCATTCCGAGTAAGAATGCCGGCTTCAGATGATCAATCACCCGTCTGTAGCTAGCAGCCCCAGCGCGGTGGACTTCGTCGATCAAAACATATTCAAATGCAGCGGGGTCCAGCGCCTCGAGAATCTCTGGCCGTGACAGTGACTGAATTGAAGCAAAAACATAGCGACGGTCAATCTCCTGCTTACCCCCCACAAATTTCCCAAAGTCGCTATCTGGGGCTCCTAGGACGCGCTTGAATTCAGCGATAGCCCGGTCGAGTATTTGCTCACGGTGCACGACGAACAACATCCGCTTAGGCGCATAGGCGCGCACGTCTAGCGCAGAGAGGATGGTCTTCCCGGTCCCGGTTGCGGAAATCACGACGCCTCGCGTTTCCCCCGATTTACGTAGTGCCGCAATTTCGGCAAGGGCTTCAATCTGCATGGCATTGGGAGAGATGACTCCACTAGATGGCTGCTCAAGTAAGCCATCGTTCCCGCCGGATCGAGGCGATGCCTGACGAAACTTCGCTGACCAGGTCAACTCATATTCATCGATCCATTCACTCGTAAGTGCAACGGATGCATCGATATGCGCCTTCGCCGCTCGGTTGAGCTGTTGAACGATGTCGCCATCGGGTAGTGCTGAGAAACGTAAATTCCATTCATGATTCAGGAGCAGTGCGCGCTCCGTCAGATTTGAACTACCAACAATCGCGGTCGTGCTTAATTCCTGCTCGAAAATGTAACCCTTGGCGTGAAAGCCGGCAGCAGAGTCGGGATGTACATAGACGCGAATGCCTTCGAGATTCAGGAGCTCGCGGAATGCAGCTGGAGAGTTAAAACCCAAATAGGTCGAGGTAATAATACTGCCCGATCCTCGATAGTCGAGGATCGCTTGTTTGAGCATCGCTATCGCGCTCGGCGTGACAAACGCTACAGAGAATACAAAGTTCCTCGATCGCCTGAGTTCGTCGCGAATCGCTCTGAGCATGGTGTTGCCGTCAGAGTTTGAAACAAGCCTTGGGTTAAACATCTGGTCAGCGGTGACCAATGAATTGAGAAACCCAAAGGTGTTATCTGCCGTCAGTTGCCGAACAATCGAATTCAAACCTGAAAATCTTTCATTACTTGCTCAACGGCTGGTATATCGGCAGGAGCCCAATTGAGCTGATTCAGCTCGGCGACAGGAACCCAGCGGATCTCTGAGTGCTCTGTCAGGCGGGGTTCATCTCCCGTCAGCGAACAGTAGTAAGTGGTCAGAATCACGATGCCAAAGTCGTACTCATGTTCTGTGGTTTGAATGTGCTCGCCGATCTCAGCCGAGCAGAGTAGCTCTTCGTCGAGTTCGCGGACTAGTGCCTGTTTCGGCAACTCGCCAGGTTCGATTTTCCCCCCGGGGAATTCCCACATTCCTGGTAATGACATGCTCGGGCTGCGTTGTGCTGCAAGAATTGTCTGGCCTCGTGTGAGGACAGCACCTACAACGTTTATTCTCTTTTTCAAAGTTGTACTCCGTTGCTCACCCTCCGACACATTGCTGCATCTGTGGGTAAGTAAGTTAAATGAATTTATTCAATTGTCCGCGATCGCGACTATGAGTTCAATGCCAGTATTATTCTTGATCTCGCGAAAAATTCATTAATCCAGACTCTGCCCAGCAGACAAAAAGGAAGCTCTCAGGAATACACCTAAAAATCCGGAAATTTATCAAGCGTATGAACAAATTTACTTGATCCTGTTGGATTCTACTGACGCTTCAGAACCGAAGATTTGCAAAGCGGAGGTTTCCACTGCAGCAGAACGCGCTCTGCGTGGTACAGCGTTCAGCCACCGCAAAAACTTATTCTCTGGCACCGACACTTGCGGCGAAGGTAGGGGAAGCCGCCCCCCTGCTAGCGACAATGTCGCACATCCAACGTGCCTGCTAGGATCATTAAATTCAAAGTCGCGCTACGCGCCTCTCAATGACTGATAGTGCTTGAGTAGCAGATCGACAAATTCATCGGAAACTGGTCCCTGAAAAGTGTCAATTTTCTCTCCCAAGAGCCCAACGATAGTCTGCAATGCAGAGAGAAAGTTTTTCTCCTTACAATCAAATGGGATAGGCGATCCGGACGGCACATTTTCTCGGGCAAGCCAGATATGCTTCATTTCGCTAAATTTCGGATTTGAGGTTGTCGTCTTAAAACTAGGAATCCACCAGATGGGGCGAATCTTCGAGGGCGTTTGCCGCTCAAGTGCTCCAAACGCACAATCCAGCGTTGGAATATTAACCAGAATGTTGGATGGGTTTGAGTGCGCCCTGTAATTACTACAGACTTGCTCGATAACCAGCCCTAAATCATCACTCGTCAATTTGGCGTACTCCTTAACAGCGTCAAGTGGTGGATCGGGCGCCTCGTACCATAAACCCAATTGCCACTGTTGGCGTCCTGGCTGTGCCGCCCACTCACCAAATGTGCACGTGCTTTGTGCCGCATTATCAATGGCCACCATCCCAGGGTTAGCGCGATAAAAAATATTATGGTCTACATACAGTTTTTGTAGCATTGCTTGGAACTTCTCTGCGTCGTCCATGGACACAGCAGCGCCTAACTTCGCCAATTGCTCATCTATGGGGAAGGCGCCTGTTGGTAGCCAGATCGCGGTTTCCGTTAGCCCTCCCTCGCCCAGAGCATGATCTGACCAGTTAGCAGAGCCGAGAACTGTGCCGCCTTTGCTGCTGTAATACACCTTGGCGTGCAAATTCATCACGAAGTGGACTCTGGCGCCCTCTCGTAGCAATTTAACGATGCCACGCGGATCCGTTCCACCGGGTTTAGGCCAGCAATAGATGTCCATTCCACGGGGTTGCCGTATCCACTTCAAAGGATCCGCGCCGATGAATCCTACAATCGCAATGCGCCGCGCAGTTGTATCATCCATAACTTTCTTGATCGCTTGACGAATTGCCTCCGCCTCAAACAGATACTCCATCCGCCCTCCTTAACTCATCAAAAATGTTGGTATCAATCACATCTAGCCAGACTACTTGCCTAGACTCAAAGGATGAAAATTAATTCGAAGTCACCCACTCTTCTAGAGCGCAACGCTTGTTATAGGGGACGATGGTACTCTCAGCGATCACGGCAGAACGAACAGAATTTTCCTTCGCCATCACTGCTACCAGCATCTCGTAAGGTGTACCGGTCATTCCAGTGAAACTGATCTTGAGGACCGCTGAGCGCTCGGCACCGTATTGGTTCTGTCGCTCCCATGGGGTCTTGACGACATCAGTCTGACGAAATTTTGCGGTCTTGTGATAGCAGCTCAGAATGCCTTTAGATAAGTCGACGAGACTGGTTTGCATTCTCGCCACATCGACCGCGCCGGGTGTGGTGAAGTTCTTGGCCACATTGGCGGCGAGATCGGGATTCTTTGCCAAGGCGGAAACAAGCAGTGTGATGGGATCCAAATATACCCTCTCAAGTAATTTTAGTTGCGCAGTGTTTATAACAAGCTACCCATTCTACAACTTGCAAATACAGAAATACTCACCAACTATAACGATCGTATAGTGAACGTAATGAATTCGGCTATGAGATAGTCGCCCCCCTGCGCATGATGCGGGTTTGGGCGCTTGCAGGCGGACGTCACTGGACAGTAAAACGGAGTTTCTCGAATGAGAAAGGCAGAAATGAAAAAACCCGCCGAAGCGGGTTTTTAAAAATACTGGCGGAGACGGTGGGATTCGAACCCACGATACAGGTATAAGCCGTATGCATCCTTAGCAGGGATGTGCCTTCGGCCACTCGGCCACGTCTCCTAGTCGATCACTCAACTATGTCTGCTTTGCTAACTGCGCTAGAGCAGACGACCGTCATAGTATAGACCGTACTCACTTTGGTCAAGGCTAGCTGACGGTTTTTTTTGAAAAAATTACGCTTTTTCCAATTCGAACGCTTTGTGCAGTGCGCGCACTGCCAGTTCCATGTATTTCTCGTCGATCAGCACCGAAATTTTGATCTCCGAAGTCGAGATCATCATGATGTTGATACCCTCTTCCGACAGGGTGCGGAACATCTGCGATGCCACGCCCACATGGCTACGCATACCCACGCCCACCACCGAGATCTTCGACACTTTCGCGTCGCCGGTGATGCTGGCTGCGCCCAGCTCTTGCTTGGTGCTATTCAGCACGTCCACAGCGCGCTGGTAGTCATTGCGCGACACGGTGAAGGTGAAGTCGGTTTTACCGTCGACCGACTGATTCTGTATGATCATGTCGACTTCGATATTCGCGTCAGCCACTGGGCCGAGGATGTGGTACGCCACGCCCGGACGGTCCGGCACGCCCAGCACGGTGATTTTGGCCTCATCGCGGTTAAACGCGATACCGGAGATGACTGCTTGTTCCATGTTTGTATCTTCCTCAAACGAAATCAGGGTACCCGAGTTGGCTTCGACGTCGATGTCGAGCATTGGGTCGGTCAGTGACGACAGCACGCGGGTCGGCACGCGATAGTTACCGGCGAATTCCACCGAACGGGTCTGCAGAACTTTCGAGCCCAGCGAGGCCAGTTCCAGCATTTCCTCGAAGGTGATCGCCTTCAGGCGACGCGCTTCCGAGACCACGCGCGGATCGGTGGTGTAGACACCATCAACGTCGGTGAAGATCAGGCATTCGTCGGCCTTCATGGCGGCCGCAATCGCGACTGCCGAGGTGTCCGAACCACCGCGACCGAGGGTCGAGATGTTGCCGCCCTCATCCACGCCCTGGAAGCCGGTAATGATGACGATCTTGCCGTCGTCCAGATCGCGATTCACTTTTTCGCTATCGATCGACTGGATGCGGGCCTTGGTGAAAGCGGAATCGGTTTTAATCGCGACTTGCCAGCCGGCGTAGGACACCGCTTTCTTGCCAATTGCCAGCAAAGCCATCGACAGCAGGCCTACCGACACTTGCTCGCCAGTCGAGGCGATCATGTCGAGTTCACGCGGGTCAGGCTGCTCTTGAATTTCCTTAGCCAGCGAGATCAGGCGATTGGTTTCGCCAGACATAGCCGAAGGCACCACAACGATGCGGTGACCTGCGTCATGCCACTTGGCGACACGCCGCGCCACGTTCTTGATACGGTCCGTCGAACCCATCGACGTACCGCCGTATTTGTGCACGATTAAAGCCATAACAGTGAGTTTTTCCGCTCAAATAAAGGTAAATGGAACCCTAAACTCTACATGCCGCACTGCAAAATAACAAGTCAAAAAACGCATAAAGTCATACCGAATAGGCATATCTACATACAAAATTCGGCAGAAACTGACAATTGTCTAGACTGCTTGCCAGCGCAGACGGATCCGGTCAGTGCCTGTCGTTAGCTTGTTGCTATCCATGCCGATGCCTGCCGCAAACAGCAACTGTCCGGGCACGTGCACCACTGGCAGACGGCCACGCTCCCAGGCCGGAATGTTCAGCGCCTGATAGTGATATTTGATGCCGCGCGTCGGCCGGTTCTCGGCCAGTTTCAGCCGTTCGCCACCCTTGCGGAACTCGATCACCAGCTTCTGCTCGCGGAGCCAGTCCGGCGCCAGTCCGTGCTCGGCAGGCTCGAAATGCAGTACTCCGCCATAGGCCGGGAACGCCAGTTCCGTCTCGCCCTGCCACACAAAGCTGGTACCCGGGGTCTGGTCGAATTGATCTTCCCGCGTACCTTCCAGCGCTGCCAGCTTGGGCGTCAGGAATAGCCGGTCGCGGTGGCGCCGCACTTCGCAGTCCGGATGCGTCACCAGCAATTGCGCGTCATAGCGCGCTTCCAGCAGCTGGGTCAGCATCTCGTTCAGCCATGCCGAGCTGGGCATACGCAGCTGGCGCACTTTGAACCAGTGCCGCAGCAGATTGGCGCAGCGGTCAGTACTGAGCGCGCGCAGCCTGGTCACGTCGACGCTCTCCCCTTCCAGCACCTGCGCCAGATCCTGCTCGGCCAGTTCGGTCAGCAGGCGCTGAGCCGACTGAGCGTGCTGGGCGCTACGCGCGAAGCGCTCCTGAAAACCCGGGAAGGCGGCAGCCAGCGCCGGCATCACCTTGTGACGCAAGGCATTGCGGGCAAAGCGCGCATCGTCATTCGATTCATCGTGAATATGGCTGATCTGCTGCGCCGCCACATAGGCATCCAGTTGCTTGCGCGAGACCGGCAGCAAAGGCCGCGCCATCACCAGTTGCGGATTGGCCAGCAATTCCGGCGCCGCATTGGCCGCATCCATGCCGGACAAGCCCGCCGTACCGGAGCCGCGCAGCAATTGCAGCAGCACAGTTTCCGCCTGATCGTCGAGATGGTGCGCCGTCAGCAGCAAGCGCACCTGATGCGCGGCGCACAGGCCGCCGAGCGCCGCGTAGCGCACTTTGCGCGCCGCCGCTTCCGTCCCTGTCTTGCCCTGCCCGCTCAGCGTCACGCGCTGCGCCGCGAACGTCACGCCAAGTGCTGCGCAAGCTTGCTCGCAATGCGCCAGCCAGCTATCGGCGTTCGGGCTCAGGCCGTGATGGATGTGGAAGGCGAACAGCTGCACACCGTGCTGCTGCGCATAGGCATGGGCCAGATGCAGCAGCGCAGACGAGTCTAGACCGCCGCTGAGGGCCACCGCCATGCCCGCTGCTGTGCCGGGTTCAGAATCAGCCTGCACGCGCGCCAGCGCGGCGCTAGTGGCCTCAGCGAAGATGCTGTTCAGGGTCGGGATCTGTTGCTTCTTCAATGCCTGCTCCAAAAATGCAAATCGGGGGCAGCGCCCCCGATGTGTGTGTCAACCCGCGTCCGCTTATTCCTGCGGCGTGGTTTCTTTGAACTTACCGTAGCTCATCAGCTTCTCGTGACGGGCTTCCAGCAGATCCTTGGTCTTCATGCCGTGGAACTGACGCAGCGAGTCCGCCAGCGCACGCTTCAGCAGCGTGGCCATCTGTTTCGGATCGCGGTGTGCGCCACCCAGTGGCTCGTTGACGATCTTGTCGATCAGGCCCATCGCCTTCAGACGGTGCGCCGTCAGACCCAGCGCTTCGGCCGCATCGGCCGCACGTTCCGAGGTCTTCCACAGAATCGAGGCGCAGCCTTCCGGCGAAATCACCGAATAGGTCGCATATTGCAGCATCAGCACGGCATCGCCCACGGCAATCGCCAGCGCGCCGCCGGAACCGCCTTCACCGATGATGGTGGCGATCAGTGGCACTTTCAGTTCGGCCATCACGTACAGATTGTGACCAATCGCTTCCGACTGACCGCGCTCTTCGGCGTCGATGCCGGGGAAAGCGCCCGGAGTGTCGACGAAGGTGAAGATCGGAATACCGAATTTTTCAGCCAGCTTCATCAGGCGCATGGCCTTGCGATAGCCTTCCGGTTTCGGCATACCGAAGTTGCGCAGTGCGCGTTCTTTGGTATCGCGACCCTTCTGGTGACCGATCACCATGCAGGCCTGACCGTTGAAACGGGCCAGACCGCCCACCACGGACAGATCGTCCGCATAGCTGCGGTCGCCATGCAGTTCGTGGAAGTCGGTGAAGATCTCGTTCACATAGTCCATGGTGTATGGACGCTGTGGATGGCGCGCAATCTGCGCAACCTGCCAAGGGGTCAGCTTGGCGTAGATGTCTTTGGTCAGTTGCTGGCTCTTTTTGGCCAGACGGTCGATCTCCTCGGAGATGTCGACTGCCGAATCGTCTTGGACGAAACGCAATTCTTCGATTTTTCCATCGAGTTCGGCGATCGGTTGCTCAAAGTTGAGGAAAGTCGTTTTGGTCATTGTACCTCCGTATTTATTCTCAGCCGCGCGGAAATAGTAACGCCTCGCTCAGCGATTAGAGTCTCTATTCTACAGCAAGCGGATCCAGACTACGCCATAAATACCATGTGGCGACCGTGCGCCACGGCTCCCAGTTGGCAGAAACTTCGCGCGCATCACTGCGCGAAACGGGTTCACCGGAGAAGTAATTCTGGCTAATTCCCTGTATCAGACCGGGGTCGTCGAGGGGCAGAACATTCGGGCGCAGCAGGTTAAAAATCAAAAACATCTCGGCGGTCCAGCGGCCGATACCGCGAATTTGCGTCAGTTCCGCAATCACCGCTTCGTCGTCCATTTGATCCCACTGACTGGTGTGGACGCGCTTGTTTTTGAAGTGATCGGCCAGATCCAGGATGTACTCGGTCTTGCGCTTGGACAAACCGCAAGCAGCCACCTGCTCGGCGCCGGCCTTGATAATCTGTGCCGGCGTGCATTTCGGACTGATCAGCAGCAGCTTATGCCAGGCCACATCGGCCACCCGGGTGGTCACCTGCTGGCCGACGATGGAACGGGCCAAGGTCGTAAACGGGTCGCCATGGCCGACCAGACACAGGTCACCAAATTGCGGAATCAGCTTCTTCATGATGCGATCACGCTTCATCAGCTCGATTTTGGCCTGCTCCCAGTACGGCGGTACCGCCGTGACCGGGCCTGCGCCCCCGTTATCCTTGGCCGTCACCATTATGCGCGACGCCAGTTGGTCGTGCCGTCAGGCTTGTCTTCGAGGATGATGCCCGCTGCCAGCAGTTCGGCGCGAATCCGGTCGGATTCGGCGAAGTTGCGTGCCTGCTTGGCGGCGCTGCGCTGCGCAATCGCAGCGGCAATGCCTGCGTCGCCCGCACCAGCAGCATCGCCCACGGCGGCCTGCAGGAATTGCTGCGGGCTGCGTTCCAGCAGACCCAGTACAGCGGCCAGGCCTTTGTACTGGCTGGCCAGACGTGCCGATTTGGTTTTATTGATCTCACTGGCCAGATCGAACAGCACGGCCAGCGCCAGCGGCGTATTGAAGTCGTCGTCCATCGCTTCGGCGAAGCGGCGTGCGTGCTCTTCCTGCCAGTCCAGCGCGGCGCCATCGTCGGCCACGCCGTCCAGCGCCGTGTACAGACGCGTCAGCGCGCCACGGGCGTCGTCCAGATGGGCGTCCGAGTAATTCAGCGGGCTGCGGTAGTGGGCACGCATGATGAAGAAGCGCACCACTTCGGCGTCATACTTTTTCAGCACGTCGCGGATGGTAAAGAAATTGCCCAGCGATTTGGACATTTTCTCGTTATCCACGCGCACAAAGCCGTTGTGCACCCAGTAATTCACGGGTGCGCGGCCAAACGCGCCTTCCGACTGGGCGATTTCGTTTTCGTGGTGCGGGAATTGCAGGTCGGCGCCACCGCCGTGGATGTCGAAATGCTCACCCAGCAGTGCCGAGCACATGGCCGAGCACTCGATGTGCCAGCCCGGACGGCCCTTGCCCCACTTGGAATCCCATTTTACTTCGTCCGGTTCGGACTCTTTCGAGGCCTTCCACAGTACGAAGTCGAGCGGATCACGCTTGCCGGTATTCACATCAACCCGTTCGCCGGCGCGCAGATCGTCCAGCGACTTGCCCGACAGACGGCCATAGTTGGCGAAGTTGCGCACCGCGTAGTTCACATCGCCATCGCTGCCCTGATAAGCCAGATCCTTGGCTTCCAGCTGTTCGATCAGTGCCAGCATTTGCGGCACGTACTGGGTGGCGCGTGGCACCAGCGTCGGCGGCAGAATGCCCAACGCCTGGGTGTCTTCATCCATATACTGGGTGAAACGGCTGGTCAGCTGGCCGATGGTTTCGCCATTTTCCACGGCGCGCTTGATAATTTTGTCATCGATATCGGTGATATTACGGGCGTACGTCACCTCGTAACCGGAGGCCAGCAACCAGCGATACATCACGTCGAACGCCATCATCATGCGCGCATGGCCGATGTGGCAGTAATCATAAATAGTCATGCCGCATACATACATGCGGACTTTGCCTGCTTCGATTGGTACGAACGTCTGTTTGTCACGCGCTAGCGTGTTGTAAATCTTTAGATTGCTCATCGGCTCTTGCTATTTCTATTTTTTATACGCGCGACGGTCGTCAGCCAGCCCCCGTCCTGTCGCGAACACGACGGGTAAAAGCTGGAACACCCCGTTTATTCTTTCCACTCTGAAGGAGTAGAATGGGCAAGTATAGCATTGATAAAAACAGCATTGGCCCGATATGCCTTATGATTTTTTGGCAAGTCGTCATGATCAATATCAACAACAACTCGACAAGGAAGTAACAATGCAAGTAACCAAGCCTTCACTGTTCGGCAAACTGATGTCGGTGTTCGCTGGCGTCGCCCTATCCGGCGCTGCGCTGGCCGCTCCGGCCGCCGTCACCACCACGCCACAGGTCGAAATCAAGACCTCGATGGGCGATATCGTGGTCGAACTGAACGCCGAGAAAGCCCCGAAAAGCGTCGACAACTTCCTCACCTATGTCAAAGCCGGCTTCTACAAAGGCACCATCTTCCACCGCGTGATCGACGGTTTCATGATTCAGGGCGGCGGTTTCGATGAAAAACTGCAGCAGAAGAAAACCAACAAGCCGGTGCCGATCGAGTCGCAGAACGGCTTGACCAATGACACTTATACCATCGCCATGGCGCGCTCCGGTGATCCGAACTCGGCCACCTCGCAATTCTTCATCAATGTCGACAACAACGCCGCCCTCAACTACCCGGGCCGCGACGGCTTCGGCTATACCGTATTCGGTAAAGTCATCAAGGGTCAGGAAGTGGTCAACAAGATCAAAGCGGTGCTGGTGGATGACAAAGGGATCTTCCAGAACATCCCGGTGGTTCCTGTGGTCATCAAGTCAGCCACAATTTTAAAGACGCCTATCGTCGTAAAACAGTAAAATAGCGGCCTTGGCTTTTTTTCCAACCTCAGGATAAACATTATGACTAACGTAATCATCACCACCAATCTGGGCAAAATGACCGTCGAACTGAACGACGAAAAAGCGCCTAAATCGGTTGCTAACTTCCTCGCCTACATGGAAGCCGGCCACTACACCAACACCATCTTCCACCGCGTAATCGACGGTTTCATGATTCAGGGCGGCGGTTTCGAGCCAGGCATGAAACAGAAGCCATCCGACACCACCGTGGAAAACGAAGCCAAAAACGGCCTGAAAAACGAACCATACACCCTGGCCATGGCCCGTACCTCGGCACCGCACTCGGCGTCGGCACAGTTCTTCATCAACGTGAAGAACAACGGCTTCCTGGACTACCCAGGCCAGGACGGCTGGGGCTATGCCGTGTTCGGTAAAGTCATCGAAGGCACCGAAGTTGTGGACGCCATCAAGAAAGTAAAAACCACCCGCGCCGGCATGTTCGCCGACGTACCAGCAGAAGACGTGATCATCGAAAAAGTCGAACTGGCTGCCTAATCAGCATCCATCGTTGACCGATCTGGCTGAGCACTTCATATGACTTCAGCAAGCACGCGCGCCGGCCAGACCGGTGCGCTGCTGATCTCCGATCTGCATCTGCAGTCCGCGCACGCTGCCACCACGGCAGCGTTCTTCCGTTTTCTGGATGAACCGGCGCGGCACACGCAACAACTCTATCTACTCGGCGACCTGTTCGAATACTGGGCTGGCGACGACGATCTGCAAGACCCCTACCATCAGCAAATCATTACTGCCCTGCGCAACTTGAGCGACGCGGGCGTGGCCATCTTCTGGATCGCCGGCAATCGCGATTTCCTCGTCGGCACGGCGTTTGCCGAAGCGGCAGGCGTGACGCTACTGGCCGAACCGCACGTGGCCTGCATCGGCGGTCAACGCGTGGTGCTGCTGCATGGCGATGCCCAGTGCACCGAAGACACGCAATACATGGCCTTCCGCGCTATGGTGCGCCAACCGGCATGGCAACAGCAATTCCTGGCTACCCCGCTAGCGCAGCGTAAAGCCATCATTGCCGGCATGCGCGAAAGCAGCCGCAAGGATCAGGGCAACAAGACTTACGAAATCATGGATGTGACGCCAGAGGCGATCGAGGCGGTATTTGCCGCGAGCGACTGCGACGTGATGATTCATGGCCACACGCACCGCCCCGCACTACATACCATCGCCGGACGACGCCGCTACGTGCTGCCGGACTGGGAGCCGGACGCTACGCCAGCGCGCGGTGGCTGGATCGCTATCGACTTACAGGGCGGCATCACCCGCCACGCACTCGACGGTTCGCTGCTGGCGGACTGATTCTCCTGTGCAGTGTTAGCGCGGCAACGACGCCAGCGCCACTTGCAGGCGACGGATTAAGCTGTCATTCATGGCGCGCGTATGACGGTTCCAGCGCGCCATGGTGCGCTGCAATTCCGCGTCCAGTTGGCGGGCACGTTGCACATCGCCCTGCCCCGCCGCCCAGATCGCCATTTCCGCCTGCGCCGTAAAACTGTTGTAGCCCGCCAGTGCCGCCTCGAACTCGGCGCCTGCTTCACGATGCCGTCCATCGGCAGCATAGGCTTGCGCCAGCATCAGCGCGACCTGTTCGCCACGGAAAGCGGCATCGCTCGCGCGTATCGTCTGCAGGTGAGCAATCGCCGCCGCTGCCCGGCCACAGGCCAGACTGGCATGCGCTGCGCCGAAGCGGATTTCCAGATCGCTGGCAAACGGCCCCTGCAGGCAGGCTTCGTAGCTGGCGGCAGCGGCACTTGCATCGCCACTGGCCAGTTGCGCTGCCGCCAGTCGCATCTGATTCTGTGCTGTCGGTGTGAACTCGTAGGCATCGCGCGCTTCACGCAGTTCCCGGCCCGGATCGAGCGTGCGGGCCGCGACGGTGACGGCTTTGCGGGCGCCATGATGCAGTTTCGATTCAGGCAGATAGATGGCGATGAAATACACCACGCTGCCAAACAGCGGAAACATAAACAGAATCATCAGCCAGTACAGTTGCTGGCCGCTGCGGATGACATGCACGGCAAAAAACAGTGCAATCAGCACATGCAGCCCAATTCCGAAAATTTCCATCGCTTACTCTCCATTCAACAATGGGCGCATTGTAGAAGTTCTTCCCTCTGCTCACAAGAAACCTTGTAATTTTCCCAAGCGTGCCCCGTGGTGGCGTAACGCTACGTTACAAAAAACCATTGGCGCTGATGGGCAAACAGGAATAAATTACTACACGGCAATAACAAATCTCTCGACCAAGGATGTCCTATGCCCGTCACCGCCACCGCCCCCACTGCCCTCGCCGCGTCACGTTTCCTGGCGCAAGCCTCGCTGGGCGCGAATCGCGCAGAAATCGCCCGGGTCCAGACGCTGGGCTATGCGGCCTGGATCGACGCACAGCTGAGTGCACCGCGCTCCGGCACGCGCTGGGACTGGCTGATCGACAAAGGCTATAACGCTGCCACCTACCGCAATTCCGAACAGGGCTTTGATGCCTGCGCATGGCGCAAGCTGATCAGCGCGCCCGATACCCTGCGCCAGCGCGTCACACTGGCCTTATCGGAAATCTGTGTGGTGGCGATTAGCGGGCTGGTGGGTGCGCCATGGCGCAGCTTCTCCGCCGCCACCTACCTCGACTTACTGGAAGAGCATGCCTTTGGCAATTACCGCAACTTGCTAGGCGCAATTTCCAGCAGCGCGCAGATGGGGCAGTACCTGACCTTCCGCGGCAACGTGAAACAGAACCCCGCCACCGGCGCCCTGCCCGACGAAAACTATGCACGCGAGCTGCTGCAGCTGTTCAGCATCGGGCTGATTCAACTCAACACCGACGGCACGCCCAAGCTAGCCGGTGGCAACCCGCAGGAAACCTACGGTCTGAGCGACATCACCGGACTGGCGCGGGTCTTCACCGGCTGGGACTTCGACATGAGCGGCACCACCCGCGACACGCCGGACTTCCTGCGCCGCCCCATGATACAGGTCCCGAAACGCCACGAAACAGGCGCCTCAACCTTCCTTGGCAGCACCGTCCCGGCGGGACTGTCCGGTGCCGAAGCACTCAAAGCTGCACTCGATATCATTTACGCCCACCCCAACGTGGCGCCGTTTATCAGCCGCCAGCTGATCCAGAAACTGGTCACCAGCAATCCGAGCCCCGCATACGTGGGACGGGTCGCCAGCGTGTTCAACAACGACGGCCGTGGCGTCAAAGGTAACCTGGCCGCCGTCATCAAAACCCTGCTACTCGATCCTGAAGCGCGTGGCGACACCTACCGCAACCCCAGCTACGGCAAGCTGCGCGAACCGATGCTGCGCCTGATTGGCTGGGCGCGCGCCTACAATGTCAACTCGGCCAGCGACACCTGGGCCATCGGCAATACCAGCGATGCAGCCAGCCGCTTAGGTCAGAGCCCGCTACGTTCACCGTCCGTGTTCAATTTCTATCGCCCCGGCTATGTGCCGCCGAATAGCTCGATCGCGAAGCTGGGACTGGTGGCGCCGGAATTCCAGCTCACCAACGAATCGTCGGTGGTTGGCTACGTCAACTTCATGCAGCGCATGATCAGCAAAGGCATCGGCGATGTAGTGGCCGATTACAGCAGCCTGCTACCGCTGGCGGCCAACGCCCAGAACCTGCTGGCGGAAATCAATCTGGTGCTCGCTGCCGGCCAGCTGGGGAGTGGCACGCTGGGACTGATTCGTGGCGCACTCGACACCATGCCGGCGAATACCCCGACCGCCCTGAATAACCGCCTGTACGCTGCGCTGACCATGGTCATGGCTGCGCCGGAATATCTCGTCCAACAATAAGGACCAGCCATGACTACCGATACCTCCCGCCGCGCCTTCCTGCAACGTGCTTCGGCACTCGCTTTGAGCGGCGTCGCCTCGCCGCTGGCCATCAATCTGGCCGCCATGGCCGAAGCCTCGGCCGCCAATGCCAGCGACTACAAAGCCATCGTCTGCGTGTTCCTGTATGGCGGCAATGACTACGCCAACACGCTGGTGCCCTACGACGCCTCCAGCTTCAACAGCTACTTCAATCTGCGCCCGAATCTGGCCTATGCGCGCAGCGCCCTCAGCGGCACCGTGCTGAGCACCACCAGCGCACCGGTCGACGTGCAGGGCGTGGCGCACCAGTATGCGCTGGCACCGGAACTGGCGCCGCTGCTGCCGATTTTTAACGCCGGCAAAATGGGCGTCTTGCTGAATGTCGGCACACTGGTACAACCGACCACCAAGCAGCAGTTCGCCACTAAATCCGTGCCCTTGCCATCCAAACTGTTCTCGCATAATGACCAGCAATCGGAATGGCAATCGTCGATGCCGGAAGGCGCCTCGACGGGCTGGGGCGGCATGCTGGGCGACCTGTTCGCGTCCGGCAATGGCAACGCCACTTTTACCTGCGTCAACGTGTCCGGCAATGCCGTGTTCCTGGCCGGTAAGCAGGCGGTGCAGTATCAGGTATCGACCAGCGGCTCGGTACCATTTACCGCCTTGCAGAAACCGCTGTTCGGCTCCGCCACCTGCAGCAATGCCCTGCAGACCCTGATGACGCAAGCCCAGCCGCACCTGATGCAGTCGGACTATGCCCGTGTCACCCAGCGCGCGATTGCCGCCAACGACGTGCTGACCTCGGCGCTGGCCGGCAGCAGCAGCATCAACACGCCCTACCCGGCCGCCAACAGTCTGGGTGACCAGCTGAAAATGGTGGCGCGCATGATCGCCGCCGCACCGGCGCTGGGCGCCAAACGGCAGGTGTTCTTTGTCTCGCTGGGGGGCTTCGATACCCACGACGGGCTGGTCACGCTGCACCCGGGGCTGATGAAAACCGTGGCTGATGCCATGGCGGCGTTTTACCAGAGCACCGTGGAACTGGGCGTCGCCAATCAGGTGACGACGTTTACGGCATCCGATTTCGGTCGCACGCTGAGCGGCAACAACGATGGTTCCGATCACGGCTGGGGCAGCATGCACTTCATGCTGGGTGGCGCCGTCAAAGGTGGACGCTACTACGGTACGGCGCCCGTGGTGGCCGCCGATGGCCCGGACGATGTCGGTCAGGGCCGCTTGCTACCCACCACCTCCATCGCCCAGTACGCCGCCACACTGGGCAGCTGGATGGGAGTGTCGAATACCGATCTGCTGGCTATGCTGCCCTCGCTGGGCAACTTCAACGCCAGCAGCCGCAATCTGGGCTTCGTCTAGGGCTAGCGCCCTTCCCGGGCTGTAAACCAAGCCCGATCGTCCGATCGTCCGGCACTACTGTGCCGGCTGCAGCTTGACCAGCAAGGCGCCCGGCCGGGTGCTGATGCCGGTCAGCGCAAACTGCACGCCGCCATAACGCAACTCTTCGGCACGGAAGGTTTGCAGCGGCACATCGCGCAATGATGATTCACTGAGCAGATTGGCCACACTGGCCAGCTGGTTCTGCCGCCCCTCATCCATGCCCTGCATGGCAAAGCGGTCCACATGCGCATCGCTCAGGTAGACCAGATTGCGCGCCGTATCCACCTTCAGCCGCCCCGACAGCACCATGCTGCCCTGCCATGCCTGGCGCGCCAGCAAAGGCGTCACCTGCACTTCCAGCGTCAACGCGACCCGGTCGTTCTCGGCCTGTATTGCCAGTTGCGGATGGCGCAACTCCAGCTCCAGCACACCCAGCACACGCTGATGCAGCGGGAACTTCCGATCAAGATTCTGTTGCAGTTTCGCCTGCGGTATTTCGATCTGGCGCGGCCCGATCAGGGTGGTGCAAGCACCCAGAATCGCGGCGCACAGCAGCACTGCCAGCCAGCGCACATATCGGGGAAAAGTGGTCATACAGGCTTCCGGTAAGTGATTCGAGCCACCATTATGCCAGCGCCGTCGTGTGCACAAAATGCTTGCAAACTTAAAATATAGTGTTATAGTTCACTACAACACCACTCCATCAACACACAGCAAGGGAACTCCATGTATGTCAACGATAGGCTGGAATGACAATGCGCCGATTTATCGGCAGCTCAAGGAACGGGTCATCGGCATGATGCTCGATGGCGTACTCAAGCCGGGCGATGCCCTGCCCTCGGTGCGCCAGGTCGCCGCTGACTATCAACTCAATCCGATCACGGTGTCACGCGCCTATCAGGAACTGGTAGACGAAACGCTGGTAGAAAAAAGAAGGGGACTAGGTATGTATGTAACTGAAGGTGCACGCGATAAATTGCTGACGTCGGAACGCGAACGCTTCCTGCGCGAAGACTGGCCGGTCATGCTGGAACGTATCCGCCGCCTCGGGCTGGACGTCGCCACCCTGCTGAGCACAGACACGCCGGCGCCGGGAGTGGCATCATGAGCGCCGTGATCACCGCCAGCGGCCTGCACAAGCAGTATGGCAAGCGTACCGCGCTGGACAACATCAGTTTCAGCATCGAACCGGGTCGTATTGTCGGCCTGATCGGTCCCAACGGTTCCGGTAAAACCACCACCCTGAAAGCCATCCTCGGCCTAACCAGCTTCGACGGCCAGCTGTCGGTACTGGGCATGGATCCGCGCCAGCAGCGTGACGCGCTAATGAACGAGGTGTGTTTTATTGCCGACGTGGCGATTCTGCCGAAGTGGCTCAAAGTCAGTCAGGCGATCGACTTTGTCGAAGGCGTGCATCCCCGCTTCGACCGCAGCAAAGCGGAAAAATATCTGGCGCAGACCAAGCTCGATCCGAACATGAAAGTCAAAGCCATGTCCAAGGGCATGGTGGTGCAACTGCATCTGGCGCTGGTGATGGCCATCGATGCGCGCCTGCTGGTGCTGGACGAGCCGACACTGGGGCTGGATATTCTGTACCGCAAGCAGTTCTATCAGCACCTGCTGGAAGACTACTTCGACGAAAACAAAACCATCCTGATCACCACGCACCAGATCGAGGAAGTCGAACACATACTCAGCGATCTGATGTTTATCCGTGACGGCAAGATCGCTCTGGCGCTGTCGATGGACGAAGTCAACGAGCGCTTTATCGAAGTGATGGTCGATGCGGCCAGCATGCCGGCCGCGCTGGCACTGCAGCCAGTCAGTCAGCGTGCCGTGTTCGGCAAAACCATCATGCTGTTCGACGGCGTCAGCCGCGCACAGCTGGCTAATCTGGGCGAACTGCGCACTCCGGCGCTGGCCGATCTGTTCGTCGCGACCATGAAAGGAACTTACGCATGAAAACCATGAAATGGCTGCTCAAACGCGAAATGTGGGAAAACAAGGGCATGCTGCTGTGGACCCCGGTGGTGGTGGCCGTACTGGTCGCGGTGCTGGCGATCACCTCGATCATGATGGGTAAGAACAGTAGTTTCGCCCATGCCCAGCAGGCCTACAATATCGGCACCATCACCATCGAAGGTCAGGCCCGTCAGGCCATGGTCGATGCCATCGCCAATGGCTATATTCTGGCCTCCCTGCCGCTACTGGTCATGCTCGGTCTGCTGGTATTTTTCTACTGCCTGGGCGCGCTGCACGACGAACGCCGTGACCGCAGTCTGCTGTTCTGGAAATCGCTGCCGGTCTCCGATTTCGCCACGGTAGCCTCGAAAGCCATTCTGGCGCTGGTGGTGGCGCCCCTGCTGACGATTGCCGTGGCAATCGGACTGGCGGTCACCGTGCTGCTCACCGGCTGCATCGTGCTGCTGGCGCATGGCACCAATCTGGTGGGTGACTTGCTGGCCAACCCCGGCCTGTATCTGGCACCGCTGCGCCTGATCGGTCTGCTGCCCGTGTACATCCTGTGGGCTCTGCCGACTGTGGGCTGGCTGCTGATGGTATCGAGCATGGCACGCTCCAAAGTGTTCCTGTGGGCGGTCGGTACACCAGTGATGTCGTCCCTGCTGTTGCTGTGGGCCTCACGCATGCTGAATCTGGGCTTCGATCCTAGCTGGCTGATTAACAACATCACCCAGCGCATCCTGCTCGGTGTGGTGCCGGGTAGCTGGATGGCGTTCGAAAACGCCAGCGTGCGCGAACATGTCGGCAGCATTCAGATGCCACCGCTGGATGCCGCCTTCTACGGTTCCTGGCATACCCTGACGGGGCCATCGGTCTGGCTGGGTGTACTGGGCGGACTGGCGATGCTGGCGATTGCCGTACGCATGCGTCAGCAACGCGAAGAAGTCTAAGCGCCAGCTTGCAGCGGAGCGTGGTCGCCGCAACGACCATGCTCCATGCGTAGACTATAGAAAGCAATAGAAAGCAACAGAAAGCAACAGCCAGCACGATTTTTCCGCGAAGCAAGCCAAACTTGTTAGAATGATCGCAACATCGTTTTTATGACAAGCCAGCCCAATGCGGCGATCCAGCCTGTTTGCCACGCGCCTGTTTTTACTGCTGTGCCAGCTGCCGGCTGGTGCGGAAGTCATACGCGCTTGCGCCGATCAGGCTGAAATGCCGCCCTTCGTGTATGCCGAACGGGTCGATGGTCTGAAAAGCGCCCACATCACCGGCGCCAGTGTCGACCTGCTGCGCATGATCGCCGATCGCAATGGCTGGGAACTGCAAGTACAGTTGCTGCCGTGGGCGCGTTGCGTAGCACAGGTCGCCAGCCGGCAAATACAGATCGCTCTCAACATCAGCGCCAGCGACGGCGTCTCCAACGCGCTGCAAACCAGCGCGCCCTACTACACCCTGCACAACGTCTACTATTATTCGCGCCGCAATCGTCCTGGCGGCCTGACGCTGCATAGCAGCGCAGACTTGCAGCGCTACCACGTGTGTGGTCTGGGCGGCTACCGCTTCGAGGGCTACGGCATTGCCACCGGCAGTGTGGATCGCGGCACCACCATCGGCTACGAACAGCTGATCGGCAAACTGCATCTGGGGCGCTGCGATCTGTTCATCGCCAATCGCGAAACCATGGCCGGGCAATATCTGATTAACCCGAAATTGCGCGGCATGCTGGTGGATGGCACGCTGGTGCAGCGGGCGCTGCCGGGCGTGGCAACCCAGCAGCTGTATTTCGGCGTGGCCGCCGACAGTCCGCAAGCAGCAACACTGCTGCACGCCTTGAATGCGGGACTGGAACGGCTGGAAAAAAATCACACCCTCGACACCTTGCTGGAGCGCTATCTACAATGACTGCCCAGACTATCCTGAGCGTGCCAGACACGCCGCATCGCGCAGTGCCGTCGCTGCCGTCGCTGCGCGCCAGAATCCTGCCTGCCTTGCTGTCAGCGCTGCTGCTGGCGTTCAGTCTGGACAGTCATGCCGAGGATGGCGCGCCGGCGCCGCTGGCACTCAACGGCTTCGGCACACTGGGCGTAGCGCGCTCCAGCGAGCGCGGCGCCGACTACGTGTTCGATAATCTGCAGCCCAAAGGCACTGGCCGCAGCCACCAATGGGCCAGCGATGTGGACAGCCGCCTCGGCCTGCAACTGACCGCCAACCTCAGCCCCAGCCTTTCCGCAGTGCTGCAGGTGGTCAGCGAGTACCGCTGGGATGGCACCTACACGCCGATGGTCAACTGGGCCAATCTGCGCTACGCCGTCACGCCCGCGCTCAGCGTGCGGGTCGGCAGGATTGCGCTCGACAGTTTCATGGCATCCGATTCGCGCAAGATCGGCTACAGCAACCTGACGGCGCGACCGCCGACGGAAGTCTACCGCCTGCTGGCCTTGCGCGACAGCGACGGCATCGATGCGACCTATCGCTATAGCGGCGAGGATTTCGTCAACAGCTTTACCTTGCTGTATGGCCAGCGCACCGTCACCAACACCCGCTCCATCAACGTCCATTCCACCGATGTTGCCGGCGTATTCGAACGCTATGAGAACGGCCCGCTCACATTGCACGCGGCCTATCAGCAACGCCGGGTCGATAATCAGAATCCGCCGCTGGGCAAATTCATGTCGGTCGGCGCCAGCTACGATCCGGGGCCGTGGTTCGCGTCCGCCGAGTGGGTCAAGGCCATCAACTTCAACGCCAGCAAACTGAAAATTACCCGCGCTGCGTGGTATCTGAACACTGGCGTGCGCCTCGGCGACTTCTCGCCCTATGTCACAGTGGCCGCTTTATGCCCGCTGTCCGAAACCGGCGTGGCACCGGTCGGTCAGCACAGCTACAGTAGCGGAGTGCGCTGGGACGTGCGGCGCAATATCGACATCAAATTCCAGTGGGATCACATTCGCCTCAACGACAACTCCTTCGGTACGCTGCAGAATATCGCCCCCGGCACCCGTCCGGGCGGACACTTCAACGTCATCAGTCTGCTGACTGATTTCGTTTTCTAGGGAGGGCAGGCCATGAAACGTCTGCTTGCGATCCCGCTCCTGCTGCTCGCCAGCTGGTCCGCGCGCGCCGAAATCATTGTCATCGTGTCGGCAAAAAATCCGCTGCGCACGCTCACTAGCGAGCAGGCCAGCGACCTGTTCCTCGGCAAAAGCGCCGATTTCCCGAACGGTAGTAAAGCCGTGCCGCTAGACCAGCAGGAAGGCGCCAGCATCCGCGATAATTTCTATCGCAAGAGCACCGGCAAAGGACCGGCACAGATGAATGCCCACTGGGCGCGCATGCTATTTACGGGACGTGCCCAGCCACCCGTCGCGGTGACGGATGGCGAAGCGGTGAAGAAGCTGGTGGCGGCCGATGCCAGCCTGATTGGCTACATCGACCGGGAAGAACTGGACAGCAGCGTGCGCGCCGTGCTGTCCGTGCATTGAAGCGAATTACTCGAACTGGCGGCGGAATTCGGCAAACTGCGCGCTGAGTTCCTCGAACTGCTGGCGCAGTTGCTGCACTTCCTGTTCCAGTGCCGCCACGCGACCGCCCTGACCACTGCTGGCCACCGTGCCGCCCAGACTGGCAGCAGTTTCTTCGCGTGCCAGTGCTGCATCGCCCGCCAGCAACTGGCCGTAGCGGGGTTCCTTGGTGCCGGGCGCCAGCGCCAGACGCGCCACCAGCGGCGGATATTTATCGATCAGGAATTGCAGCGCCTGTTCGACATCGGCCACGGTTTTGAAATCATGCAGACGACCGCAGCGGTTGCGGATTTCTCCGGCCGTCTGCAAGCCGCGCAACATCAGCATAGTCAGCACGGCCAGCTTGTCCTGTTCCAGCGACCACTTGATGCGCATGCGGTGTTCGTATTTGGTGACGCGCGCCCCGGCTTGTGTGATGCCGTTGACGTATTTGTGCTGCATCAGCCGTTGCAAGACTTCGGACACCATGTCTTCCGACAGTGCCATCACGGGATCACGGCTGGACAATTGATTGCAGCCATTCACCAGCGCATTCAGCGACAGTGGATAATTATCCGGTGTCAGCGCTTCTTTTTCGGCCAGCACGGCCAGCACGCGGATTTCGTAGGGATCCAGTAATTCCACGCCATCGGGCGACAATTCCATAGCCACTTCCTTATTCGACAAGCTTATTGAGTTGGTCGGAATTCAATTTATCACATTCGGCCAGCCCCTGACACTGCAAACCGGCCGCTTTCAGCGTTGCCAGAATGCGTTCGATCTGCTGCTCCTGCGTCAGCGCGTGATTGATCAGACCATGCAGCGCCTTGGACAGCGGATCATCGCCATTCGGCGTCACGCCGTATGCACTGAACAGCTGCGCGGTGGCACTGACGCTGACTTCCTTCTGCACGATGTGGGCCGGATTGCCGACTGCCGTGGCACCGGCAGGTAGCGGTTTCAGCAGCACCGCATTCGAGCCGACCTTGGCATATTCACCCACCGTGAACGCACCCAGCACCTGCGCACCGGCGCCGACGATCACGCCGCGCTCCAGCGTCGGGTGGCGTTTGCTGCCAGTGTGCAGCGAAGTGCCGCCCAGCGTCACGCCCTGATAGATGGTGCAGTCATCACCAACGATGGCCGTTTCGCCGATCACCACGCCGAAGCCGTGGTCGATGAAGACGCGCGCGCCGATCTGCGCACCGGGATGAATCTCGATGCCGGTGATGATGCGCGCCAGGTAGGAAATGAAACGCCCCAGCCATTTCATGCCGTGATGCCAGCACCAGTGTGCCCAGCGATGCATCACGATGGCCTGCAGGCCGGGATAACAGGTCAGCACCTCCCAGCCGTTACGGGCTGCAGGATCGCGTTCGATGATGCTGTTGATGTCTTGGCGCAGGCGATGGAACATAAAATGAATTGAAAGAACTAATCGGAATTACGCATAAAAACGGCTAAGCAGAATCACCACCTAGGCAACAATGGTAGCGTATTCAGTGCAAAGTTGCTGAGCAGGGAGTGGAATGCCAGGGAGGGAGTCAGCGGAGAGCAGAGGCGGCGCTCCTGCCGGAGCGCCGCACGGGGTCTGAAAACCCCGGAAAACGTCGGTAACGCTTGCTGCGCTTACGCTTCCTTGGCCAGACGCTGACGACGCGCTTCGTACAGACAGACGCCGGAGGCCACCGACACGTTGAGACTTTCGACCGAACCGAACATCGGAATATTCACCAGCACATCGCAGGTTTCGCGGGTCAGGCGACGCATGCCCTCGCCTTCCGAACCCATCACCAGTGCGGTCGGGCCGGTGAAATCGGCTTCATACAGGCCTTTGTCGCCATCATCCGAGGTACCGATCAGCCAGATGCCGCGCTCTTTCAGTTCGCGCAGGGTGCGCGCCAGATTCGTCACGGTAATGTATGGCACGGTTTCGGCAGCGCCGCTGGCCACTTTGGCCGCCGTCGCGTTCAGACCGACTGCGCGGTCTTTCGGCACGATCACAGCGTGTGCGCCGACACCATCGGCGACGCGCAGGCAGGCGCCCAGATTGTGCGGATCGGTAATACCGTCCAGCACCAGCAGCAGCGGTGGGCCGTCGATCGCATCGAGCAGCTCGTCGAGGTTACGTGCCAGCGACAGTTGCGACGCAAACGCGATCACACCCTGATGGCGGCGCGTGCCGACGATTTTATCGAGGCGTCCGGAATCGACCGGCATCACACGCACACCGGCGGCCTTGGCATTCGCCACCAGATCCTGCATGCGGCGGTCGGTACGACCGGCGTCGATAAAAATCTCTTCCACGGACGATGCCTCGTGACGCAAACGCGAGGTCACAGCGTGGAAACCGAAAATCATTTTATTCTTCATTATCTATCGCTTCTTCTTACTTTTTGAGGCAGCTTTGGCTGCCCGGGGTGCTACCGCAGCAGTCGCTCCGGCATGGGGTTTATGGGCAGTCTTGGCCTTGCCCTTGGCAGCCGGCTTGTTGGCCGGCTTATTGGCCGGCTTATTCGCTGGCTGATTCGCCGACTGATTCGCCGACTTAGCCGCTGGTTTGCTGGCAGTCGCTTTGGCGGCTGCCTTGGGCACGATCTTCGGACCGGGACGGGCTGCCGGCACGCTAGGGCCCGGCTTGATATTGGTCTTCTCGGCCTTCGATTTCGCACCGGCGTTGACACGCGGTGCCGGTGCATCGATACCAGCCAGACGCAGATCGATCTTGCGGCTTTCCAGGTCGACCCGCACCACCTGCACATGCACGCGATCGGTCAACTGGAAGGTCTTGCCGGTGCGGTCGCCGCGCAGTTCGTGGCGCGCATCGTCGTACTGGAAGTAATCGGCGCCGAGATCGGTGATGTGCACCATGCCTTCGACGAACAGCTGCTCGAGCTGGACGAAGATGCCGAAGCTGGTCACGCCGGTAATCAGGCCGGTGAATTCCTCGCCCAGCTTATCCTGCATGAAGTAGCACTTCAGCCATGCTTCCACATCGCGCGACGCTTCATCGGCACGGCGTTCGTTGGCCGAGCAGTGCACGCCTAGCGCATCCCACACGGTCAGATCGACGGCTTTCTTCTCTTTGCCATCGGCCTTGTCTTTAGCCTGCTGCTTGCGGGTAGCGTTCGACACATTGGTGTTGAGCACGCTGGTGGCCGCAACTTTCGGCTCGTATTTTTTGCCCAGCAAAATCGCCTTGATGGCGCGGTGCGTCAGCAAATCCGGATAGCGGCGGATCGGGCTGGTGAAGTGGGCATACGCCTCATACGCCAGACCGAAGTGACCGATATTGTCCGGGCTGTAGACGGCTTGCTGCATCGAACGCAGCAGCATGGTTTGCAGCAGCGACGCATCGGGACGCTCTTTTACCTGACGCATCAGTTCCGCGTAATCGCCGGCCGTCGGCTTGTCGCCGCCGTTCAGATTCAGCCCCACCTGCTTGAGGAAGGTGCGTACCTGCTTCAGCTTCTCGGCCGTTGGACTGGCGTGGATCCGGTAAGTGCCCGGATGCTTGTGACGAATCAGCAGATCGGCTGCGCAGACGTTGGCCGTCAACATGCATTCTTCGATCAGCTTGTGTGCATCGTTGCGGGTGCGCGGAATGATCTTCTCGATCTTGCCGGACGGGTTGCAAACGATGTAGGTTTCGGTGGTTTCGAAATCGATCGCACCGCGTACCGTGCGCGCCTTCAGCAGCGCCTGATACACCTCGTACAGATTCAGCAGATGCGGCACGATGGCCGGACGGCGCGCGGCCTCGGGACCTTTGGTGTTGCCGAGAATGTCAGCGACTTCCGTGTAGGTCAGGCGCGCGGCCGAGTGAATCACGGCCGGGTAGAACTGGTAAGCGGTGACTTCGCCCTTGGCCGTCACGACCGCATCGCACACCAGCGTCAGACGATCCACGGCCGGGTTCAGCGAGCACAGTCCATTCGACAGTTTTTCCGGCAGCATAGGAATCACGCGGCGCGGGAAATACACCGAGGTACTGCGCTGCAGCGCGTCGGTGTCAAGCGCATCGTTCGGTTTGACGTAATGGCTGACGTCGGCAATAGCCACGATCAGACGGTAAGCCTTGTTGCGACCGACCTTGATCGGCTCGCAGTACACAGCATCGTCGAAGTCGCGCGCATCTTCACCATCAATGGTGACCAGCGGCACATCGCGTAAATCGACACGGTCACCCCAGTCGGATTCATGGACCACGTCCGGCAGCTTGGCGGCCTGCTTGAGCGCGGCATCCGAGAAAATGTGCGGTACGCCGAACTTGCGCACGGCAATTTCGATTTCCATGCCGGGATCATCGAGCGAACCGAGCACTTCGACGATTTTGCCGACTGGCTGCTTGAAGCGCATAGGCTGTTCGGTCAGCTCGATGCTCACCACCTGCCCTGCTTTGGCTTTGCCCACCGAGCCTTGCACCAGAACGTCCTGGGCAATGCGCTGATCTTCCGGCGCCACGACCCAGACACCGTTCTCGTTCAGCAAGCGGCCGATAATGTGGGTATTCGCGCGCTGCACCACTTCGACAATGGTGCCTTCCGGGCGGCCGCGCCGGTCGGTGCCAACCACGCGGGCCAGCACACGGTCACCGTGCAGCACTTTCTGCATTTCTTTTTCGGGCAGGAACAGATCCTCGCCCGGCTCGTCGGGAATCACAAAGCCGAAGCCGTCACGGTGACTGCTGACGCGACCGGCGATAAAGCCCGTCTCGGCAACCAGCGCAAAGTGGCCGCTATCGTCGCTGACCAGCTGGCCGTCACGCTGCATGGCGTTCAGACGGCGCGACAGCACGGCTTGCGCGTCAGTCGCCACTTTGAGCGCCTTGGCAACGGCACGTAAGTCGAGCGGCCCTGCGGCGCTACGGAAAATGCCGAGAATATCCTCCCGGCTAGGAATGGTATGGGTAGTTTGGCTCAAAAGTATTTCTGTGGTTATATTGACAGTATTCAGAGGGAATCCGGCCTGGCAAATTCATCGGGTGCATATATATGCCACGACGACAGCCGTAGTGTACTTGGAAACGCCCCGAATGACTAATTTGCCCCCTCCAGGAGGGCGGGACGCGAAATTTTTTCAGCAAGGGCCTTTGACAAGCGAAAAAATTCCTCTATAATCTTGGTCTCTTGCAGCGACAACGTTGAAAAACAGCGTCAAAGCAGGAACTGCTAGACAGGGTTGATGTGCAGTATGGAACGTAAGTTCATCTGGCGCGATACTCTCCCCGTCGTTATAATAGCAGAGTTGTTGAGCAGCATCAGTGCCCACGTGGCGGAATTGGTAGACGCGCATGGTTCAGGTCCATGTGCCGCAAGGTGTGGGGGTTCGAGTCCCTCCGTGGGCACCACAGAATTCCGCAAAAAAGCCTTCATGAGCGTAAGCGAGTGAAGGCTTTTTTCATTTCCGGCGACCCAATCTCGCGCAGCACCGCACTGCTGCCGACATGAATCCGGCGGCCTGGCAGTGGTAGGCGATGACCAGTCGGCGGTCGGATTCACCGAACATGAAATATTTTTACAAAAGCACTTGATCACCCTTGACGGAGTCCCTGCTCTTCTTTATGATTCGGGCCTCTGTTGCAGAACACGCAGCAGACAGTAGTAAAAAAGTAGTTCAGTGCCCACGTGGCGGAATTGGTAGACGCGCATGGTTCAGGTCCATGTGCCGCAAGGTGTGGGGGTTCGAGTCCCTCCGTGGGCACCACAGAATTCCGCA
>JAIXXN010000051.1 GCA_027490725.1 Oxalobacteraceae bacterium
ACGGCGGGCGAAAGGGGGGGGGGGGGGGGGGATGGGGTGGGGCTGCCCTACCTAAAGCGGCGGAGTGCGGGGGGGGGGGGGGAGCGCGCGTGTCAGTCCGGCAGACCATCCCTGACGCCACGGAAACCGATGGTGCCGGAGCGATCTTTTGAGGGCGCCATCAGCAGGTATTTGCCATGTTCGTCCAGTCGGTACGCTTGCGGGAAGTACCAGTAGGAGTTCTGCGGCTGGTAGTAGCTACCGCCACGCAGCACGGCGGCACGGGTATGTTCATCGGCAAATTCGCTAGTCCATTGCCAGACACTGCCGACCAGGTCTTCCACGCCAAACGGGCTGGCTGCCTGCGGACGCTGGCCCACCACATCGGGCGCGCTCAGACGACGGCCCAGCTCCGGCGCCTGCACCATCGCCGCATCCCAGTCATTCCCCCATGGATAGAGGCGCTGATCCAGCCCTTGCGCCGCATACTGCCACTCCCATTCATGCGGCAGACGCTTGCCGCTCCAGCGCAAATAGGCACGCGCGTCCTCGAGCGACACCCACACGACAGGGCGCTGCGCATCCTCCGGCTTGGGCGCACCATCGACCCAGTGACGCAGGAAGTTGTGCGGATCGGCAGGGCGATAGCCACTGGCGCGCATGAAGGCCTGATACTCGGCATTCGTCACGGGGTAACGATCCATGTAGAAACTGCGGATCGCAAGGCGATGCACATGATGGCGGCGCGCCACGGCTTCCCATGGATATTGCACATCCAGACCGGGTTTGTTTTCCCCTTCGATCTCGATGCCATGCACCTTGAAGTCGAACTGCCCCGCAGGGATTTTCAGCATGCCGGGCGGCGCTGTGCGCGCCGCTGCGGTCGGCGCGATCGCCACCATTTTCTGCGCCAGTGGCTGCCATGTGGCGACATACGCCGACAGCGGCTTGCGCGCCTGCTGCGCCAACGTCTGCAAGGTGGCAGCTAGCGTGGCCAGCGTCGCTCCCGGCTCCAGCCGCAGGATCGCACCGTAACCATGTGCTTCCAGCGGCACACTCAGTTCCGCTTCGTCGCCGGCGATCCGGGACTGTAACTCGCGGCCCTGCCAGAGATCGAAATATCGCTGACCGGGCCGGTGTGGCAGACGCAGTATCGATGCACTGATCGCCCAGTCCGTGCGGTTAATAATGGTCCATAGCGTGCTGTCCGTGCGCGGGAAGGCGCTGGCATAGACGCCATAGTGCAAGGTTGGCACATGCGGCTGCCATCCGGCGCTCACCATGTGTTCCGGGAAGGCGCGGTAGATGGTCGCGATGCGCCGCAGTGCAGCGCCATCGCGGGGTGTGATCTGATTCCACCAGCCCCAGACATTTTCCCAGCTCTGGATGCCGGTGCCGTTGAAGAAGGCGTCCTGCAGGAGACTGGTCCGGTCGGTGGCCCAGCGGTCGCAAACGTGTACCATGTGACGAGGCTCCAGCCACTTCCACTTGCTAACCATGGGTACCAGCGTATTGGCCCAGTAGCCCCAGCTCTGCTGGTTATACGCTAGCATGGCGTCGTCCTTGAATGACAGTTCCGGCTCCAGTGTGAGCACCTGACCACTGGCATCGGCCGCCTCGCGGTAGGCCAGCGGCAGCCCGTCCATGGTGTCGCCATTGATGCCGTCGGCACCGATGCGCGCCATCAGGGACGCCGTGGCGAGCGGCATACTGCTGCCCACCTCGCGCGTGCCGGTATCCCACGGCATGGTGGGGAACAGAACTTTGACGCCATGCGCGTGGAACTGCTGGATCAGCGCGCGCACGCCGTCCAGTCCACCGGGCAGATCACCCGGCATATCCCACTGGTTGCGGTCATCGATCCCGAGGTTGGGATAGACCGGCCATAGCAACACGCTGTCGATACCGCCATAGCGCTGCCTGAGATCATCGAGGAAGCGTTTCACCGTGTAACGGCCGGTCACGGGATCGTAGAGATAGCGGTCCTCCATCATCGCCTGCGTCTGGACGAAGTCACGCTGGGTCCAGCGCAGTTCGGCACGCCGGTACTGCGCATCGTCATAGCCAATTCTGGCCAGCTCGGTATTGCGCCACGACTGCATCGCCGTCAACCACGGCGTGGTCTGCCCCTGCGTGTCGCGCTTCCAGTTGTTCAGACGCGCTAGCCAGTCCGCTTCCCCCAGATCCTGCTGCGCCGGGCCGAGAATCTGGCTACCGCGCAGCGTGATAGCGGGCGTCTCGGCGGCACGGCTGTCAATGCCCGCCGTCAGCACAGCAGCGGCCAGACAGGGCATCAGGAAGCCCCGGTTGAGATAGTGGTGTAAGCGGCGGGTAGAGGTCATCGGAGTTCTTTGAAAGTGCAAACAGTCACAGTTGATTTGGCTGAACAGCAGGTAGCGCTGCGGTGTAGACCGAAGCTGCCGCCGCGCCACGACAGGCGCAAAGCAGGCCGTTGTCAATTTTGCCAGAATTTCACTGCGCGTGGCAGCTCAATCCGTCACGCGTGCGCTGAGCATTGCATAAGCGGCGCAATATCACGGGTAAAACACGGCAGCGCACTTGCAGAGGCCGAGGTCCTGCCGCATCGGCGTCCAGCGCCTCTCTCCTTCACTCCCCTTACTTTTTGCGCGAGGATCACATGGCGAAGAAATTGAAACCTAGTACTCATATCGACGGTGCAGGATCAGTACTGAGTAAGTTATCCGCCCCCTCTGGTTCGGCACCACCTGCTGCCCTCGGTGGCCCTGGCGCCCTGGAAAAGGATTTACTCCGCAAAGTAGCAGGTGCTCAGCAGCTTGCCGCACAGCGGCCGTTTAATGCAGACAAAATTTTTGAATATGGTGCAGCCGCCCGTACACCACATCAGGGAACTAGTGCCACATCGGCAGAACCGCTGGCGACGGCAAGCAGCGCTCAGGCGCTCACTACCAATCAGGGCGTGCCCGTCGCCGATAATCAGAACTCCTTGAAAGTTGGCTTGCGCGGTCCGACCGCGCTGGAAGACTTCATCCTGCGCGAGAAAATCACCCATTTCGATCACGAACGGATTCCAGAGCGCGTGGTGCATGCGCGCGGTTCGGCAGCGCACGGCGTTTTCGAAGCCTATGAAGATCTTTCCGACATCAGCTGCGCCGCGCCCTTTCAGGAGGCTGGCAAGATCACCCCGGTGTTCGTGCGTTTCTCGACTGTCGCTGGCGAACGCGGCTCGGCCGACACGGTGCGCGACGTACGCGGCTTTGCCGTCAAGTTCTACACGGATCAAGGCAACTGGGATCTGGTGGGCAATAACATTCCGGTCTTCTTCATTCAGGACGCGATGAAGTTTCCCGATCTGGTCCATGCCGTCAAAGCGGAGCCGCACCATGCCATGCCACAGGCGTCGAGCGCGCATGATACTTTCTGGGACTTCGTCTCCCTCATGCCCGAGTCCACCCACATGCTGCTGTGGCAGATGTCAGACCGTGCCATTCCGCGTAGTTACCGGACCATGCAGGGCTTCGGCGTGCATACCTTCCGCCTGATCAATGCCGACGGCGTTTCCGTGTTCTGTAAATTCCACTGGAACCCTATGGCGGGAACCCATTCACTCGTGTGGGACGAAGCTGCCAAACTGATAGGTGCTGATCCGGATTTCCACCGCCGCGATCTGTGGGAAGCCATCGAAGCGGGAGTCTATCCACAGTGGGAGCTAGGTCTGCAAATCTTCACCGAAGCGCAGGCCGACCAGTTCGCATTCGATGTACTCGATGCGACCAAACTGATCCCCGAAGAACTGGTGCCGGTGCGGGCCGTCGGCCGCCTGACACTGAATCGCAATCCCGATAATTTCTTTGCCGAGACAGAACAGGTCGCGTTCTGTACTGCGCACCTAGTGCCAGGCATCGACTTCAGCAACGATCCTTTGCTACAGGGGCGGATTCATTCTTACGTTGATACGCAGATCTCACGCCTCGGCGGTGCCAACTTCCACGAAATTCCCATCAACGCGCCACTCAGCCAGGTGCACAACAACCAGCGTGACGGGATGCACCGTCAGGCAATTCATCGGGGCCGTGTCAACTACGAACCGAATTCGCTCGGTGGTGGCTGTCCGTTTCAGGCTGGTCAGATGGGTTTTACGTCCTTCCCCGAACACATCAGTGAAGACAAGGTACGCGGCAAACCCGAAAAATTCGCCGAGCATTATGCCCAGGCGCGGATGTTTTTTGACAGCCAAAGTAAGGTCGAGCAGGCGCACATCGCGCACGCCTTCCGCTTTGAACTGAGCCGGGTTCAGACCCCGGCCGTCCGGGCACGGGTGCTCGCCAATCTGGCCAATGTCGACGCCATGCTCGCAGCCAGCGTTGCCGAGGGACTGGGCATGGCGCTGCCGGACGCGTCGCCGCTGGCCTCCACCTTGCCGCAACCGAACTATGCACCGTCACCGGCATTGTCGCTGCTGGCACGTCCCGGGGCGAGCGGCATCACCACACGCAGGGTGGCGATTCTGGTGGGTGATGGTGTGGATGGCGCGGGCGTGCAAACCGCCTACGCTGCCCTGCGGGCTGCGGGCGCCGTGCCCAGATTGGTCGGCCTACGACTCGGTGCAATCAAGGGGATGGATGGTAGCCGGCTCGACGTCGAGATTTCACTGGAGGCTGGCGCATCCGTGTTGTACGACGCAGTGATGGTTCCCGATGGCGCGCAACAGGGAAGTCTGGCGGCGGCAGGCCAGACGCTGGAATTCCTGCGCGATCAGTATCGCCACTGCAAACCGATTTTTGCATGGGGCAGTGGCGAAGCCTTGCTGACGCTGGCCAAGCTTCCCCTCCGGCTAGCAGATGGCAGCAACGACCCGGGCTTGATACGCGCATCGGCAGTCGATGCTGCTGGAGCAATGGCTACTTTCGTAAGCGCGCTCAGCGGGCATCGCTCGTTTGCCCGCGAGACCGATCCGCCAGCGGTCTAGTAATCAGCAGATCACGCCGTAGGTGCTCTTGCCGGTCGGTACGTCGAGTCCGAAATAACAAGCGTAGCCTGATCCCTTGTCCCAGACGCAGGTGAGATCGCCCCTATCACGTATTCGGTGATCAGGGGCGGCCCCGCAGGCATCCTTTCTGTCGGGACCGATCTGATCAAAAAGGTCATTCGCGAGTGCTCCTTTGAACATAAACGCCACCTTTCGGTCTTTCTTCGTTGGCGGCACAGTATCCCCCAACTCGCCGCCGTATATCAGGTAATCGCCTTTCAGTGGCTTCTGGCCAGAGCCTTGGGTCTCCGGCTGCTCAGCGGCTTGAGTCATCGAGTACAAGGCAAAAGCCGCGACCATCAGTGACAGCCGTGCGCTCATGATGCGTACCTCGGCCAGAGCTCGACGTGAAAATGATTGTTGTGCCCGATGAGGGACTTAACGCGTGCACCACCCAGCGCTTTTTGCACCCGTTCGTCATTAAAGTATGCGATTTTGATTCGAGGGTGCTCAACAAATAGACGAATCAAATCAATCGTCGCATCAAGGTCGTATTCCTTATCCCTAAAGGTGCAGCGAGCGCCTTGTCCGGTCATATGATCATTACGAATTGGCCGACAGTCCATTTCGATGCCCTTCTGATGTGATTGATGGTTGTCGTAGGCGCCCCCACCATCGATACTGATGTTCCCGATCCCGAACTTCCGGTCACACATGGCCTGCCACGCACGCTCGATCTGGAAGATCAGTGTGAGCAAGTTGGCGTGCGCATATTGCGCCAGATGGCCGCTACCCGGCACATCGTGGAGGGTACCGTACACGTAGTAGCCGGCATCCTCAGGCGCCTGTGGAAGCATAACGTAGCCGCGCGAATCCTTGGGTTGAATGGGTACTCCGGAAGTAGCCATGATTAGTCCCCTCAAGCACAAGACTTCTTGGTGGCCAGATCCCAGCCGCCGGCGGTGGATGCGCCGGTGCTCCTAGGCTGCGTGACGCCCAGGTGGGCCGACACAATTTCGATCCAACCCGGATGCGCCGAATCAGCCGATTCGCCCTTAACACCATCAATTTGCAAGTATGCGTCGATTGCCATGGTGCCTCCAAAAATTGTTTAATTAATTGAACTGCGAAGTACATTGTTACCGAGCCCGAACAGCTAACAATTGGGCAGCATCAACAGCAGAACAAACAACGAGGGGCCCTAACACTGCCTCAGACTGACTTCTTGAAAATGTCCGTTTTGACCCAGAGCGCCATAAGGAAAACTAATGCAAACGAATTTTCCGCGAGCATCCTTCACCGTGCCCCACTCCGCTACATAAGGATTTAGTTCCGTGGGGCGCGTGGCAAAACCGGCGAGTGCTCGCGCAGAATCTGCAGTCGAGTCGTACCGGTGATCGTATCGGCCGATCACTACGCGCGAAATGACGATCTTGCCGGTGCTGACAGCCATGACCTTGGTCGTCTTGTATTGGATGAGGTGTTTGGTCGAGTCTTGAAGACCATAGAGCTTACCTATATTTGCTGGCACAGCGCCTGATGTGCCGTAGCTTATTCATCGTCTCGCTAGGCGTTTATTGGTAGAAATGCTAGTCTCTTGAAGCCCATCCTGTGCCAAGAGAGTCTATGTCGCTACCGCCCTTTAATCTGAACCTGCTGCGTACCCTCGACGTGCTACTGGAAACGCGTAACGTCACCGCGGCGGGACGCTTGCTAGGCATGACCCAGTCCGCCGTCAGCCGGCAACTGGTGCAACTGCGTGAACAGTTGCACGACCCGCTACTCATTCGTGAAGGCCAGCGCTATGTTCTGTCCGAGCGCGCGGAAACACTACGCGCTCCCCTCAAGGCGATGCTGAGCGATATGGAATCCCTGATGGAAGGCCCGCGCTTTGATCCGGCCCGCTGCACACGCCAGTTCGTCATTTCCGGCTCTGACTACATCGCCGACAATATGCTGCCCGAGGTAATAACCCAGCTCAGCGAGCAGGCACCCGGCGTACGGGTGGCGTTTCGCATGTGGGAGTCGGGCCACTACCGGCTGCTGGCCGACGAAGGGGTCGATCTGGTTCCCACCGTCGCCAATGCACTGCCGGAACACCTTTACGGGCGCGCCATGGGCGAAGACCGGCCGGTGTGCGCGATGCGTGCCGACCATCCGCTGGCAGGCAAGGCATTGACGCTTGAGGCCTATGCGGCAGCCGAGCACCTCGACATTGGTGGTGGCGGCGACAAGATCGGTTTTATCGACCAGCACTTGGCCAGGGCCGGTCTGGCGCGCCGGGTGCGCCTGAACGTGCCGTTCTACAGCACTGCCCAGCGCCTGCTGGCAACGAACGACTTGCTGCTTACCATACCGGAACACGTGGCAACAGTTTTCGCGCGCCAGACACCGATCGTCTGGACAGCACTTCCCATCGACGTGCCCGCTTATCGCTACTGGATGCTATGGCATGCGCGCAGCCAGCACGACCCGGCCCACCAATGGTTTCGCAACCTCGTGCATCAGGTGTTATTCCAGTCTATCCATGGTGTAAGCCAGTTCCTGCGCGCGTAGGTATTCCGAATTTGCATGGTTACTATACCCTGCCATGTGCTGCTTTCATGAGAAGACGCCCCTATACTGCGCTCTCTCAAGGAGCACGCCATGCAGATCGTAAAACATTTCTATTCCTCCCAAAACGCCGGCACGGACCTGCTGCGCCTCGTCCTTTGTTGCATGATTTTCACCCATGGCTTTGAGCGTTTATGGAGCGCTAGCCCGGTGCTGGGCCAGTATTTGAGCACGCTGGGCTTCCCGATGGGCGCATTGCTGGCGCAACTGATCAGTTCGTTTGAAGTGATCGCTTCGCTGTTGCTGGCGGCACGCCTGTTGGTGGTGCCGATCGGAACGCTGTTCATCGGTTTGTACCTGGCCAGCATTCTTCTGTTTCATCGGCACATCGGTTTCTGGGTCATAGGACCGAGTGACAACGGCTGGGAGCTGAGCTTGATGCTGTGTGCGGCGTCATTCGCCGTGGTGTGCGAAGGGCTCGCTGGGCGCCTCCCGGCCAGCTATCCGCGCCTAGGGATGGATGTGCTGCGCCTGATCCTGTGCGCATGTATCTTCATGCACGGAGCGCATCGCCTGCTGAGCGGACACAGCAACGTCTTGGGCGACATCATGACGGAAAAAGGTTTCCCGTTCGGGCTGCAAATCATCATCGGTGTGAATCTGGTTGAAACCATAGGCGCGGTTTTGATCGCACTGCGCCGGATGGTTTTCCCGATCAGTCTGGTACTGATCTGCTTCTATCTGGTGGGCATAGTCTGGTTCCACTGGCACTGGGGCTTCTTCATCGTCGCCCCGGGCGACCTGAAGTGGGCGCCGGCAGGTTGGGGTTGGGAATATAGTTTGCTTCTCATTACCTGCCTGGTGGCAACGGCATGGGATAACCGCGCCGCGCCGTTTGCCTGGATTCAGCGTCGTGTGCCGGCAGCCTGATGCGCTGAAGCCCGCAGCAGCTTGCGGGCTATAGACCCAATTTTGCGCCTGCGCCTAGCAAGGTCGCGATGCCCAGAATGGCAAAAATTGCCGCAGCAATGGAATGCACAAGTTTCATCGGGATCTTGGTCGCCAGCTTGTCGCCGGCAAACACTGCAGGTACATCGGCCAACAGCATGCCAATCGTAGTACCGGCCACGACCATCAAGGGACTTGCGTAATGCGCCGCTAGGGCAATCGTGGCAATTTGTGTTTTGTCCCCCATTTCCGCAAGGAAGAAGGTGATGAAGGTGGCGCCGAAGACGCCGAGCTTCTGCGCTGCATGGGTTTCTTCGTCCTCGATCTTATCGGGAATCAGCGTCCACACTGCCATGCCGATAAACGAAGCACCGAGCACCCAGCGCAAAATATCCGGACTGACGGTCGTCGTAATCCATGCGCCCAGCGCACCAGCCATGCCGTGATTGAGTATGGTCGCGCACAAAATACCCGCGATGATGGGAATCGGCTTCTTGAAACGGGCTGCGAGAATGAATGCGAGAAGTTGGGTCTTATCGCCAATTTCTGCGAGGGCGACCACACCGGTCGAGATGAGTAGTGCTTCCATGTTGGAGTTCCTAGGCCGGATAGAGACGAATGATCACATCGCCTCCCCGGCCAGAGCGGAAGCGACATGATCAAAGGTCTTGCCAAGTTTTAAAACCGCCGGCGCCACAGCCCGAGGGCCAAGTATGTTGACGCAAGCCTCTTCGGAAGAAGAGAGGCTACTCCCCAATGACCACCACGATTATACAGCCTTCATCATACATGCGCGCTGAGCGCGTGTATCAGTGCGTATCCAGACAGTGCTGGCGGCGCGCTGATACTGGTTTCACGCTGTGGTATCGATGGTTGTGCCAATAGTGCCGGAGGTCGCCTTCGGCTTTTCAATTTCACCGACCTTACTACCATCATTATCGCCATCTCTGTCACCACCAGCCACACGCGCTGCTTGTGCACTGGTCTGGACTGGCGGGGTGTAGGTTGCTGTGGTCGAACTACCAATTGCTGAGGTCATTTCCTGCTCCGGTGAGAATTGCTTTTTACGAAGTACTACTCTTGTAACGGCAAATCTCGGGAAATCTTGATCTGTGGCTCAACGCCGAATCCGCAATGCCTTACACGGGTTTGAAGATGCTTCGAATAGCAACGCGAATCATTGCGACTATGATTCGGAGCATCCGTCCTCGCTAAAAAGACCCGGGGCATTTACCATACTGTTCTCTGCCTGTCCTTCCATTGCCACTTCCCTAGAGACCTATGAATCCCGAGCATTTCGAAGACCAGAACGAACATCCCGCCCATTCCGCAGCGGAACGCGCCGCTGCGGCATCCCGCAGTACCTGGGTCAGCGTCAGCGTCAACGTGTGTTTGAGTATTGCGCAGATCAGCATTGGCCTGATGGCCAGATCACAGGGTCTGATTGCCGATGGGATTCACTCCCTATCCGATCTGCTGGCGGACTTCGTGGTCCTTTTTGCCAGCCACCACAGTAAAAAGGACGCCGATGAAGACCATCCTTATGGACATCAGCGCTTTGAAAATGCCGCTTCCCTGATCCTGGGGCTGCTATTGCTGGCGGTCGGAGTGGGCATGGTATGGAGCGCCATCCTTAAACTTGAAGCGCCAGACACCATTGCACCAGTGCACAGCGTGGCATTGTGGGTGGCGGCGATCGCGCTGTGTGCCAAAGAGTTACTGTTCCGCTACATGCTGGCGATTGCCAAAAGCATTAAATCGACCATGCTGATTGCGAATGCCTGGCATGCCCGTTCGGACGCCGCCTCGTCGTTTGTTGTCGGCATCGGCATTATCGGCAATCTGGCCGGCTTCCCGATACTCGATCCCATTGCTGCGCTTATCGTCGGGCTCATGATTATCAGGATGGGCTGGGAGTTTGGCTGGGATGCGCTCCACGATTTAATGGATCGCACCATCGACGAAATGGAACTCAACGCCATTCGTAGCACATTGCTGGACACGTCCGGTGTCAGCGGCGTGCATGATTTACGCGCCCGGAAAATGGGCGACATGATCATTGCCGATGTCCATATCGAAGTCGACGCAGCCTTGACGGTGGAAGCTGGCCACGATATCGCCGTCGACGCGAGGCGCCGTGTGCTGGAGCGGCACAGGGTACTCAACCTCATGACCCACGTTGACCCTTGGAAGCGTCCGGACCTCGACCACGAGGACCACCTACCAGCAAACTAGCGGACATAGGATTGCCAGGCCGCTTGACACACTATGCATCCGGCCTGACAGCGGTCAGCTGCGGTGCGTGCATGGTTCGGGCCAGAACCCAAGACAGCGCTGGCGCCCTGATCTTACTTGAGCACGACGCGCGCGACCACGGGATGGTGATCCGATGGGTAGCGCCGGTCCAGAGAGTCGCTCAGTACCGCGTACTTGCGCACCTCGAAATGGCGGTCGACGAAGATATAGTCGATCCTATCCTTCATCGGCGCATCCAGATGAAAATTATTGAAGGTACCAAGCGGACCATACGGCGGCGTCGCGCTGACCAGAAACGCGTCACGCATCGCGTGCGCCATGGTCTGCATCTGTGCCGTCTCCGGGGTCGAGTTGAAGTCGCCCAGGCAGATAGCGGCTTCACCGCGGGCGATCTCGGCGATCTTGCGCAGCACCAGGTCGGCCGAAGCGCGGCGGGCCAGCTCACCCTCGTGGTCGAAATGCACGGAAAACACGAATAAGCTGCGCCCGCTGGTCCGCTCACGCAGCTTGGCCCACGACACCAGCCGGTGGCAACATCGCGCATCCCAGCCGAACGAGGGGCGCTCGGGCGTTTCACTAAGCCAGAAGTCGCCCTTGTTCAACAGTGCAAAGCGGCTTTTGCGGAAATAGATCGCGGAATGCTCGCCGGCTTGTTTTCCGTCATCGCGCCCCACACCGACGTGGTCAAATTCCGCCATCTGGGCCAGATCGGCAATCTGGTCAGCCAAGCCTTCCTGGGTGCCGAAAATATCGAATTCATGGTAACGGATCAGCGCTTTGACCATCTCTTTGCGGGCAGGCCAGGCGTTGGCACCATCTTCGGCGCGGTTGTAGCGCAGGTTGTAGGTCGCGACGTTGAGCGACGCGGCCGAGTGAGGTGCAGCGGGTGCTGCTGCGGCTGGTGCAGCGGGTGCTGCTGCTGCAGCAGCACCCGGCATATTGGCAAAGGCAAGCAGCATGGCGAACGCCACCGCGGTCACGCGTGGCACGAAGGTGAATCTCATAACAATTGGCTCCAGCATTGTGGGGTTAAGGGGATAGGCGCGCACGCGCGGTGTATGCCCGCGCCGCGACACCGGCCTAGCCATGGTGACGACCATCACGTCGGCGGCATCGGCACGCTTCCTGCAGAATTTGACCACAGTTGTCCACCGCTAGAGTGCCGTAGCGCGAACGGCAACTCCGTTTAGTGAATTTTGCTAAACCAGACCCGGTTCCGATGCCACCCATCAGGGCATTGATCAAAAAACCTCTGTAATGTCGTAAGACAACAAAAAACCCGCGCTCCCTATGAGAGAGGCGGGTTTTAAGAGTATCTGATACTGCCTGATACTAAGTTCTGGTGCCGCTTGCCGGAATCGAACTGGCGACCTTTTCATTACGAATGAACTGCTCTACTCCAAATACTCATCAATTTATTAGATGAATCAAGGAGTTATAGGCGGCACCATTCCACAGTACGTTACTAGCTCAACTCTGTATCAAGTAATCCATACAGAGAGGCATAGCATGGCAAACATTACAGAGAAAAACGGCAAGTTCCATGTGCGGGTGTACCGCAAGGGTGGCAGTGCCGTATGTAAGTCCTTCACCGTCCGTAAGGATGCGGCGGCGTGGGGTAAGCAAACGGAGGCCGACATACAAGCAGGCCGGTGGAAACCTGCGGAAGTAGTCCCAAGCCTGACCTTGCGGGCGGCACTGGCCCGCTACAGGTTAGAGATAACGCCAACGAAAAAAAGCGCAGTACCTGAAACAAGCCTGATCCGTTCAATCAACAAAGCCAAGCTAGTAGCAAAGGAACTTGGGAACATACGGGGCGCGGACATCGCGGCGCTGCGTGACCAGTGGAAGGCAGAGGGCTTGGCAGCGGCATCGGTAGTCCGCCGCCTTGCGATCATCAGCCACTTATTTGAGGTGGCTTGTAAAGAGTGGGGGCACGAGGTGCCTAACCCTGTAAAGCTGGTCAGCAAGCCGAATATTTGCAACGCACGGGTGCGGCGAATGACGACAGCAGAGCTTGATGCCGTGCTTGCTGCATCTGGTAGTGCTGAGTTATCCAACGTGGCACGGCTTGCCGTGGCCTCGGCCATGCGCTTGTCTGAGATTGTTGGCCTGCAATGGGCTGACGTGAATCTGTTGGGCCGCACGCTGACACTACACGACACAAAGAACGGACGGCCTCGGGTAGTGCCGCTATCCCCTGCTGCACTCGACTTGCTGGGCAAGTTACCCCGGCGGATAGACGGCGCTGTGTTTGGTATCGCTGGCCCGTCTGTATCAAAGGCGTGGCGGCGTGCCGTCAAGCGGGCGCGGGTGGCTTACGTGGCCGACTGTACGGCCCGTGGTGAGGCCGTGGATGCTGGCTGGTTGATTGACCTGCACTTCCATGATGCACGCCATGAGGCCACGTCACGCCTGTTTGAAGCGGGTGTATTCAACACCATGGAAGTGGCGTCAATCACGGGGCACAAAACGCTCGGGATGCTGGCCCGCTATAGCCACATGCAAGCGTCACGCCTTGCCGACAAACTGGCGACTGCAATGTAAGGGTTAGATTCTTTTTTTGATTATGCTGGGGCCACTTCGGTGGTCCCTTTTTCTTTTGGCCCCAGTACTGCCTAAAAAACGTGCAAAATTTAAAAGTGTCAAATGAGCGTGAACCATTGACACCGCTAGATTGCCCCTGCACAATGGCGGCGCAGGTGAAGAAAATCCACAAATTTATTAACAAGAATAGGATTTCACATGGCGATCAAAGGCCCCAATTGCGCCAATATTGCGCGCGCAGCAGTAAAAATCCCTCACACAATCACTCTCCGACGCTTGGCCGAAATGGCTAGGACTATGACTGTGGGCGAGTTCGTCTTGACGGCATTCGATGCCGTGACCACGGCAACACAGCAGACCAATAAGGAAACACGCCAGCAGGCTATTGACTTAGTTGCATTGTATCGGCCTGATGCGCTGACGACTGCACAAAACTGCTGGGCACCGTGGGTGCGAGTGGTGCAGGCTGGTCGAACCACCGATGTACGTCTGCGCGGCCTCAGTTACTTGCTGAGTAATGTGCTCTTTCAAGCAGGTACGGGCAAGCGGATCAAACGTGTTGATTTGGAGGTGTCCAATGCATAGTTACTTTTCCAGCATGACAACCGATGCATTGATTCGCGCTCTGCACAGCGGACGGTGCATGGCGGACGCGGGAGGAAACGACCTCTTGGAAAGCGCTGGCAAAGAGCTCGCAAAGTTGTCCAATTTGGCACCGATGCTTGCCGCAGGGACGTTGCGGTTGCGCCCGTACTGGCTTGCTGGAGTTGCAGAGCTGGCGCGACGCGATGACTGCAATGACGGTCAATTCGTCTCTGTACTCTACCGGGCATTGCCTTACGCGTACAAGGCTCGCGAATCGGTGAGTGACAACGCATACGTCATCATCAAGAACACTATGGAGCAGACCCGTCCCGGAGCTTTGAAGGTTTTGGAATTCACATGGCGGCACTGGTGCGACGTGGCGCGCGGTGGATTTGGATCTGGTGGCGTTGGTACCGGTAGGCGCTTCGCTGATTGGACTACGAAAGGCAGTCAGATCGTATGGCTGAAACGGTACCGACGCAGCGAATTACAAGCGCTGGTGGCAATGTGTGATGAGATCTCTCCAGCCAAAGATGCATGCGGAATTAAGGCCGCCCCTGTAACTGTAACTGTAGCTGTATAGATTCATAGATTCGCTGACGTTGATTAGCTCGGCGAAGACATAGCGGCTAGGTACAGCGCGGCGCTTGGGGAAAGCCCTTGCGAGTTGAGGCGGAAGGCCTCACAGAATGCAAACGATAATGCTGACGGTAACGATAACGGTAATGAATATGAGCCCCTCGCGAGCGTGTGGGCGGCCGACGGGGGCACCCGTTGGTATTTGACCGGATTACGGTCATTCGGCCGGGAAATGGCCCCAAAACTCTCCAACACCCCATAATAAAAGGGGGACCGATTTGCACCGGATCCCCCTAGATGTGCCCTATTACCGCAGGCCTTACATGACAGCCAAAGTATACCCCAATCACGGGGCTGGGTACATCGCCTTGTCGGAGATTTACCCATGCAATCACATTCTCAAAACGTCGGCACTGCCGACACCATTACCCAAGCTCATACGGTGAGCTTCACCAAGTTCCGCAACACTGGGAAAACCGGCAACAACCCGAAAGCCTTTGCCACCAAGGAGTTCTCGCTGGTTGACGGTGTGCTGACCAAGAGTGCGCAGATTAGCGTACATCAGGGGGAGGCAGAACCTGTTGAAGTTCGGGGGCTGCATGGTCTGTGTGCCACGTTGCACACGCTCGACCATCATACTTGCCTGCTGTGGGGCGTACCTACGCAAGAAGGTGCACGGCTGGACGTCAGCACTAAGAAAAAACGTAACGGAAAACAGATTTCGCGGACGCGGGAATACTTCAAGTATTCCGATCAGGCGGGTGTGTTGATGATCGACGTTGACGCACCAGCTGGCGAAGACTTCGCTAGTGTCGACGAGGTTACATCCCGTCTGTTTGCCGCCGTCCCTGAACTGAAAAATTTCGGTTACGTCGTCTCTCCCTCATGCTCTGCTTTCATCTATAACGGTGACGACATGCTGCGGGGTTTGGGCGGACTGCGAATCTACATGATCGTTGATCGCGCTACCGACATTCCAGCCATCGGCAAGCTGCTGGTATCGCGGCTCTGGCTCAAGGGTGAAGGCTATATCAAGGTGAGTGAATCGGGGTCGATGCTGGAACGGTCATTGATTGACGCATCGGTCTGGCAGCCAGAGCGGTGCGATTTCGCAGCGCGGGGCGTGTACAACGATGGTCTGGTTTCTAAAGCTCCCCCGGCCAAGGTGGTTACGATTGATCGGACTGGGACGCCTCTGACATTGAATGACCTGCGGCCACTGAACGACTCCGAAAAGGCACAGGAGTTGGCGCTGATCGCAGCCGCGAAGGCAGATAAAGCTCCAGAGGCGGCGGCTGCCCGCGCCGAGTATGTGGACAAACGTGCCCCGCGACTGGCTGCTAAACGCGGTTGCTCGGTCGAGGAAGCCAAAAAGACACTTGGTGAGGCGCTCGATGGCGGCGTGTTACCACCCGAGTGGGAACTCACGGCAATGGATGGCACTACTGTAACGGTAGCCGACCTGCTCGCTAATCCCAAAAAGTGGCACCGTGCACGCTTCCTTGACCCGATTGAACCCGGACACCGTGGCGGTGAGGATTACTGCGCCGTGGCTTACCTCGACAATCCGGCGGCCCCCTTGATCAACTCGCTGGCACACGGCGACACCAAGTACCGCTTGAAGGAACCGGCCGCCACCAAGGCTGAGCGTACTGCGGAGGCCAAGGCGCTGGCTGAAATGACTGGCTTGCCAACTGGCTTCCGATTGACCGATGAATACTTGTATTACAAACCGTTTGACACGGATAAACCTGCATCCGATATGCGCGTGTGCGGGCCGCTGCATGTCACGGCAAGTGTGCGGGATGAAGTGAGTTCAAACCATGGGCGGGAAGTCCAATTCGTAGACGAGTTCGATGTGCACCATAGCTGGGTGATTCCTATGTCGATGTTGGCGGGAGACGGCAAGGACGTTCGCACGGAGTTGATGAACCACGGACTGTGGATTTCCCACAGTCCCGCTGCGCGGTTGAAGTTCATGGACTACCTGACCGAAAGCAAACCGGCTGTGTCAGCCCGCTGTGTCGGTCAGACTGGTTGGTATCGCGATGTCTTCGTTATGCCAGACAAGGTGGTGGGCACGTGTGGTGAGGAGGTGCGCTACCAATCAACGACGCGGACGGAGTGCGCCTATGCACAACTGGGGACTACGCAGGACTGGCGTAATAGTGTTGGCCGTCTGTGCAAAGGTAACAGCCGCTTGATCGTGGCAGCATCGGCGGCATTTGCAGGGATGCTGCTGCATGATGCAGGGCAGGCTTCAGGCGGCATCAACTTTGTCGGGGCCTCGTCTATCGGCAAATCATCGGCCCAACTGGTGGCAGCGTCCGTATATGGCTCGGCCAAATTCAAGCAGAGTTGGAAAGCGACTGGAAATGCACTGGAGGCCACCTGCGCCATTCACAATGATGCGGCCCTGATACTGGACGAAATGGGGCAAGTGGAACCGCGTGAACTGGGGGCAATTGCATACATGATCGGCAACGGTGAGGGCAAGGGTCGGGCAGACCGCAGCGGAGCGGCGCGGGATCGCAAACGCTGGCGGACTATGCTTATTAGTTCGGGCGAAAGGACGATTGCCCAGCACATGGGCGATAGCGGGCAAACTGTACGTGCGGGACAAGAAGTCCGTATCGTCGATATTCCTGCTGATGCGGGTGTTGGCCACGGTACGTTTGAAGATCTGCACGGAATGGCAGGCGGCGCAGACATTGCCAAGGCATTGGCGCAGGCCACGGCCTCGGCCTATGGCTCCCCGTCGATCACGTTCCTTGAATATTTGACTAGTACTGACCGGGAGGAGCTGAAGGCGGGGCTGCAAGTATCGCTCGGTAAATTTGCTGAAGAATACTTGCCGCCTGATGCAAGCGGGCAAGCTGACCGGGTGTGTGCCCGTATGGCACTGATTGCAGCCGCTGGTGAATTGGCAACGGTGGCGGGTATCACGGGCTGGGCAACTGGTGAGGCCACGGCAGCGGCTGCGGCCTGCTTCAATGCTTGGCTGTCCGGCCGGGGTGGTGCGGGCAACCAAGAGGAAGCGGCCGTGCTGTCTCAAGTGCGGGCATTCTTTGAGGCTCACGGCGAATCTAGATTTGTTAACAAGGCTCGCGGGATGCACGAGCGAGACATCCCAAATCGTGTCGGCTTCCGTGAATACCATGACTTCGGGGATAAAGGGTGGTGGTCATACTACGTTTTGCCTGAGATGTTCAAGAAGGAGTTGTGCAAGGGGTTTGACCCTGTGGTTGCAGCCAAGGCTTTGATTTCTGCTGGTCGGCTGGAACCCGGGAAGGACAACCCGAAAACTGGTAAAAAAGGCTCAAGTACGCAAAACCAACGTCTGCCATGGGGAGGATCGGCACGTGTGTATTGCTTCGTGCGTGACGTGTTGGCGGATGTGACGTAGCCGGATGGGTGGATTGATAACACAATCCACCCGAAAAACTCCGCAGTAGTCACTTAAAGGGGCAGAAATGCCCCTTTGTTACACCTGAGGGAGGCGCGGTGTAACGCGGTGTTACGGTAGATATTTTAAAGTAGCCTTACAGCCATAAGGCCTCCAATTTTTTGTTACGCCGTTACACCCGTTACACCTAAAAAACTAGATGGGTGGGGTCAGAGGCAAGTGTGGTGATGTATGGGCGCGGATGGACACAATATAGTTGTTATATATATAAGTGTTTAAAAAAACACTATCCTATTAAATTTTCTTGGTGTAACGCGTAACACTTGCCTCTGACCCCACATACCTTGTTTTTTAGGTGTAACGGGTGTAACGGTGTAACACTTTTCAAGTAAGCCTTATGGCTGTAGGGCTACTTCATTTTTCTGAGTGTTACACCGCGTTACACCAGCGCCGGGCTTGGTGTAACAAAATGCGCTGTTGCTGCGAAAAGCCCGGTGCTTTCAGGTCGACATCGTCAGTTGGCCACCAGCGCCACCGCCTGTGGCGATACGTCCCCAAAATAAATAATGTCAAAATAGCAATTAGCTATCGCTTCTCTTGGACTCAGTGGCTAAAATCGCGCTTTTTATTAAGGCGAATATGCAGCCCGATCACACCCAAGGCGTTGTTCTCCTTTATCGGATATCAAGTGTTATGGAAAAACTCCAAGTTTGCCGCGCCACCGTATATCGTATGGTCAAACGTGGTGAACTCGAAATGGTTCACTTTGGTCCGAAGGCCTCCCGCATCACCGCCGAAAGCGTGCACCGCCTTATCTCGGTCGGCAGTAATAGCAACCTACTGGCCCGCAAGTAACAATTTCGACTCAATTGCTAAAGCACACATCCACGCCAAGGAACACTATGCAACCAGACAAAGCCAGTACAACCCAACTGCTGTACCGCGTCTCTAACGTAATGAAAATGCTCGACGTATCCCGTTCAACGGTTTATCGGATGATCGACCGGGGTGAGCTAAAGCTAGTTAGGCTAACACCGACATCGGTACGAATATCGGCGGAGAGCGTCCATCGGCTTGCGGAGGGGCGCACCGTTACCAAGACCCAAGCTTAGCGCGTCGGCGCCCTTGCCACGGTCTCACCTAGGAGCGAGCCAGCGCCAGCACCTCACTCAATTGCTAAGAATCGAAAGGCTTGATTTAGGCTTACCAAGTAAATATTCTTTTAAAAATAATTACTTAAAAGCATCTTATTTCACAATGTGAAAAACTATGCCAAGTAAAGTTTCCGGAAACGGCGGGCGCTGCAGGTAAACGGGGGTATTGCGACGGCATCGTCTACCACCTCACCAAGTTGGTAACTAGCCAAAAGTGCATTGTCCGGAGGGGCGTGAGCCGCGTACATCAAGCTCGTCGAGCTCTTCACAGAGGCGTGGACCTAACTGTCAGGCATTGAGTTACGTTAGCCATCCCAGAGTAATGGAGCAGCACGCAACAAAGAAGGGGGATGAAAAAACGCCTCCTTTTAACAGCAGATGGAATGCAGAAAATTCGCGTTCTGAGCGAGCCCACGTGCTGCGTATGATCGTAAGCAGCACCTTGCCAGTGGCCCGACCGGCACCAGCGGCCGCGGCCGCGAATACCATTCAATTTACGAACGAGTCCCCGCCGTCTGACTTTTTCCGTCTGCATAAAGATACTTCTGAAACCCAGCAAACATCGACCTAATCTGTGTGGTTCCACCTAAGTCCGCCACCGCATCCGAAATCGCATTGTTGTACTTCAGCCGTAGCAATGGCGTCAGCTTGTCAGCGTCCAACTCTTCCACTCCCTGTGTCACGTACTGCGTCAGGACGAAGTCGATAAACGCCTGCTGCCGGTCATCGAAATGTTGATGTGCTTTCGCCTTGGCCATGTCGGCACGCCGGGCACGCGTTTCAGGTGCTGCAGCAAATGCAACGTAAGCCAGCACATCAAACAGGTCGCTGTTCTCAGCCTCGATGGACTTCTGCATCTCTGCCAAAGGCTCCTTACTGAAACCTGCCTCGGCCAAGCCTGCCAGTAAGGCCTTGCGCGTGTCCGGTGAGCTCCAGATGGTGCGCAGCTCGTCCTCATCCTTGAAGAATTCCGGTAACACCCCGTAAAGGAGCTCAAGGAACTGTGCCGCCGACATCGGCGTGCCGTCGGCGCTCCAGAAAGTGGTGGCGGTCATGCTTTGGATTAGTCGCGCCTTGCCGTCCGCCAGCTTCACTTCAATCTTTACCGGCCGAGGCGGTTGCGGTGTTGCATCCATTGACGGCGCAGCGTCTCCATCGTCGTCACCGTCGCCCACGCCGCCGATGCGATCCTCGCCCCCTACTGTCCCAGCTGGCGCTACTGGCTCGGCCGGCTCGCCATCCCACTCAGGATCACTAAAGTGGTGGTGGGCCCGGACGTAATCGTAGATTGTGAAATAATCTTTGCCGTCAAAGAGGCGTGTTCCTCGCCCGATGATCTGCTTAAACTCGATCATTGAATTTACCGGCCGCATCAATACGATATTACGCACATTGCGCGCATCCACCCCGGTAGACAACTTCTGCGAGGTGGTAAGAATGGTGGGGATGGTCTTTTCGTTATCCTGAAAATCTCGCAGGGACTGCTCGCCGCGCTCGCCATCATCGGCGGTGACCCGCGTGCAATACATCGGGTCGGTGCTGGTCTTTATCTGATTGATCAGATCGCGGATCATCAAGGCATGGGCCTGCGTGGCACAGAAAACAATGGTTTTTTGCTTCTGGTCGATCATGCCCATCAAGAGCTTGACACGGTAAGCCTCCCGCTCGGGGATAACAATAATGCGGTTGAAGTCCCCTTCTACATAGCGTCTGCCCTGCTCAACCTCACCTGCCACCACGGCGTCATCAGGAGTGTAGGTATAGTCATCTATTGTGGTGGCAATTTGTTTGACTTTGAATGGTGTCAAGAAGCCGTCGTTGATGCCCTCCTTGAGCGAATACACATATACCGGCTCGCCGAAATAGTCATAGGTGTTGGTATTGATCGTGCGCTTGGGCGTGGCCGTCAAACCCAGCTGCACGGCAGGAGAAAAATAGTCAAGGATTGCGCGCCAGTTGCCCTCGTCATTCGCCCCGCCTCGGTGGCATTCGTCGACCACGATGAAGTCGAAGAAGTCTGGTGGGTACTCGCCAAAATAGGGTACACCGGCGGGCCCGCTCATGAAGGTCTGAAATATGGTGAAGAAGATGTTGCCGTTCTTCGGTACACGCCCGGCCTTTTTTATTTCGTCGGGAGCAATACGGACCAACGAACCTGGAGACGAATTTTCAAAGGCTGAAAATGCGTTATATGCCTGATCTGCCAAGATGTTGCGGTCGGCAAGGAACAGGATGCGAGGGCGGCGGCTTGGCACCTCGCCTGATTTCCAGTCTTTCAGGTTCCAGCGGCTCTGGAACAGCTTCCATGCCAGTTGAAAAGCAATGAAGGTCTTGCCGGTACCGGTGGCCAGCGTCAAGAGAACGCGATCGCGTCCGCTAGCCACGGCCTCCAGCACGCGGGTGATCGCTATGTCTTGGTAATAGCGCCCCTGCCATGTGCCGCCGTGGTCCTCAAATGGCACGGTAGCAAACCGGTCACGCCAAGTTGCGGTGTCATGATCCGCTTCAGCGAAGGTAAGGTTCCACAGCTCCTCCGGGCTTGGGTACTGCGCCACGTCGGCTTCAAGGCCGGTGGCCATGTCAATGCCATAAATTTTTTGACCATTGGTGGCGTAGGCAAAGCGCACGGCCAATCTGGTAGCGTAGCTCTTGGCCTGCGCCACCCCTTCAGTGTAGGGCTTGTCCCACGCCTTGGCCTCGACAGTGGCCAGTTTTGTGTTGCGGTAGACCAGCACGTAGTCAGCAATCTCAGCCTTGGCCCGCTTGCCGCCGCCCAGCAGACGTCCGGCAGTGATGCCGTGCTCACGCAGGATGCGGCTGCCTTCAACTACGCCCCAGCCTGCAGCCTTCAGAGCGGGGTCGATATGGTCGGCACGGGTTTCGGCTTCGTTCATGGCGCGGGTTCTCTCACAAGTCGCCGTTGAAGGCGCGGTGCAGCAAGGATTTTTTCAGCTCGTCGAGGGCGGTGAGCTTTTGCTGGTAGATGACTTCGAGGCGTTCGGTTTCACATTGAAATTCATTTAATCGTTCAACAATACGCAACTGCTCTTGTAAGGGAGGAAGAGGCACGACGAGTTCGGCCACCGAGGTCGTATTGATAACGCCCTGAGCAGAGCCGGTCGTCATTCCCAGTAGCTGCGCTCTTCCATGAGCCGAATCACAATATCGTTCAAGAAACGTCGCATTTCCCTCAGTTGGTCGGGCAAAAACTATATTTGCGCAGTTGATCTCACCTGCCCCTTCAGGTACTGAACAACAATCGCCGCGATTTGCACCAACACGCACAAACAGAAGATCACCTGCTTTCAATTGCGATTTCTTTAACCTTTGATGAAACTCCTTGGTGACGTACTGGATGCCATCCCAGTTAAGATATCCCCTGCGAACGTTTTGAGAACGAAGGAACGCTATACCGTTCGCTCCGTCACAATAGAACTGAGTGGTGGGACCTACGTGGCCAACTGAAACTCTGTCACATATAGCCCCGAGTCGCTTGTTCTCCCACCCGTCCCCCCGCTGCGTAAACACCGATTGCAGATGACTCTCAAAAATAGCCCGCGCATTCTGCATGTTCTTCTCGGCATTGGCCTTGGCGGTGGCGATGCCGTCAAAGGCTTCGTCGAGCATAGTGACGATACGTTGCTGTTCCGACAATGAATTTGGGTAGGAAATTTGTAAATTTCTGAATGCTGGAACGTCAAGATTCTTTTGAGCCGAGCCCTTGCCTAGTCCAAATATCACGTCATTCAAAGCCAACGTCTGCCAATTTAGAAAAACTTGGAGGAGACTATTTGAGTCCTTGGGGGATAAAGTAAGCCCGCTGTCGTTGAGGAAAAATTTCCCGTTAACAAAACGAGTGCATTCTGCGGACATACCAAAGCGCGAAACAACAATCCGATTTTCTCGATTCGGACTGTCCATGAAAAATGTAGCCCCTCCTCCACCGTACACTGGATAGATACGCCCCCCGTCACGTTTTTGAACAACACGTGTCCCGTATTCCACATTGCACAGGCTGTCTATAGATACGCTCAGCCACCCCGCCTTCATAACAGCTCCCGAATCGTCGTCAGCACCTCGGCGGCTTCAAGATCCAGTGCCGCAATTTCATCCATGATGTCTTGCGGGCTGCGGTGGGCCACCATTTCTCCACCATTTGGATTCTTAACCGACAAGTCATACGTGCTGGCGTTCACCGCCGTCACATCCAGCGACCAGCTCTGCGCTGTGTCGGCAAAGGTTGGCTGCGCCTGAATGAACGGCGTCAGGTCGTCATCATTCAACGGGTTGGTCTTGCCCATGTTGCGGCCAACGTCCAGTTGGTAGAACCAGACCTTGCGGGTAGGTGCACCTTTCTCAAAGAACAGCACCACCGTCTTTACGCCCGCCCCCTGAAACGTGCCGCCCGGGCAGTCCAGCACTGTATGCAGATTGCAGGTCTCCAGCAGCAGCTTACGCAGGCTCACGCTGGCGTTGTCGGTATTGCTCAGGAAGGTATTCTTGATAACGATGGCAGCCCGACCGCCAGCTTTCAGGGACTTGATGAAGTGCTGCAAGAACAAGAAAGCCGTCTCGCCAGTCTTGACAGGGAAATTCTGTTGCACCTCTTTACGCTCTTTACCGCCAAACGGCGGATTGGCCAAAATCACGTCATACCGATCCTTGTCCTGAATGTCGGCGATGTTCTCGGCCAGCGTATTGGCATGGACAATGTTAGGGGCCTCGATACCGTGCAAGATCATGTTCATGATCGCAATGACATAAGCCAGACTCTTTTTCTCTTTGCCGTAAAAGGTACTGGTTTGCAGTGTTTTTTGGTCCGTCGTGGTCAGGCCGGGCTGCCTTTGGAGGTAATCAAATGCCTCACACAAGAACCCTGCAGAGCCACAGGCACCGTCGTAAATACGTTCACCAATCTTGGGGGCCGCGACCTGGATCATGGCGCGGATAAGCGGTCGAGGGGTGTAGTATTCGCCACCGTTGCGCCCAGCGTTGCCCATGTTCTTGATCTTGACTTCATAGAGATGGGACAGTTCGTGCTTCTCGGTCTGTGAGCGGAAGCGAAGATCGTCCACCAGTTCGATCACATCACGTAAGTTGTAGCCGCTTTGAACACGGTTTTTGATCTCACCGAAGATCTCACCTATCTTATATTCAATGGTCTGCGGCCCGGTGGCGCGCTGTTTGAATCCATGCAGGTAGGTAAACAATTTGTTATTGACGAAGTCAAGTAGGTCGTCACCGGTCATGGCAGTGTTGTGATCCAGCTTGCCATCGGCGCCTTTTGGCGCGGCCCACGACTCCCACCGATACGGCTTGTCTATAATGAAGCTGTAGGTTCTCCCCTCCAGCTCGGTCTCAAGCGCCTTGTCAGCCTCCAGTGCATCCAAGTACTTTAGAAACAGCAGCCATGAAGATTGCTCTGTGTAGTCCAGCTCGCTGGTGCAGCCTGAATCCTTGTGCAGTATGTCGTCGATGTTCTTGAAAGTTTGTTCAAACATGGGGGCAATGCTTCCTGTGGAGAATGTGCGAGTTGCGAAGGATCATGCGTGATTCAGTAACAGTTTGTCAAGACGCCCCAATGGGGCGCATTAGGCTTACCCTAGTTGATAGAAAGACGTCATCTTTGCAACCCGGCAGGGTGCTATTCTGCCCCATGGTTTGCAATCCGGCCATGTTTGTCGGCTGCTAAGGTCGACTATGGTTGACATCTAGACAAGATGATACTATTAGTTATCGTAACTCTAAGTATCTCATGATGGCTTCTCAACCTAATTCACCTATCGCCCCCAACTCAACTGGCGTGCCTCCGCCACCTCAACAAATGCTTGGCCTTCCTATGGATCAGTTGGCCGGTCTCTCAGTAAACGAGCTGAAGGGCAACAAAGTAGCCATCACAATGGTAATGCACTATTACAAGCAGTTGAATGACGAAAATGTGGCATTGAAAAATGAACGGAATACACTATCTACCTATGTTTCTGGGTATCGGCAGAAGAAATCTGATTCCAGAATCGGGGCGATCCTGATGGCAATCAGTAACGTATTACTGGGGTTTGCCATCAACTTTCTGACTGCTGAGCCGTCTAACAATAGGATAGGCGGAGGGCTTCTTCTGTGCGGATTGTTAATGGTGGTAGCAGGCTTATATCTCACTCTTCGAAATGAGGATCAGTGACTATGGCCGTTCGGTATTTATTCAATACATCTGGGCAGTATGTTGCCTTTATGTCGGGTAGCAACGTTTTTGATACCAACAGCGAGTGGATTGGCTTTATTGTCAACGGGAACGAAATGCACGATATTCGTGGAGCATTTCATGGATATATTCTCGACGATGACAGGGTTGCAAAGAGAACCTCAGAGCGGAAGCCTGCAAAAATGGTTCCACTACGTCCACTGAAACCAATTCGACCGTTTAAACCATTGATGAGGCTCCGCATGGCCCCGCTGCCACATGGATTCATTGATGTATTCGAAGCACAGAGTAGCGCTAGCTCAGGAAAATGGGTTGGTTTTAATCGGAATAGTAGCGCCGAATTTCCCAATTTAACGGGTACCTATATTTACGCTGCTGACGGAACTTTCTTAGGAACGGTAAGTAAGAATAGATTTGAACTCAGTTCCCTAACAAATGAGTTTGGTCCCCATGGAAGCCCGTATTCACCTGAATCGATATTTAACCAATTCGGAAATTATGGAAGCCCATATGCCACATATTCCCCCTTTAACCCGCTATCGACAAACCCTCCGCACTTTCTTGATGCTTCTGGTAGATACCTAGGAGAGTTGAGCGCAAATCAGATGATCGCAGATCGCATCGACACATCCGAGTTTGTGTCATGGTTAAAAAGCTAAGCAATGTCTCGTTCCACCGGACGCTTTACAGGCTCGTTAAGTCTCCAGTGACAGACTACTAAAAAAGGGGTGGACTGAAGCAAATCCAGCAAAATAATGAGTGCGAACGATAGAATGACTGGCGGCCTTTTTGTGCTGCCGGCTAGAGTCAACAGAAAACTCTGACGGCTCAATTGAACCTGACCTGCACCAACAGATGCTTAGCTAAAGTTTGGCAGACCGAAAAATTTTTCTCCGGCAGGTAGTATGAAGCCGCAGCAGCTGCGCTGCGCAAAAGCTACCCCGTCACTTCCGCAGGCCCCAACCAGCGGCCTCTATATCAGCCTCACCAATGACAAGCGTATAAGTTAAGGCGGTGGCCTCGGCCACGGCTTAGGCCGTGCCCGATGGGTAGCTGATACGTCCTAAAATGAATAAATGTCAAAGCAACAAAAGGGCTTGTATACCGCTTTGCCTTAGATAATAATGAAAGAGACAGATGCGGCGTAGCTCAAGTCTGTCTCAAGTAAACAAGCGTGACAGAGTGGAGTGATGTAACAACGGTGGAAGTAAGCGGACGTAAAAAAACCTCGCTCTCCCTAGAGGAAAAGCGAGGTTTAGTACTAAGTTCTGGTGCCGCTTGCCGGAATCGAACTGGCGACCTTTTCATTACGAATGAACTGCTCTACCAACTGAGCTAAAGCGGCGAAGTCGCACATTCTAACAAATATTTCTCGCGCCGCGCTAGCCCTTAACTAAAAAAACGGGGCTGGCGGCGAAAAAATCTGCTGGAAGGCGCTTAAATCAGGGGTTTAAGCCTGATGGTAACCCGTCACTACGGCCACTTCGTCGCGCGAACCGAGGAACACCGGCACACGCTGATGCAGTTTGTGTGGCTGGATCTCCATGATGCGCTGCTGACCATCAGTCGCCGCGCCGCCTGCCTGCTCGACGATGAAGGCCATCGGATTGGCTTCATACATCAGACGCAGCTTGCCCGGCATCGAGGTATCACGCAGATCGGCAGGGTACATGAAGACACCACCACGATTCAGAATGCGGTGCACGTCCGCCACCATCGAAGCGATCCAGCGCATATTGAAGTTGGTGCCGCGCGGGCCGGTTTCGCCAGCCAGCAGTTCGTCCACATAACGCTTGACCGGTGCGTGCCAGTGACGCGCGTTCGACATATTGATGGCGAATTCCTTGGTCTTGGCAGGGATCTGCATATCGCGCTGGGTCAGTACCCACGAACCCATCTCGCGGTCCAGCGTGAAGCAGTTCACACCATTACCGGTGGTCAGTACCAGCATGGTCTGCGGGCCGTACACGGCGTAGCCGGCGGCTACTTGCTGGGTACCCGGCTGCATGAAATCGGCTTCGGTCGGCTGGCCCATGCCTTCCGGTGCTTTCAGCACGGAGAAGATGGTACCGATCGAGACGTTGACGTCGATGTTGGACGAGCCATCCAGTGGGTCGAACAGCAGCATGTATTCGCCCTTCGGATAGCGGTTCGGAATCGGGTGGATCGATTCCATTTCTTCCGAAGCCATGGCCGCCAGATGGCCGCCCCACTCGTTCGCTTCCAACAGGATTTCGTTGGAGATGATGTCCAGCTTCTTCTGCACTTCGCCCTGGATATTTTCCGTCTCGGCGGTACCCAGCACTTCGCCCAGCGCGCCTTTGCCGACGGCGTGGCTAATGGTTTTGCAGGCGCGTGCCACCACTTCGATCAGCAGGCGCAGTTCGGCGGGAATCGAGTTGTTCTGGCGTTGTTCTTCCACCAGATATTGGGTGAGGCTGATGCGTTTCATGGATTCCTTTGGTTGAATTGAATTAGTTAGCCAGTGCTTTGCTGACGACTTCCTGCACATCGTTGGACAGCTGGTCACGGGCCGCGACTTTTTCGAGAGCTTGCTTCATTTTTTCCTGCAGCGCCGGCGCGTAACGGCGCCAGCGGTCCATGCTGCGCGCCAGACGCGCAGCCACTTGCGGGTTGATGGCATCGAGCTGGATCACCAGCTCGGCCCAGAATTCGTAAGCACTGCCATCGGCCGCATGGAACTGCGCCGGGTTGGCATTGGTGAAGCTGAAAATCAGACTACGCGCGCGGTTCGGATTCTTCAGCGTGAAGGCCGGATGCTGCATCAGCTTGCGTACCGTTGCGACATCGCTGGCCGGCGCAGCGGCCTGCATGGCGAACCATTTGTCGACCACCAGCGCTTCATTCTCGAAGTCGAGGTAGAAGGCCTGCAGATAGCTGCTGGCATCGCTGCCGCTATGGATCAGTGCCGCCAGTGCAGCTGCACGATCGGTCATATTCCCGGCCTGCTCGAACTGCTGCTGCGCCAGTTGCAGTTCGGCCGCTTCCGGTGCCACCAGCAGATACGCCAGACACAGATTTTTCAGCGCCCGCTTACCAGCCGACAGTGCGTCCGGGCTGTAGGCGCCGGGCGTCTGGTTGGCGTGGTATTGCGCCAGCAGTTGCGGTTTCAGCGCCGCGCCGATGCTACGACGCATGAACTGGCGGGCGGTATGTATCGCCTGCGGATCTACCACCTCCATCTGCTCGGCGATGATCACTTCCGACGGCAGAATCAGCGCCAGCTCGCGGAATGCAGGATCCAGCGTGGCATCGGTCAGCACTGCGCGCTGCGCTTCGATAAAGGTGCTATCGAGTTTCAGCACGGCCGCGCTGCCTTGTGCACTAATTTGTGCGGTCAGCTTGAGCAGACGCGCCATGGCCAGTCGCTGGCCGGCTTCCCAGCGGTTCACCGGATCGCTGTCATGGCGGAACAGATGCAGCAACTCGTCATCCGTGTAATCGTATTCCAGCACTACCGGCGCGGAGAAGTCGCGCAGGATCGAAGGAGTCGGGCGTTCATCGACATTACGGAAGCGGAAAATCTGCTCCTGCTCCGTCAGTTCCAGTACCACCGTGGTGGCACCGCGCGGATGCTCGCTGCCTTCCAGCAGCAGCGGCATATCCTTGCCCTGCGCGTCGAGCAGGCCAACGGCAACGGGAATGTGGAACGGCAGCTTGTCCGGCTGGCCTGCCGTAGCAGGGCAGCGCTGGCTGAGGATGATGTCGAAATTGCGCTTGACGGCGTCGTAACGGGTGCGCGCCGTGACCACCGGGGTACCAGCCTGACTATACCAGCGCTCGAACTGGCGCAGATCGCGGCCATTGGCGTCAGCCATCGCAGCGCGGAAGTCATCGCATTCCACCGCCTGTCCGTCATGACGGGCGAAGTACAGGTCCATGCCTTTGCGGAAGCCTTCGCGGCCCACCAGCGTCTGGTACATGCGCACCACTTCGGCGCCCTTTTCGTAGACCGTCACGGTGTAGAAATTATTGATCTCGACGAAGGAGTCGGGACGTACCGGATGTGCCATCGGCCCGGCATCTTCGGGGAACTGGGCCTGACGCAGCGTGCGCACCTGATCGATACGGGTGACGGCGCGACCGCTGTCGGTGCCGATCATGTCAGCGCTGAATTCCTGATCGCGGAACACCGTCAGGCCTTCTTTGAGCGACAGCTGGAACCAGTCGCGGCAGGTGACGCGGTTACCGGTCCAGTTGTGGAAGTATTCGTGGCCCACCACTGCCTCGATCCCCGCGTAATCGACATCGGTCGCCACGCGCGGATTGGCCAGCACGAACTTGGTGTTGAAGATATTCAGGCCCTTGTTCTCCATCGCGCCCATGTTGAAATCGCCCACGGCGACGATCATGAAGCGGTCCAGATCGAGTTCCAGTCCGAAGCGTTCCTCATCCCAGCGGATCGAGTTCTTCAGCGACTGCATGGCGTAATCGGTCTTATCGAGATTGCCCTCTTCCACCCAGACCTGCAGCAGCACCTTGCGGCCGGACTTGAGTGTGTACTGCTCTTCCTGACACACCAGCCGCGCCGCGACCAGCGCGAACAGATACGACGGCTTCTTGAACGGATCTTCCCACTTGGCGTAATGGCGGCCATCATCGAGCTCACCGGACTCGATCAGATTACCGTTCGACAGCAGCACCGGATAGCGGGCCTTATCGGCGCGCAGCATCACGGTGTATTTCGCCATCACATCGGGGCGATCGGGGAAATAGGTAATCCGGCGGAAGCCCTCCGCCTCGCACTGCGTGAAAAAATTGCCGTTCGAGACATACAGCCCGGACAGCGAAGTATTTTCAACGGGCGCGCACAGCGTTTCGATTTCCAGCACCACCTGCGAAGGCGCACGCGGAATCGTCAGCACCGACGCCTCGATCGAATATTCGGTCGGCGCCAGCGTACGGCCGTTCAGGCGCAACGCCACCAACTCCAGCTCCTCGCCATGCAGCACAATGGCGCGGCTAGGACTGGCGGGATTGTGCTGCAGGGTAATGCGATTGGCGACGATAGTCCGCGCGGGGTCGAGATCGAAACCGAGCTCCACTGTTTCCACCAGATAACTTGGCACGGTGTAATCTTTACGGAATATCGTCGGTGGAGTGCTATCTATACGCATGAAAAGCCCGGAAATCGTCAGCAAAAGCCTATTTTACCAATACCAGCGCCGCGAGTCGCCCAAACCGGGGTCAGATCCGACATCCGGACACGAACTGGACTGTTTTCATGCCCTTACAGATGAACTTGTGTCTGAATGTCGGATCTGACCCCGGTTGTTTTCATGCCGTTACAGATGAGCTTGTGTCTGGATGTCGGATCTGACCCCGGTTTGCTTCTTGCCCCCGGTTGCTTCGACTTCCCCAGCGGTGGTAACTTTCTGTAAGATTCTGGCAAGGGCGCATCCGCCGTCATACACTACAGGGTGCCCCATGACGACTAACTTTGTAGAGGTCATATCGTGAAGAAAATCGCTTTCCTTGCCGCCGCGGCGCTGGTTCTGCTGAGCGGCTGCGCGACCACTATCCGTAGCGACGTTACGGCGTTCAATGCCTGGACTGCCGAGGCGCGCGATCAGAGTTATGCGTTCGAGGCCCCGCAGGGCGCCGACGATACGCTGGAATACCGCAGCTATCAGGTGCTGGTGAGCCGCGAGCTGGAGAAGCTGGGCCTGCATCAGGCGCCACCTGAGCAGGCAGCGAAATTGCTGGTGGGGATGAAATTCAGTACCATCGATCATCCGGTGCGCATCGTCGAGACCCAGGATCCCTTCATGGTCGGACCGTACTGGGGGCCAGGCTGGGGCCGCTATGGCTGGGGTTACAGCCGGCTTGGCTACCGGCCGTATTTCTATGATCCCTTCCGTTTCGGTGCTCCGCTGATGGTGACCGAACGCATCAAACACGAATACCAGCGCCAGCTGCGCATCACCATCAATGCCACCGATGGCCGTAAGCTGTATGACGTTACCGTGAACAATACCAGCCGCGTTGCCGCCACGCCGCAGGTCATGCCGGCGCTGGTGCAAAGCGCCTTTACCGGCTTCCCGGGACAGAATGGCGTGCCACGCCGCGTCGATCTGGAACTTAAACCGCAAGGTGAAGTGAGCAATGCTGCACCGGCCAAGGCTGGCTAAGCTGATGCCACCGCACTCTGTGACGGACTGACACCACCAACAGCCGGATCGACCGGCCGTTGGTTATTTACGGCAGCCGGATCGACCGGCTGTTGGTTATTTACGGCAGCCGGATCGACCGGCTGTTGATCATTTACGGCAGCAGAATCGACGAACCGGTGGTTTTGCGCGCTTCCAGTTCGGTGTGCGCACGCGCCACGTCGGCCAGCGCATAGCGCTGCCGCACATCGATTTTGACAGCACCGCTGGCGACCACGCCAAATAACGACTTGGCGGCCGCTTCGAGTTCGGCACGGGTCGACATGTAAGCCATCAGCGACGGCCGCGTCACGAACAGCGAGCCACGATTCGCCAGTTCGCTCAGGCTGAACGGATCCACCGGTCCCGAGGCATTGCCGAAGCTGACCATGGTGCCCAGCGGACGCAGACAGTCGAGCGAGCCGATAAAAGTGTCTTTACCGATCGAGTCGTAGACCGCCGTCACCCCCTTGCCACCGGTGATCTCGCGCACCCGCTCGGTGAAATTCTCGCGGTTGTAATTGATCACATGGTGCGCACCGTTGCGCGTTGCCAGTTCGGCCTTCTGGTCCGAACCGACCGTGCCGATCAGGGTCACGCCTAGCAGTTTGGCCCACTGGCAGGCAATCAGTCCCACCCCGCCGGCAGCCGCGTGGAACAGGATGGTGTCGCCCGCCTTCAGCTGCACGGTGCGATGGAACAGATACTGCACCGTCAGCCCTTGCAGCATCATCGCGGCGGCCGTCTCGAAATCGACGTTATCGGGCAGTACCAGCAACTGCGAGGCCGGCAGATTGCGCGCTTCCGCGTAAGCACCGATCGGACGTCCGGCATAGGCCACCCGGTCGCCCACTTTGACTTCCGTGACGCCCTCGCCCACCGCTTCGACCACGCCGGCGCCTTCCATGCCCAGACCGCCGGGTAGCGGCTGTGCATACAGACCGGTACGGAAATACACATCGATGAAGTTCAGACCGATGGCATGCTGGCGCACTTGCGCTTCGCCGGGACCGGGCGCACCCAGTTGCACATCCACCAGCTCCATCACTTCCGGGCCACCGACGCGCTGAATTTGGATTACCTTGGTCATCTTGCCTCCTGTGCGAAGTAGTCTAGCGCCGTTCAGGCGCTGGCAGCGCGCTGCTGCAATTGCGACAGCACCAGATGGGCCGACGCCAGATTGGTGGCACACGGGGTGTTGTGCACGTCGCAGGCACGCACCAGTGCGTTGATGTCCGGTTCGTGCGGCTGAGGCGTCATCGGGTCGCGCAGGAAAATCACGCAATCAATGCCGCCTTCGACCAGCAGCGAGCCGATCTGCAAGTCGCCACCAAACGGCCCCGAGTGTTTGCGATCCACCGTCAACCCCAGTTCATTGATCAGGCGACCACCGGTGGTGCCGGTGGCAGTCAGTTCACAGGTCGCGAGAAAGGCGCGGTACTGGCCGGCCAGCGCAATCATGTCGTCTTTTTTCTTATCGTGGGCAATCAGGGCAATGCGGGTTTTCATCAGTGTAGATCCTATTTTTTTGATAAGAGATAGATCCCGGCCAGCACCAGCGCGGTGCCACCCAGCTGCCAGGACGTGACGGGTTCGCCCAGCAGCAGCGCCCCCAGAAACAGCGTAGAAACCGGCCCGATCATACCAGCCTGCGAGGCGGTACCGGCGCCTATGCGTTCCACTGCGGCCATGGTCATAAATACCGGCATCACCGTGCACAGGATGCCGTTCACCAGCGACAGGCCGTACACCGGCAGCGGTTGCAGCAGTCCCGAGACAGGACGCAGCACCAGAAACTGGCCGATGCAAGCCACGCTGGAGACGCACATGGCATAGGCCACCAGCCGCAGGGAACCGAGCCGGCGCACCATCTCGCCGGACTGCAGCAGGTATACGGCATAGGCGGCAGCCGAGCCCATCACCAGAGTGGCGCCCAGCACCACGTTCTTGCTGCCACTGTGCAGATCATGCAGGAACACGAACACGATGCCGCAATAGGAAATGAGTAGCGCCAGCCACTGGCGGCGGCTGATGTGCTGCTTGAGCAGGGTCGAGGAAATCAGCAATACGAAGGTGGGCGTGAGGAACAGAATCAACCGTTCCAGCCCGACCGAGATGTATTGCAGACCGAGGAAGTCGAGAAAACTGGAGAGATAGTAGCCAACCAGACCAAGGCCCAGCACACGCCAGCGGTCCGCCTTGCTCAGTGGCGCTTCGGTGCGCATCTTCCAGAGTGCCACGCTGGCAAACACGGGCAGTGAAAACAGCATGCGGAACGCAATCAGCGTCACCGCGTCAATCTGATAGCGGTAGAGCAGCTTGGCCACCACCGCCTTGGTCGAGAACAGCACTGCACCACCGATGGCGATACCGAGGCCGCCCAGATAGGCGGCGCGCGCCGCAGCGCTATCTTTGATGCTTTTATCCATACAGCAATTGTAAGGGCAAAAGCCTCAGGCCGCTGGCGCGCGCCTCCCCGGCACCCGCGAGCAGGCGCCGGGGTGGTACCAGGTCGCTTTAGCTGATGCTGACGGCGACCGCGCCGGCGTTGACGGTGGCGGTGGTCACGCGCGCTACCACGCTGGCCGGTGCCGCGTTACCTACCAGCTTGTTCACCTGCTTGAACTGGGCCACCAGCTTGCCCGGCGTGAGCGTGACCACGGTGTAACCCTGCGCGTCGGCATTCACATGCTTGAGCCACGGGTTGTTGCCCAGACCGGCCAGTTGCTGCGCCAACGCCAGCAGGCTGGTGCTGAAGTCGCTATTCGCCTGCAGGCCGGCCAGTACGGCACTGGTGGTGGCGTCTAGCTGGGCTTCCGGCAAGCCTTTGGCAGCCAGCGCACCGCGCAGCTGCACGCGGGTTTGCTCCAGCAGGCTGGCCACGCTTGGTGCAGCTTTGCCCATGGTGTAGTCGAGCAGGTTGAAGGTCAGGTTCAGCGTGCCCAGTCCCGGCACTGGCACTGCCAGCGGGTAGGACACCAGCGTGGCGATATCGCCCAGTGCTGTGGCCGCATCGCGCAGATAGCTGAAGAAGGAATCCGAGCTGACGCCCGCCGTCACCAGATCCGTCATGACCGGCGTACCGCCACCGGCCGCATCGAAATCGTCACTGACGGTGCCGGCGAAGAAGGCGTGAATGTCGCCCGTCAGTGCCACCACGTTGCCGATGTTGTTGCTCTTCAGGTAGGACATCAGCGCCTTGCGCTCGCTGTTATAGCCATCCCACTGGTCGCAGTTGAGCAGGAAACGGGCAAAGAATGGCGCCAGTGCCGCCTGCTTGCCGCTGGCCTGCACGAACACCGAGGCCGCTTTATTGGCCTGTACGTCCGGTTTGATGAGACCGAAGGCGATGGTTTGCGCGCCCGTTCCCAGCAAGGTCGCCGGGGTGGCTGCGACCACGCCGCTACCGGCGATGTAGACCGCGGTATAGCTTGCCACCGCGATGCTGGCTTGTGCAACGCTCAGGCCAGCTTTGACACCGGCCGCGACGCGCGCTTCCGCCGTACTACCGGATACGGCATACGCGGCCATAATCGCACCTGCGCCCTGCTGCGCCAGCGCTGGCGCAGCACCGGCCGTCGCGGCGGCCACGATGGCAGCGGCCAGCGGGAAATTGCCGCCGGTGGCCGTCACGGTGTTCGCGATGGAAGTCGCCAGCGTCGGCACGGCATTCAGTGCCAGCAGCGTGGCAATCGCGTCACCACCATTCAGCCCCATGCGCAGCAGCGACACTTCATTGCCCCACAGCTTCCACGTGGTATTGGCCGATTTCATTTTATCCATCCACCACTGGCGCTGGGTGGCGCCCAGCATCGATACGGTCGCCAGTGGCTCCAGTCCGATTGCGCTGGCGCCGCCCATCTTCTGCGCTTCCACGGTGTTGAAGACGTCCTGCGGTACCAGATAGCGCGAGCCGAGACGGCCCAGCGGCTGGCCGGTGGCCGGATTGATGGCCGATTCCGGAATCACGTGATCGGCACGGTACAGGCGCTGGTCGGTCATCACCAGTTGCATCAGCTTACCGAACTGGAAATCACGGTAGATCTTGATGTTCTGGAAGCCGGCACTGGTCGCATCCAGCGTGACATCGGCCGGCATGAATTCGAACCACGCCTGATTGGCGCTACGGCGCCGCGCGCTCTGGTGCAGATCCGAGCCATCGGTCTTGTTGAAGCTACCGTCGTAAGTCTGGGCGTCCTGCCAGGCATCGTCGGTGAACTCGTGATCGTCCCAGATGGCGATGAAGGCGAAGCGCTCGTGCAGCGCCTGCAGGCGTGTATCGGTGCGGTATTTCTTGTACAGATAGCGGTAGTCGGCCAGCGTGTTGGCATACTGCGCGCCGCTGCTGCCGTTCTTGTACACGCCATCCGGCAGTTTGAGCTGGTCGTGACGACTCTCGACCGCGCCCTGCTGGAAGTCCTCGCCTACCGTCTCGTAGATGTAATCGCCCAGATGCACGATGAAATCGAGCTTCTCGCTAGCGATGCTGCTCATGGTGCCCCAGTGGTTGACACTCCAGTCCTGACAGGTCATGTAGGCAAACTGCAGTTGCGAGACATCGGCGTCCGGCGCCGGTGCCGTCTTGAAGCGGCCCACGTTGGAACGGCTGTCACCGGCGATGAACTGATAGTAGTAGAAAGTGTTCGGCGTCAAGCCGCTGACTTTGTGGCGTACGGTGTTGTCAAATTGCGACTGCAAAGGCAGCGTGGCATCGGTGACCAACTGGCCGCTCAGGGCAGTATTGCTGCCCAGCGCAGCGCTGTTATCGGCCGCCGTCAGTTGCAAGCGGATGCTGCTATCAGTCACGCCGCTGAGTACCGCCACATCATCGGCGCCAGCCGGTACGGCGCGGGTCCACAGAATGATGCTGTCGCTGTGCGGGTCACCGGACGCCACGCTTTGCGGGAACTTCCACGCGCCGCTGGCAGCCGGCACGCTGTTGCTGACGCTGCCGCCGCAGGCACTCAGCCCTGCACCGGTAGCCACCGAAGCCGTCATGAAGCTGCCGAATTTAATGAATTGCCTTCTGTCCATAATCTCTCCGTGTAGTTTTATTTTGGTTATAAGAAAATAAATGTTACCAGTGGAAAATGACAGTGGCGCGACAAAAAATCGAGGCTTCCCTCTAAGCCGACTTCTGGTGGCTGGCAGGCCGCCGTGGCGGTGAGGCCCCGTCAGCCTATGCTAAAATACTGCCCTCACCGCATACCAACGAACTTGCAACCGGACCCGCAGGCAAACTTGCAGCCGGA